>NZ_CP046524.1:1007500-1607500 GCF_021497945.1 Streptococcus oralis | reverse complement strand
ATATCAAGAAGGGGCATGATTTATTTCCTGACTTTACATACTTTGCTGATTTACTTCCTAAATTTCCTGATTAAGAAATATTTAAAACAGCTTTATCTCAATTTTAAGGGGAGCCGAAAAATTCTTCTAATTACAGCGGCTTCTCGAATTGATAAAGTGATTGATAAGTTGAACGAGTCAAATGATGTATTTGGTAAACTAGTAGCTGTTAGTGTTTTAGACAAACCGGATTTCAAACACGAAAATGTCACAGTAATTCCAGAGGATGAAATAGTTTCTTTTGCAACTCATGAAGTAGTTGACGAGGTATTCATAAATCTCCCGACGGAGCAATACAATATCAGAGAATTTGTATCACAATTTGAGACAATGGGAATTGATGTGATGGTCAATCTGAATGCTTTTGATAGCAGTCTTGCTCTTGACAAGCAAATTCGTGAAATGGCAGGGCTAAGTGTTGTTATTTTCTCAACTAAATTTTATAAGACAAGCCATGTGATTGCAAAACGTATTATTGATATTATTGGTTCTATTTTTGGCCTACTAATTTGTGGGATTATTAGCATCATTTTGATTCCCTTAATTCGAAAAGATGGAGGATCTGCAATTTTTGCTCAGACTCGTATCGGTAAAAATGGGCGTCACTTCACTTTCTACAAGTTTCGATCAATGTGTGTAGATGCTGAAGAGAAGAAACAAGCACTCCTCGAACAGAACACTATGGAAGGCGGTATGTTTAAGGTAGATAATGATCCTCGTATCACGAAGGTAGGACGTTTTATTCGTAAAACGAGCCTAGACGAACTTCCTCAGTTCTATAATGTTCTCAAGGGAGATATGAGTTTGGTAGGAACAAGACCTCCAACAGTGGATGAGTATGAACAATATACACCTGAGCAGAAACGTCGTCTTAGCTTCCGACCAGGAATCACAGGTCTCTGGCAGGTTAGTGGACGAAGTGAAATAACGAATTTCGATGATGTGGTCAAACTTGACGTAGAGTATATTGATGGCTGGACAATCTGGAAAGATATTGAAATTTTATTGAAGACCGTTAAGGTTGTATTTATGAGAGATGGGGCGAAGTAGGAAATGAAAATATGTTTAGTTGGATCTAGTGGAGGTCATCTGACTCATTTATATCTATTAAAGCCTTTCTGGAAAGATAAGGAAAGATTTTGGGTTACTTTTGATAAAGAGGATGCAAGAAGTATCTTGGGAAATGAGACATTTTATCCTTGTCATTATCCTACTAATCGTAATTTGAAAAATCTTATTAAAAATACGATTCTTGCTTTCAATATTTTGAGAAAGGAACGCCCTGATGTTATCATCTCATCAGGGGCTGCTGTGGCAGTTCCTTTCTTCTATCTAGGGAAACTATTTGGTGCTAAAACAGTCTATATTGAAGTTTTTGACCGTATTGATGCGCCAACTTTAACAGGGAAATTGGTATATCCAGTAACAGATAAGTTCATAGTTCAGTGGGAGGAAATGAAAAAAGTATATCCGAAAGCAATCAATCTCGGAGGGATTTTCTAATGATTTTTGTGACAGTAGGTACTCATGAGCAACAGTTTAATCGACTTATTAAAGAAGTTGATAGATTAAAAGGTGAGGGATTTATTCAGGATGATGTTTTTATTCAGACTGGTTTTTCAGACTATGAACCAGTGCACTGCCAATGGAAAGCTTTGATTTCTTATGATGAGATGAATCGATATATGGATGAAGCAGATATTGTCATTACACATGGCGGACCTGCAACATTTATGGGAGTGATTTCCAAGGGGAAGAGACCAATTGTAGTACCAAGACAGGAAAAATTTGGCGAGCATGTGAATGATCACCAAATGGAATTTTGCTTAAAGTTACTAGGCGAAGGATACGATCTAGTTGTAATCGATGAAATTGATAAACTTAATGAGAATATTAAATATTCAAAAGTTCAGCAAGTTAGTTCTCATAATAGTAAGTTTACTAATGAACTGTCAGATATAATTGAAAATATGTTTATATAAGATATGTGTGACTGCCAGTTTTTTGTGTTACTAATAATTGTCATACAGTCAGAGCTTTTTAAACTATATCGTTATTAAATAGTGAGTTTTATATTTTAATGATTACTATTCGTATTTAATAAGAAATAATGGAGAAGATGAATGAAGATTTTGCATATTCCAACAGGTGGCTTATTTTCAGATGGAATAGGGACGTTTATCTATTCTTATTTAGAATGCATGGATCTAGATAAATGGGAAGTGACAGTTTTAGCTACTAATATTCCACTGTTAGAAGATAAAGCAAAATTTGAGAATTTAGGTATCCAGGTAGTAGTTCTAGAGCGGAAAAAAACTGCGATTATTCACTATATGTGTCAATTATACAAATTAATAAGAGCTAATAAATATGATATAATTCATGTTCATGGTAGTAGTTCTTTAATGTCAATCGAGCTATCTGTTGCAAAAATTGCAGGGGTCCCAGTAAGGATTGCCCATAGTCATAATACTACTTGTGACCATAGGAAATTAGATAAAGTATTACGGCCAGTATTTCATAAGTTGTATACGCAGGCGTGGGCATGTGGTGAAGGAGCTGGGAAATGGCTTTTTACCAATAGAGAATATACTATTGTTCATAATGCAAGAAATATAAAGCGTTATCAATTTAGTGAGTCCAAACGACAACAATTTAGAAAAAAATTATCTCTTAAAGATACAACTCTTGCTTTAGGTCATGTTGGTCGCTTTAATGTTCAAAAAAATCATGAATTTCTTGTGTTATTAATGGAAAATTTAGTAATACAAGGACTAGATGTTAAATTATTTTTAGTAGGTGAAGGGTCAACTTTATCAAAAATTAAGAATATGGTTTCTGAAAAATCTTTAGAAGATAGGGTCTTCCTTTTAGGTCATCTTAATGATATGAAATCATTTGTGTCTGCTATGGATATAATGCTTCTCCCAAGCTTGTACGAAGGTCTCCCTCTGGTGTCAGTAGAATGGCAAATAAATGGAATACAATGTATCTTATCTGATACTATAACAAAGGAGTGTATCTACACTAAACAAGTGACTTCTTTACCAATTGGGACCCCTCTTTATTGGGGAAAAGCGATAAGAGATTTCTGTCCAGAAGATAGATTGAGACAATCAATTGAGAATCAAAGACTTGCGAGAGAAGCTGGTTATGATATTGAACTAGAATCAGTTAAATTAGATACTTTATACAATAAATTGATAATGGCTATAAAAGATAGGACAAGAAAATGAAAAATGATAGGAAAGCTCAACTAATAATTACAATTTTTAAATATGGTAAAAGACATGTAGGACGGTCAACTTTTTATCATAAGTTAAATTATAAAATGTATCAAATTTTAAATGCTATATTTGTAATTGGTATTTTCAATACAGAATTACCAGCATCACAAAATATTAGTGATGATATAATATTGTTTCATCCATATGGGATAATAGTTAATGGCGATGTAACTTTAGGGAATAATGTTGTGATAAGACAGCAGGTTACCATTGGTAATAAAGGGATGGAAAGGGACGTGGGAAAATCTCCTATTATCGAAGCAGGTGTTGATATTGGAGCAGGCGCTAAAATTATAGGAGGGATAACGATTGGTGAGGGTTCAAAGGTAGGAGCTAATGCTGTTGTAACAAAAAGCTTTCCACCTGGTTCAATTTTAGTAGGAGTTCCAGCGAGGAATATAGCATTAGAGAAGTAATTTGGGATAGAATGCAAATAAGTGTGTTAATATACTAAGATATAGGTATCAGCGACAATGCTGTTTGAATATTTTAGTGAATCAAAAAAGAGAGAAAAATGATAAAATCTAACTTAGTAAGTATTATATTATATGTTCAATAAGAATTGTCGAATTGATTTAATAAATTTAGTGATAAATACGTACTAGTGAGAATTTGTTTTATTGTAAGAGAGTTCATATCATTATAGATAATTACTAAATAGTCAGGGAAAGGAAAAACTAATGATTCCAAAAAAAATACATTATTGCTGGTTTGGTGGAGGTCCATTACCTACTGATGTTAAAAAATGTATTGATAGCTGGAGAAAATTTTGTCCGGACTATGAGATTATTAGATGGGATGAAAGCAATTTCATTATTAGTGATCAAAACAATTTTGTTCAGGCTGCATATGAAAACAAAGCTTGGGCATTTGTTAGCGACTATGCACGGTTAAGAATCATATATGAAAATGGTGGTATCTATTTGGATACAGATGTTGAATTGATTAGAAATCTTGATGAATTGCTTGACCATGTAGCTTTTTTTGGTGCTCACCAGGTAAATGGATTAGTAGCTACTGGTCTAGGTTTTGGTTCGGAAAAGAGGACGAAGATATTAAAAGAATTATTAAGACTGTATGATAATACGGATTTTGATCCGTGTAAAAAGAATGAGTTGGCATGTCCCATACTTAATTCGTTTGTCTTTACTGATTTTGGCTATCAGCCTTCTTCTAACATTGTTCAAACGGAGTATTTTACTATCTATCCTGCTGAGTATTTTGATCCTATATATGTTGGAGCCAATGCTAAAAATTTATTATCGGAGAAAACATATTCAATTCATCATTACAGTGCCTCTTGGACTCCTGTGAGAGTTAGAATAAAAAATAAGATTATTAGATATATTGGTAGGGATAAGATTCTACAATTAAAGAAAATTCTAGAAAGGAAAAGATAATGAAAATATCACTTTCTAAAGTATTTTTTTTACAATTTTGTGCACTTTATATCTTTACAATTTTATATCCTAGAGGCATTACATTAACTTATTCTCCATCTGCAGATTTTTTTACTCTGATTTATAAATTTTGTTTATATTTCACCATCGCAGTCAGTATGATATATATTTTTATAAAAATATTATATCAGAGACTACACCTAGCGGCATATACTTTTTTTATATTGCAGTATTATATTGTTTCTATAGTTATTACATTGTTTTTAACAGGCACAATAGATTCGGGTTTACAATCAGTCTTTTATCCGATCTGTATATATTTATTTTTTAATGAGATTCAAGATAGAGTATTGATTATAAAAATTAGTGATATATTTTTATACTGTTTAACTCTTTTATTCTTTATAAATACTTTGGATCTTATGATGAATTTTACCAATATTTATCATATAACCTTTTTGGGGCATGTCCAAGTGATATCACAATTTGGAATTATAGCTTTTTTCATTTCTTCCTATTACTTAATGATAGGAAATAGAAATCGCAAGATAGCCTTACTATTACAAATTTTGACTGTGCTCAATTGTCTATATGCTGATGTTTTTTTATCAAAGGTTATAGCAATCTTCATGATTATTTACGCATTATCATTTAACATAAAGAGAGTATTTTGGAAGAGAGGGATTCTGATTTCTTTCTTGACATTTATTATAACTATTCTGCTTCTTTTCATTGATATTCAAGGTTATTTGATAAGATATTTACAATATTTTGATTTTACTTTTAATGGCCGCTATCAAATTTGGCGTATTGCTTATCAAAAATTTTTAGATTCAAAAATATATGGTTATGGAGTTTTTAGCCTTCATTTCAATCTTCCGTGGCAAGATTCTGGTGCTAAGGGGATCAACTATGCTCATAATCAGTTTATGCAATTAGCAATAGATAGTGGAGTAATTGGTATCGTCTCTTTCTTTATTATGATTTTTTATATGATATTTTTAACAAGGAAGATTAGAAATTTTAGAGTAGCTTCACTGTTTTTATTTTCGTACTTTTGTTTGTTTATAGTAATGTTTATTGAAAGTGTAACCTATTACCCGTATTACTTTATTATATTGATTTTTCAAATATTATATGAAAGGTTAGAGCAGGTGGGAGAATGCTAAATAGTTTAATTAGAAGATTTAATCAAATTTTCTATAGTTATCGGGTTAGAAGAAAAGCTGCAGTTGCTAAAGGAAGAGTGTACACGGGTGGAAAAACATTTGTTACTTCGAATACCTATCTTTCTGAGAATGTTTCTTTTAATGGCATGTCAATGTTTGGAGAAGGTAGAATTTCGATAGGAAGAAATTTCCATTCTGGTATGAATTGCCAAATTATAACGTCATTTCATGACTATGATACAGGAACTAAGATACCATACGACAACAAGTACATACATAAAGACGTAATTATTGATGATAATGTGTGGATTGGGAATAATGTTATTATCCTCGGCGGATCTCATATCGGAGAAGGAGCAGTTATTCAAGCAGGGAGTACAGTTGTAGGGAAAATACCTCCAGGAGCAATCGCAGGTGGTCATCCAGCAAGAGTATTTAAATTTAGGAATATGGAGCATTATGAAGAATTAAAGAGACTAGAACAATTTTATTAGGAGCTATATATGAATATTATAAGATACTTTAAAAGAAATGGATTTCGATATGCATTAAATGTCCTCTATCAATATAAAATTCAAAAGATTTTAGATTCAATTGTTGTTAGATTTACTAAGTTTAAAAAGTTACAAAATATTATTGTCATTGAATGTCACACAGACTTTGATAATAATGGAGGAGCTTTTTATGATTATTTGATAAGAAATAATTATAATAAGAAATATAAAATTATTTTATTATTAAAAAATCGACTAGTACGTACTCTTCCTGAGAATGTAGATTATTTTTATTTGAAAAAACCTAGTTTGAGAAAGGCATATTTGTTATCATTAAGTAAATTTTTTCTTTTCGATAATGATATACTTCGTAAATATAGAAAAGATCAAAAATACTTTTATTTAACACATGGATGCTTTCCTTTAAAAAATACAATAGGTAAAATAACAGTTCCGAATTATGTTGATTTTGTTCTATCTCCCTCGGGCAATGTAGATAATATTATAGTTAAGCAGTTTGGATTAACATCTAAAGAGCAATGTCTTCACACTGGTTTTCCGTGTCATGATATCTTTTATTCAAAACCAGAACCTCTAGTATTTTTATCTGATTATGATAAAAAAATTATCTGGGCACCAACTTTTAGAAAGGGTGGTGGCTATAATAGAAATGATAGTACAGCTAGCTATCCTTTAGGTATTCCGTTACTTGAAACACTAGATGAACTTGCAAACCTAAACACATATCTAAGCCAACGGGATATTGTCCTGATTGTAAAGTTACATCCAATGCAAGATATTTCAGATTTGGAGTTGAAACAATTTAGTCATATTAAGTTTCTGACAAATCAAGATTTGAATCGTAAAAATACAAATCTGTATCAATTACTGATGAATTCAGATGCTTTACTCAGTGACTATTCTGCAATCTCGTATGATTATTTACACCTTGATAAACCAATAGGGTATGTTTTTTCGGATCTAAATGATTATAAGTTGGGGCTTTCAGTTGATAATGTAGATGATTACATAGCAGGTGATAAGATACTGTCTTTTAACAACTTGCTGCACTTTATTGATAACATTTATCTAGAAATTGATAAAAATAAAGAAAAACGCAAGGAATTATTTAATAAAATATTTGAAAAACAGGATGGAGAATCGTGTGAAAGATTGGCACAAATTATGGAATTATAAAAGCCATTACGAAGAAATGTCTGTCGGGATGAAAGCAGCACTCTGGTATACTGTTGCAAATTTTATTCAAAAGGGTTTTGTATTTCTTTCAACTCCGATTTTAACCAGAATACTTAATGTTAATGATTACGGTACATTGATGCTTTACCAATCATGGTTTGTACTATTTGCTATTTTTGCGACCTTGAATCTTTCTCAAACAGCTTATAATAAGGGATTAGTAGAATTTGAGAATGATAAAGATAATTTTACATTTTCTTTGTTGTTTTTGTCTAAGATTATTACTATAATTGTTGCTTTTTTATATTTTACTTTTAATATACTGGTTAGAGATAGTACTGGATTAACTCCCAGTTTCATGATATTTTTATTCAGTGATATTTTATTTAATATTAGTATAGAATTTTATTTGGCACGTCAGAGATTTGAATTCAAATATAGAAAAGCAGTTCTAATTTCAACTTCTTCAAGTTTTTTTATTGTAGCTATTAGTACAACTATCTTATTAGCGATTAAGAATGATTTATTCATTAAAATTGTATTAGATTCTATTATCCGAATTATCTTTGGTTTATATTGTTTTTATCTCTTGTTTTTTTCAGAGAGAAGGCAACTTAAGATAGAAAAAAAATATATTAAATATGGTTTGAGTTATTCATTACCTTTGATACCGCATTTCTTATCGCACTATATTTTGAATCAGTCTGACCGTTTGATGATTAACATGTTTGATGGTAAGGAGAAATTAGCTATATATAGTCTAGCTTATTCTGTATCAATGATTATGTTTTTGTTTACTAATGCAATTAATCAATCAATAATGCCGTATACATTTCAAGCTTTGAAAAAAAAGGATTATTGTGGGATACATGGGAACACCAAATGGCTTTTTGTAGTAGTTGGGGGGATCACAGCTCTCTCAATTCTATTTGCACCAGAACTAATTGTTATTTTAGGCGGCAATAAATATAAGGAATCAATTTGGCTAGTACCTCCAATTGCCATCTCGGTTTATTTCCTTTTTGTATATTCTATGTTTAGTAATATCAGTTTCTATTATAAGATGAATAAGCTGATTTCGTTAGTTTCCACAGGTGCGGCTCTTTCAAATATTATTTTAAATTATATTTTTATTAATATATTTGGGTATCAAGCTGCAGCTTACACTACATTATTATGCTATATATTGTTAGCGTTTTCTCATTTTTTCTTATATAGATTTTTATTAAAAAAAGAGGAGATTCATGAGGAACTTTATAATATGAAGATGATTTTAATAATATCTTTAATATTATTAATAATACTATTTTTGATACTTGTTATTTATAACTTAGCCATTATAAGATATGCAATTATTGCAATTGTTTTATTTCTTTTGTTTACAAAGAGAAATAAAATAATTACATCGCTAAAAAGTTGATATTGAAAATTTAGAATCAAATTAAGAATATAGTGGATATCAAACCAGTATTAATAATGAATAATTGTTTTTATGTAATTTAGGATTAATAAAAAAATTGAAAGGAAATATCAATGAAAAGAGTAATTACTTATGGAACCTTTGATTTGCTTCATTATGGACATATCAATTTGCTAAAGAGAGCAAAGCAATTAGGAGATTATCTCATTGTTGTAGTTTCAAGTGATGAGTTCAATTTGAAAGAAAAAAATAAAGTTTGTTACTTTAATTTTGAACATAGAAAAAATTTGGTTGAAGCAATAAGATATGTTGATCTGGTGATTCCTGAAACAAGCTGGGAACAGAAAAAAACAGATATTAAAGAATATCACATTGATACATTTGTTATGGGGGATGATTGGAAAGGAAAATTTGATTATTTAAAAGAAGAAGGAGTGGAAGTAGTTTATTTACCAAGAACTAAAGAAATATCAACAACTAAAATTAAAGAAGATTTAGCAGATTAGATTTTTTACAAAAATATTTTGAGATCAAATAATAAATTTGTTTCCATAATTATTAATGTCTTGACTATCTAAATCTCCTTTTAAAAAAATCTAGTTTAAAATATGAAAGACAATTGGGGATTAAATTAAAATAAATTATTTTAGATTTATAATGTGGCTCTTTGTCAACGAACATCTGGAGAGGACAATCACTGTCTTCTTCTTTTTGTTTTTTCAGAATTTACCAAATTAAGTAAGAATTCAGAAAATTCTGTTGACATCTCTCTAAAAAGAGTCTATAATGGAGAGAAAGTTTTAAAGGAGAAATAAATGAAAAGTTCAAAACTATTTGCCCTTGCGGGTGTAACCTTGTTGGCAGCTGCGACTCTAGCTGCTTGCTCTGGATCAGGATCGAGCGCTAAAGGAGAGAAGACATTCTCATATATCTATGAAACAGACCCTGACAACCTCAACTATTTGACAACTGGTAAGGCAGCAACTGCTGACATTACTAGTAATGTGATTGATGGATTGCTTGAAAATGACCGCTATGGTAACTTTGTGCCATCTATGGCTGAGGATTGGTCTGTATCTAAGGACGGCTTGACTTACACATATACGCTTCGTAAGGATGCAAAATGGTATACCTCTGAAGGTGAGGAATACGCAGAAGTCAAAGCTCAAGACTTTGTAACAGGGCTTAAATATGCTGCTGATAAAAAATCTGATGGTCTTTATCTTGTTCAGGAATCAATCAAAGGCTTGGACGCTTATGTGAAAGGTGAAATTAAAGATTTCTCACAAGTTGGTATTAAGGCTCTTGATGATCAAACAATTCAGTACACTTTGAACAAGCCAGAAAGCTTCTGGAATTCTAAGACAACGATGGGAGTTTTGGCTCCAGTAAATGAAGAGTTCTTAAACTCTAAAGGGGATGATTTCGCTAAAGGAACAGATCCAAGTAGCATCCTATACAATGGACCATTCTTGCTCAAATCTATCGTAGCTAAATCTTCTGTTGAGTTTGAAAAAAATCCAAACTACTGGGATAAGGACAATGTCCATATCAATAAGGTTAAATTATCATTCTGGGATGGTCAAGATACCAACAAACCAACCGAAGCTTTCAAAGATGGCAGCTTTACAATGGCGCGTCTCTTCCCAACAAGCGCTAGCTACCCAGAGACTGAAAAAGCATTTAAAGACAATATTGTTTACACACAACAAGATTCTACTACTTATTTAGTAGGTACTAATATTGATCGCCAGTCTTATAAGTATACTTCTAAGACAACGGATGAAGAAAAAACATCAACCAAGAAAGCTCTTCTAAACAAAGATTTCCGTCAAGCTCTTTCCTTTGGTTTTGATAGAACCGCCTATGCCTCTCAAGTAAACGGTGCAAGTGGTGCGACTAAACTGCTTCGTAACTTGTTTGTTCCTCCTACATTTGTACAGGCAGATGGAAAAAACTTTGGTGAGTTAGTAAAAGAAAAATTGGTGACATACGGTGACGAGTGGAAGGATGTGAACTTAGCTGATGCTCAGGATGGACTCTACAATCCAGATAAGGCCAAAGCAGAATTTGCAAAAGCCAAAACAGCTCTTCAAGCAGAAGGTGTGAAATTCCCAATCCACTTGGATATGCCTGTAGACCAAACCAATACAACAAAAGTTCAACGTGTTCAATCCTTCAAACAATCGCTTGAAGCTACTCTAGGGTCAGAGAACGTCGTTGTCGATATTCAACAACTTCAAAAAGATGATGTCTTGAACATTACTTACTTTGCGAAAACAGCTGCTGGCGAAGATTGGGATATCTCAGATAACGTTGGATGGTCTCCAGACTTTGCAGACCCATCTACTTACCTTGATATCATCAAGCCATCTGTCGGAGAAAATACAAAGACTTACCTAGGATTTGACTCTGGAACAAACAACGCTGCAGCGAAGCAAGTTGGTTTGGAAGACTACGAAAAAATGGTTGTAGAAGCCGGGGAAGAAGTGAGTGACGTTTCAAAACGTTATGAGAAATATGCTGCTGCCCAAGCATGGTTGACCGACAGTGCCTTAATCATCCCAACAACTTCTAAAACTGGTCGTCCAATGTTGTCTAAGATGGTACCATTTACACTTCCGTTTGCATACTCTGGTAACAAGGGTACGAGCGAAGCCCTCTTGTACAAATATCTAGAAGTTCAGGATAAAGCTGTGACAGTTGATGAGTATCAAAAAGCTCAAGAAAAATGGTTGAAAGAAAAAGAAGAGTCAAATAAAAAGGCTCAAGAAGATCTCGCAAACCATGTGAAATAACTTTTCAAAAATTAAAGGATTTAGCCATTGAGATGATGGTTAGGTCCTTTTTTATCTTTGCTATAAGACTCGGCACGATGAGAAATAGAATTTTTCAGAATAGAGAAAAAATTCTTCATTTTTAGGTTTTTCCTATTGCTTTCTTTTGTATTATTTGTTATATTAAAAGTACAATTATTTTTTATTTATTGCACTTAAGCATTGCACTTTCGGAGGAAGGAGTATTTTTTAAATAGAAAAATGTAAACGCTTACGTGAAAACGAAAGGATTTAGGAGTTAATGGATAAACGATTTTTTGAAAAACGCTGTAAGTTCAGTATTCGTAAGTTTACACTTGGAGTAGCTTCGGTTATGATTGGAGCAACTTTCTTTGCTGCTGCCCCAGTATTGGCTGATCAAGCAACTGTTGGCTCAACAAATAATTTACCGAGCGAACTGGCTGATTTGGACAAGAGGGCTAGTGATGAGGGGCAAGATTTTGATCAGAAAGCTGCTGCTCAGAATCCTGGTTCTGATGAAATAACTGACGGACCTAAGACTGAAGAGGAATTGTTAGCTCTTGAAAAAGAAAAAGCAGATAAACCAAGCAATCTTCCAAAAGAACTAGAAGATAAGTTGGAGAAAGCTGAAGATAATGGACGCGAAGTTGACAAGGATCAATTGGCTCAAGATACTGGGAAACTTGTTCCAGAAGATGTAGCTAAAACGACTAACGGGGAATTAAACTACGGAGCAACTGTTAAAATCAAGACACCATCTGGCGAGGGTAGCGGTATTGTTATTGGGAAAGACCTTGTTTTGACTGTTTCCCATAACTTTATCAAGGACAGCCAAGATGGAAATATCCGCAAGGTTGTTGACAATGATCAAGGGGATGGAGATATTTATAGCATTTCCTACCCAGGTATGCCAGATGTTAAGTTTGGCAAGAAAGACGTCATCCACTGGGATCGTGGAGGTTATCTAAAAGGCTTCAAGAATGATTTGGCGCTTGTGAGATTGCGTACGGTTCTTGAAAACACTCCAGTAGAAGTGACTAAAAAGCCAGTTGTTAAGAAAATCGGAGATAAACTCCATGTCTTTGGCTATCCAGAAGGGAAATTGAAACCGATTGTCAATACTACAGTTGATTTTGCAGAACCATACGGTGAAGGTGTTCAAGGAATCGGTTACCAAGGAGGAAAACCTGGTGCTAGCGGCGGTGGTATCTTTGATACAGAAGGAAAACTCGTCGGTGTTCACCAAAATGGTGTAGTTGGAAAACGTAGCGGAGGCATTCTCTTCTCACCAGCTCAACTAAAATGGATCCAAGACCACATGCAGGGAATTTCAAGTGTTAAACCAGCAGACTTGGAAGAGAAAGAAAAACCGGCTGAAGAAAAACCAAAAGAGGATAAACCTGCAGCTGCTAAACCTGAAACACCTAAGACAGTGACTCCTGAATGGCAAACAGTAGCTAATAAAGAGCAACAAGGAACCGTCACTATTCGCGAAGAAAAGGGTGTTCGTTACAATCAACTGTCTTCAACAGCCCAAAATGACAATGCAGGCAAACCAGCCTTGTTTGAAAAACAAGGATTGACAGTTGACGCGAATGGAAATGCGACTGTTGATCTAACCTTCAAAGAAGATTCTGAAAAAGGCAAATCACGCTTTGGTGTCTTCTTGAAATTTAAAGATACCAATAACAATGTTTTTGTAGGATACGACTCAGGTGGTTGGTTCTGGGAATACAAAACCCCAGGAAATAGCACTTGGTATAAAGGCAACCGTGTAGCGGCGCCAGAAACAGGTTCTATAAACCGTCTTTCTATCACTCTTAAGTCAGATGGCCAGCTCAATGCTAGCAATAACGATGTCAATCTCTTTGATACAGTGACCTTGCCAGGGGCGGTCAATGATAATCTTAAAAATGAGAAGAAGATTCTTCTAAAAGCTGGAACTTATGGCAATGACCGCACGGTTGTCAGCGTTAAAACAGACAATCAAGAAGGCGTAAAAGCGGATGATACTCCTGTGGAGAAGGAGACAGGTCCTGAAGTAGATGATAGTAAAGTGACTTATGATACTATCCAATCTAAGGTCCTCAAGGCAGTGATTGACCAAGCCTTTCCTCGTGTGAAAGAATACACTTTGAATGGGCATACTTTGCCAGGGCAAGTTCAACAGTTCAATCAAGTCTTTATCAATAACCACAGAATCACCCCTGAAGTCACTTATAAGAAAATCAATGAGACAACAGCAGAGTACTTGATGAAGCTTCGCGATGATGCTCACTTAATTAATGCGGAAATGACAGTACGCTTGCAAGTTGTAGATAATCAGTTGCACTTTGATGTGACTAAGATTGTCAACCACAATCAAGTTACTCCAGGTCAGAAGATTGATGATGAAAGAAAATTGCTCTCTACTATTAGTTTCCTTGGCAATGCTCTAGTCTCTGTTTCTAGTGATCAAGCTGGTGCTAAGTTTGATGGGGCAACCATGTCAAACAATACCCATGTCAGCGGAGATGATCATATCGATGTAACCAATCCAATGAAGGATTTGGCTAAGGGTTACATGTATGGATTTGTTTCTACAGATAAGCTTGCTGCAGGTGTTTGGAGCAATTCTCAAAACAGCTACGGTGGTGGTTCGAATGACTGGACTCGTTTGACAGCCTATAAAGAAACAGTTGGAAATGCCAACTATGTCGGAATTCATAGCTCTGAATGGCAATGGGAAAAAGCTTATAAGGGCATTGTTTTCCCAGAGTACACTAAAGAACTTCCGAGTGCTAAAGTTGTTATCACTGAAGATGCTAATGCGGATAATAAAGTAGACTGGCAGGATGGAGCTATTGCTTATCGTAGCATCATGAACAACCCTCAAGGTTGGGAAAAAGTCAAGGATATCACAGCTTATCGTATCGCGATGAACTTTGGTTCTCAAGCACAAAACCCATTCCTTATGACCCTGGATGGTATCAAGAAGATCAATCTCCATACAGATGGTCTTGGGCAGGGTGTTCTCCTTAAAGGATATGGTAGCGAAGGCCATGACTCTGGTCACTTGAACTATGCTGATATTGGTAAACGTATTGGTGGTGTTGAAGACTTCAAGACCTTGATTGCGAAAGCGAAGAAATATGGAGCTCATCTAGGTATCCACGTTAACGCTTCAGAAACTTATCCTGAGTCTAAATACTTTAATGAAAAAATTCTCCGTAAGAATCCAGATGGTAGCTACAGCTATGGCTGGAACTGGCTAGACCAAGGTATCAACATTGATGCCGCCTATGACCTAGCTCATGGTCGTTTGGCACGTTGGGAAGATTTGAAGAAAAAACTTGGCGAAGGTCTCGACTTTATCTATGTGGACGTTTGGGGTAATGGTCAATCAGGTGATAACGGTGCCTGGGCTACCCACGTTCTTGCAAAAGAAATCAACAAGCAAGGCTGGCGCTTTGCAATCGAGTGGGGCCATGGTGGTGAGTACGACTCTACCTTCCATCACTGGGCTGCTGACTTGACCTACGGTGGCTACACCAATAAAGGTATCAACAGTGCCATCACCCGCTTTATCCGTAACCACCAAAAAGATGCTTGGGTAGGGGACTACAGAAGTTACGGTGGTGCAGCAGACTATCCACTTCTAGGTGGCTACAGCATGAAAGACTTTGAAGGCTGGCAAGGAAGAAGTGATTACAATGGCTATGTAACCAACTTGTTTGCCCATGACTTGATGACCAAGTATTTCCAACACTTCACTGTAAGCAAATGGGAAAATGGTACACCAGTTACCATGACCGATAATGGTAGCACCTATAAATGGACTCCAGAAATGAAGGTTGAGCTAGTCGATGCAGCAGGTAACAAGGTTGTTGTGACTCGTAAGTCAAACGATGTCAATAGTCCGCAATATCGCGAACGTACAGTAACTCTCAACGGACGTGTTATCCAAGATGGTTCAGCTTACTTGACTCCTTGGAACTGGGATGCGAATGGTAAGAAACTTCCTGCTGATAAGGAAAAAATGTACTACTTCAATACGCAAGCCGGTGCAACAACTTGGACACTTCCGAGCGATTGGGAAAATAGCAAGGTTTACCTTTACAAGCTAACTGACCAAGGTAAGACAGAAGAGCAAGAACTAACTGTAAAAGACGGCAAGATTACTCTAGATCTTCTAGCAAATCAACCATACGTTCTCTATCGTTCAAAACAAACCAATCCTGAAATGTCATGGAGCGAAGGCATGCACATCTATGACCAAGGATTTAACAGTGGAACCTTGAAACACTGGACTATTTCTGGTGATGCTTCTAAGGCAGAAATTGTCAAATCACAGGGCGCAAATGAAATGCTTCGTATCCAAGGAAACAAGAGCAAGGTCAGCCTTACTCAGAAACTGACTGGCTTGAAACCAAATACCAAGTATGCTGTTTATGTAGGTGTCGATAACCGTAGTAACGCTAAGGCAAGTATCACAGTGAATACTGGTGAAAAAGAAGTGACTACTTATACTAATAAGTCACTCGCTCTCAACTATATCAAAGCTTATGCTCATAACAATCGTCGTGACAATGCTACAGTTGATGATACAAGTTACTTCCAAAATATGTACGCCTTCTTTACAACTGGATCGGACGTATCAAATGTTACTTTGACATTGAGTCGTGAAGCTGGTGCTGAAGCAACTTACTTTGATGAAATTCGTACCTTTGAAAACAATTCAAGCATGTACGGAGACAAGCATGATACAGGTCAAGGAACCTTCAAACAAGACTTTGAAAATGTAGCTCAAGGAATCTTCCCATTTGTAGTGGGTGGTGTCGAAGGTGTCGAAGACAATCGCACTCACTTGTCTGAAAAACACGATCCATATACACAGCGTGGTTGGAATGGTAAGAAAGTCGATGATGTTATCGATGGAAATTGGTCATTGAAGACAAATGGACTGGTTAGCCGTCGTAACTTGGTTTACCAAACTATCCCACAAAACTTCCGCTTTGAAGCAGGTAAGACCTATCGTGTAACCTTTGAATACGAAGCAGGTTCTGACAATACCTATGCCTTTGTAGTCGGTAAGGGAGAATTCCAGTCAGGTCGTCGTGGTAGTCAAGCAAGCAACTTGGAAATGCATGAGTTGCCAAATACTTGGACGGATTCTAAGAAAGCCAAGAAGGCAACCTTCCTCGTGACAGGTGCAGAAACAGGCGATACTTGGGTAGGTATCTACTCAACAGGTAACGCAAGCAATACTCGTGGTGATTCTGGTGGAAATGCCAACTTCCGTGGTTATAACGACTTCATGATGGATAATCTTCAAATCGAAGAAATTACCCTGACAGGTAAGATGTTGACAGAAAATGCTCTGAAGAACTACTTGCCAACTGTAGCCATGACCAATTACACCAAAGAGTCTATGGATGCTTTGAAAGAGGCGGTCTTTAACCTCAGTCAGGCCGATGATGATATCAGTGTTGAAGAAGCGCGTGCAGAGATTGCCAAGATTGAAGCCTTGAAGAATGCTCTGGTTCAAAAGAAAACAGCCTTGGTAGCAGAAGACTTTGAAAGTTTGGATGCTCCTGCCCAACCAGGTGAAGGTCTAGAGAATGCCTTTGATGGCAATGTATCTAGCCTATGGCATACATCTTGGAATGGTGGAGATGTAGGCAAGCCTGCAACCATGGTCTTGAAAGAACCGACTGAAATCACAGGACTTCGCTATGTTCCACGTGGTTCAGGTTCAAACGGTAACTTGAGAGATGTGAAACTGGTTGTAACAGATGAGTCTGGCAAGGAGCACACCTTCACTGCAACTGATTGGCCTGATAATAATAAGCCGAAAGATATTAACTTTGGTAAGACAATCAAGGCTAAGAAGATTGTCCTTACTGGTACCAAGACATACGGAGATGGTGGAGATGAATACCAATCTGCAGCAGAACTTATCTTTAATCGTCCACAGGTAGCAGAAAAACCTCTTGACTTGTCAGGCTATGAAGCAGCTTTAGCTAAGGCGCAGAAATTGACAGACAAAGAAAATCAAGAGGAAGTGGCTGGAGTTCAGGCGAGCATGAAATATGCGACGGATAACCATCTCTTGACTGAAAGAATGGTCGAGTACTTCGCAGACTATCTCAATCAATTACAAGATAAGGCTGCTAAACCAGACGCTCCTACAAGCAGCAAGGGTGAAGAGCAACCTCCAGTTCTTGAAGTTCCTGAATTTAAGGGAGGAGTCAATGCGGCAGAAGCGGCTGCACATGAAGTACCAGAGTTCAAAGGCGGTGTCAATGCGGCAGAAGTGGCTGTACATGAAGTACCAGAGTTCAAAGGCGGTGTTAATGCGGCAGAAGCGGCTGTTCATGCCCTACCTGAGTTCAAGGGTGGAGTTAATGCGGTTGAAGCCTTGGTAAATGAGGTTCCAGAATACACTGGTGGTGTGAATGGAGTTGAGCCAGCCGTACATGAAAAACCAGAGTACACAGGTCCACTAGGTACAGCAGGTGATGAACCAGCACCAACTGTTGAGAAACCAGAGTATAAGTTGACACCAGTTCCACTAGCTGATACAAAGACATCAGAAATCAAAGATACTCTGAAAAATGAAGAAAGCAAGAAGACACTCCCAGAAACAGGAGAAGACCAGTCTGATACAGCCCTCTTCCTAGCAGGAATCAGCCTAGCGTTGTCAGCCGCCCTCTTTGCTATTAAAAGTAAAAAAGAATAAATATTTATTTATTCCACAACTACATTGTTTGGATAAGTGACTTGGACTTCTATGGGAGTCAGAGTCGGAAAATGAATCAAACACCTGGAGAGGACCTCTTGGTTCTCTCCTTTTTAAAAGGAGAAATGATAACGCTTACTAGTGTAAGCGGATGAAAGGAAATAGGAGAAATATGGACAAACACTTTTTTGAGAAACGCTGTCATTATAGTATCCGCAAATTTGCAGTTGGTGCAGCCTCAGTCATGATTGGTGCTAGTATCTTTGGAGCCAATATGGTTCAGGCAGCAGAAACAGCAGCACCTTCAGAAACAGAGGGAAGCATCACCCAGGTTCAGCCCATGGATAAGTTACCAGATGATTTGGCAGCTGCGCTTGAAAAGGCAGAGACAGAAGGGAATCAAGAGGGAACTAAGGAGGCTGCGGAAGGAACAAAACCTGAAGGAACAGGAGAAGCGACACCAGAAACGACTCCTGTAGTTCCAAAGCCAGCAGAGATAGCAAAACCTGACAATAAACCAGCTGAAACTGCTACGCCCGAAACAAAACCAGCTGAAAAGCAAATCGAAGATAGAGAAGATGTAAACCATCTTGAAGGAGCGACTGCTTCAGCAAACAACCATGAGTCTGGAACTCCCTTTACGGCAGATAAAGCAGTTGATGGTGATGATAGTACTAGATGGGCAACAGACAAAGATGTACCAAAACCAACTTTTGAACTAACTCTTCCTAAAACAACTCTTATCAAACATGTTGAAATTGACTGGGATCGTCGTCTTCGAAATGGGCAAAATGACCCAAATATCAAATCTTGGAGTCTCTACTACGCAGGTCAAGAAGACGTGGGCGCTAATGGAGAAAAACAATGGAAACTAGCGCATACCAAGACTGGAGATCCAGTTTTAGACGAGAAAGTAGACCTAGCTGAAAGTATCAAAGCGAAGTACCTCAAACTTGAGGTCACTGATTACCAAGCGGGAACCATGGGCTGGAGAAACGTTGGAATCCAAGAAATTCGAGCTTATTCTAACGTTCCGGACCATAGTAAGGTAACGGATATCCGCCAAGTAGACCAGTTGGATGTGGCTGAAGATGGAAAGTCTCTTGTCCTACCAAGTTTACCAGGTCAGGTTAGTCTAATCGGCAGTAACAAACAAGGTGTAATTGACCTTCAAAATCACATCTATAAACCTTTGACAGATCAACGCGTCAAGGTCATGGTGCAACAAATCAAAGACAGCCATACATTCACTAAGGAATTTGAAGTAGTCATCAAGGGTCTACATCAGGACGAGGGTGTGGGTGTGAAACCAAAAGTAGCACCAGCTGTTCAACAATGGTATGGGAAAGAAGGCCAATCTTCTATCACTTCAGATACAGTTCTTGCGACGGGTGATTCAGGCTTTGATCAGGCTGCAACCTTCTACCAGTCAGACCTTGCAAGCCGTGGATTGGAACTTGCAACAGGTGACAAGCAGGCTCAAAAACGAATCGAGTTTAAAAAGGTTGAAAACAAAGGTTATGGTAAGGAAGGCTATGGCATCACTATCCAAAATGGTGTGATTACCATCGAAGCTGCAACGAACACAGGAGCCTTTTACGCAACTCGTACTCTTCTTCAAATGGGAGAAACAGACCTACAAAATGGGGAAATTCGTGATTTCCCAAGTTTCAGCCACCGTGGCTTTATGCTAGATACAGGTCGTAAATTTATCCCTTATGACACCCTTGTAGACATCATGCTCAACATGGCCTACTACAAGATGAACGACTTGCAGTTGCACCTTAATGATAACTATATCTTCCTCAAGGAACACTTGGCAGGTAAGAATTTAACACCAGAAGAACAACTCAAGTATGTTCTAGAACATGCTAAGACTGGTTTCCGTTTGGAGACAGATATTGTTGGTAAGGATGGTCAAAAATTAACATCAGATGAGCATTATACTAAGGAAGAAATGCAAAACCTGATTAAACTTGCCAAGGCCTTGCATATCAACCTAGTACCAGAAATTGATACACCAGGTCATGCCCTGTCCTTTGTCAAAGTTCGTCCAGACCTCATGTATCAAGGTAGTCTGAGCGATTATGCAGGCAAGCACAATGTCGAACGAGTTGCCATGCTAGACTTGGATACTAAGTATGATGAAACTCTTAAATTTGTCAAATCCGTCTATGACAAACTCCTAGATGGACCAGATGCACCGCTTCATGGCGTGTCCACTGTTCATATCGGAACGGATGAATACTATGGCAGCCGCGAAAGCTATCGTCGCTATGTCAATGACCTTATCAAATACATTAAAGGAAAAGGCTACACCCCTCGTATCTGGGGATCACTCAGTGCGAAACGAGGTAAAACAGCGGTTGATTGGAATGGTGTAGAAGTTGATATCTGGAGCATTGGCTGGCAACGACCAAATGAAGCCATTGCTCAGGGAGCTAAGATTATTAACATCACGGATGTTCCTACATATAGTGTACCAAGTGGAAGCAATAGTCAAGCAGCCTACGGGGACTATGCTAACTATGAGCGTCAATATAATAGCTGGACACCAAACGACTTCCGAACAGGTGGAGGTCCGCTTCTAGAATCATCTCATCCAAGTATTATCGGAGGAGGTCATGCGGTTTGGAACGATAATATCGACCTTCATGAGACAGGTTTGACCTCTTATGATATCTTTAAACGCTTCTTCAAGAGCATGCAAACCACTGCAGAACGGACTTGGGGATCTGACCGTGCGGCTGCGACCTTTGCAGAACGTACCCTACCAACTAGCCCTTATGCGCCACAGTCAAATCCTGAAAAAGAGATTGATCAAAGTGATTTGTTTACCATCAATCCTGAAACAGTGAAGGACTATGCAAGCAAGAAGGTGAAGACAAGCGAGCAAGGATTGGCTTTTGAGAAAGACAGCAGTATCGAAGGCTTGGCTGGTGATGTTGGTCCAAGTCACGTCTTGAAGTTTGATGTGACTGTCACTGGTGACGGTGAACAAACCTTCTCAACAAGTGGGAACAACCGTATCTATCTAGCTGATAAAGATGGCTACCTTGCTTATCAATTTGAACAGTTCCATATCCAGTTCAAGAAGAAACTTGAAAAGAACAAACGTTATCAAATCTCCATCGTAACCAAACCACAATCAACTGAAGTGTATGTGGATGGTGAAAAGATTGAGCGTATCGCGGATCCTGCGCATCCACGCTTGGCTCATACAAGCTTGGTATTACCGCTTGAAAGCATTGGCGGGTTTAAAGGAATCTTGCATAGCGCTGAGTTGACTGATAAACCTTTTGTAAATCCTCGTTTGATTGCAAATGACAAATTCACTGCTACTGCAAGTAGCCAAGAATTGCCAGGAACAGCGACTGAAGGCGCTGTTGAAAAGGCCTTTGACAATGATCCAAACACCTTCTGGCATACTAAATGGACTGGTGACACTGCGCCATACAGTCTGACTATGACCTTGAAAGAAGCAGAAAAAGTCAATGGATTGACATATCTCCCACGTCCAGGTGGTGGAAATGGTGTCGTGACGCGCTACGAAATCTACGCGCAAAAAGATGGCCAAATGGTCAAGGTTTCAGAAGGAAACTGGGACAACAATGCCCAAGAAAAAACGGTTAACTTTGCGGCGGTAGATACCAACAAGATTGAGTTGAAAATCTTGGAAGGCGTTGGTGGTTTTGCAAGTGCGGCTGAAGTTCATCTATTGAAACCTGTCAAAGAAGGACAGGAAACACCTGCACCAAGTCAACCAGAAAAACCAACTACTCCTGAAAAACCAAACGAAGAACAAACCGGTGATGGAACAGTTGAATTGGCGGATCAATTCACTGCAAGCAAACCAGCTAGCGAAGACAGCATTGCAGCTGCAAGCAAGAGCGCAGACTACCTCAAGAAAGAGTACAAGGTCTTCCCAACGCCACAAAAAGTGACTTATGGAGAAGGTGTTACGGCTCTTCGTAAGCAAGTCAATCTGGTCATGGGTGATCAGCTCGATATTTATACTCGCAATCGCTTGAAGAGTGTCTTGCAGGACAATCAAGTATCTTATACAACTGGTAAATCTGCAGTTGCAGGCGCAACTAATATCTATCTTGGAGTGCATGGACAAGGTTCACAAGCAGAACAAAACTTGTCCAAGGTTTCAGCAGGCCTCTTTGACAAGATTGATGCCTATGCCTTGACGATTAAGGATAACTCGATTTCCATCGTCGGAAAAGATACAGATGCAGTTTTCTATGGTTTGACAACCTTGAAACACATGCTTAAGGAAAGCCAAGTGCCAGTCCTTCGCAATGTGACAGTAGAAGATTACGCAGAGCTCAAGAACCGTGGTTTCATCGAAGGTTACTATGGAAACCCATGGTCTAACGCAGATCGTGCAGAGCTCATGCGTTTTGGTGGCGATTTGAAATTGAACCAATACTTCTTTGCACCAAAAGATGATCCATACCACAACAAGAAATGGCGTGAACTCTATCCAGAAGAAAAACTAGCAGAAATTCGTGAACTTGCTCGTGTTGGAAATCAAAGTAAAACTCGCTATGTCTGGACTATCCATCCATTCATGAACAACCGCATCCGCTTTGGCAATGAAGCGCATTATCAAGAAGATTTGGCAACCATCAAAGCCAAATTTACCCAGTTGATGAAAGTGGGTGTCCGTGAATTTGGTATCCTAGCTGATGATGCTCCAAGTCCAGTAGGTGGTTACAATAGTTACAACCGCTTGATGAAGGATATGACGGATTGGTTGACAGAAATGCAGGGAACCTACAGTGGTCTTCGCAAAGAAATGATCTTTGTACCAGGTCAGTATTGGGGCAATGGACGTGAGGATGAGTTGAAATCCCTCAATGAAAATCTCCCACATTCAACATCCATGACCTTGACTGGTGGTAAGATTTGGGGCGAAGTCTCTGAAAGCTTCCTCTCAACTCTCAAGAACAATCTAACTGCAGGTGGCAAGACCTATCGCCCAGTTTCACTTTGGATTAACTGGCCAGTAACAGATAATTCCAAACAACACTTAATTCTAGGTGGTGGTGAGAAATTCCTTCATCCAAATGTGGATCCAAGCTTGCTATCAGGGATCATGTTGAACCCAATGCAACAGTCTGAACCATCTAAGATTGCCCTCTTTTCAGGAGCTCAATACTCATGGAAACAGTGGAAATCAGAAGAAGAAGCTAAGAAAATCAATGACATTGCCTTCAACTTTGTTGAAAATGGTCATTTTGAAGATAGCAAGGTATCAGCAGCCTTTCGCGAACTTGGTAAGCACATGATTAACCAAAACATGGATAATCGTGTCGTCAAACTAGAAGAATCGGTAGACTTGGCTCCAAAATTAACAGACTTCATGACCAAGCTCAAAGCAGGTCAGGATGTGACTGCCGAACGTGCAGCCTTGCGAGCAGAATTTGCCAAGATTAAAGAAGCAGCCGAACTCTATAAAGCATCAGGCGATAAAAAAATGGTTGCCCAAATCCACTATTGGTTGGATAATGCAATCGACCAGATGAATGCTCTCGATGCCTTCCTTACAGGAACTGAAGCTATGGCTACAAACGATGCAGCCAAACTTTGGGACAGCTACTATAAAGGTTTGAAGTTCTACGAACAGTCTCAAACTCACACCTTCCATTATGTAGACCATCTTGAAAAGGCTGAATTAGGTGTTCAACATATTCGTCCATTTATCCTATCCTTGAAAGAAGTCCTAGCGTCAGAAGTTCAAAAAGTCTTGCATCCAGACCAAATCATCAGCACCTTTATCACCAATCGAACAGGTGTAGAGGGTGGCTTGGCAGAAGTAACGGATGGCGATTTGGCAACTCATGCGATTATTAAATCACCAAATAGTATCAAGACAGGTGATTATATTGGTATGAAGTTCAATAAACCAGTAGCGATTCAAACCTTGACCTTTGCTATGGGAACGCAGGCAAATCCACGTGATACCTTTAGTAAGGCAGAAGTACAGTATCAAGATGAAAATGATAACTGGGTAACTTTGAAAGAGCCAAGCTATGTCGGAAATGAATCTCTTCTTAAGTTTGAAAATCTCACTATTAGGGCTAAGGCAGTTCGCATGATTGCGACAGCAGATCGCGAAAACACCTGGTTTGCAGTTCAGGAAATTGCAGTTAACCGTCCAGTTGAAAAAGCTCGTAGCCAACAAGCAACGACAGTTAGTCTAAGCTCAAACTTAGTTTACAAACTAAATACCTCAGCCCGTCAAATCACTGATGGCAAGGACAATACAGAAGCCATGATGGCAAATGCTGACGGTAGCAATACAACTCCAGTAGATGCCTGGGCACAGCTTGACCTCGGTGAAGTCAAGTCAGTCACTAAAGTACGACTTCGCCAAGGAACGGGTGATAAGCTTGCCGCAGGTGTACTTGAGTACTCTACAGATGGAACTGCATGGCAAGAGTTGGATCGCCTATCAGGAGAACAAACCAAGGAAGTGACCAGAGCGATCAATGCTCGTTACATCCGAGTACGCAATACCAAGGTCCTCGACCTCTGGTGGCGTATTCAGGACTTCTCTGTTGAGACACGCTCTGGAAACAGTGAGTTAACAGACACCAACGTCGATGCCTTGAAGGAAACACCAGTAGTGGATAGCTTAGGCAGTTACGAACTTCAAATTCCAGCTGGAACCAAACTCCCTGCTCATAGCTATCTAGGAATGAAGCTTGACCGTATCCATCAGATCAAGAGCATCCAGCTCAAAGGCCAAGTCAACCCTGCTCTTAGCCTAGAGTATTCTGCAAATGCGCAAGAGTGGACGTCAGCTAGCCAGTTGAAAGACAGATCTGTCGCAACCCACTTAGTACGTTATGTGCGTCTGGTCAACAAAACAGATCAGGAACAAGCTGTGACAGCCACTTCTCTCCTTGTAACAACCAAAGAAGTGCAACCAACCAAACTAGAATCTACAACTATGGGCATTCATCCAACATACGGCAGCAATGATGTTCGTAAACTAAACAACCTAGATCAACTATTTGACGGTGTTTACAATAACTTCGTTGAGTTTTCAGACTATGCCCATAAAGATGGCCACGTAACCTTGAAGCTTGGTAGCGAACGTACCATCAAGAAGATCAGAGCCTATATCCAAGACGGAACTCAAAACTACCTTCGTGATGGTAAGATCCAAGTCAGCCAAGACGGTAAAACTTGGACAGATGTTGTGACAGTGGGAGATGGTGTGGCCAACAGCCAACACGATGATTCATTGACAGATGGTTGGACACATGATTCTAAAATGCCAGGAAATCGCTACATCGAGGGTGAATTGACGACACCAGTCAAAGCTAACTATCTCCGTGTCCTCTATACGGCGGATTATGATGCCCGTTTTGTAGGATTTACAGAATTGGTCATCAATGACGGTGAATTTGTCAAACCAATCAATGATCCAACAGTAGAAGGAAGTAGTGGAGAAAGCCAAGGCAACCTTTATAATAATCTTGTAGACGGCAAAGTCTTGACCAGCTACAAGTCTGAAAAAGACAAGGGCGAATTGGTGTATCACTTGTCTGAACCAACCAAAGCTAACCACCTTCGTCTTGTTTCCAGTCTACCTGAAGGAGCGAAAGCACGTGTTCTTGCTAGAACACTCAAGGATGGTCAAGACAGTTGGACAGACCTCGGTGCCATTACATCTAGTCTCCAAACCTTCGCTATCCGAAATGGTGGCTCTCTTCTAGACGTCAAATTAGTCTGGGAAGGCGGCAAGGCTGAGTTTTATGAATTGGCGAGCTTCTATCAAGAATTGACAGAAGAATCTGTTCAATCAAGCAAGGGTGATGAACCAGCACCCGTTCTTGAGATTCCTGAATTCACAGGTGGTGTCAATGCAGCTGAGGCCTTGGTACATGAAGTACCAGAGTACACAGGCCCAGTAGCAACAGTGGGTGACCAAGCTGCTCCAACAGTAGAAAAACCTGAGTTCCAGGGTGGTGTCAATGCAGTTGAAGCCTTGGTACATGAGCTTCCAGAGTACACAGGTCCACTTGGTACAGCAGGAGATCAACCAGCACCGACGGTCGAGAAACTGGACTTTACAGGTGGTGTGAACGCGGTAGAAGCAGCAGTACATGAAGTACCAGAGTACACAGGTCCACTTGGTACAGCAGGAGACCAACCAGCACCGACAGTTGAAAAACCAGAGTACAAATTGAACTTAAGTCCACTCGCTGATACTAAGACTCCAGAAGTTAAACATGATGATCAGAAGGAGCTTCCGGCAACAGGTGAAAGCAAATCTGACACAGCTCTCTTCCTAGCAGGCGTAAGTTTAGCTCTATCTGCTCTCTTTATCGCGAAAGGGAAAAAGGAATAGCTTCTGATTACCTTTGCTTTTGACAAATTTTAGCATCAAGAGAAAGTGAAAAGACAGCTCCATAACCTCTATAATAGTTAGAGAAACTATTAAAAGAGTTATGGTGCTGTTGGGATAAACTATTGTGCTATAAAGAATAAAAATCCTGAGAAGTAAAATTCTCAGGATTTTGCTTATTGTTGCGTTTGACTTGGTTGGTTTTGCTCAGCAGGTACAGTGCCTGATTGTTGAGGAATCGTCTGCGTTTGACTTGTGCTTGGAGTAGTGGTTGCGCTTGATTGAGAAGTCGAACTCTCAGATGTTGAGCTAGAACTTTCAGATGTCGAACTTTGTTGTGTAGATGGTGAAGGGGTCCACGTATTGCGTGCTCCATTCTTAAAGACAAATTCTCCGCTTCTGTAAAGGCCTTCAGGCATGGTCCAATCCCCTGGATGGTCATCTGTTGAGAGGTAGGTCATCATCGAACGGTAGACCTTAGCAGCAACGTAGAAGCCATCACCCACGATTGGAGTAAGTCGGTTAGAGTAACCGGTCCAGACAGCCATCGAGTATTTACGAGTATAGCCGACAAACATTTCGTCTGGAGCTACATAACCAGAGTTCTTAATGTATTTCTCGATTTCATCATCTGTATAGTTTGATGTACCAGTCTTACCAGCTTGTGGTAACCATGACAGGTAGGCTCCACGTCCTGTCCCGTAGGTTAGGACAGTTTTCATCATCTCTGTCATCATATAGGCGGTTGTTTCTTTCATAGCGCGTGTTCCTGAATCAGAAAACTCTTTTGAACTACCATCACTAAAGATGATTTTGTTGATGTACATTGGCTTATGGTAAATACCGCCATTGGCAAAAGCAGCGTAAGCCGCAGCCATCTTCTCGCTACTTGCTCCATACTTTTTGTCAGATTCGGTTGTATTACTTGAAATAGCATTAGCATAGTGTATGCTTGGATAGTCAATACCTAGTCCATTTAGAAACGTCTTGGCACGATCGAGTCCTACTTTCTCTAGCGTTTCTACAGCCGGCACATTCCGTGATTGTTGGAGAGCATACTGGAGTGTTATGTTTCCAAAGTAACTCTTATCCCAGTTATAGACAGGGGTAGAGGTTCCGGGGTAATTATAAGGACTATCGTGAACAATCGAAGCAGTTGAGTCATAAACGTCATATTCCAAAGCAGGAGCATAGTCTGTAATAGGCTTCATGGTAGAACCCCAGTCACGGTTAGTTTCTACAGCTTGGTTTATTCCAAAGGAAACGTTACTTGATTGGTGGCGAGCACCTAATTGGGCAATGACTTTCCCGTTTGTGACATCAACGATAGTAGAGGCTACCTGTAACTCATCATCTGGATAGTTGACATACTCGTCCGTATTGTAAATATCCCAGAGACGTTGTTGAACCTTAGAATCAACGTTTGTGTAGACTTCCATACCCGTAGTTAAAAGGTTGTAACCTGTTTCTTGTTCGACTTGATCGATTACTTCTTTGAGATAGTTGTCCATGTACGGAGGATAACTATTAGCCGATTTTAGACTTTGAAGTCCATCTGTAATCGGAGTATTAATCGCTTTTTCGTATTGTTCGGCTGTAATGTAACCTTGCCCCTTCATCTCAGAGAGGACGAGATTACGGCGTTCTTGGGCGGCTTCTGGATGCGAGTATGGATCATACTGGTTTGGAGCCTGAGGCATTCCGGCAAGGAGGGCCAATTGAGGGATGCTCAAATCTTTGAGGTCTTTGCCATAGTAACTTTGAGCAGCCGTCTGCATCCCGTAGTTACCGTTTGACATGTAAACCTTGTTGATGTAGTAGGTCAAAATCTCTTGTTTGGTCGCTTGTTGTTCTAGTTGAACGGCAAGCCATGCTTCCTGAGCCTTACGAGAAAGGGTTTGGTCAGAAGTTGACGTAGAGAAATAGGTTAACTTGATCAACTGTTGTGTCAAGGTTGAAGCCCCTTGCAGACCTCCACCACCACGAAGGTTTCGTAGGGTAGCCCCGAGGATACGGATAGTGTCGATTCCTCGGTGATTAAAGAAGCGATGGTCTTCAATTGAAACAATAGCGTTGACCAAATCGGTCGGTATTTCGTTTGCTTGTGCATTGACTCGACGTTCTGATCCAAGATCAGCGATGAGTTCATCGTTGCGGTCATAAATTTTACTAGACGTTGTAGCGACTAGTTTACTTTCAGATAGGGCTGGAGTCTTGCTAACATAGTAGAGAAAGAGGCCTCCGCCCAGCATAATAGCTACGATAAATAGAGTTAAGAAGCAGATACTGATATATTTAGCTATTCGCAGGATAGTTTGTTTGTTCATCTTGTTTTACCACCTAGTAAATGTTCTTTGATAATATCGAGATAGGGAATCTGGGGAAAGGCACCAGGCTCAATCTTATATCCATTTTCTCTAATATATCCAAGTGGCATTGACTTCTGTCCCTTATCTTGATGATAGAAACGAATCAGGTCAACAGCCGGCAATAAATAAGTTTCTTGCTGAGAAGCAAAGTGAAGAAGGACAAAGCAGATTCCTTGCTGGGCAAGGACTTGTTCCATGTGTTGGATCTGATGGAGATGGAAATTCTTCATCGGAATCGCATGTTTTTGCCTCGTTTCCTTTGCTTCAAAGTCGATGTAGTATCCATCATAAACCCCTGAATAGTCAGTAGTTGAGGCCTGTCTGAAGTAGGCTTCAACGATCTTGGCTCGACTTCGTTGGGGATAGTCGACACGTACGATTTGGATGGGAGTCGGTTTCTTATGGATAACCGCTAACCCATGCGACAAATAGTAGTCGTTCGTAGCATTGATCATCTTTTCAAAAGACATTCCCCGATTTGCGAAATTTTTAGTTTGTGAAAGGGGCGCTTGTCTCTTCAGTGATGAAATTTTATGTGGATAGTTGACCATAATTCTCCTTATTGGTACAATAACATCACTCTATTATATCATAAATTTACAAAGAAAGGGTTAAAAATGACAACAGCCTTGATTTCAGGTTATTCTGCCTTCGACCTTGGTCTCTTTAATGACAAGGATATTCGCGTTGATATTATCAAAACAGCTATTCGGAGAGACCTGGAGCGTCTAGCGGAGGAAGGGGTGACCTGGCTTGTCTTTACTGGGTCTCTGGGCTTTGAGTACTGGGTACTTCAGGTGGCAAAAGACATGAAAATAGACTATGGATTTCAGCTGGCGACCATTTTTGATTTTGAAACCCATGGCAGTAACTGGAATGAAGCCAATCAAGTGAAGTTGAGCGAATTCAAGCAAGTTGATTTTGTCAAATATGCCTATCCACGATATGAGCACAAGGGACAATTACGCGATTATCAGAAATTTTTACTGGAGAACACAGATATTTGCTATCTTTTTTATGATGAAGAAAACAAAACTAAGTTACAATATTTTTACCAAATGATGAAAAATCAAGCGGACTATGTTACAAGGCAATTAACATTTGATGAGTTAAATGAACTAGCAGAAAATTTTTCTGAAAAGTAACCCTTTGACCTTGATTTTTACTTGTCTTTTTTTATATAATAAGAATAGCAATCAAGAATGGAGAGAGACATGGCAAGTATTATATTTTCAGCGAAAGATATTTTTGAACAAGAGTTTGGACGCGAAGTACGTGGATATAGCAAAGCAGAGGTGGATGAGTTCCTAGATGATGTGATTAAGGATTATGAGACTTATGCGGCTTTGGTTAAATCCCTTCGTCAAGAAATTTCCGATTTGAAGGAGGAGTTGTCTCGTAAACCACAGGCGGCTCCAACTCAACCAGACTCTATTGACGTAACAGCTTCTACTTCAATGACAAACTTTGATATTTTGAAACGCTTAAATCGCCTTGAAAAAGAAGTATTTGGTAAGCAAATCTTAGACAATCAAGATTGATAATTGACTAAGGAATGAGTGCAATTTTTGGATAATCGCGTGAAGAGGATCTCTTTTCATGAGGAAAGTCCATGCTAGCACAGGCTGTGATGCCTGTAGTGTTTGTGCTAGGCGAATCCATAAGCCTAGGGACGAGAAATCGTTACGGCAGTCGAAATGGCTAAGTCTTCGGATAGGTCAGAATAGGCTTGAAAGTGCCACAGTGACGGAGTCTTTCTGGAAACAGAGAGAGTGGAACGCGGTAAACCCCTCAAGCTAGCAACCCAAATTTTGGTCGGGGCATGGAGTGCACGGAAACGAACGTAGTACTCTGACTGCTAGCAGCTCCATGCTGTTAGCGGTAGACAGATGATTATCGAAGGAAGTGGTCCTAGTCACTTCTGGAACAAAACATGGCTTATAGAAAATTGCATATAGGTTGGGGCTGAGAAATCTTTCTCAACCTCATTTTTTAAAGTGAACAAAAGAAAGGTCTTGCAAGACTAGAAATGAAAGAAGAATTTAATTTAATCGCAACTGCTGCGGCGGGTCTTGAGGCTGTCGTTGGACGTGAGCTGCGAGAGTTAGGATATGATTGCCAGGTAGAAAACGGCCGTGTTCGTTTCCAAGGAAATGTGCGGGCAATCATTGAGACCAATCTTTGGCTTCGTGCAGCGGATCGCATCAAGATTGTGGTCGGAAGCTTTCCAGCTAAGACCTTTGAAGAGCTTTTTCAAGGTGTTTTTGCTCTGGATTGGGAAAACTATCTCCCACTTGGGGCGCGTTTCCCGATTTCAAAGGCCAAATGTGTTAAGTCAAAACTTCATAATGAGCCCAGTGTTCAGGCTATTTCTAAGAAAGCTGTTGTGAAGAAATTACAAAAACACTATGCCCGCCCAGAAGGAGTTCCTTTGATGGAAACTGGTCCTGAGTTTAAGATCGAGGTGTCCGTTCTTAAGGATGTGGCAACTGTTATGATTGACACGACAGGTTCTAGCCTCTTTAAACGTGGATATCGTACGGAAAAAGGTGGAGCTCCTATCAAGGAAAATATGGCAGCGGCCATTTTGCAACTTTCCAACTGGTATCCAGATAAGCCCTTGATTGATCCAACCTGTGGTTCAGGAACTTTCTGTATTGAGGCGGCTATGATTGCCAGAAAGATGGCCCCTGGCCTTCGCCGTTTCTTTGCTTTTGAGGAATGGAACTGGGTCAGCGATCGGTTAATCCAAGAGGTCCGTACTGATGCTGCTAAGAAAATCAATCGTGAGATAGAGCTGGATATCATGGGCTGTGATATTGATGCTCGTATGGTAGAAATTGCCAAGGCAAATGCCCAAGCAGCAGGTATTGCAGGAGATATCACCTTTAAGCAAATGCGGGTACAAGATTTGCGCTCAGACAAGATCAATGGCGTTATCATTTCCAATCCACCATATGGGGAGCGCTTGTCTGATGATGCAGGAGTTACGAAACTTTATGCTGAGATGGGACAGGTCTTTGCACCACTGAAAACCTGGAGTAAGTTTATCCTGACGAGTGATGAAGCTTTTGAAAGTAAGTACGGAAGTCCAGCAGATAAAAAACGAAAACTCTATAACGGGACCTTGAAAGTGGATTTGTATCAATACTTTGGTCAGCGTGTGAAACGCCAAGAGGTAAAATAGAAAGGTAAACTCATGAGCAAGAAAAGACATGATCGTCATAAAAAAGAACAGCAAGAGCCACAATTCGACTTTGACGAGGCAAAAGATTTGACTGTTGGTCAAGCAATTCGTAAGAATGAAGAGGTTGAGGCTGGAGTATTGCCTGAAGACAATATCTTGGATAAATATATCAAACAGCACCGCGAAGAGATCGAGGCAGATAAGTTCGAAACTCGTCAGTTTGAAAAAGAAGAATTGCAGGAAGCTCAGGCTCAAGAAGAATTGACACAGGAAGTCTCAGAAATCACTGAAGAGTCGGCGTCAATCATGGAGGAACCCGATACAGTTTCAGAAGAAACGGTGTCAGACTCAGTGGAAACTACAAGCTCGGATGTGATTTTACCTCCTTTGGGAGAGGCAAATCAAGACTTGGAACCACTTGTGTTGGAAAAGCAAACGCCAGCAGAGGTTGCTGATGAGAAAGAAGAGGAAGAGACAGCTCTACTTTCACGTTCAGATCAGGTAGAATCAGAAACAATTTCTAATTCTAAAAAGAAGCGCGTGTTTATTATCGGTTCAGCCTTAGCTGCAGTCCTTATCTTGGCAGGTAGTTACTATATCTATCGCCAAGTAACTCGCTCCAACCAAGCTATCCAGTCTTCTCAATCATCTTCTAGTAATCAAGAAACACAAGCGGCTCTACAAGAGTTTAATACTCTCTACGATGCCTTTTATACGGATGCTAATAAAACAGCCTTGAAAAATAGTCAGTTTGACAAGTTGAACCAACTCAAGGCTCAACTAGATAAACTCGAAGGCAGTCGAGAGTATACCCTTGCAAAATCTAAGTATGATAGTTTAGAAACTCAAATCAAGGCTGTGCAAGAAGTGAATAATCAGTTTGAAACTCCAGCAATTACTGATGGTGTCTTGGATACCAATGCAAAGGTTAAAGCAGATGCTAAATTTACAGAAATTAAAACAGGAAATACAGAGCTAGATAAACTGTTAGATAAGGCCATTAGCCTGGGTAAGAGCCAGCAAACAAGCGCCTCTAGTTCAAGTTCAAGTAGCAGTAGCCAAGAAAGTTCAAGTACAACGACTGATAGCAGTACGAGCAGTTCGTCTGCTTCATCAAGTTCAGCACCTGCCAGCAGACCAGAAAATGGAGGTTTGTCTAGCGATGGTGTCAACCTTCAAAGAAGTGTCAGCCGTGTACCGTACAACCAATCAGCTGTAGACGATAGCAACAACCCTGCCTGGACTTTTGCTGATGGTGTTTTGGAACAAATCCTAGCAACATCACGTGCTCGTGGTTATATCACTGGCAACCAATATATCCTAGAACGGGTTAATATCGTAAACGGAAATGGTTATTATAACCTTTACAAACCAGATGGAACCTATCTTTTCACTCTTAACTGTAAGACTGGATACTTTGTCGGTAATGGAGCTGGTCACGCAGATGATTTGGATTACTAGGAGTCCGTTACAAAATTCTTTCCTTTCATAGGTAAAAATGATAAAATAAAACATATTAAACAAGAGGAGTGTCACATGACAAAAGCTAACTTTGGTGTCGTAGGTATGGCCGTAATGGGTCGTAACCTTGCCCTAAATATCGAATCTCGTGGCTATACAGTTGCCATTTACAACCGTAGTAAAGAAAAAACAGAAGATGTAATTGCTTGCCATCCTGAAAAGAAATTTGTTCCAAGCTACGATGTGGAGTCTTTCGTTCAATCTATCGAAAAACCTCGCCGTATCATGCTCATGGTTCAAGCTGGACCTGGTACAGATGCAACTATCCAAGCTCTTCTTCCTCACCTTGACAAGGGCGATATCTTGATTGACGGAGGAAACACTTTCTACAAAGATACCATCCGTCGTAATGAAGAATTGGCAAACTCAGGTATCAACTTTATCGGTACTGGAGTTTCTGGTGGTGAAAAAGGTGCCCTTGAAGGTCCTTCTATCATGCCTGGTGGACAAAAAGAAGCCTACGAATTGGTTGCTGATGTTCTTGAAGAAATCTCAGCTAAAGCACCAGAAGATGGCAAACCATGTGTAACTTACATCGGTCCTGATGGAGCTGGTCACTATGTGAAAATGGTTCACAACGGTATCGAGTATGGGGATATGCAATTGATCGCAGAAAGCTATGACTTGATGCAACACTTGCTAGGCCTTTCTGCAGAAGACATGGCTGAAATCTTTACTGAGTGGAACAAGGGTGAATTGGACAGCTACTTGATCGAAATCACAGCTGATATCTTGAGCCGTAAAGACGATGAAGGTCAGGATGGACCAATCGTAGACTACATCCTTGATGCTGCAGGTAATAAGGGGACTGGTAAATGGACTAGCCAATCATCACTTGACCTTGGTGTGCCATTGTCACTCATCACTGAGTCAGTATTTGCACGTTACATCTCTACATACAAAGAAGAGCGTGTACATGCTAGCAAGGTGCTTCCAAAACCAGCTGCCTTCAAATTTGAAGGTGACAAGGCTGAGTTGATCGAAAAGATTCGTCAAGCTCTTTACTTCTCAAAAATCATTTCTTACGCACAAGGTTTTGCTCAATTGCGTGTGGCTTCTAAAGAAAATAACTGGAACTTGCCATTTGCAGACATCGCCTCTATCTGGCGTGATGGCTGTATCATCCGTTCTCGTTTCTTGCAAAAGATTACAGATGCTTACAACCGTGATGCAGACCTTGCAAACCTTCTCTTGGATGAATACTTCTTGGATGTTACTGCTAAATACCAACAAGCAGTGCGTGATATCGTAGCTCTTGCGGTTCAAGCTGGTGTACCAGTACCAACCTTCTCAGCAGCTATTACTTACTTTGATAGCTATCGTTCAGCAGACCTTCCTGCTAACTTAATCCAAGCACAACGTGACTACTTTGGTGCCCACACTTACCAACGTAAAGACAAAGAAGGAACATTCCACTACTCTTGGTATGACGAAAAATAAGTAGGTCTGCCATGGGGAAACGGATTTTATTACTTGAGAAAGAACGAAATCTCGCTCGTTTTCTCAGTCTGGAACTCCAAAAAGAGCAATACCGTGTTGATCTGGTCGAGGAGGGGCAAAAAGCCCTTTCCATGGCTCTCCAGACGGATTATGACTTGATTTTACTGAATGCTCATCTGGGGGATATGACGGCCCAGGATTTTGCAGATAAGCTGAGTCGAACAAAACCAGCCTCAGTAATCATGGTCTTGGACCATCGCGAAGAATTGCAAGCCCAGATTGAGACAATCCAGCGCTTCGCCGTTTCTTACATCTATAAGCCAGTGATTATTGATCAACTGGTAGCTCGTATTTCAGCGATTTTTCGAGGTCGGGACTTTATCGACCAACACTGTAGTCAGATGAAGGTCCCAACGTCTTACCGCAATCTGCGTATGGATGTAGAACATCATACTGTTTATCGTGGCGAGGAGATGATTGCTCTGACGCGTCGTGAGTATGACCTTTTGGCTACTCTTATGGGAAGCAAGAAAGTCTTGACTCGTGAGCAGCTATTGGAAAGTGTTTGGAAGTACGAAAGTGCGACAGAAACCAATATCGTGGATGTTTATATCCGTTATCTACGTAGCAAACTTGATGTAAAAGGTCAAAAAAGCTACATTAAAACCGTGCGTGGTGTTGGTTACACCATGCAAGAATAGAAAAGCAGTTGCAGTTGTGTAACTGCTTTTTTTGAGGAATTTCTATATATTGACATGCAGTCAGGCCTTTGCTACAATTAATCGTGGAGGATACTAAAATGAAATTTTTGAAAAAAATGATGCAAGCTGGACTCGCAGTCTTTTTCTTTGGTTTGCTAGCGACAAGTACAGTATTGGCAGATACCACAGGTGGACAGTTTGTTGATAAGGATAATAGAAAATACTATATAAAAGATGACCATAAAGCAATCTATTGGCATAAAATAGACGGTAAAACCCACTATTTTGGTGATGGAGGAGAGATGGTTGTCGGTTGGCAATACATAGAAATTCCAGGAACAGGCTATCGAGATAATCTATTTGATAATCGTCCAGTTTTCGAAATTGGCCTTCAACAGAAGTGGTACTACTTTGGACAAGATGGGACTCTCCAAGAATTTGTTGGCTGGCAACAATTAGAGATTAAGGATTCATTAAATGTTGGCAAAAAACATGGTGAAGGATTTGAAGGCCCAGAAGTTCTTAAATTAGCAAACTATTACTTTGGCCAAGATCATTCTTTAAAAACAGGTTGGCTCTACGATCAATCTAACTGGTACTATCTAGCAAAAACAGGTCATTTAGGGAAAGACTACCTTGGTGGTGAGAGACGTGCGGGTTGGATAAACGATGATTCGACTTGGTACTACCTAGACCCAGAAACTGGCATTATGCAAACTGGTTGGAAATATCTTGGTAATAAATGGTACTATCTCCGTTCATCAGGAGCTATGGCAACTGGTTGGTATCAGGAAGGCTCCACTTGGTATTATTTAGACGAGCCAAATGGCGATATGAAAACGGGCTGGCAATACCTTGGGAACAAGTGGTACTACCTCCGTTCATCAGGAGCTATGGCAACTGGTTGGTATCAGGATGGTTCGACTTGGTACTATCTACATGCAAGTAATGGAGATATGAAGACAGGCTGGTTCCAGGTCAATGGCAAATGGTACTACGCTTATAGTTCAGGTGCTTTAGCAGTTAGTACAAGAGTAGATGGCTACTACGTCAACTATAATGGCGAATGGGTCCAATAATGAAAGAGGCGATTGTGAAGGAAACAATCGCTTTTTTTGTGAAAATATAATAAAATAGATAGGAAAGAATAAATACTTGTATGAAAAATGAGACGGTCTTTTCGTCTAGCAAAAGGAAAAAATGACAAACAAAGTTGGTGTCGGTCAGGCACATAGTAAGATAATTTTAATAGGGGAGCATGCGGTCGTTTACGGCTATCCTGCTATTTCCTTGCCTCTTTTGGAGGTGGAGGTGACATGTAAGGTTGTCCCTGCAGCGAGTCCTTGGCGTCTGTATGAAGAGGATACCTTGTCCATGGCAGTTTATGCCTCGCTAGAATATTTGGAGATTAAAGAGGCTTGCATTCGCTGTGTGATTGACTCGGCTATCCCTGAAAAACGGGGAATGGGTTCGTCAGCGGCTATCAGTATAGCGGCCATTCGTGCGGTATTTGACTACTATCAGGCCGATCTGCCTCATGATGTATTAGAAATCTTGGTCAATCGGGCTGAGATGATTGCCCATATGAATCCAAGCGGGTTGGATGCCAAGACCTGCCTCAGTGACCAACCCATTCGCTTTATCAAGAATGTTGGTTTTACAGAACTTGAGATGAACCTATCTGCCTATTTGGTCATTGCTGATACGGGCGTGTATGGCCACACTCGTGAAGCCATCCAAGTGGTTCAAAGCAAGGGGAAGGATGCCCTACCGTTTTTGCATGCCTTGGGAGAATTGACCCAGCAGGCAGAAGATGCGATTAGACGAAAAGATGCTGAAAAACTGGGACAAATCCTCAGTCAAGCGCATTTACATTTAAAAGAAATTGGTGTCAGCAGCCCTGAGGCAGACTCCCTCGTTGAAACGGCTCTTAGCCATGGTGCTCTAGGTGCCAAGATGAGTGGTGGTGGGCTAGGAGGCTGTATCATAGCCTTGGCAACCAATTTGACACACGCTCAAGAACTAACAAAACGATTAGAAGAGAAAGGAGCTGTTCAGACATGGATCGAGAGCCTGTAACAGTACGTTCCTACGCAAATATTGCCATTATCAAATATTGGGGAAAGAAAAAAGAAAAAGAGATGGTTCCTGCTACTAGCAGCATCTCTCTGACGTTGGAAAACATGTACACAGAGACGACCTTGTCGCCTCTACCGAAGGATGCGACGGCTGATGCATTTTATATCAATGGTCAGTTACAAAATGATGCTGAACATACTAAGATGAGTAAGATTATTGACCGCTACCGTCCAGATGGTGGGGGCTTTGTCCGTATTGATACCCAAAACAATATGCCGACTGCGGCGGGCTTGTCCTCTAGTTCTAGTGGTTTGTCCGCCTTGGTCAAGGCTTGTAATGCTTATTTCAAGCTTGGTTTGAATCGGAGTCAGTTGGCGCAGGAGGCTAAGTTCGCTTCAGGTTCTTCCTCTCGTAGTTTTTATGGACCACTAGGTGCTTGGGATAAGGATAGTGGGGAGATTTACCCTGTAGAGACAGACTTGAAACTAGCTATGATCATGTTGGTGCTAGAGGATAAGAAAAAACCAATTTCTAGCCGTGATGGGATGAAACTTTGTGTGGAAACCTCGACGACTTTTGACGACTGGGTGCGTCAATCTGAGAAGGATTATCAGGATATGCTGGTCTATCTCAAGGAAAATGACTTTGCCAAGGTTGGTGAATTAACGGAGAAAAATGCCCTTGCTATGCACGCTACGACCAAAACAGCATCACCAGCCTTTTCTTATCTGACCGATGCAAGCTATGAAGCCATGGACTTTGTCCGCCAGCTTCGTGAGCAAGGAGAAGTCTGCTACTTTACCATGGATGCTGGTCCCAATGTCAAGGTTCTCTGTCAGGAGAAAGACTTGGATCATTTATCAGAAATCTTCGGTCAACATTTTCGCTTGATTGTGTCAAAAACAAAGGATTTGAGTCAAGATGATTGCTGTTAAAACTTGCGGGAAACTCTATTGGGCGGGTGAGTATGCTATTCTAGAGCCAGGGCAATTAGCCTTGATAAAGGCCATCCCCATCTATATGAAGGCTGAGATTACCTTTTCTGATCGCTACCGTATTTACTCAGATATGTTTGATTTCGCAGTGGACTTGACGCCAAATCCTGACTACAGCTTGATTCAAGAAACGATTGCTTTGGTGGGAGGCTTCCTTGCTGTTCGTGGTCAGACTTTGCGACCTTTTTCCTTGGAAATCCGTGGAAAAATGGAACGAGAAGGGAAAAAGTTTGGTCTAGGTTCTAGCGGTAGCGTCGTTGTCTTGGTGATCAAGGCCCTGCTGGCTCTATATGATATTACGGTTGATCAGGAACTCTTGTTCAAGCTGGCTAGCGCTGTCTTGCTCAAGCGAGGAGACAATGGTTCCATGGGAGACCTTGCCTGTATTGTGGCAGAAGATTTGGTTCTCTACCAGTCATTTGATCGCCAAAAGGTGACTGCTTGGTTGGACGAAGAAAGCTTGGCAACGGTTTTGGAGCGTGATTGGGAATTTTCCATCTCACACGTACAACCTGCTCTAGAATGTGATTTCCTAGTGGGATGGACCAAGGAAGTAGCTGTGTCTAGTGATATGGTCAAGCAAATCAAGCAAAACATAGACCAGAATTTTTTAAGTTCCTCAAAAGCAACGGTATCTGCTTTGGTAGAAGCCTTGGAGCAGGGGAATGCAGAAGAAGTCATCAAGCAAGTAGAAGTAGCCAGTCAACTTTTAGAAGGTTTGAGCCCAGATATTTACACGCCTTCACTGAGACAGTTGAAAGAAGCCAGTCAAGATTTACGGGCTGTTGCCAAGAGCAGTGGCGCTGGTGGTGGTGACTGTGGGATTGCCTTGAGTTTTGATGTGCAATCAACTGAAACCTTAAAAAACCGTTGGGCCGATCTGGGGATTGAGCTCTTATACCAAGAAAGGATAGGACATGACGACAAATCGTAAGGACGAGCATATCCGCTATGCCCTTGAGCAGAAAAGTTCCTATAATAGCTTTGATGAGGTGGAGTTAATTCATTCTTCCCTGCCTCTTTATGACCTGGATGAGATTGATTTGTCTACAGAGTTTGCAGGTCGAAAGTGGGACTTTCCTTTTTATATCAATGCCATGACAGGTGGGAGCGATAAGGGGAGAGAAATCAATCAAAAACTGGCTCAGGTGGCAGAAGCCTGTGGGATTTTATTTGTAACGGGCTCTTATAGCGCAGCTCTAAAAGATCCAACGGATGCCTCTTTTTCTGTCAAATCTAGCCATCCAAAGCTCCTCCTTGGAACCAATATTGGATTGGACAAGCCTGTTGAGTTGGGCCTTCAGACTGTAGAAGTGATGAATCCTCTTCTTCTGCAAGTGCATGTTAATGTCATGCAGGAATTACTCATGCCCGAGGGAGAAAGAAAGTTTCGAAGCTGGCAATCGCATCTGGCAGACTACAGCAAGCAAATCCCTGCTCCCATCATCTTGAAGGAAGTCGGCTTTGGAATGGATGTGAAGACCATCGAAAGAGCCTATGAACTGGGTGTTCGAACGGTTGACCTGTCGGGTCGTGGTGGTACTAGCTTTGCCTATATCGAAAATCGTCGCAGTGGCCAGCGTGATTACCTTAATCAATGGGGTCAGTCTACTATGCAAGCCCTCCTCAATGCTCAAGAATGGAAAGACAAGGTCGAACTTTTGGTTAGCGGAGGGGTTCGAAATCCTCTTGATATGATTAAGTGCATGGTATTTGGTGCCAAGGCTGTAGGACTGTCACGAACCGTTCTGGAATTGGTTGAAACCTACTCGGTCGGGGAAGTGATTAGCATCATCCAAGGCTGGAAAGACGATCTGCGTTTGATCATGTGTGCCCTTAACTGTGCCACCATAGCGGATTTGCAAAACGTAGACTATATTCTTTATGGCAAACTCAAAGAAGCAAATGATCAGATCTAAAGAGGTCGGGACAAGAATCCCGCCCTTTTTTGTAGCCTTCTGTCAATCGCTTTTTTCCATCCTCAGACCGAGGTGACTTTTTTGAATTATGATAGAATAGAAGGGAGAGGATGCAGCTATGAAAAAATTTCAAATCTTTTTATTTATTGAAGCCTGTCTGTTGACGGGAGCTCTGATTTTGATGGTATCAGAGCATTTTTCGCGTTTTCTGCTGATTCTGTTCCTCTTTTTACTCTTACTGCGCTATTATACAGGTAAAGAGGGAAATAACGTCTTTCTCCTTGTAGCGACCATTCTTTTCTTTTTCATCGTCATGCTTAATCCCTTTGTGATTCTAGCGATCTTTGTGGCAGTGATTTACAGTCTCTTTCTTCTCTATCCAATGATGAATCAAGAAAGAGAGGAGACCGACCTGGTCTTTGAAGAGGTGGTGACGATTAAAAATGAACGCAATCCTTGGTTTGGCAATCTCCATCATTTCTCTAGTCACCAGACCTGCCAGTTTGACGATATCAACCTCTTTCGCCTCATGGGCAAGGACACCATTCATCTAGAAAGAGTTATCCTAACCAATCATGACAATGTCATTATCCTTAGAAAAATGGTCGGAACGACTAGGATTATCGTACCTGTAGATGTGGAAATCAGCCTCAGTGTCAACTGTCTTTATGGAGATCTTACCTTCCTTCATCAACCTAAGAGATCCCTTCGTAATGAACACTATCATCAGGAAACCAGAGACTACCTCAAGAGTAACAAGAGCGTCAAAATTTTCCTAACCAGTATGATTGGAGATGTGGAGGTGGTTAGAGGATGAAAAAGCAATCTTATCTGATAATCGGCCTGACTTCTCTCCTTTTTATCCTCTTTTTAACCAATAGTCTGCTTGATATTTTAAATCTTGATTGGTCCTATTTGCTACAAGATATCGACAAAACAGAGAAATTCATCTTCTTGATCTTGGTCTTTAGCCTTTCCATGACCTTCTTTTTTGTTCTCTTTTGGCGCGTGATGGAAGAAATTTCTCGCAGAAAAATGCAGGTCAATCTCAAGCGCTTGTTAGCAGGAAAAGAGGTCGTTTCTTTTGCAGATCTAGACTTGGACGCCAGTTTTAAGTCCTTGTCTGGCAAGCTCAATCTCTTGACAGAAGCTGTTCAAAAGGCTGAAAATCAAAGCCTAGTCAAGGAAGAAGCACTCATCGAGAAAGAACGAAAGCGGATAGCACGTGACTTACACGATACAGTTAGTCAGGAGTTGTTTGCAGCCCATATGATTTTATCAGGTGTCAGTCAGCAGGCTTTGAAGCTTGATAGAGAAAAGATGCAGACCCAGTTGCAAAGTGTCGCGGCCATCCTAGAGACAGCCCAGAAAGATTTGCGAGTCTTGCTCCTACATTTGCGACCAGTTGAGTTGGAAGAGAAGAGTTTGGTTGAGGGGATTCAAATCCTCTTAAAAGAGCTTGAGGACAAGAGCGATCTCAAGGTCAGTCTCAAGCAAAATGTGTCTAAATTGCCTAAGAAGATTGAAGAACATATCTTCCGTATTTTGCAGGAGTTGATTAGCAATACCCTCCGCCATGCTCAGGCATCTTGCTTAGATGTCTACCTCTATCAGACAGATGTTGAATTGCAACTGAAGGTGGTGGACAATGGGATTGGCTTCCAGTTAGGGAGTTTAGATGACTTGAGTTACGGACTGCGAAACATCAAGGAGCGGGTTGAAGATATGGCAGGAACGGTTCAACTCTTGACAGCTCCAAAGCAAGGACTGGCGGTTGATATCCGTATCCCCCTGCTAGATAAGGAATCATAAAGGAGTATAGATGAAAATTTTACTGGTAGATGACCATGAAATGGTCCGATTGGGCTTGAAAAGCTACTTTGACCTCCAAGAGGATGTAGAAGTTGTGGGCGAGGCAGCCAATGGATCTCAAGGTATTGACTTGGCCTTGGAATTGCGTCCAGATGTTATTGTCATGGATATCGTCATGCCTGAGATGAATGGGATTGATGCAACCCTGGCTATTCTCAAAGAATGGCCTGAAGCCAAGATTTTGATTGTGACCTCTTACCTAGACAATGAAAAAATCATGCCTGTCTTAAACGCGGGTGCTAGGGGCTATATGCTCAAAACTTCAAGTGCGGATGAATTGCTGCACGCTGTTCGTAAGGTTGCCGCTGGTGAGCTTGCTATTGAACAAGAGGTCAGCAAGAAGGTCGAATACCACCGCAATCATATCGAACTTCATGAGGATCTGACTGCGCGTGAGCGAGATGTGCTTCAACTCATCGCTAAGGGCTATGAAAATCAGCGCATCGCAGATGAGCTCTTCATCTCCCTCAAGACGGTCAAGACCCATGTATCCAACATCCTAGCCAAGCTTGAGGTCAGCGATCGCACTCAGGCTGCAGTCTATGCCTTTCAGCACCACTTGGTCAGGCAGGAGGATTTTTAGATGAATCTAACAGATTTACTTGTGGAGCTAGAAGCGGCAAAAGACCCTGAGAAAGCGGGCCCAATGGAAGCCTATATGCGCCATCAATTTCCCTTTCTAGGCATTGCAGGTCCTGAAAGAAATGCCCTCTATAAAAAGTATTTTCCAGAAGCGAAAAAAACAAAGATTATCGATTGGGATTTTGTAGATATCTGCTGGGAAAAGGAGGCTAGAGAATACCAATATGTAGCTGCCAACTACTTGAAAGCCATGCAGTCTTATCTAACGAAGGATGATTTGCCTAAGCTTGAGCGCCTGGTCGTGACCAAGTCCTGGTGGGACACGGTAGATATCCTAGATCGAGTAGTAGGGAGTTTGGTAGCCGATCATCCGAAACTCGAAGAAGCGCTTTTAAAATGGAGCCTATCAGACAATATCTGGCTGAGACGAGTCGCTATTGACCACCAGATGTTAAGAAAAGAGAAAACGAATGTCCAACTAATGGAAAAGATCCTGGTCAACAATCTGGACCAGACAGAATTTTTTATCAACAAAGCCCTCGGCTGGGCTCTAAGAGACTACTCTAAAACCAATCCCGAATGGGTAGCACGTTTTATTGAAAAAAATCAGAAGAGAATGGCTGAACTTAGTATCAAGGAAGCGAGCAAGTACCTCTAGCACTATTGAAAAGCGCATTCATTACTTGAAAAAAGTCGCTATCATATGGTATAATGGACTGTATTAAAAATTTTAAGGAGAAATGACAGAATGTCTGTATCATTTGAAAACAAAGAAACAAACCGTGGTGTCTTGACTTTCACAATCTCTCAAGACCAAATCAAACCAGAATTGGACCGTGTATTTAACTCAGTAAAGAAAACTCTTAACGTTCCAGGTTTCCGTAAAGGTCACCTTCCACGCCCTATCTTCGACCAAAAATTTGGTGAAGAAGCTCTTTATCAAGATGCAATGAACGCACTTTTGCCAAACGCTTATGAAGCTGCAGTAAAAGAAGCTGGTCTTGAAGTGGTTGCGCAACCAAAAATTGACGTAACTTCAATGGAAAAAGGTCAAGACTGGGTCATCACTGCTGAAGTCGTGACAAAACCTGAAGTAAAATTAGGTGACTACAAAAACCTTGAAGTATCAGTAGATGTAGAAAAAGAAGTTACAGACGCTGACGTTGAAGAACGTATCGAGCGCGAACGCAACAACTTGGCCGAATTGGTTATCAAAGAAGCTGCTGCTGAAAATGGCGACACTGTTGTGATTGACTTCGTAGGTTCTATCGACGGTGTTGAATTTGACGGTGGAAAAGGTGAAAACTTCTCACTTGGACTTGGATCAGGTCAATTCATCCCTGGTTTCGAAGACCAATTGGTAGGTCACTCAGCTGGTGAAACTGTTGATGTTGTTGTAACATTCCCAGAAGACTACCAAGCAGAAGATCTTGCAGGTAAAGAAGCTAAATTCGTAACAACTATCCACGAAGTAAAAGCTAAAGAAGTTCCAGCTCTTGATGATGAACTTGCAAAAGATATCGACGAAGAAGTTGAAACTCTTGACGAATTGAAAGAAAAATACCGCAAAGAATTGACTGCTGCGAAAGAAGAAGCATACAAAGATGCCGTTGAAGGTGCAGCAATCGATAAAGCTGTAGAAAATGCTGAAATCGTAGAACTTCCAGAAGAAATGATCCACGAAGAAGTTCACCGTTCAGTAAATGAATTCCTTGGAAACTTACAACGTCAAGGTATCAACCCTGACATGTACTTCCAAATCACAGGAACTACTCAAGAAGACCTTCACAAACAATACGAAGCAGAAGCTGAGTCACGTACGAAGACTAACCTTGTTATCGAAGCAGTTGCCAAAGCTGAAGGATTTGACGCTTCAGAAGAAGAAATCCAAAAAGAAATTGAGCAATTGGCAGCAGACTACAACATGGAAGTTGCACAAGTACAAAACTTGCTTTCAGCTGACATGTTGAAACACGATATCGCTATCAAAAAAGCTGTTGAATTGATTACAAGCACAGCAACAGTTAAATAATCTTATACTCTTCGAAAATCTCTTCAAACCACGTCAGCGTCGCCTTACCGTATATATGTTACTGACTTCGTCAGTTCTATCTACAACCTCAAAGCTGTACTTTGAGCAACCTGCGGCTATCTTCCTAGTTTGCTCTTTGATTTTCATTGAGTATTAATAAACAAAAATCCCACCTGACTAGGTGGGATTTTTGTTGCACTATTTTCCAAAAATCTCTTTGAGATCTGCATCTGTAAACCCAATCATAGCGGGAATACTAGACCAGTTTTCCTCGGTGAGGATGTAGGATTGTTCAGAGTCACTTGCTGTGGCAGTTTCAGAGAAGGTTTGTTTACTTTCTTCAATATTATTTTCAATTAAATCACTGAAGCGTTCAATCAGATAGGTCTTGCGGGCAGTTCCGATGTGCTTGACTGCATAGTCGAAAGCCTGTAATTCACCTAGTAAGATAAGTTTGCTTTTGGCGCGTGTAATGGCTGTGTAGATGAGATTTCGCTCCAGCATGCGCTTGCTAACACTGGTGATGGGCAGGATGACAACAGGAAACTCACTTCCCTGAGACTTATGGATGCTCATGGCATAGGCTAGTCGAATCTTGTACCATTCGTTGCGTGGATAGATGACCTCATTGCCATCAAAATCAATGACAATCTCGTCTTGTTTGGACTCGGTGTATTTTCCAGGAATCAGGTCTGTGATGTAGCCTAGATCTCCGTTAAAGACATTAACTTCAGCGTCGTTGACTAGGTGAATGACCTTGTCTCCTGTTCGATAGTGACACTGAGTTGCTTCAAAGCTAACTTGCCCCTTTTGCTGAGGATTGAGCAGGTCTTGCATGAGCTGGTTGATGGCGTCAATACCAGCAGTTCCTCGATACATGGGCGCTAGCACCTGAATATCACGAGCCGGAATGCCACTTCTGAGGGCAGCACCAAGAATTTTCTCAATCGTAGCTGGGATATGGCCACTAGCGATTTCAAAGTAGGAACGGTCAGCTTTTTTCTGGGTAAAGTCAGCTGGCAAGATGCCTTGTCGAATCTGACTAGCCAAGGTGACGATAGTTGATTCTTCACTCTGACGATAAATTTTTTCCAAGCGACTCTGGGGAATCAGGGGTATCTGGAGCAGATCAGCCAGGACTTGTCCAGGACTAACAGAAGGCAACTGGTCGCTATCACCCACGATGAGAATTTTGCTGTTAGAGGAGATGTTGGAGAAAAGTTGGTTGGCTAGCCAAGTGTCCACCATAGAAAACTCATCCACGATAATAAAGTCGGCATCCAGATAATCTTCCAGATGACTTGTATCATCGTCTCCCGTCATCCCCAAATGACGGTGTATAGTAGCGCTAGGCAAACCTGTCAATTCATTCATGCGCCGAGCGGCTCGACCAGTTGGAGCTGCTAGAAGGATAGGTAAGTTGCTTTTCTTCCTGAGGTCAAGTCCTTCTAAAAGGGCATAGACAGCGATAATCCCATTGATAACAGTGGTTTTACCTGTACCAGGCCCACCTGTCAGGATAAAGACCTTGTTCTGGATAGCGTCGCAGATAGCCTGTTTTTGGATGCTATCGTATTGGATACCCAGTTCTTTCTCAACGCTAGCGATATGCTTTTGAATGGTTTCCAAATCCTGATTTTTCTGCTTTTCTTTTTCAAGGATACGAACCAAGTGACTGCGAATGCCTTCTTCAGCGAAAAAGAGACTGTTATCAAAGATTTTGGTATCCACCTGTTGGATTTTATCTTCTTCGATCAAATGAGCTAATTCCTGAGCTACTTGGCTGGGATCGAGTTCCACGGGACGGGAAAACTCGAGGAGAGTAAGTGTCTGTTCCAGCAAATCTCGAGCCTCCATATAGGTATCGCCCGTATCCATACAACCTTGAAAGAGACTGTGGACAAGGCCAGCACGGAAGCGTTCAGGAGCTTGACTTTCGATGCCTAGTTCGGCAGCTAATTGGTCGGCGATGGTAAAACCCAAGCCTTTGATATCCTCGACCAGCTGGTAGGGATAATTTTCAACCACATCAAGAGTTTCCTCCTTGTAAAAGTCTTGAATCTGAAAGGCTAGTTTATTGGGAATGCCGTAGTTGGCAAGTTTAGCCAAAACCATCTCTGTCCCATAGTTAAGACGGAGGGTGGAAACAAAAGCCTCACGGTTTTTGGCAGAGAGTCCAGCAATGCTTTCCAGCTTCTCAGGGTGCTCCAGAATTTCGTCAATAGTATTTTCGCCATAGGTATCCACGATTTTCTGAGCTGTTTTGAGTCCAATCCCCTTAAAATGGCTGCTGGAGAAATACTTGACCAAGCCTTTACTAGTGGGTTTTGCTCGCTCATAACGGCTGATCTGTAGCTGTTCACCATACTTGGAGTGCTGAACGATTTGCCCCCAAAAAGTGTAGTCTTCGCCCTCAATCACGTCTGCCATGGTTCCTGTAACGATGATTTCAAAATCGTCAAAGTCCTCCGCATTGGTATCTTCGATATCTAGGAGGAGGATGCGATAAAAATTACTGACATTTTCAAAAATAATCCGTTCAATGGTGCCTGAAAAATAAACTTCCATAGGTTTCCTTTACATGAGTTCGTGAGAATTGGTCTCTTGGCCACTTTGAAAAGCTAGATGACGAAAAGGCCTTCTTCTCGCAATAGAAAAAGAGGCTGAGACTTAGCATTCTCGGCCTCTTCCTTATCTTAAAAAGTTCCGATACGGTTAAGTGGCCAGAAACGGAATTTTGCTTCGCCTTTGATATCGCTGGCCTTGAAAGTACCGACATGGCGGCTGTCGCTAGAGACCAAACGATCGTCACCAAGGAGAAGGTACTCACCTTGAGGGACAGTAAAGCTGAAGCTGGTGTTGGAATTGACATCGACCGTAAAGGCTTGTGCTTTTTGAGCAAGTTCTCTAAAGTAAACTCCCTTATTGCCTTCAAATCCTTTGCCAGTATAGGTGTTTTGCAACTTTTCTGTTTTGAACAAGTTGAGGTATTCAGCTAGATAAGGTTCATCCGTTTCCTTATCGTTGATAAAAAGTTTATCATTTTCGTAGCGGATGGTATCTCCTGGCATACCGATGACCCTTTTGACAATGTCTTTATTTCCTTCTTCTTCATGCGCAACCACGATGTCGAAGCGGTCAATTGGGAGGTGTTTGACGACGAAGAGAACCTCTCCGTCAGCTAGGGTAGGGTCCATCGAGTGTCCTTCCACACGTACATTGCTCCAAAGAAAGATACGGCTAAGGCCGACCAGCGCGATAATCAGGAAGAAAACTCCCCATTCTTTTAGAAATGTTTTAAACGAATTCATAACTCACCTTTCTAGAAGTGCTTTGGCTTTTTCAGTGTTTTTAAAATGCAGTTTGGCGCAGAAATGAAGTCCCTTCATACCATAGGCTTGCAGGATTTTGCTAGCAACCTTATCAGATGCAGTTCCAGCGCCACTTGGCAGTTGATAGCCCAGTTCTCGTCCAAGATTTTCCAAGTTTTCGAGGAAGAGATCCCGCGCGATGATAGAGCTAACCGCAACAGCCAAGTATTTGCCCTCAGCTTTTTCTTCCAAAGTGATCTTATTTGGAAAACGGTTGGCTTCTTGCGCCAAGTACTTGTCATAGTTTTTAGGACTTGTAAAAGCATCAATCACGATTTTCTCTGGCTGGACTCCTTTTTGAAGCAGGAGAAAGATAGCTTGGTTGTGAAGGGCAACCTTTACAGAAACAGCATTGTAACGCTCTCCGATAACTTCGTTGTACTTGCTCGGTGAAAGGAGGAGGGCTTGGTGTGGAATCTTTTCCTTGAGGATAGGGGCAAGCTGACGAATCTTTTGGTCTGTCAGAGTCTTAGAATCCCCCACGCCGAGTTTTCGCAAGAAGTCGTGCTGGTCAGGTGTCACGAAGGAAGCCACGACAGCTAGTCCGCCAAAGTAGGAACCATTTCCCACCTCATCGGTCCCAATCATAGGAAAATCTTGTCCACTGTTTTCTTGTTGAACCTCATGGCCAAAGAAACTGGCGTACTGCTCAGCAGCTTCGCCTTGCAGGAGGACTTTTCCAGAAGTATAGACGGAAACAGTCGCCTGAGGAAAGCGCAAAAAATAGCGGATATAGGGATTTTTACTAGGACTGAGAGCCTTCTGATACTGACTTAAAAAGCTCTGAATTTCCTGTTCACTTGGTGTGAGTGTGATACTTGCCATAGTCTCTATTGTACCACAAAAGCAGGAGAATTGGTAAAAACTGACAAAGTTAGCGAAATTTGGTATAATATCGTGAGGTGAATTTTATGGCAAATCTAAATCGATATAAGTTTACATTCGGGAAAAAGACATTAACCTTGACAACCGAGCATGACAACCTCTTTATGGAGGAAATTGCCAAGGTTGCGACTGAAAAATACCAAGCAATTAAAGAACAAATGCCTGGGGCGGATGATGAGACCATTGCGCTTCTTTTGGCGGTCAATTGCCTGTCTACACAACTCAATCGTGAGATTGAATTTGATGATAAGGAGCAAGAGTTGTTAGAACTTCGCCACAAGTTGATTGCTGTCAAACAAGAGCAGAGCAAGATTGAGGATTCCCTATGATTTCAATCCTACTCTTATTGGTTCTGGCTTGGGGCTTTTACATTGGCTACCGTAGAGGTTTGGTGTTGCAAGTTTATTATTTCCTCGTTGCAGTGGTTTCAGCCTTTGTTGCGGGACAGTTTTATAAATCACTGGGAGATCACTTCCACTTGCTTGTCCCTTATGCCAATCCTCAGGAAGGACAGGGCACCTTTTTCTTCCCTTCAGACCAGCTTTTTCAGCTAGACAAGGTCTTTTATGCGGGTCTAGCCTACCTTCTAGTTTTCGGGATTTGTTATAGTATCGGACGTTTTATCGGTTTGTTCCTCCACTTGATTCCGACTAAAAAGCTCGATGTCAAGTGGTTTCGTATTGGAGCAGGTGTCTTGTCTCTATTAGTAACCTTATTTGTCTTGCAGATGGCTCTGACCATTCTTGCAACTGTGCCTCTGGCAGTCATTCAAAATTCACTCGAAAAAAGTATAGTAGCCAAAAACATCATCCAAAGTGTCCCTTTTACGACAAATCTTATCAAACAACTCTGGGTGACAAATTTAATCGGATAAAAAGGGCGGGATTTTTCCTAGCCCTTTGTTTACAGATTGGAGGACTAGGTCACAACCTCTAGTTGCTACAATCTTGTAAACAAATATACAAGGAAAGAATATGAATACAAAAATACTAGAAACCTTAGAATTTAATAAAATCAAAGCCTTATTTGAACCTCATCTCTTGACAGAACAAGGACTAGAGGAGTTAAAAAGCTTGGTTCCAACTGCTAAGGTGGATAAGATCAAACAAGCCTTTACAGAGATGGAGGAAATGCAAGCCCTATTTGTGGAGCAACCTCACTTTTCCATCCTAGGGACACGTGAGATCTCATCTGTTTGCAGGCGTTTGGAGATGGGGGCAGACCTCAATATCGAGGAGTTCCTACTCCTCAAACGGGTCTTGCTTGCCAGCAGAGAGTTGCAAAGTTTTTATGCCAATCTAGAAAACGTACGCTTGGCACAGTTGGCGAGATGGTTTGAAAAACTGCATGATTTTCCACACTTGCAAGGGAGTCTTCAAGCCCTAAATGATGCAGGATTTATCGAGAATTTTGCCAGCGAAGAACTGGCACGCATCCGTCGGAAAATCCATGATAGCGAGAGTCAGGTCCGAGATGTCTTACACGACCTGCTCAAGCAAAAAGCTCAGATGTTGACAGAAGGGATTATCGCTAGTAGAAATGGGCGTCAAGTCTTACCAGTCAAGAACACCTACCGCAACAAGATCGCAGGTGTTGTTCATGACATCTCTGCCAGTGGAAACACGGTCTACATCGAGCCGCGTGAGGTCGTGAAGCTGAGCGAAGAAATTGCTAGTCTACGAGCTGACGAACGCTATGAGATGATTCGCATCCTGCAGGAACTCTCAGAACGGGTTCGTCCTCATGCTAATGAGATTGCTAATGACGCTTGGATTATCGGCCATTTAGACTTGATTCGTGCAAAGGTGCGTTTTATTCAAGAAATGCAAGCGGTTGTTCCTCAACTTTCAGAGAATCAAGAGATTCAACTCCTTCATGTTCGTCACCCTTTGGTCAAAAATGCTGTCGCAAACGATGTACATTTTGGTAAGGAATTAACGGCCATTGTCATTACAGGTCCCAATACAGGTGGTAAGACCATCATGCTCAAAACCCTGGGCTTGACTCAACTCATGGCCCAATCTGGATTACCCATTCTAGCTGATAAGGGGAGCCGTGTCGGTGTTTTCGAGGAAATCTTCGCAGATATTGGGGATGAACAGTCTATTGAGCAAAGCTTGTCTACCTTTTCCAGCCACATGACCAATATCGTAGATATTCTTAGCAAGGTCAACCAACACTCGCTTTTATTACTAGATGAGCTCGGGGCTGGTACCGATCCGCAGGAAGGAGCAGCACTTGCTATGGCTATTTTGGAGGATCTTCGTCTCCGTCAGGTCAAGACTATGGCGACGACCCACTATCCAGAGCTCAAGGCTTACGGTATCGAAACAGCCTTTGTGCAAAATGCCAGCATGGAGTTTGATACTGCGACTCTTCGCCCGACCTATCGCTTTATGCAGGGCGTTCCTGGTCGAAGCAATGCCTTTGAAATTGCCAAACGTCTGGGCTTGTCAGATGTCATCGTAGGAGATGCCAGCCAGCAGGTCAATCAAGATAATGATGTCAACCGTATCATTGAACAATTGGAAGAGCAAACGCTTGAAAGTCGCAAACGCTTGGACAATATTCGTGAGGTGGAGCAAGAAAATCTTAAGATGAACCGAGCACTCAAAAAACTCTACAACGAACTCAATCGCGAGAAGGAAACAGAGCTTAACAAGGCGCGTGAACAAGCTGCTGAGATTGTGGAACTCGCTCTAAGTGAGAGTGACCAGATTCTTAAGAACCTCCACAGTAAGTCTCAACTCAAACCTCACGAAATCATTGAAGCCAAGGCTGAACTGAAAAAATTGGCTCCTGAAAAAGTCTACTTGTCTAAAAACAAGGTCCTTCAAAAAGCCAAGAAAAAACGAGCACCAAAGGTTGGAGATGATATTGTGGTCCTCAGTTATGGTCAACGTGGAACCTTGACCAATCAGCTTAAGGACGGCCGTTGGGAAGCCCAAGTTGGCTTGATCAAGATGACCTTGGAAGAGAAAGAATTTGACCTTGTTCAGAGCCAACAAGAAGCCCCAGTCAAGAAAAAACAAGTCAATGTCGTCAAACGTGCTTCTGATCGTGGTCCGCAAGCCAGACTGGATCTCCGAGGCAAACGGTACGAAGAGGCCATGAATGAGCTGGACGCCTTTATCGACCAAGCCCTGCTTAATAACATGGCGCAGGTAGATATTATCCATGGTATCGGAACAGGAGTCATCCGTGAGGGCGTCACCAAATACCTGCAAAGAAACAAGCATGTCAAGAGTTTTGGCTATGCTCCACAAAATGCTGGAGGCAGTGGTGCCACCATTGTGACCTTTAAAGGATAGAGAGAAGAAGGAGTCAACCTTTCTGAAAAAAGAAATGAAAGGTCAAAAATTTTCATAGAATATATTGACAAAGGCTAACTTTTCTTGTAAAATAATAAAAAATAAAATACCAACACCGAATGAAGTTTAATAGAAGTGGAGAAAGGTTTGTTTTCCATGACTGTAAATGGACGGAACTCTGGAGAGACCGTAAAGGCACCGAAGGGGCAAGGCAGGTAACTGCTCAAACTCTCAGGTAAAAGGACAGAGCTAGGATAGACCGCTTTTTGGCATTTATCTAAGCATTCCAGAGTACATGTATCTTGCATGTGCTCTTTCTTTTGGGGTTGAAAGATAGGAGTAGGATATGTTAGAATTGCTAAAAGCGCTTGATGCTTTCGTTTGGGGACCTCCCCTCTTGATCTTATTGGTCGGAACGGGTATTTATTTGACCATCCGACTAGGCCTTTTGCAGGTTGCTCGTCTCCCTAAGGCCTTTCAGTTGATCTTTACCAAGGATAAGGGGCACGGCGATGTGTCGAGCTTTGCTGCTCTCTGTACGGCTCTAGCAGCCACCGTTGGTACGGGAAATATCATCGGGGTCGCGACAGCCATTAAGGTTGGGGGGCCAGGGGCCCTCTTTTGGATGTGGATGGCGGCTTTCTTTGGGATGGCAACCAAGTACGCTGAAGGCTTGCTGGCAATCAAATACCGTAGCAAGGATGCAAATGGGGCTGTAGCTGGAGGACCCATGCATTACATCCTTTTGGGGATGGGAGAAAAGTGGCGTCCACTTGCTATCTTCTTTGCCCTAGCGGGTGTATTGGTAGCCCTTTTAGGTATTGGTACCTTTACCCAAGTCAATTCAATTACAGAATCCATTCAAAATACAGCCCAAGTTGATCCAGCTATTACGGCTCTGATTTTATCCATTTTTGTAGGGATTGCTGTCTTTGGTGGTCTTAAATCCATATCAAAAGTTTCGACAGCAGTGGTTCCTTTTATGGCTATTGTCTATATTTTAGGAACTCTTACAGTTATTCTCTTTAATATCGAGAAAATCCCAGCCACACTTGCCCTCATCTTTACTTCAGCCTTTAGTCCAGCTGCTGCGGTAGGTGGTTTTGCAGGTGCCAGTATTCGGATGGCTATCCAAAATGGTGTGGCGCGGGGAGTCTTCTCTAACGAATCTGGTCTTGGTTCAGCTCCCATTGCAGCGGCTGCAGCTAAGACAAATGAGCCTGTCGAGCAAGGCTTGATTTCCATGACAGGAACCTTTATTGATACGTTGATTATCTGTACTCTGACAGGTTTAACCATCTTGGTAACTGGGGTTTGGAGTGGTGAATTGAATGGAGTTGCCTTGACCCAGTCAGCATTTTCTATGGTCTTTTCAGATTTTGGCTCAATTGTCCTAACAATCTTCTTGGTTCTCTTTGCCTTTACGACAATTCTCGGCTGGAATTACTACGGGGAACGCTGTTTTGAGTTTCTCTTTGGTGTTCGTTTTATCTGGCTCTACCGTGTGGTTTTTGTACTCATGGTCTTGTTGGGAGGATTTATAGAGTTGGATATGGTTTGGATTATCGCAGACATCGTCAATGCCTTGATGGCCTTACCTAACTTGATTGCCCTTTTGGTCTTGTCCCCAGTAGTTGTTGCTGAGACTAAGAAGTATTTTAAGAACTAACCCAATCACACTTTTAGTGTGATTTTTTTCATTTCATAGACAATTCCTATCATGGCGATTGAAAATATATATTATCCAAGGGGGAAATTCTATGATAGACTAAATGACAATAAAATGAAAAGAGGTTTCTTATGACAACATTTACCATCCACACAGTAGAATCAGCACCAGCAGAAGTGAAAGAAGTTCTTGAAACAGTACAAAAAGACAACAATGGCTATATTCCCAACCTAATCGGTCTCTTGGCCAATGCCCCTACCGCGCTTGAAGCCTACCGAACTGTCGGAGCCATCAACCGTCGAAATAGCTTAACACCAGTGGAACGCGAAGTAGTGCAAATCACAGCTGCTGTAACCAATGGTTGTGCTTTCTGCGTCGCAGGTCACACAGCCTTTTCCATCAAACAAATCCAGATGAATGATGACCTTCTTCAAGCCCTTCGCAACCGCACTCCGATTGAAACAGATCCAAAACTAGATACTCTAGCTAAGTTTACCTTGGCGGTCATCAATACCAAAGGGCGCGTGGGAGATGAAGCCTTGGCTGAATTTTTGGAAGCTGGCTACACACAACAAAATGCCTTGGATGTGGTTCTCGGTGTTAGTCTTGCTAGCCTCTGCAACTATGCCAACAACCTGGCTAATACGCCTATTAACCCAGAATTGCAACCCTATGCCTAGTTCGAATCATAAAGAAAAAAATGAAGGCTGAGCAATCCAGTCTTCATTTTTCTATGCTATTTTAAGGGTTTTTATGCTATACTGATAATAATATGATTAACGGAGGTTGCCATGAAAAAACTCCCCTTGGTATTTTCTGGTTGTTTGTTAGGTTTGGCAGGTGCAGGAAACCTGATTGCGGATACTTGGCCTGTTCTTTCGCACTTATTTAGTTTGACTGGGTTGGTCTTATGGATTTTCTTTCTCCTTCTTCATCTAAGAAATTGGTCTGAAACCAAGCGAGAATTGAGCAAAGCTCCTCTCTTATCTGGGATGGCTACCTTTCCCATGGCGGGGATGATTTTCTCAACATATATCTTGCGACTAGTGCCGTCTATGCCTATCCTAGCCCAGCTTTTGTGGTGGTTTTCCTTTATCTTGGATTTTGCTTTGATTGCTTATTTTTCTTGTCGCTTTCTTGGAGTGGAGGAAAGAGCTAGTGCAACACCAAGCTGGACAGTACTTTATGTGGGAATAGCAGTGGCAGCCTTGACCTATCCAGTCGTTGGCCTGATTCAGATTGCCTACATAACGGTGACTTTCGGCTTTCTAGCTACTTGTTTTCTCTATCCGTTGATTTACAGTGATCTAAAGAAAAAACCATTGACTCCAGCCCTACTAGGGCAAGAAGGAATCTACTGCGCTCCTTTTTCTTTGCTCTTAGCAGCTCTGGTGCGCATCGGTGGAATCACTCTTCCGACCTGGGCCTTGTTGCTGTTGATGCTTGTCTCTCAATCATTTTTCATCTTCGTTTTGACTCGCTTGCCTAATATTTTAAAACAAGGCTTTCAACCAGCCTTTTCAGCCCTCACTTTTCCAACCATTATCACAGCTACTTCGCTCAAGATGGCTCAGGGAATTTTGAGACTTCCATTTCTGGATTATCTGGTGTTTGCTGAAACTGTTATATGCCTCACTATTTTATTCTTTGTCTTGGTTGGTTATCTGATTTGGTTACGAAAAAAGGTCTAGCTATTATCTAGCTAAACCTTATTTTTTATGGTTTGATAACTTCAGCACCACCCATGTATGGACGAAGAACTTCAGGAATGGTCACAGAACCATCTTCATTTTGGTAGTTTTCAAGAATTGCAGCCACTGTACGTCCAACTGCAAGTCCAGAACCGTTCAAGGTGTGAAGGAGTTTCACCTTGCCATCGGCTTCATCGCGGTAACGGATTTGAGCACGACGAGCTTGGAAATCTTCTGTATTTGAACAACTTGAGATTTCACGATAGGTATTTTGGGCTGGAATCCAAACTTCCAAGTCGTAAGTCTTAGCAGCTGAGAAGCCCATGTCCCCAGTAGAGAGCGCGACCACACGGTATGGAAGGTTGAGTTTTTGAAGAATATTTTCAGCGTTGGCTGTCATTTTTTCCAATTCTTCGTAAGATTCTTCTGGTTTGGCAAATTTGACCATTTCAACCTTGTGGAATTGGTGCAAACGGATCAAGCCACGTGTATCACGACCAGCTGAACCAGCCTCAGAACGGAAAGATGGACTCATAGCAGTGAAGTAGATTGGCAGGTCTTTACCGTCAAGGATTTCATCACGGTAGTAGTTTGTGAGGGGCACCTCAGCCGTTGGAATAAGGACATAGTTGGTGTCTTTCAATTCAAAAGTATCTTCCTTGAATTTTGGATATTGACCAGTACCAAACATAGAATCGTGGTTAACCATGTAAGGTGTGATGACTTCCGTATAGCCTTCCTTGCCATGCTCATCCAACATAAAGTTATAGATGGCACGTTCCAAACGAGCGCCAAGACCTTTATAGAAAAGGAAACGAGCACCCGTCACTTTTCCACCACGTTCCCAGTCAAGGATACCGAGGTCTTCACCCAGATCCCAGTGAGCTTTTGGTTCAAAGTCAAACTCGCGCGGAGTTCCCCAACGGCGAACTTCAACGTTGTCATCCTCATCAGCTCCAACAGGAACGCTGTCAGCTGGGATGTTTGGAAGAGTAGTGGTAAATTCTGTCAATTTCGCATCAATGTCCGCCAATTCAGCATCCAAGACTTTGACTTCAGCAGATAGGGTTTGCATTGCAGCAATCTTGTCATCGGCATTTTCCTTATTGCGCTTAGATTGGGCAATCTCAGCAGAAACCGTGTTGCGTTCTGCCTTAAGGTTTTCAACCTTGACCAAGATGTCACGACGTTTAGCATCGATTTCTTTCATCTCGTTTAAGACAGCAGGATCTACACCACGTGTAGCCAATTTTTCTGCGACAGCATCAAAGTCTGTACGAATACGTTTGATATCTAACATAAGAACTCCTTTATGAAAAAAGCACACCTGACAAAGTGTTGGAGTGGCAGGGCCACGGTTCCATCCAACTTCACAGGTGTGCACTTGATTGTATATGTAATTGTTACTAACGGTAGAATTTCACCTATCCCTCCTATCTGCTCGCAGCACCCGCAGACTTTCTGAAAGAAGGAGATAACTTACTTATCCGTTGCTATGATTATACTAAAGTTTCTACTTTTTTGCAAATAGATTTTTAAATTTTTGTCCAATGGTCTGGAGCAGAGTCGGAAGTTTCACAACCTTGTCATTGCCAAGTTTTTCCCGAGCGATTTTGAGAATAGCTCCAGAGTCTTTGGAAGCAAAGAGGAATTTTCCTTGATCAGTGAAGACTTCAAAGTGGCGACTGATTTTGCGACCAGTTACGTTGGCTCCAATTTGCTGAATACTTGACCAAGGGATTTGGATATATTGTTCGACATTGACATCAGGATAAAACTCTAAGGCTTGATCCCCAACTAGAAATTTTCCGACTTTTCCCGAGATGGAAAGATAGGATGTTCCAGTGGTTTGTAGGTCAATGACTTTATTTAGTGATTGGGCCATGATTAATCTTCCTTACTTTCATCGAAAAAGGCGTGGTAGAGAGCCTTGATAGCTGCCTTTTCTTGCTCTTTATTGACAACAAACATGATGGAAACTTCACTTGAGCCTTGGGACATCATCTGGATGTTGATCTTGTTTTCAGATAGAGCGCGTGTTGCAGTAGCTGTTACACCAATGTGGCTCTTCATCTTTTCTCCGACAATCATAATGATTGAAAGATCGTGTTCGATTTCAGCATGGTCCACTTCGGCTTTTTGAACTAACTGACGCAGAATTTCTTCCTCCTTGATAGGAGTCAATTCACGGGAACGAAGGATGATTGAAAGATCGTCGATACCAGTTGGCATGTGCTCCCAACCGATGTTAAGATCTTCAAGGATTTGCAGAACCTTGCGTCCAAATCCAACTTCACGGTTCATAAGGTATTTCGACATGTTGATGCTGACAAAGCCAGAATCACCAGCGATTCCAACGACTGGAAATTTATCACTGCTATGCTTTAGAACGATACGAGTACCCGGATGGTCAGGGTTATTGGTATTTTTGATAACGAGAGGGATTTTTCCACGGTAGGCAGGGAGTAGGGCTTCATCGTGAAGGACTGAGAAACCTGCATAAGCCAATTCCCGCATTTCACGGTAGGTTAATTCAGGAATGGAGTGTGGTCGATGGATAATACCAGGGTGGGCAGCAAAGATACCGTCTACGTCAGTAAAGTTTTCATAGAGATCAGCCTTAACACCGGCAGCGATGATGGAACCTGTTATATCGGATCCACCACGGGAGAAGGTACAGATTTGATTTTCCTTAGTGACCCCAAAGAAACCAGGAATAACAAGGACTTCGTTGCTGTCAGCCAAGCCTTCAATCTTGTCATAACTGGATGGAATGATGCGAGCATTTCCAGGTTCGCTTGTTACGATAATTCCCGCTTCTCTAGGGTGAACATAGCGCGCATCGATTCCGTTTTGGTTAAAGTAGGCTGCAATAAGTTTGGCGTTGTTGTTCTCTCCGGCCGCTAGGAAGGTGTCATAGAGAAAGTCATTTTCCTCAATAGGAAGAGTCGCTAAGGCACGGATGCTTTTAGAAATTTTTTCTAGAACTGATGGTTTTAAGCCTAGTTCGCTCACCATAGCCGCATAGCGATCGATGATCCAGTTTTGGCTCTTGCTGATATCATTTCCCGCTACATAATCACGATAGTATTTGATCAAAGCGTCGGTAACCTTAGTATCTTCAGCGTTGCGTTTACCCGGTGCAGAAACGACCACAAAACGGCGCTCTTTATCGCTTTTAACGATGTTTAAAACTTTTTCTAACTGACTAGCAGAGGCAAGAGAGCTTCCGCCAAATTTTACAACCTTCATAGGGACTCCTCAAGTAAGTATTTTATACGATTATAGCAGAAAGAGAGGCTTTTTTCAATGAAGAAAATAGCTCCCTATTTTAATAGAAGTAAATGCTAACTTATTCTGAAAAGCGACAACAGTTTAAAAGTAAGAGAGTCAAATTTTATTTACATTCATAAACGGTGGGGAAATAATCAGCTGAGACACTTTCCTTTAGTTTTTCCTTGCCTCTTTATCCAAAAAAAGGTATACTTTGATGATAAAATAATTTTATTGCCTTATAAAAGAAAAGGAGAAGCTATGAATCATATCTTATATCAGATCGTAGATGATCTTGCTATCATTACTTTGAATCGTCCCGAAGTGGCAAATGGTTTCCATATCCCAATGTGTGAGGAAATTTTAGAAGCTTTGACTCTAGCAGAGCAGGATCAAGCTGTGCAGTTCATCTTGATTAATGCTAATGGGAAGGTCTTTTCAGTTGGGGGAGACTTGGTTGAGATGAAACGAGCAGTAGACGAAGATGATATCCCTTCTTTGAATAAGATTGCAGAATTAGTCAATACAATTTCTTTTAAAATCAAGCAAATTCCTAAGCCTGTCTTGATGGAGGTAGATGGAGCGGTTGCTGGTGCTGCAGCAAATATGGCAGTAGCAGTTGATTTTTGTTTGGCGACTGACAAGGCAAAATTCATCCAAGCCTTTGTAGGAGTTGGCTTGGCGCCAGATGCTGGTGGGATTCATCTCTTGAGTCGTAGCATCGGGGTAACACGGGCTGCACAACTTGCCATGACAGGAGAAGCCTTAACTGCGGAAAAAGCGCTAGAATGGGGCGTGGTTTACCGTGTTTGTGAAGCTGATAAATTAGAAAAAACAAGAGAACAAGTTCTGAAAAAATTAAGACGAGGTTCAGCAAACTCATACGCAGCGATTAAAAAGTTAGTTTGGGAAAGTCAATTTAAAGATTGGCAAGATTATGCCGAATTGGAATTGAAACTGCAGGAATCTTTATCTTTAACTGAAGATTTTAAAGAAGGGGTTCGAGCACATTCTGAAAGAAGAAGACCAAAATTTTCAGGAAAATAAAAAAATACTTGCACAAATCTTTGAAGTTTGTTATACTTTTTCTGTCAAATGTTTTGATTGTGAAAGTTTTTTGAGGAGGAGGGAAAAAGTTTGGACTACCAACAAGTAAATGATTATTTAACATCTATTTTCAATAACGTCCTTGTGGTTGAGGAGGTTAGCTTACGAGGTAGTCGATTCAAAGACATCTCCATCAAAGAAATGCACACGATTGATGTGATTGGGAAGTTTCCTGAGGCGACGCCTAGTAAGGTTTCCAAAGAACTGATGGTGACCCTGGGAACAGTTACGACGAGCTTGAATAACCTAGAAAGAAAGGGTTACATTGAGCGTATTCGTTCTGACCAAGACCGTCGTGTGGTCTATCTGCATTTGACAAAGAAAGGTCGTTTGCTTCACCGCCTTCACAAACGATTCCACAAGGCTATGGTCGAAAGAATTATTGACGGCATGAGTCCTGAGGAAAAGAAAGTCATGGGCAGAGGCTTGACGAACCTTTATCAATTTTTGGAGGATTTGAAATAATGGCCTTTGCTAAAATAAGCCAAGTTGCTCATTATGTCCCAGAGCAAGTGGTCACTAATCATGACTTGGCTCAAATCATGGATACAAGCGATGAGTGGATTTCAAGTCGGACAGGAATTAAACAGAGACATATCTCAAAAACGGAGTCTACAAGTGACTTGGCGACAGAAGTTGCTAAGAGCTTACTGGATAAAGGGAGCTTAACAGCGGACCAGATTGATTTTATCATTGTAGCGACGATTACTCCAGATTCGATGATGCCTTCTACGGCAGCTCGGGTTCAGGCAAATATCGGAGCGCATAGAGCTTTTGCCTTTGATCTTACAGCAGCTTGCAGTGGCTTTGTATTCGCTCTCTCAACTGCTGAAAAATTTTTAAGTTCTGGACAGTTCAAAAAAGGGATTGTTATCGGGGCTGAGACCTTATCCAAGGCAGTTGATTGGTCTGATCGTTCGACAGCCGTTCTCTTTGGGGATGGTGCTGGTGGAGTTCTCTTAGAAGCGGGTGATACACGACACTTCCTCGTGGAAAGTCTCTATACAGATGGCTCTCGGAGCGAGTGTTTGACCTATGGTCAAACGGCTTTGGCTTCGCCCTTCTCAGATCAAGAAGCAGTTCCTGCTTTTTTGAAAATGGATGGACGAGCAGTTTTTGATTTTGCAAATCGTGATGTTGCTAGATCAATCAAAGAAACCATTGAAAATGGTCCAATCGTAGCATCGGAATTGGATTATCTCTTGCTTCATCAGGCAAATATCCGCATTTTGGATAAGATGGCTAAGAAAATCGGTGTAGACCGAGACAAGCTTCCTGCCAATATGATGGAGTATGGAAATACCAGTGCAGCAAGTATCCCGATTTTGCTCTCAGAGTGTGTGGAGAATGGCTTGATTCGTTTAGATGGTAGCCAGACGATTCTCCTATCAGGCTTCGGTGGAGGTTTGACATGGGGCACACTCATTCTTACAATCTAGGTAATCATGTGGTAAACACATAGTTATAAATTTTTTATATTTTAAAGGAGTCCTATCATGGCAGTATTTGAAAAAGTACAAGAAATTATCGTTGAAGAACTTGGGAAAGACGCATCAGAAGTAACACTTGAATCTACTTTTGATGATTTGGATGCAGATTCATTGGACTTGTTCCAAGTAATCTCTGAAATTGAAGATGCTTTTGATATCCAAATCGAAGCAGAAGATAACTTGAAGACAGTTGGTGACTTGGTTGCCTACGTTGAAGAGCAAACAAAATAATTAACATATTACTAGAAGGAGTAGGGGAGACCCGCTCCCTCTTGTTTAGGTAATAGTTTGAGACTCAAATGATAAACTCATCGAACTATTACGTAAGCAAGGAATGATGGAGGCACTATGAAAACACGTATTACAGAATTATTGAACATTGATTATCCTATTTTTCAAGGAGGCATGGCCTGGGTTGCGGATGGTGACTTGGCTGGTGCGGTATCAAAAGCTGGTGGTCTAGGGATCATCGGTGGTGGAAATGCACCTAAAGAGGTCGTAAAGGCTAATATCGATAAAATCAAATCACTTACGGATAAACCTTTTGGTGTTAACATTATGCTCCTGTCTCCATTTGTAGAAGACATCGTTGATCTCGTGATCGAAGAAGGGGTCAAGGTGGTTACAACTGGTGCAGGAAATCCAAGTAAATACATGACTCGTTTCCATGATGCAGGCATTACAGTTATTCCTGTTGTTCCTAGTGTTGCTTTGGCAAAACGCATGGAAAAAATTGGTGCAGATGCGGTTATTGCAGAGGGAATGGAAGCTGGTGGACATATTGGGAAACTAACAACGATGACCTTGGTTCGTCAGGTTGCTGCAGCTGTTTCGATTCCAGTTATCGCAGCTGGAGGAATTGCGGACGGTGAAGGTGTCGCTGCAGGCTTTATGCTTGGTGCTGAGGCCGTTCAAGTCGGTACGCGTTTCGTAGTAGCTAAGGAATCTAACGCCCATCCAAAATACAAGGAAAAAATCTTAAAAGCGCGTGATATCGATACGACTATTTCAGCTCAACACTTTGGACATGCTGTTCGTGCCATTAAAAATCAGTTGACACGTGACTTTGAGCAGGCTGAAAAAGATGCCTTTAAACAAGAAAATCCAGATTTAGAAATCTTTGAACAAATGGGAGCTGGTGCTCTTGCTAAAGCCGTTGTTCATGGAGATGTAGAAGGTGGATCTGTCATGGCAGGTCAGATCGCTGGTTTGGTTTCTAAAGAGGAAACTGTTGAAGAAATCCTAAAAGATTTATACTATGGCGCAGCTAAAAAAATTCAAGAAGAAGCCTCTCGTTGGGCAGGAGTTGTAAGAAATGACTAAAACAGCCTTTCTATTTGCAGGTCAAGGTGCTCAGTATCTAGGGATGGGGCGTGATCTCTATGATCGCTATCCTATTGTCAAGGAAACAATTGACCAAGCCAGTCAGGTTTTGGGTTATGACCTTCGTGACTTGATTGATAAGGAAGAAACCAAGTTAAACCAGACTCGCTATACGCAACCAGCTATTTTAGCAACTTCTGTTGCTATTTACCGACTATTGAAAGAAAAGGGTTACCAGCCGGATATGGTAGCAGGATTATCCCTTGGGGAATATTCTGCTCTTGTAGCAAGTGGCGCCTTGGACTTTGAAGAGGCAGTTGCATTGGTTGCTAAGCGTGGTGCTTATATGGAAGAGGCTGCACCTGCAGGTTCTGGAAAGATGGTTGCCGTTCTTAATACTCCAGTTGAAGTGATTGAGGAAGCTTGTGAAACAGCCTCTAAAGTTGGAGTAGTGACTCCAGCTAACTACAACACCCCAAGCCAAATCGTTATCGGTGGTGAGGTGGCTGCGGTTGACCGCGCAGTTGAACTCTTGCAGGAAGCAGGAGCAAAACGATTGATTTCTTTAAATGTATCTGGTCCTTTCCATACAGCCCTTCTTGAGCCAGCCAGTCAGCAACTAGCTGGAGCTCTTGAGGGAGTGAGTTTCTCTGATTTTACTTGCCCTCTAGTCGGCAATACGGAAGCTACTGTTATGGAAAAAGATCGAATCCAAGAGCTCTTGACGCGTCAGGTGAAAGAACCTGTTCGTTTTTATGAAAGTATTGCTGTGATGCAGGATGCTGGTGTGACCAATTTTATTGAAATTGGTCCAGGGAAAGTCCTATCAGGATTTGTCAAAAAGATTGATAAATCAGCTAAGCTAGCTAACGTTGAAGACCAAGCAAGCTTGGATGCTTTGTTAGGAAACTAATGATCCCTTCTCCCACAAAATACAACAGGAAACAGGAGAAATAGAATGCAACTTACAAACAAAAATGTCTTTGTAACAGGTTCAAGTCGTGGTATCGGACTTGCCATTGCTCACAAATTTGCCCAACTAGGCGCTAATGTAGTTTTGAATAGTCGAGGAGCAATCTCAGAAGAATTACTGGATGAGTTTTCAAACTATGGTGTCAAAGTAGTCCCGATCTCAGGTGATGTTTCAGACTTTGCAGATGCCAAGCGTATGGTAGATCAAGCGATTGCAGAACTCGGTTCTGTCGATGTCTTGGTTAACAATGCTGGGATTACTCAAGATACGCTCATGCTCAAGATGACCGAAGAAGACTTTGAAAAAGTGATTAAGATCAACTTGACAGGTGCCTTCAACATGACGCAAGCAGTCTTGAAACAGATGATCAAGGCGCGTGAAGGTGCGATTATCAATATGTCGAGTGTGGTCGGTTTGATGGGAAATATCGGACAAGCCAACTATGCAGCTTCTAAAGCAGGTTTGATTGGTTTTACCAAGTCAGTTGCACGTGAAGTTGCCAATCGCAACGTACGCGTAAATGCTCTTGCACCAGGAATGATCGAGTCAGATATGACTGCTGTTTTGTCTGATAAGGTCAAGGAAGCGACATTGGCCCAAATCCCAATGAAACATTTTGGTCAAGCAGAACATATCGCAGATGCTACAGTGTTCCTGGCTGGACAGGATTATTTGACTGGACAAGTTCTCGCTGTTGATGGCGGACTTAGCATGTAAAAAATAAGGAAAGATATAGGTAAGACAGATGAAACTAAATCGAGTTGTAGTAACAGGTTACGGATTGACCTCTCCTATCGGAAATACTCCAGAAGAATTTTGGAACAGTTTGCAAACTGGGAAAATCGGGATTGGAGAAATCACTAAGTTTGACCACAGCGAATTTGCTGTACACAATGCGGCTGAAATTCAAGATTTTCCATTTGATAAATACTTTGTCAAAAAAGATACCAACCGTTTTGATGATTATTCTTTGTATGCCTTGTATGCAGCGCAAGAGGCAGTGACACATGCCAACCTTGATGTAGAAACGGTAGATAAAGATCGCTTTGGTGTCATCGTTGCTTCCGGTATCGGAGGTATCAAAGAAATCGAAGATCAGGTTATCCGTCTTCATGACAAAGGCCCAAAACGTGTTAAACCAATGACACTTCCAAAAGCCTTGCCAAATATGGCTTCAGGAAATGTTGCCATGCGTTTCGGAGCAAACGGTATCTGTAAATCAATCAATACAGCCTGTGCCTCATCAAATGATGCTATCGGAGATGCCTTCCGTTCTATCAAGTTTGGTTTCCAAGATGTCATGTTAGTTGGTGGATCAGAATCATCTATCACTCCTTTTGCCATCGCTGGTTTCCAAGCGTTGACAGCTCTATCAACTACAGAGGATCCAACTCGTGCTTCTATCCCATTTGACAAAGATCGTAACGGATTTGTGATGGGAGAAGGTTCAGGAATGCTGGTTCTTGAAAGTCTTGAACACGCTGAAAAACGTGGGGCGACCATCTTGGCTGAAGTAGTTGGTTATGGAAATACCTGTGATGCTTACCATATGACTTCACCTCATCCAGAAGGTCAAGGTGCAATCAAGGCTATGAAGTTGGCTTTGGAAGAAGCAGAAATTTCTCCAGAGCAAGTGGCTTACGTCAACGCCCACGGAACTTCAACTCCTGCTAATGAAAAAGGAGAAAGTGGTGCAATTGTAGCTGTTCTTGGTAAAGAAGTACCTGTATCTTCAACTAAGTCCTTCACAGGACACTTGCTTGGTGCTGCAGGGGCAGTAGAAGCCATCGCTACCATCGAAGCCATGCGTCATAACTATGTACCAATGACAGCTGGAACAAGCGAGTTGTCAGACTATATCGAAGCGAATGTCGTTTATGGACAAGGCTTGGAGCAAGAAATCCCTTATGCTATTTCAAACACTTTTGGTTTTGGTGGACACAATGCGGTTCTTGCTTTCAAACGTTGGGAGAATAAATAATTATGAATTTAAATGAAATCAAGGACTTGATGGCTCAATTTGACCAATCAAGTTTGAGAGAATTTTCTTATAAAAATGGAACGGACGAATTGCAGTTTAGTAAGAATGAAGCAAGAATGGCTTCTGAAGCACCAGCTCAAGTTGCTCCAGTGCCAACTCCAGTAGCTGCAAGTCCAGTAGTTTCTGACACTTCAACTCCAGTAGAGAGATCTGTGGAAGAAGCACCAGCACCAGCTGAAACGACGGTTGCTCCAGAGGGTGATATCGTTGAGAGTCCTCTTGTAGGGGTAGCTTACTTGGCCGCTGGACCAGATAAACCTGCCTTCGTCACAGTCGGAGACAGTGTTAAAAAAGGTCAGACTTTGGTGATCATCGAAGCCATGAAAGTCATGAATGAAATCCCAGCGCCTAAGGATGGTGTGGTGACAGAAATTCTCGTTTCAAATGAAGAAATGGTTGAGTTTGGTAAAGGATTGGTACGTATCAAATGATCGATATTCAAGGAATTAAAGAAGCTCTACCCCATCGCTACCCTATGCTTCTAGTGGACCGTGTCTTGGAAGTGAGCGAAGATACTATTGTTGCCATTAAAAATGTCACGATAAACGAACCTTTCTTCAATGGTCATTTTCCACAATACCCAGTTATGCCAGGTGTTCTTATCATGGAAGCTTTGGCACAGACTGCGGGTGTCTTGGAATTGTCTAAGCCTGAAAACAAAGGAAAGCTGGTCTTTTACGCTGGCATGGACAAGGTCAAGTTTAAGAAGCAAGTTGTACCAGGTGATCAATTAGTCATGACGGCTACTTTTGTCAAACGTCGTGGTACCATTGCCGTGGTTGAAGCAAAGGCTGAAGTGGATGGCAAGCTTGCAGCGAGTGGTACTCTTACTTTTGCAATTGGAAACTAAGGAGGTTCTCCATGTTTCGTAAAATTTTAATTGCCAACCGTGGTGAGATTGCGGTTCGCATTATTCGAGCTGCGCGTGAGTTGGGCATTGCAACCGTAGCAGTTTATTCAACTGCTGATAAGGAAGCCATTCACACACTCCTAGCGGATGAAGCTATCTGTATCGGACCTGGTAAGGCGACAGAATCTTATCTCAATATCAATGCGATTTTATCTGCTGCAGTTTTGACAGAAGCAGAAGCCATCCACCCAGGTTTTGGTTTTCTTAGCGAAAATTCCAAGTTTGCCACGATGTGTGATGAAGTGGGGATTAAGTTCATCGGTCCTTCTGGGGCTGTAATGGATACCATGGGAGATAAGATCAATGCGCGTGAGCAAATGATCAAGGCTGGAGTTCCAGTTATCCCAGGATCTGATGGTGAAGTTCATACAGCTGAAGAGTCCCTTGCGATTGCAGAAAAAATTGGCTATCCAGTCATGCTTAAGGCATCGGCAGGTGGTGGTGGAAAAGGGATTCGTAAGGTTGAAAAGGCAGAAGACTTGGTCGCAGCCTTTGAGACAGCATCCAGTGAAGCCAAGGCCAATTTTGGGAATGGCGCTATGTATCTTGAGCGTGTGATTTATCCAGCTCGTCATATCGAGGTCCAAATCCTTGCTGACCAAGAGGGTCATGTTGTCCATCTAGGAGAACGGGACTGTTCTCTTCAACGAAATAACCAAAAGGTCTTAGAAGAAAGCCCATCCATTGCGATTGGCAAAACCCTTCGTAATGAAATTGGTGCTGCAGCCGTTCGTGCAGCAGAGTCTGTAGGCTATGAAAATGCAGGTACGATTGAATTTCTTCTCGATGAAGCGAGTGGCAATTTCTACTTCATGGAAATGAATACTCGTGTGCAAGTTGAACACCCAGTCACAGAGTTTGTTTCAGGTGTTGATATTGTGAAGGAACAGATTCGCATTGCGGCCGGGCAACCTTTACCTTTCAAACAAGAAGATATCGTCCTACGAGGTCATGCTATCGAGTGCCGGATCAATGCAGAAAATCCAGCATTTAACTTTGCTCCAAGTCCAGGGAAAATTACCAATCTCTATCTACCAAGTGGTGGAGTTGGCTTGCGCGTGGACTCAGCAGTTTATCCAGGTTATACCATTCCCCCTTACTATGATAGTATGATTGCCAAAATCATTGTTCATGGGGAGAATCGTTTTGATGCCTTGATGAAGATGCAACGGGCACTTTATGAACTTGATATTGAAGGAGTGCAAACCAATGCAGACTTCCAGTTGGATCTGATTTCAGACCGCCGAGTTATCGCTGGTGACTACGATACTTCCTTCTTGATGGAAACTTTCTTGCCAAAATACCAAGAAAAAGAATAGACTTTCAAAGAGTATGAGAACTAAAAGGGGGAGTTATGGCTCTATTTAGTAAAAAGGATAAGTATATTCGGATCAATCCTAATCGATCCGTAAGGCAGGCACCACAAGCCAAGCCGGAGGTGCCTGATGAACTCTTCTCCAAGTGTCCTGGATGTAAACACACCATTTATCAAAAGGACCTTGGGAGTGAGCGCATTTGTCCCCATTGTAGCTATACTTTCCGTATTTCAGCCCAAGAGCGCTTGGCTCTAACAGTTGATTCTGATAGCTTTGTGGAGATGTTTACAGGAATTGAAACTCAAGATCCCTTGAACTTTCCTGGTTACCAGAAAAAACTGGCTAGCATGCGTGAAAAAACAGGACTGGATGAAGCTGTCCTGACTGGTACAGCTAGCATTAAGGGGCAAAAAGTTGCTCTTGGGATCATGGATTCCAACTTTATCATGGCGTCGATGGGAACCGTTGTGGGTGAAAAAATCACGCGCTTGTTTGAATATGCGACAGTTGAAAAGTTGCCAGTTGTACTTTTTACAGCTTCTGGCGGTGCCCGTATGCAAGAAGGGATTATGAGCTTGATGCAGATGGCTAAGATTTCTGCGGCAGTTCAACGTCATTCCAAGGCAGGCCTTTTTTACCTAACTATTTTGACGGATCCGACAACAGGTGGAGTAACTGCTTCCTTTGCCATGGAGGGTGACATTATCCTAGCAGAACCCCAGAGTTTGGTTGGTTTTGCAGGGCGTCGTGTTATCGAAAATACAGTTCGTGAGACCTTGCCGGATGACTTCCAAAAGGCAGAGTTCCTGCTTGAACATGGATTTGTGGATGCAATTGTCAAACGGAGAGAATTGCCTGAAACAATTGCTAAATTAGTGAGATTGCATGGAGGAAGTCGCGGATGAATATTGCAAAAATAGTCAGAGAGGCACGCGAGCAGAGTCGCTTGACTGCACTTGATTTTGCCAATGGAATCTTTGACGAGTTTATCGAATTGCATGGAGATCGCTCTTTCCGCGATGATGGTGCGGTCATCGGTGGAATTGGCTGGTTAGGTGAACAGGCAGTAACTGTCGTTGGTATCCAAAAGGGAAAAAGTCTTCATGATAACCTCAAACGGAATTTCGGGCAACCACATCCAGAAGGCTATCGTAAGGCCTTGCGCCTGATGAAACAGGCAGAAAAGTTTGGCCGTCCAGTTGTGACCTTTATCAATACGGCGGGTGCTTACCCAGGTGTTGGTGCCGAGGAACGTGGACAAGGTGAAGCAATCGCCCGAAACCTGATGGAAATGAGTGACCTTAAGGTTCCAATCATCGCCATTATTATCGGTGAAGGAGGGTCTGGAGGTGCATTAGCATTAGCCGTGGCTGACCGTGTCTGGATGCTGGAAAATTCAATCTATGCCGTGCTCAGTCCAGAAGGCTTTGCCTCTATCCTTTGGAAGGATGGAAGTCGTGCTATGGAAGCAGCGGAATTGATGAAAATCACTTCACATGAACTTCTAGAAATGGGAATTGTAGACAAGGTAATCTCAGAGGCAGGGCTGTCAAGTAAAGAACTGCTAGGATGCGTTAAAAATGAATTGCGTGCAGAGCTTGAACGCTTGCAAGGCTTAGCCTTGGAACAGCTCCTCGAAGAACGTTACCAACGGTTTAGAAAATACTAAGAATGACTAAATGAGACTAGGAAGGTCTCATTTTTTTATAGAAAATACCATTCAGGTTGAAAAATTGACAGTTGAGGAGATGGACTATAAAATAGATAAAAAAGAAGTATACTGTAGATGTGAGCCTACAACAATATTTTAAGAAGGTTCTTGCAATGACAGGTACAGAAACATTTACAGTTCTTCCATCTGAAGACTTAGATCAAGTTTCAGGTGGTGGCATGATTTGGTTGGTTGATGATAGACATTGGGATTCGCCATATACATATAGTTTAGCGACAGAGTGGAGTACAATACTGAATCATGCGACTAGACGTGCTTATGGTATTGCCTATTGATAAATTAAAGGGATAAGTATGAAAAAACTAGGGCATTTGGGAGTCTTTATCTTACTGGTATTTTTATCGGTTTATCTACCAGAGTTAGGGATTATGCATCTAACTAAGTTTTTAGGATGGGGGATAGATGGCTATTCTATCTTTTTAACAGTTGAAGTAATAGCTCTTTTGCTATTATTTATCTACTGGCTCAAAAAGAAAGAGATGCTCTATATTTTTGAAAAAAAGGGTTCAAAGAAGTCAAGATTCTTTTACCTTGTAGTTGGTCTAGTGGCTACTTATTTTGATCGTCAATTGGTGGATGCTTTTCAATTACAGTTTCATCACTTAATTGATAACAAGTATATCTTTCAAGACCTTCTTTCGATTCTATACTCCAATGGGCAACCAACTTTTCTATCAACTGTTCTCAGTTTTAGTTTAACAGTAGTCGTCGCACCTATATTAGAGGAACTGATTCATAGAGGGTATTTTATGAATACCTTTTTCCCCCAGTCCAAGTACTATCTGGATGTTATCCTATCTGCTCTTATCTTTGGACTTAGTCATTTGATCCTAACTCACCGAGATCCTATCAGTTTGATTATTTATAGTTTAGGCGGTTTCTTCTATGCCCTTGTCTACCGTTGGACAAAGAACTTAAAAATTACCATCCTGTGCCATAGTTTTTTCAACTTTCTCATTTATGCAAAACCAATCTGGATTTTTGTTTACAATTATATCTATTATCATTTTTTTAGATAGTGGGTAGCAAAAAAAGTGTTTGATATTTGTCAAACACTTTTTCTAATTTGAGAGGAAGGTAGAGAAATCTTTTTTAACAATCTCTTGTTTTTCAATGAGTAAAGCTACCATTCAGGTTGAAAAATTGATAGTTGAGGAGAAGACTAATAAAATAGATAAAAAAGAAGTATACTGTAGATGTAAGCTTACAACAATATATTTTTAAGGAGGTACTTGATATGACAGGTACAGAAACATTCACAGTTCTTTCGTCAGAAGACTTAGACCAAATCTCAGGTGGTCTTGCTGTTTGGGAAGATGGATATGGTAGATGGTTATATTATAGAGAATTTGCTCCCTATATGGGGCAAGGGGCACTTAATTCTTATAGAGATGCTTGGAAGTACGGCTTCCGAGCAGGATAATCTTTCAAGAAAAGTACGATGAGAAACACAAAGAAACTAAGACAATTTGGAATATTTTTGCTTATTATTTTACTATCTACCTATTTACCACAAACAATTGGATTGTATGTGGCAATCATTTTAGGGTTAGGTGCTGATGTCTATTCCCTTATTTTAACAATAGGATTAGTAGGAATTTGCCTTCTATTAATTTGGTGGTTAAAAAAGCAAAAGATGCTCTTTATCTTTGAGAAAAAGAGCTGGAACTGGTCATTTGTCTTCTACTTATTTGCAACTTATGTGGTTTATCAGATTCTCGGTAATTTTTGGGCACGCTATGCTCATTTGATTAATCATAGGAATATTCATGATGAGTATTTTACCGTGGTTCTTTCAAATGGACAACCAACTTTTTTATCGACTATCTTATCTTTTGTCCTGCCTGTAATCATCGGCCCTGTTTTTGAGGAGACTCTTGATAGAGGGTATTTTATGAATACCTTCTTTCCTAAGTCAAAGTACTATTTAGATGTCATCTTATCAGGCCTTATCTTTGGGCTTAGTCATTTGATACTATCTCACAGAGACCCAATTAGTTTATTATATTATAGTCTTATTGGTCTCTTTTTCGCCCTTGTTTATCGTTCTACCGACAATCTGAGATTAACGATTCTCTGCCATAGTTTTTTTAACTTTCTCAATCATGCAAAACCTATCTGGATTTTTGTTTACAATTATATCTATTATCATTTTTTTAGATAGTGGAGGCAAAGAAAAGAGTGTTTGATATTTGTCAAACACTCTTTTCTTTTTACTGTTCTTCTGTTACAAACTGGCTGAGCAGTCCATTGATAAAACGAGCAGATTTTTGATCTGAGAAGTCCTTTGCAAGTTCGATAGCTTCATTAACAGCAACCAACTGAGGGGTGTCAAATGAAGTGATTTCAAAGACTCCCAAACGAAGGAGGTTTCTCTCCACGAGTGTTAAACGCTCGATGGTCCAACCTGCTTTTAAATGCTGTGTGATTTGCTTATCTAGTTCTTCCTTTTTAGCTTGAACACCAGAAACGAGCTCTGTCAAAAAGGTTGGAAGTTGCACATCAGTATCTTCACGATCGTGTGTATAGGCGAAACGACAAGCAGTTTCGGTGTCTGTACTAAACTCAAGACTCATAAGAGCTTGAAAGGCACACTTACGGAGCTCACGCCTAGATTCTAATAGTGGACTAGTCATTGAGGAAATCCTCATCAAACAAGTCTTTTAATTCAGGTTTTGGTGTTTTATCTGGAACGATACCAGCAACGTGGATATTCACAGCAGAAAGTTCTACGTCAGCCATGTTGCGGACAGCATCTTTGACAGCTTTTTGGATTGCCATAGCGACTTTTGGTACTTTGACACCGTACTCAAGGTAGAGGTAGATATCAGCTGTAAGTTCTTCATCAGCTTCTTTTAGATAAACGCCTCGACCAAGAGAAAGTTTTGAAAGGGTGTCAGATACTGATTTGTTTGAAAAAGAGTGGACACCTTCAACTTTAGCAGTTGCGATGGCAATGATTTTTTCAAGTACACGTGGGGCGATAACGATTTCGCCAAGTTGTTCTTCAATTCCCATAGAATGACCTCTTTCTAGAGATTAGGCACGAGAAACGTAAGTTCCTTCTGCAGTGTTGATAACGAGTTTTTGTCCTGCTTCGATGAAGTCTGGAACGTTTACGACAAGTCCAGTTTCCATCGTTGCTGGTTTACCAGAACCTGTAACAGTAGCACCTTTGATAGATGGTTGAGTTTCTGCAACTGTCAATTCAACAGTAGTAGGAACGGTGACACCAATCACTTCAGTTCCGTAGAATTGGATCTTCACATCAGAGTTTTCAAGGATGTAAAGCAATTCGTTTTCAACATTGACTACAGGGATTTCGTACTGGTCGTAAGTTTCTGTATTCATGAAGTAGGCTGTGTCATCCATTTTGTACAAGTATTGAGCTGGGACAGTCTCGATAATAGCTTGTTCAAATTTTTCCTCTGGACGGTAGCTTGTGTCAAATGTAGAACCAGTACGGACATCACGCAATTTCATACGCATGATCGTGTTTCCTTTACCTGGTTTGTGGTGACTAGCTTCCAAAACGCGAATCAATTTGCCGTCAGCTGTTTCAAAGGTCATACCAGCTTTTAATTTACTTGCTTCAATCATGTTTTTACCTCTTTAATAAATATTATTACTCTTCATTCTACCATAAAATACTCTGGAAATAAAGCCAAAATAGTTATTGGGAGTTGGTAGAGAAGAAAAAACCAACCTTAGGGCTGGTTTTGTCCTGTCTAGTTTTCTTTCAACTTTAAGCCTGCTTTTTCCACGTATTCACGCGCGCCACCGCCATTTTTAGCCAGATGGACAAAGACTTTCTTGGTCATAGCTGAGGTCTTCAAGCAAGATACTGGTTGCTTCAATCTCGTAGAGGCCTGTCCCAACCTTGTTGACCTTTTGTTTAGCGAGTTCGTTGAAGGGTTTTTGATTGGCATTGAGACTATTGAAAAGGTTGATTTCATAACTCGAATAATTATTAAATTATTTGATAACCTTTAAAAATCATCTAAGATTTACTAGCATTTAGCTTCTTTATGAAATGGCGTTCGATGAGCCACCCTATAATCCACCCCATCGCTAGCAAGTAATTCTCAAAAGCACCGATAGCATTTACAGGAGAGTGATACTCCATATAATTGAGTAAGTGATTTGTTCCTATTCCAATCCCGCCAAGAATGAGAGCAAAAAGTACGATTCGTAGATAAAACCAATCGTATTTAATATTGACAGCGAGAATAATAATCAATACAGCTAAATTCCATATTCCAATTTCTCGTTGCCAACCAGCAGATATTCCGTACCCGGAGTGGCTTCCCATGTACGATGGAAAGAAAATTTGTAGTATAGAAGCGCCTAACATAGCGATGATGACTAAGACAAATAGCAATCGTAAAAATTTGTTCATTTATTCTCCTTGTCTCATTCTCGTCTTAAAAGTAGAAAAAAGTGTATAAAGAGTAAATTACTCACTTTCTTTCAACTTCGCCAATTCCTGTGCAAGGAGTTTAAGGGCAACTTGTGGGTTGGCTTGGCCTTTGGTTGCCTTCATAAGGAATCCTGTGAAGGCCTTGTCTGCGTTGCGTTTACCTGACTTGAAGTCGGCAACGGCAGCTTCGTTATCCGCAAAGACTTGGTGGATGATTGGAATCAGAACATCTGGATCAGAGATTTGCACCAAGCCTGCTTTTTCCACGTATTCACGCGCGCCACCACCATTTTTAGCTAGGTGGACAAAGACTTTCTTGGCAATCTTAGAAGAGATTGTGCCGTCTTCGATGATGGCAATCATTTCTACCAAGTTTTCTGGTGTTAATTCGATTTGTTCTAGTGTTTTACCTTCGGCGTTCAAGAATTGAGCGACTTCACCTTGGAGCCAGTTAGAAACTTGTTTGGCATCGCCACCGAGGGCAACAGCTTTTTCAAAGAAGTCAGAAGTGACTTTGTTTGCAGTCAACTGGCTAGCATCGTAGTCTGACAAGCCAAGATCAGATACGTAGCGCGCACGGCGTTCTTTTGGAAACTCTGGCAATTCTGTGCGCATTTCCTCAATCCACTCATCTGAGATTTCAAAGAGTGGTAGGTCTGGTTCTGGGAAGTAGCGGTAGTCTGCAGCACCTTCTTTGACACGCATGAGGATGGTTGCTTTGTTGGCTTCATCGTAACGGCGTGTTTCTTGGCGAATTTGACCACCTGAGCGAAGGATTTCAGCTTGTCGTTGGACTTCGTATTCAAGCCCCTTACGGACGTTAGAGAAGGAGTTGAGGTTTTTCAACTCAGTCTTGGTACCGAATTTCTCTTGACCATAAGGGCGAAGAGAAATGTTGGCATCCACACGCATGGAACCTTCTTCCATCTTAACGTCAGAAATACCAGCGTACTGGATAACTTCCTTGAGAGCAGTTAGATAAGCATAGGCTTCTTCTGGGGAACGCATGTCCGCTTCAGATACAATCTCAATCAATGGCACCCCTTGACGATTGAGGTCAACATAAGAGTAGCCATCTGTACCGTGGGTGTTCTTACCAGCATCTTCTTCTAGGTGAGCACGTTCGATACCGATTTTCTTAGTCGTACCGTCTTCTAGTTCTACTTCAATCCAGCCGTTATAACCGATTGGCTCATCAAACTGAGAAATTTGATAGGCTTTTGGATTATCAGGGTAGAAGTAGTTCTTGCGGTCAAAGTGCATCTTTTTGTGGATGTCCATGTTGAGGGCAAGAGCTGCCTTGATACCGGCATCTACGACACCCTTGTTGAGAACTGGTAGTACTCCTGGGAAAGACCAGTCAATTACGTTAGTGTTGGCGTTTTGGTCATTTCCGAAGTGGGCAGATGTAGGTGAGAAGATTTTTGAATTGGTGTTGAGCTCAACGTGGACTTCAAGTCCAATGACTGTTTCAAAGTTCATTAGTTGTCACCTCCAAAAATCACGGGTTGTTGTTTGTGGTAGTCTGTTGTTGCTTCAAAGGCAGCAGCAGCTTGGTAAATGGTTTCTTCTGAGTATTTAGGACCGATCAATTGGAGGCCAACAGGTAGACCTTGAGCAAATCCAGCAGGAATAGAAATCCCTGGAAGACCTGCCAAGTTGACAGGGATGGTCAAAAGGTCAGCCAAGTACATAGCAACTGGGTCGTGGTTTAGTGAATCCAGGTCGTAGGCAACACTAGGAGCAGTTGGTCCCAAAATCAAGTCGTAATCCGCAAAGACTTTTTCGAAATCTTGAATGATGAGGGTACGGACTTGTCCAGCTTTCTTGTAGTAGGCATCGTAGTAACCTGATGATAGACTGAAAGTACCTAGCATGATACGGCGTTTCACTTCTTCACCGAAACCTTGACTACGGCTATTTACATAGATGTCATCAAGGTTGCTTGCATCTTCTGCGCGGTAGCCGTAACGGATACCGTCAAAGCGTTGCAGGTTTGAGGATGCTTCTGATGAAGCAATGATGTAGTAAACGGCAACACCGTATTTAGAGTGAGGAAGACTCACTTCTTCAACGATAGCCCCAAGTTTCTCAAAGTGTTTGGCTGCGTTGATGATGGTTTCTTTAACTTCTGGGTCAATTCCTTCACCGAGGTATTCCTTAGGCAAAGCGATTTTCATGCCCTTGATATCATGCCCGATTTTTGAAGTAAAGTCGGCAATGCGGACAGGAGCAGAAGTCGAGTCTTTGGCATCTTCGCTGGCAATCGCATTGAGCAAGAGGGCATTTTCTGTAACAGTTGGTGCGAAAGGTCCGATTTGATCTAGTGAGCTACCGAAAGCAATGAGACCGAAACGTGAAATCGTTCCGTAGGTTGGTTTGAGACCAACGATCCCGTTAAAGGCAGCAGGTTGGCGGATGGAACCACCAGTATCAGAACCAAGTGACAAGCGAACTTGGCCTGAAGCTACAGAAGCAGCAGAACCACTTGATGATCCACCAGGAACCTTGCTGTGGTCCCAAGCATTTTTAGTCGCACCGTAGTGAGAAGTCTCACCTGAACCACCCATGGCAAACTCGTCCATGTTGGTTTTCCCAACGACAATCATGCCCTTGGCTTTGGCATTGGCAACGGCTGTCGCATCAAAGATAGGCTCGTAGTTGTAGAGCATTTTTGAGGCTGCAGTTGTGAGGATACCGTCTGTAGAGATATTATCCTTAACAGCCAATGGAATTCCTGAAAGGACATTGTCCGCGTCAATTCCAGCTTCATCAATAGCCTTAGCTTGTGCAAGGGCTTGCTCCTCAGCGATGGTTACAAAAGCGTTGATAGCTTTCTCGCGAGACTGGATATCTTCAAGAGTTGCTTGGGTCAATTCAGTTGCAGAAATTTCCTTAGAGACAAGGAGGTTGTGCAAGTCTTCAATCGTTTTGTTATTAAAAGTCATTAGGCATCTCCTCCATCATCTAGGATAGCTGGTACCTTGATATAGTAGTTTTCTTTTTCAGGTACGTTTTTAAACAAGCGGTCACGGTCTGTTCCTTCTTCAGCCACATCCGGGCGGAGTACGGTCTTGCGGTCTGCCATGGTCGTAGTAGGTGCGACACCAGTTGTGTCGACTTCGCCCAGCAATTCAACCATGTCAACAATTTTAGATAAGGTGGTCGCAAAGGCGGCAGTTTCTTCTTCAGAGAATCTTAATTTTGAAAGATTGGCAACGTGCGTTACCTCTTCTTGCGTAATTTTCATCTTACATCCTTTCGTGAAATGATGATTTTTAGTCTGTTCTATTTTACCATATTTTCCTATAAATAAGGGAGCCAAACTGAAAAGAAATAGAAATTGAAAAATCGTTTTTAATTCGCTATAATGGTTAAACTAGAAAAAAGAAAAAATAAGAGTTAGGATAGAAACATGTTCCATCAATTTATCACCAGAACTCAGACAGACCCTCCTCCCATTTCACTTTTTTGGTATGGGGTTATGATGCTTGTCTTAGTGCTTTGTATTTATGGGGCACTTGCTTATCACAAGAATCCACGTTTTGTCTACTTGTTTAAGGGGATTCAGATCCTCCAGTTACTAGCTCTTTATAGTTGGTATGTTGGTTTTGGGATTCCGTTTTCTAATAGTCTCCCTTTTTATCATTGCCGTTTGGCTATGTTTGCGGTGGTTTTCTTGCCCGATAAATGGCAGAGCAAGCAGTATTTTGCTCTTTTAGGGGCTAGTGGAGCGGTCTTTGCCTTGGTTTACCCCGTTTTTGACCCCTATGACTTTCCCCATATCACCAGTTTTTCATTTTTGATTGGGCACTATGCCCTTTTGGTGAATTCCTTGGTCTACTTGATGAATCACTATGACAAGAGTTTGCTCAAGAAATATATGATCGTAGTCTATACTTTCGTTCTCAATCTCTTTCTAGTTGGGGTTAATCAGGTGACTGGTGGAAATTATGGCCTCTTAAGGGATACACCATTTATCTCGAATGCTCCTCTATGGATAAGGTACCTCCTTGTGTCGGTTATTCTTTCTCTAGCTTTGCTTCTCTTTGATATCTTGTTCAAAAAACGGTGGAAAAAGAGAAAGGATGTCAAAGTCTAGCCTCGTTTTTGGTCTGATGGATGATTGAAAAAATCCCCCAAATTCGATATAATGGAGAGTTGAAAGGATTGGAATATTCCGATGTAAAAATTCAAAAATAAATACTAGCATTCACTATTATCCAAAAAGAAAAGAAAGAGAACTTATGACTATTCAAGAAGAAATCAAGAAACGCCGTACCTTTGCCATTATTTCCCACCCGGACGCGGGTAAAACGACTATTACAGAGCAATTGCTCTATTTCGGGGGAGAGATTCGTGAGGCTGGTACTGTAAAAGGGAAGAAAACAGGAACTTTTGCTAAGTCTGACTGGATGGATATCGAGAAACAACGTGGGATTTCGGTCACTTCATCTGTCATGCAGTTTGACTATGATGGGAAACGTGTCAATATCCTAGACACACCAGGGCACGAGGACTTTTCAGAAGATACCTATCGGACCTTGATGGCAGTGGATGCTGCGGTCATGGTCGTGGACTCTGCAAAAGGTATCGAGGCTCAAACCAAGAAATTGTTTGAGGTTGTGAAACACCGTGGTATTCCCGTCTTTACCTTTATGAACAAGCTGGACCGTGACGGTCGTGAGCCTTTGGATCTTTTGCAAGAATTGGAAGAAGTCCTTGGTATTGCGAGTTATCCAATGAACTGGCCAATCGGGATGGGGAAAGCCTTCGAAGGCTTGTATGACCTCTATAATCAACGTTTAGAACTTTATAAAGGGGATGAACGCTTTGCAAGCCTAGAAGACGGGGACAAGCTCTTTGCCAGCAACCCCTTCTACGAACAAGTGAAAGAGGATATCGAACTCCTGAATGAAGCAGGGAATGAGTTTTCAGAGGAAGCCATTCTTGCTGGAGAATTGACGCCTGTCTTCTTCGGTTCAGCCCTGACTAACTTTGGGGTGCAGACCTTCCTTGAAACTTTCCTCAAGTTTGCTCCAGAACCTCATGGACACAAGAAAACAGACGGGGAAATTGTGGATCCTTACGACAAGGATTTCTCAGGATTCGTCTTTAAAATCCAAGCCAACATGGACCCTCGTCACCGTGACCGTATTGCATTTGTGCGTATCGTATCGGGTGAATTTGAGCGTGGGATGAGTGTCAATTTGCCTCGTACCGGTAAGACTGCCAAGCTTTCTAATGTCACCCAGTTTATGGCGGAAAGTCGTGAGAATGTGACCAACGCCGTAGCAGGAGATATCATCGGGGTTTACGATACCGGTACTTATCAGGTTGGAGACACTTTGACGGTTGGAAAAAACAAGTTTGAATTTGAACCACTGCCAACCTTTACTCCAGAGATTTTCATGAAGGTTTCGCCTAAAAACGTCATGAAGCAAAAATCCTTCCACAAGGGAATGGAGCAGTTGGTACAAGAAGGAGCCATCCAGCTTTATAAGAATTACCAAACAGGTGAGTATATGCTAGGCGCTGTGGGACAACTCCAGTTTGAAGTCTTTAAACACCGCATGGAAGGTGAGTACAACGCTGAAGTTGTCATGACTCCGATGGGTAAAAAGACCGTTCGTTGGATCAAGCCTGAGGACTTGGATGAACGGATGTCCTCAAGCCGCAATATCTTGGCCAAGGACCGTTTCAACCAACCAGTCTTCCTCTTTGAAAATGACTTTGCCCTCCGCTGGTTTGCGGACAAGTATCCGGATGTTGAGTTGGAAGAGAAGATGTGATTCAGTAAGTCTACTTGATTGCATAGCAATCTAAGTAGACTACGGCAAGTCCTATTTGACTTACCTAACTGCCTCACTAACTAAGTTTTACAAATGAAATCGATTTGTAAAACTCAGTGTCGTAGTTCAGGAAATTTATTTGTTTGTGTAACAATCTAAGTAACTAACGCCAAGTTTCTATGGAACTTGGCTAGGCGCTTCACTAGGAAAAATCCACGAATAATATCGATTCGTGGATTTTTTCATATAGTAAAGGTAATTGAAGTCAAAGGTAAATTAAAAACCCCAGAGAAATCATGGTACGTGAATTCTTCTGAGGTTTTTCTAGTTTCCATATTTCTGATAAAAATCGACCTTAACCTGGATAAAGGTTTCGGCTTCGCGTAGTAGCTGCAGGAGGGTGGCACGGGTTTCAAACTCCTCACGTGTTTTAGGGAGACTCCGATTGCGGAAGACTTGCAGATAGCGTTCGATGTCATCAAGTAGGTCATGAGCAGGATTGGTCTGACTTAGCTGGGCAGCAATCTTAGAAAAGAGCTGGGCCAAAATCAAACTCTCACTGGCGGCCAGGTGACAGGTATTAATCTGCTGGGCCATATTTCGCAGGATGCGACTTTGTCGCTGTCTCATCTCAAAGTAGTGGATGTGGTAGTCTGTCTGGTGAAAGAGGTGGTCCGAGTGATCCAGGTAGACCAGTTTGAGAGCTTCATCGAGGAGGTTGTCTAATTGGTCAACGAGTTGGGCTTGATTGCGTCCGTCTCCTCTTGATAGATAGTATTTAAAGCGAAGCAGGATGTCTTTTAACTTTTCTTCGACCTGAAGGTGGTAGCTTTGGATGGCTTTCTCACGAGAGGGCATATAAAGGTTGACCAATAGAGCAAAGCTTGTCCCGATGAGAAAGAGGAGTACTTCATTAAGCAAGAGCTCTGGGGAAGTAGACTCCTGTACCAAGAGATGACTGACCAAGACACTGCTAGGGGTGATGCCGATTTCCCAACCCATTTTATAGGCTAAAGGGACATAGAGAGCTAGATAGAGGCCCAGACTCCAGATGTGAAAGCCCGTCAGCTGAAAGGCTAGAACACCGATAGCGAGCGCTAGGAGCATGGAAAAGAGGCGGTTACGTGCTAATTTCAGCGTGCTTCTGCGCGTGTCGGAGAGGCTTAAGAGAGCGATAATTCCAGCTGAAACTGCTGATGACAAATCTAAAAAATAAGCGAGAAAACAAGCGAGACAAGTCGCTAAGATCAGTTTTGTCGTACGTTGAGTGAGGGACATGAAAATTTCCTAAACTAATAGAGTCAAGTGTTTAACGAGGAGTCAGAGACTAGGGGCGAAGTTTTCGGTTTGTAGCATACTCGGCAACCGCTGTAAAGAGGACATCTGTTGAAGAGTTCAGGGCTGTTTCGCAGGAGTCTTGCACGACTCCAATCACAAAACCGACTCCGACAACCTGCATAGCCAAGTCGTTGGAAATCCCAAAGAGGCTACAAGCGACAGGAATGAGGAGAAGGGATCCCCCAGCAATCCCGGAAGCTCCGCAGGCAGAAATGGCAGCCACTATACTGAGTACAAATGCTGTCCCAAAGTCTACCGAGATTCCGAGTGTGTTGACGGCAGCTAGGGTCAGGATGTTAATGGTAACAGCAGCGCCAGCCATGTTGATGGTCGAACCAAGCGGGATGGAGACAGAGTAGGTGTCAGGATTCAGTCCCAAGTCTTGACAGAGTTTCATATTGACAGGGATATTGGCAGCAGAGCTACGAGTGAAAAAGGCTGTAATACCACTGACACGTAGACATTTCAAAACAAGGGGATAGGGATTTTTTCTCATAAAGAGAAAGGCAATGAGGGGATTGATGACAAGGGCCACAAAAGCCATAGTTGCAATCAAGAGTCCTAGCAAAATTCCGTAGTTAGCAAGGCTGGTAATTCCTTTATCAGAGATGATCTTGAAGACCAAGCCCATAATTCCGAAAGGTGCCAAATTGATAATCCACTCCACAATCTTGGAAGTTACTCCAGCCATGGTTTTGAGCAATTCCTTGCTGTTTTTGCTAGCTTCTCTCATAGCAAGTCCAAAGACAACAGCCCATGATAGAATTCCAATATAGTTGGCTTTGACGACGGCGTTGAGGGGATTGTCCACGAGATTCAGCAGGAGGTTGCTGAGAACTTGACCGATGCCGTCTGGTGGGGCAATCTCTGTGCTCGCACTGCTGAGAGTAATCTGGACTGGGAAGAGAAAACTAGCCAGTACAGCAATCAAGGCAGCTGCAAAGGTACCGAGTAGATAGAGAAAAATAACGGTCTTCATATTGGTATCTTGCCCTTTTTGATGTTGTGAGAGGGCATTTGCGACGAGGGTGAAGACCAAGATAGGAGCGATGGCTTTCAGTCCGCCTACAAAGAGGTCTCCAAGCAGGCCAATTTCTGTAAAGTTTGGGAAGAGTATCCCTAATATCGCTCCCAAGATCATTCCAATAAGGATTCGTTTGATGAGGCTTGCCTTGGTCCAGGCTCTAATGATTCGTTTCATAGCAGTCTCCTTCAAATGTATTGTTTATAATTATAGTATAAATATGCTATAGAGGCAAGTGATATTTTGAAAACAGGAACGATAATTGAATAATTATGAAAGAAAAGAGAAGGACGATTTTATGGTATAATAGGGAAAAGGAGTTTTATATGCAAGATTTTTTTCAACGCTATTTTGATAGACTTGACTTAACAACCATGTTAGAGAATCTCTTGACCAAGGTGATTTCTCTTTTGATTTTGTTTCTGCTATTTTATATAGCTAAAAAGATGCTTCATGCGACTGTACGAAAGATTGTCAAGCCCTCGCTTAAATTTTCAAATCGGGATGCAGGTAGACAAAAGACTATCTCACGTTTGCTTGAGAATATCTTTAACTACACACTTTATTTCTTTTTGATTTACTGTATCTTGTCTATTTTGGGCTTGCCAGTTTCTAGCCTCCTTGCTGGGGCAGGAATTGCTGGGGTTGCCATTGGGATGGGTGCACAAGGTTTTCTGTCCGATGTCATCAATGGCTTCTTCATTCTTTTTGAACGCCAGCTTGATGTGGGTGATGAAGTGGTTCTCACAAATGGACCGATTACCGTTTCTGGAAAGGTCGTTAGCGTAGGGATCCGTACAACGCAACTGCGAGGTGACGATCAAGCCCTTCACTTTGTTCCCAATCGTAATATCACCGTCGTCAGCAATCTATCTCGTACTGAATAGGCCGGCTATTTTAGCAGATTTGTGGTACAATAGAAGGAGTTTGGTAAAGGAGAGAGTATGCTATTTGTAGAGAAAAAATTAGGTCACGATTGTACATGGATAGACCTTGATGTGGACAAGATTAAAAACATGGAAGACCTTTCGGATGTCTATGGATTGGACAAGGAAACCATCGAGTATGCTCTAGATAGAAATGAACGAGCCCACATGGATTATAACCGTGAAACGGGGACGGTAACCTTCATTTATAATGTTCTTGATTTAGAAAAAGACAAAGAATATTATGAAGCGATTCCGATGACCTTTATCGTTGAAAAACAACGATTAATCACTATCAGCAATCACAAGAATACTTATGTGATTAAACGCATGGCGACCTACCTTGAAAGCCATGAAATTATTTCAATCTACAAATTTCTTTTTGCCAGTTTAGAGATTATTAGCAATGCTTACTATCCAGTGATTGAAGAGATGGATAAAAGTAAGGATGAAATCAGTGCACTTCTTCGTCAAAAAACAACTAAAAAGAATCTTTTTGCCCTCTCTGACTTGGAAACTGGTATGGTTTACCTGACAGCTGCTGCTAAACAAAATCGTCTCCTCTTGGAACACATTCAAGGGCATGCTCTTTATCGCAATCTTAATGAGGTAGAAAGAGAGCAGTTTGACGATGCTATGATTGAAGCCCATCAGTTGGTTTCAATGACAGACTTAATATCTCAAGTCTTGCAACAACTCTCAGCCTCTTACAACAACATCCTAAATAATAATCTGAATGATAATTTGACAACTTTGACAATTATCTCAGTCTTGCTAGCTATCCTTGCGGTTATTACAGGATTCTTCGGAATGAATGTTCCTTTACCGTTTGCAGATGAACCAAATGCTTGGATTTATATTTTATTAGCTAGTCTAATTTTATGGGCAGTCTTAGCCCAATGTTTAAAGAAAATTGCTAGAAATTAAAAAGAAAAGGAGCCAGAATGGCAATTGAAAACTATATGCCAGATTTTGCTGTGGAAGCAGTTTATGATCTGACAGTCCCAAGCCTGCAGGCGCAGGGGATCAAGGCTGTTTTGGTCGATCTGGATAATACCCTCATTGCTTGGAACAACCCTGATGGAACGCCAGAGATGAAGCAATGGCTACATGATCTCCGTGACGCGGGCATTCGCATCATCGTGGTCTCAAATAACACCAAAAAACGGGTCCAACGCGCAGTTGAGAAATTTGGGATTGATTACGTTTATTGGGCCTTGAAGCCTTTCACTTTTGGGATTGATCGTGCCATGAAGGAATTTCACTACGAGAAAAATGAAGTGGTCATGGTCGGCGACCAACTCATGACGGATATTCGCGCAGCCCATCGTGCGGGTATTCGCTCAATCTTGGTCAAACCCTTGGTCCAACATGACTCGATCAAAACGCAGATTAACCGGGCTCGTGAGCGCCGTGTCATGCGAAAAATCACAGAAAAGTACGGACCAATTACATATAAAAAAGGAATTTAACTATGGAAGAAATTCTCTGTATTGGTTGTGGAGCAACCATTCAGACGACAGACAAGACTGGTCTTGGTTTTACTCCCCAGTCGGCACTTGAAAAAGGTTTGGAGACTGGCGAGGTCTATTGCCAACGCTGTTTCCGTCTCCGTCATTACAATGAAATCACGGATGTCCAGTTGACGGACGATGATTTCCTCAAGCTCTTGCACGAGGTGGGAGACAGTGATGCCTTGGTGGTTAATATCATTGATATCTTTGACTTTAATGGCTCTGTTATCCCAGGATTGCCACGTTTCGTATCGGGTAACGATGTCCTCTTGGTTGGAAATAAAAAGGATATTCTACCTAAGTCCGTAAAGGCTGGGAAGATTAGCCAGTGGCTCATGGAGCGTGCCCACGAAGAAGGGCTTCGTCCTGTTGATGTCGTCCTGACTTCAGCCCAAAACAAGCATGCCATCAAGGAAGTCATTGATAAGATTGAACACTACCGCAAGGGCCGTGATGTCTACGTAGTTGGGGTGACCAACGTTGGAAAGTCAACCCTTATCAACGCTATTATCCAAGAAATTACGGGTGACCAAGATGTCATCACGACTTCACGCTTTCCAGGGACAACCTTGGACAAGATTGAGATTCCGCTTGACGACGGATCTTATATTTACGATACACCAGGGATTATCCACCGCCACCAGATGGCCCACTACTTGACGGCTAAAAACCTCAAGTATGTCAGCCCTAAAAAGGAAATCAAGCCTAAAACCTATCAGCTAAACCCTGAGCAAACTCTATTTTTAGGTGGTTTGGGACGATTTGACTTCATTTCAGGAGAAAAACAAGGCTTCACAGCTTTCTTTGACAATGAACTCAACCTCCATCGTACCAAGCTTGAAGGAGCTAGTGCTTTCTACGACAAGCACCTGGGAACTCTCCTCACACCACCAAATAGTAAGGAAAAAGAAGATTTTCCAAAATTGGTCCAGCATGTCTTTACCATCAAGGATAAGACTGACCTAGTCATTTCAGGACTAGGCTGGATCCGTGTAACGGGCACCGCCAAAGTCGCCGTCTGGGGACCAGAAGGCGTCGCAGTTGTCACACGAAAAGCCATTATTTAAATACAGAAAGGAAAGGGTTGTCTTTATAAAGGCGAGCATGGCGAGTCCATAACGTATACTTTTCTCCGTGGTGTCAGTTGGTACAAGTGATTGTACCAACTGCGGAAAATTTGAGACCTTAGGCTCAAATTTTAGTCATGAAAGTCCGAAGGACTTTGCTGACGTCCGTAACCACTTCAGAAAAGTATAAAAAGAAACTCTTTTAAAGAAATTATGTCATTAACATCAAAACAACGTGCCTTCCTCAACAGCCAGGCACATACCCTCAAACCCATCATCCAAATCGGGAAAAATGGACTCAACGACCAAATCAAAACCAGCGTCCGTCAAGCCCTTGACGCCCGCGAATTGATTAAAGTTACGCTCTTGCAAAACACAGATGAAAACATCCACGAAGTAGCTGAAATCTTGGAAGAAGAAATCGGTGTGGATACGGTCCAAAAAATCGGACGCATCTTGATTTTGTATAAACAATCCAGCAAGAAAGAAAATCGCAAGATTTCCAAAAAAGTCAGAGAAATCTAAACACCTACTCCAAACAACTGTTTTTACAGAGAATTAAAGGAAGACGAGCCTATGGCAATCGAATTATTGACTCCCTTTACCAAGGTAGAGTTGGAGCCAGAAATCAAGGAGAAAAAACGCAAACAAGTCGGGATTTTAGGGGGGAATTTTAACCCTGTTCACAATGCCCATCTTGTTGTGGCGGACCAAGTACGACAACAGTTAGGACTGGACCAGGTCCTGCTTATGCCCGAATACCAACCACCTCATGTGGATAAAAAGGAAACCATCCCCGAGCACCATCGGCTCAAGATGCTTGAATTGGCGATTGAGGGGATTGAAGGCTTAGCCATTGAAACTATTGAGCTGGAGCGCAAGGGCATTTCTTACACCTACGACACTATGAAGATTTTGACAGAGCAACATCCAGATACGGATTATTACTTCATTATCGGGGCTGATATGGTGGACTATCTGCCTAAATGGTACCGAATTGATGAGCTGGTCGACATGGTTCAGTTTGTTGGAGTTCAGCGCCCACGCTACAAGGCAGGGACTTCCTATCCAGTTATCTGGGTGGATGTGCCTCTCATGGACATCTCGTCCAGCATGGTGCGTGATTTCCTTGCCCAAGGTCGGAAACCTAACTTTCTCCTACCTCAGCCAGTGTTAGACTACATCGAGAAGGAGGGGCTCTACTGATGGCCTACCAAGACTATATCAACTGCTCCCGAGAGGCTTTGTTGGAAAAAATGGCAGAGCTTCTACCTGAAAAACGGTTAACCCATTGTTTGGGGGTGGAGCGTGCAGCCATAGAGTTAGCGGAGAGATTTGGAGTCGATACCGAGAAAGCGGGTCTAGCAGGCCTTCTTCATGATTATGCTAAAAAGCTGTCAGATCAGGAATTTCTAGACTTGATTGACCGTTACCGGCTAGATCCTGACCTCAAAAATTGGGGTAATAATGTCTGGCATGGCATGGTTGGCATCTACAAGATTCAGGAAGATTTGGATTTGCATGATCCAGAAATCCTGCGAGCTATTGAAATCCATACAGTCGGAGCTGGTCAGATGACCGATCTAGACAAAGTCATCTACGTCGCAGATTATATCGAGCACAATCGTGCCTTTCCTGGAGTGGACGAGGCACGTGAGATTGCTGTGCTATCGCTCAATAAGGCAGTGGCCTACGAAACAGCTCGTACCGTGGAGCATCTAGCTCATCAGGGATTCCCCATCTATCCCCAAACCCTGGAAACCTATAACGCCTTTGTGCACTATTTGAAAGAGGACTAAATGAACGAAAAAGAATTACTAGAACTAGTCGTGAAAGCGGCTGATGAAAAACGTGCGGAGGATATCCTTGCACTTGATGTACAGAATTTGACCAGCGTGACAGACTACTTTGTTATCACTAGCTCGATGAATAGCCGTCAGTTGGACGCTATCGCTGACAATATCCGTGAAAAAGTGGCTCAAGCAGGCTTTAAAGGCAGTCATGTCGAAGGTGATGCAGCTGGAGGCTGGGTTTTGCTGGACCTCGGCGGTGTCGTTGTGCACATCTTCTCAGAAGAAATGCGTGCCCACTATAACTTAGAGAAGCTATGGCATGAGGCAGAGTCTGTAGATATTTCAGAAGCCTTGGCCTAGTAGATGAACTCAGTTGTAGTCAACTGGGTTTTATTTGCTTATTTTAGAAAAAATGGATAGAAAGGTGAGGGCGTCGTGTTTTGTTCATCTCGAAACTGAACACGAGCTAAAAGCTGCTAGAAAAAGAGTAACTTCCTTTGTATCTGATGATACAGCAGAAAGTTTCCTATTTTCTCCTTGCTTTTAACGCTCTTTGTATCTTAGAAAGGATTTGAACCCGTCCTGTAATTCTCGGAAAATAGATAGCCTTCCTTGGAGCTCGGCTCCATCGTCAAGCTCCTAATTTTCATTCCGATTACGGGCGGACTTGGTATCATGATTATGGCAACTTATGAAACCTTTGCGGCTGTTTACGATGCTGTGATGGATGATAGTTTATATGATAAATGGACGGATTTTTCTCTGCGTCATTTGCCTAAGACCAAGGAGAGAAAGAAACTCTTGGAATTGGCTTGTGGGACAGGTATCCAGTCTGTCCGCTTTTCTCAGGCTGGCTTTGATGTGACAGGACTTGACTTGAGCGCGGATATGTTGAAGATTGCGGAGAAGAGAGCTACTTTAGCCAAGCAAAAGATTGATTTTATTGAAGGCAATATGCTGGATTTGTCCAAGGCAGGTCAATATGATTTTGTCACGTGTTACTCTGACTCTATCTGCTACATGCAGGATGAGGTCGAGGTAGGAGACGTTTTTAAGGAAGTGTATAATGTCCTCAACGAAGACGGAGTATTCATCTTTGACGTGCATTCGACCTACCAGACGGATGAGGTTTTTCCAGGCTATTCCTACCATGAAAATGCGGAAGATTTTGCCATGCTTTGGGACACCTATGAGGACGAAGCTCCTCACTCCATCGTGCATGAGTTGACCTTCTTTGTCAAGGAGGCTGACGGTTCCTTTAGTCGCCACGATGAAGTGCATGAGGAGCGGACTTATGAGGTTTTGACCTATGATATTTTGCTGGAACAGGCTGGTTTCAAGTCTTTCAAACTCTATGCGGACTTTGAGGACAAGGAGCCGACAGAAACCAGCACCCGTTGGTTTTTTGTCGCGCAGAAGTAGGAGAACATTATGACCATCACAGGTATTATCGCGGAGTTTAATCCTTTTCATAATGGGCATAAATACCTGCTGGAGCAGGCGGAGGGACTGAAAATCGTTGCCATGTCTGGAAATTTCATGCAACGAGGAGAGCCGGCTATCGTGGACAAGTGGACACGGACCCAGATGGCGCTGGAAAATGGCGCAGACTTGGTCGTGGAATTGCCCTTTTTAGTCAGTGTTCAGGCAGCTGATTTCTTCGGTCAAGGAGCTGTGGATATCTTGGCTCGCTTGGGCATTGATAGCCTCGCTTTTGGGACGGAGGAAGTTCTGGATTACCAAAAAATATCTGACCTATACACCGAGCAAGGTGCTGACATGCAGAAATTTGTAGATAATCTGCCTGATTCCCTCTCTTATCCCCAGAAAACCCAAGCCATGTGGAAGGAATTTGCTGGTCTTGATTTTTCAGGCAATACCCCTAATCATGTTCTAGCTTTGGCCTATGCCAAGGCGGTTGCGGGACGTAGAATCAAACTCCATCCGATTCAGCGTCAGGGGGCTGGTTATCATTCTGTGGACAAGGATGTGGACTTTGCCTCGGCAACAGCCCTCCGTCAGCATCAATCAGACCAAGATTTCTTAGAATGCTTTATGCCTTCTCTTGCCCTCTTTGAGCAGGCCAGTAAGGTAAGCTGGGATGACTATTTTCCATTTCTCCGCTATCAAATTTTGTCAAATCCAGACCTAACGACCATCTATCAGGTCAATCAAGAAATGGCGGTGCGCATCAAGGAAGCTATCAAAACAGCCCAGTCTGTGGAAGAATTGGTCGAGGCGGTTGCGACCAAGCGTTATACCAAGGCGCGTGTCAGACGCCTCTTGACCTATATTTTGGTGCAGGCCAGAGAAAGCGACTTGCCAGAAGCCATCCATGTCCTTGGCTTTACCGAAAAAGGCAGACAACATCTCAAGTCTCTGAAAGAGCAGGTCCATCTAGTCAGCCGAATTGGGAAAGAACCTTGGGATGCTATGACTCAAAAGGCAGACCAGATTTACCAACTAGGACACCCAAGCATCGTAGAGCAGAATTTCGGAAGAGCGCCGATTAGAATAGAAACAAACTAAGTCTACTGAAAAGTAGGCTTTTTGAGATTTTTTCGAATAAATAGATAGAAAAGAAAAATCTTGTACAAGTTCCTGACAATTTCTTTCTTTTTGTGTATAATAGTGGAAAAGAGGTAAAACGAGGTATGGTTATGGAAGCAGTTCTTTATTCAACATTCCGAAATCATTTAAAAGACTACATGAAAAAGGTAAACGATGAATTTGAGCCTTTAACGGTGGTCAATAAAAATCCAGATGAGGATATCGTAGTCCTTTCAAAGAGCGAGTGGGACAGTATTCAGGAAACCCTGAGAATCGTTCAGAACAAGGAGCTTTCTGACAAGGTCTTGCGAGGAATGGCTCAAGTTCGTGCTGGAAGCACTCAGGTACATATGATTGAGGAGTGAGGAATGCTGCTCAAGTTTACAGAAGATGCCTGGGCGGATTATTGCTATTGGCAAAACCAAGATAAGAAGACATTAAAAAGAATCAATAAATTAATCAAGGATATTCAACGCGATCCTTTTGTAGGAATGGGGAAACCAGAACCGCTCAAGTATGATTATCAAGGAGCTTGGTCACGACGCATTGATGCAGAAAATCGCTTGATTTATATGATGGATGGAGATAGCATCGCTTTCTTGTCCTTCAAAGATCACTACTAAGTCTACTGAAAGGTAGGCTTTTTATTTTAGAAATTTTAGATAGTCAATTGAAGATAAAGTTTTTGGAAAATGATAGATTTCCTAAGTTAAGAAATCAGTGAAAAATAATTAGTATAATAATTAGATTCTTGTCCCTTGAATCCGCTTTATAACTCTTATTTTGTGGTATAATCATGATAATATAGATTAAAAGGGGTATATATGAAAAATATAATGACGAGGATTCTTAATTTTTTTCTGAATTTCAAACCATTGAAATATTTATTGAAAAGGCCATCATGGAGTAGTAATGTTAGAATTGTTGAGTGGTACAAAATATTTATAGCCAGTATATGGGTACTATATCTTGCACTTGAGATTGAACAATTTAAACGCTTTGCTTTACCTATTTATAAATTTGTATCTAATTATAATTTTTTAAAAGATATTATTTCAATTTTGTATGTGAATCGTGTAATAATATTGTTAGCACTGACTATACCAACAATACTATTCTGGTTTTTAGACATAATTTTAAAAAAAGTTAATTATAAGAAACTAGACCCAGAGTTATTTCCAGAATATGACTTGGATGACCATCCTTTTCAAACTCATCTGGTGGAGTTTTTAAATAGTCCTGATTCTATTCATAATGTCTTCTGGTTGGATGGTTCTTGGGGAAGTGGGAAGACATTTTTTATAAAGACGTTTTTTGAAAATCAAATTTACAAGAAGAAAGAAATCTACTATATTTCCTGCTTTGGGATAAAAACAAGAGAGCAAGCCGAGAAAATATTGATCAATGAAATAGAAAAACAATCCATACTTGGAAATTTGGACTTTATTCCACTTGTTGGAGGAGTTTTTAAATGGTTCTTTAAAACAGTTGGAACGGATTTGATGAAGCGAGATTCTATCATTATTTTTGATGATTTTGAACGGGTTTCGTATGCAGAAACATCAGATAACCCTTCAGATTATAATGATTTATTGGGTTATATTGACTATCTTTCTGAGAATAAAAGATTTAAAATTATTGTAATTTTAAATAGTGAGGAAATAAAATCAACAAAGAAAAATCTAATTGATAATAAATTTAAGCTAAATCAATATCAAATGGTATCTACAGAAGTGGTCATAAATAACATTTTGGAAAAAAGTAAGTTGAAGAATGATTACCTCGGGCTTATTCTATCATTCATTTTTAAAATTTATTATGTAGATATAGATGAAAGAGTTGTACAAGATAAAAATAATAATTCAGGAATAAAAAAACCAAGTTTAAGAGAGTTCCAGAAGTCATTAGAAGAACTTTCAAATATAACTGATAATAAGAAGAAAGCAGACTACATTATCAATTGGATGAATGGTTGGGAAGAAACTGATAGTATTCTAGTATTCTTTTTTGAATGTTATATGTATCTTAATGGGATAGATAAGTATGACAAGTTATTTGAGTTTGACGGATATTTTCATTTTGAAATGTTAGCAAAGATTGTAGATTTTAATATTGAGGATCTAATAGCAATTTCATATGGTTTTTCGAACGTAGATGGAAAATTATGTAATAAGAAAAAGGCCTATCTTTCTCAACTTTTATCGTGTTTATGGAAGATAGGGCTAAGAAATTTATTTTTATCAAAAAAAACTAAGAAGGTATTTTATAGTAACTATAATCATTCTAGTTATGAAATAGAGGAGCGTCTAGTTGAAATATACTATGATGTTTTAGACAAGAATATAAAAGATGATTATCGAATTAATAACATAGAGAGATTAGAAGATCCAGAATATCAGAACTTTATAAAAAAATATCTACCTTTGGAATCAAAAGGGCAAATTACAATTAATCAAATTCCAATAGATAAATTAGTATTAAGTGATAGCTGAACTAGAAATCTTCTCTTCTAAAATTCACAAAAAACTCTTCAATTTGGGTTTGTGAAAATTGTTTTTTTATGATAGAATATTAAAGAATGTATGTCATTCGATAAACAAATTTAATGAGGTAAAAACATGGAAATCATGACACTTGCGATTGCTGTTTTTGCCGTCATCATTGGTTTAGTCATTGGATATGTCAGCATCTCAGCTAAGATGAAATCATCTCAAGAGGCTGCAGAGTTGATGCTTCTAAATGCTGAACAAGAAGCAACTAATTTACGAGGACAAGCTGAGCGCGAAGCGGATTTATTGCTAAATGAAGCCAAGAGCGAAAGCAAGTCTCTTAAAAAAGAAGCACTATTGGAGGCCAAAGAGGAAGCCAGAAAATACCGTGAAGAAGTGGACGCTGAATTTAAGTCAGAACGTCAGGAGCTCAAGCAAATTGAAAGTCGTTTGACGGAGAGAGCTGCGAGCCTTGACCGCAAAGACGACAATTTGACGAACAAAGAAAAAACACTTGAACAAAAAGAACAAAGTATTTCTGATAGAGCAAAAAACCTTGATGCACGTGAAGAGCAATTAGAGGAAGTCGAAAGACAAAAAGAAGCTGAACTTGAACGTATCAGTTCCCTTTCCCAAACTGAGGCTCGAGATATTATCTTGGCTCAAACAGAGGAAAACTTGACCAAGGAAATTGCTAGTCGCATTCGTGAGGCTGAGCAAGAGGTGAAGGAACGTTCAGACAAGATTGCCAAAGATATCTTGGTTCAGGCTATGCAGCGTATCGCTGGTGACTATGTAGCAGAGTCAACAAACTCGACAGTTCACCTACCAGATGATACCATGAAGGGGCGCATTATCGGTCGTGAAGGTCGCAATATTCGTACCTTTGAAAGTTTGACAGGGGTAGATGTCATCATCGACGACACGCCAGAAGTGGTAACCTTGTCAGGATTTGATCCGATTCGACGTGAGATTGCTCGTATGACTATGGAAATGTTGCTCAAGGATGGCCGCATCCACCCAGCTCGTATCGAGGAGTTGGTGGAGAAAAACCGTCAAGAGATTGACAATAAGATCCGTGAATACGGTGAGGCTGCTGCCTATGAGATTGGTGCGCCAAACCTTCATCCAGACTTGATGAAGATTGTGGGACGCTTGCAGTTCCGTACTTCTTATGGACAAAATGTCTTGCGTCATTCGATTGAAGTCGCTAAGTTGTCTGGTATCATCGCCAGTGAACTTGGTGAAAATGCAGCTCTTGCCCGTCGTGCTGGGTTCCTTCATGACATCGGGAAAGCTATTGATCGCGAGGTTGAAGGTAGCCACGTTGAGATTGGTACGGAGTTGGCTCGTAAGTACAAGGAACACCCAGTTGTAGTGAATACTATTGCTAGCCACCACGGTGATGTCGAAGCCGAAAGCGTCATTGCGGTGATCGTTGCTGCAGCAGATGCCTTGAGTGCAGCGCGTCCAGGTGCTCGTAGTGAATCTCTTGAAAGCTACATCAAGCGTCTCCATGATTTGGAAGAAATCGCAAATGGCTTTGAAGGAGTGCAAAATAGCTTTGCTCTTCAAGCAGGACGTGAAATCCGTATCATGGTTAATCCAGGACAAATCAAAGACGACAAAGTCACAATCTTGGCTCACAAAGTTCGTGAGAAAATTGAAAACAATCTCGATTACCCAGGAAATATCAAGGTAACCGTGATCCGCGAACTTCGTGCAGTAGATTATGCTAAATAAATAAGAAAGAGCAGTTGAAATATTACTGCTTTTTTGTTACACTAGATAGAAAGACTGTAGAAGGATAACTGACGCTATCATCAGTATCCGAGAGAAATTTTACTTTATTTCACAGACTAACTAAAGGAGACATAATGGCAGACCGAGGCTTGCTAATCGTTTTTTCTGGTCCTTCAGGAGTTGGGAAAGGAACGGTTAGAAGAGAGATTTTTGAGAGTTCTGAGAATCAATTTCAATACTCTGTATCGATGACGACGCGTGCGCAACGTCCTGGTGAAGTGGACGGAGTGGACTATTTCTTCCGTACTCGTGAAGAGTTTGAAGAGCTAATCCGTCAAGGTCAGATGTTGGAATATGCAGAATATGTCGGTAACTACTATGGAACTCCTCTGACCTATGTCAACGAAACCCTAGATAAGGGAATCGATGTCTTTCTTGAGATTGAAGTCCAAGGAGCTCTTCAGGTTAAGAAAAAGGTTCCAGATGCTGTTTTTATCTTTTTAACGCCACCAGATTTGGATGAATTGCAAGATCGTTTGGTAGGTCGTGGAACAGATAGCGCTGAAGTGATTGCCCAACGAATCGAAAAAGCCAAGGAAGAAATTGCCCTCATGCGTGAGTATGATTATGCCATTGTCAACGATCAGGTGCCCCTCGCTGCTGAACGTGTCAAGCGTGTGATCGAAGCAGAACACTTCCGTGTGGACCGTGTTATTGGTCACTACCAGGAGATGTTACCAAAATCTCCAACTACTCGATAAACTATAGGAAACAGGTACAAGCAAATGATGTTAAAACCCTCTATTGATACCTTACTTGACAAGGTACCATCAAAATATTCACTCGTAATCTTGGAAGCAAAGCGTGCCCACGAACTAGAAGCAGGCGCGCCAGCAACTCAAGAGTTTAAGTCTGAAAAATCAACTCTTCGTGCTTTGGAAGAAATCGAGTCAGGAAATGTAACCATTCACCCAGATCCAGAAGGAAAACGTGAAGCGGTTCGTCTCCGTATCGAAGAAGAAAAACGCCGCAAAGAAGAAGAAGAAAAGAAAATCAAAGAGCAAATCGCTAAAGAAAAAGAAGATGGTGAAAAAATTTAAGGTTGGGGGGACTCAATCTTATTTTTTCTATTGCAAGAATTTGCTAACAAGAAGGAGGTGAGAAGATGGCTATCGCAAAGATTATCGTGGATGTTCCCCTGATGCAGACGGACCAGCCCTACAGCTACAAGGTCCCTGAGGAATTTGTAGAGATGCTGGAAGCCGGTATGCGGGTCCATGTCCCCTTCGGCAAGGGCAATCGTTTGATCCAAGGAATTGTGTTGGGCTTGGAGTCCCAGTCGGATGAAGAAGTGGCAAATCAGGACTTGAAAGAGATTGCAGAAGTGCTGGACTTTTCTCCAGTCTTGACTCAGGAGCAACTCTGGCTAGCTGAGGAGCTACGCAAGTCCGTCTTTTCTTACAAAATCTCCATTCTAAAAGCCATGTTACCAGGATTTTTAAACTCCAGTTATGATAAAATTCTCTATCCTCTAGAAGGCCTAAGTCAGGCAGACAAAGAGCGCTTGTTTGGTTCAGAAGATTCGCTAGCCTTTTCTTCTCTAGATTTGGCCAAGCAGGCAGAAATGATGCGCTTGACCAGAAAAGGTCTGCTCCGCTTAGAGTACCAGGCTGTCGATCAGAAGAAGGTCAAGACCCAGTCTTGGTATGAGGTTGATGCTACTCGACTAGAGCAGATTGAGATTTCTGCGCGTGCTAAGAAAAAGGCAGAGCTGAGAGACTATTTGCTATCTCATCCTGGAAGTGCTCCTCTGGCTAGCTTGTTAGAATCCTACTCACGCGAGCAAGTCAACTTTTTTGTGGAGCAAGGAGCTCTAACCCTAGTACAAAAGGAAGTGCAACGTTCAGCTGCTTATTTCGAAGGCATTGAAGTAAGTAGACCTTTGGAGCTGAACCCAGAGCAAAGACAAGCTCGCGATGCTGTTATCAGTGCTATTGGCAGTCAACAGCCTCCTTTCCTCCTTCAAGGGATTACAGGAAGTGGGAAAACAGAGGTTTACTTACAGATTATACAAGGGGCCTTGGATAATGGTAAGACGGCCATTTTGCTGGTACCTGAGATTTCTCTGACGCCACAAGTGACGGAGCGTTTCATTGCTCGTTTCGGCGAGAAAGTAGCTATTCTTCACTCAGGCCTGTCTAATGGTGAAAAGTACGATGAATGGCGCAAGGTCGAGCGTGGAGATGCTCAAGTTGTGGTTGGAGCCAGATCGGCCATCTTTGCACCTATAAAAAATCTAGGTGTTATCATTATCGATGAAGAGCATGAAGCCAGCTACAAGCAAGACAGCAATCCACGTTACCATGCTAGAGAGGTCGCCATTTTACGGGCCCAGTACAATCAAGCGGCTCTGGTCCTTGGTTCGGCGACACCGAGCTTAGAAAGCCGTGCGAGGGCTGGAAAAGGTGTCTATCACCACTTACATCTAACCCAACGGGCCAATCCTTTAGCCACTATTCCTGAGGTTCAAGTGATTGACTTTCGGGACTATATCGGGCAGAATGAGACATCAAACTTTACGCCCCCTTTGCTAGAGGCCATTCAAGATCGCCTAGATAAAAAAGAGCAGGTAGTCCTCATGCTCAATCGTCGGGGTTATTCTAGCTTTGTTATGTGTAGGGATTGTGGGACGGTGGATACTTGTCCCAACTGTGACATTTCTCTCACCCTGCATATGGATACCAAGACTATGAACTGCCATTACTGTGGCTTTTCTAAGGGAATTCCTCATGCCTGTCCCAACTGTCAGAGTCGCAGTATTCGTTACTACGGGACGGGGACTCAGAAAGCCTATGATGAGCTAGCAGAGCTCTTTCCTCAGGCACGCATTCTGCGGATGGATGTGGATACGACCCGTAAGAAAGGCAGTCACCAAGCTCTTCTTGACCAGTTTGGCCGAGGGGAAGCAGATATCTTGTTGGGAACTCAGATGATTGCCAAGGGCTTGGATTTTCCAAATGTGACCTTGGTCGGAGTGCTCAATGCGGATACGGCCTTGAATCTGCCTGATTTCCGTTCTTCTGAGAGAACCTTCCAACTCTTGACCCAGGTGGCTGGTCGTGCAGGTCGAGCGGAAAAGGCTGGGCAGGTCTTGATCCAGTCTTACAATCCAGAACACTATGCCATTCGTTTTGCAAAAGATCAGGATTACGAAGGTTTTTATGCCTATGAAATGAGTATTAGGCGCCAACTCGGCTATCCGCCTTATTATTTCACTATTGGGATTACCCTCTCTCACAAGAAAGAAGAAGAGGTTGTCAAACGTGCCTATGAAGTTATGGGAATTTTGCGATCAGGTTTATCGGAAACTAGTAAAATCCTTGGACCGACACCAAAACCCATTGCCCGTACCCACAACCTTTATCATTACCAGATTTTGATTAAATACCGTTTAGAAGATGAGCTGGGTCCAACCCTCAATCAGGTCTTGGCCTTGACTCAAGAACGTGAAAATAGCGAGCTTCGTCTCAGCATTGACCACGAACCGCAGCAGTTTTTATAAGAAGGAGAAGAAATGACAAAACTAATCTTTATGGGAACACCTGATTTTTCAGCGACAGTTTTGAAGGGTTTGTTATCAGATGATCGTTACGAGATTCTAGCTGTTGTGACCCAGCCAGACCGCGCTGTCGGCCGTAAAAAAGTGGTCCAAGAAACCCCAGTCAAGCAGGCTGCTAAAGAAGCAGGCCTTCCTATCTACCAACCAGAAAAATTATCTGGAAGCCCAGAGCTGGAAGCTATTATGAATTTAGGAGCAGATGGGATTGTGACCGCTGCTTTTGGGCAGTTTCTCCCAAGTAAACTTCTTGATAGCATGGACTTTGCGGTTAACGTTCACGCTTCCCTTCTTCCCAAACACCGTGGTGGCGCTCCCATTCATTATGCCTTGATTCAAGGAGATGAGGAAGCTGGTGTGACCATTATGGAAATGGTTAAAGAAATGGATGCAGGAGATATGATTTCCCGTCGCAGTATTCCCATCACAGATGAGGACAATGTTGGTACCTTGTTTGAAAAATTGGCGATTGTTGGTCGTGATTTGCTTTTGGATACGCTACCTGGCTACCTAACAGGAGAAATCCAACCTGAACCACAGGATCCTAGTCAAGTCACTTTCTCGCCAAATATCAAGCCAGAAGAAGAGAAACTGGATTGGACTAAAACCAATCGCCAACTTTTCAACCAAATCCGTGGGATGAATCCGTGGCCTGTTGCTCATACTTTCCTTAAGGGCGACCGCTTTAAGATTTATGAAGCCCTGCCAGTAAAAGGTCAGGGAGCTCCAGGTGAGATCCTCTCAATTGGTAAAAAGGAATTGATCGTCGCAACGGCTGAAGGAGCTCTATCTCTCAAACAAGTGCAGCCAGCAGGCAAGCCTAAGATGGACATCGCTTCCTTCCTCAACGGAGTTGGTCGTACTTTGACTGTAGGAGAACGATTTGGTGACTAAAGTAGAATCGGCTAGAAGTCTAGCTCTAGCAGTGCTAGAGGATGTTTTGATGAACCAAGCATATTCCAATATTGCTTTAAACAAACACCTCAAGGGGAGTCAACTCTCAGCAGCAGACAAGGGCTTGGTGACAGAGATTGTCTATGGAACGGTAGCCCGTAAACTGACTCTGGGATGGTACCTGTCCCACTTTATCGAAGACCGGGATAAGCTAGATAACTGGCTCTATATCCTGCTCCTTCTTAGCGCCTACCAACTTCGGTATCTGGATAAGATTCCTAATCACGCTGTAGTCAATGAAGCGGTAGAACTAGCCAAAGCGCGTAAAAAAGGCAGTGAAAAATTGGTCAACGCAGTCCTTCGTCGTATTTTGCGAGAAGGTTGGCCGGATGTTGACAGCATCAAACGCAAAAATAAGCGTGATTCCATTGCCTATTCTCTCCCAGTTTGGCTAGTGTCTAAGCTCAAGGAAGAATACGGTGAAGAGCGAGCACAAGCCATCTTTGAAAGTCTCTTGGTGCGAAACAAGGCCAGTATTCGGGTGACCGACTTGAGCCGAAAAGAGGAAATCAAAGCTTTGTTAGAGGCGGCTGATTCCCCTTTGACGGCCACTGGTCTGGTCAAGGAGCAAGGCTACTTTGTAGGACATGATTTGTTTACAGAAGGGGCTATAACCATCCAAGACGAGTCCAGTCAATTGGTTGCTCCGACTCTTGATTTACAAGGTGATGAACAGGTCCTGGATGCCTGTGCGGCTCCGGGCGGTAAAACAGCCCATATGGCCTCTTACCTCACATCTGGTAAGGTGACAGCTTTGGACTTGTATGACCATAAGTTGGACTTAATCCAAGAAAATGCCCAGCGTCTGGGTGTGGCAGATCGGGTTCAAACACAAAAATTGGATGCCAGAAAAGTACATGAGTTTTTTGGGAAGGATTCGTTTGATAAGATTTTAGTAGATGCTCCTTGTTCTGGAATTGGTCTTTTGCGCCGCAAACCAGATATCAAATACAATAAAGAAACGGCGGATTTCGCATCATTACAGCAAATTCAGCTGGAAATACTAGGTAGTGTTTGTCAAACCTTACGAAAAGGTGGTATAATAACGTATAGTACCTGCACTATCGTCTCAGAGGAGAACTTTCACGTCGTTGAGGCATTTTTAGAAAGTCACCCCGAGTTTGAGCAGGTTAAACTAGAACACGAATGCAAGGATATTTTGAAGGACGGCTGTATCTTGATCACTCCTGAATTGTACGGAAGTGACGGATTCTTTATAAGCCAATTCCGCAAGATGTCTGATTAGGAAGGAACTGACACAATGGAAATAGCATTATTAACAGATGTTGGTCAGAAACGAACAAATAACCAAGACTATGTCAATCACTTTGTCAACCGAGCAGGGCGCACCATGATCCTCTTGGCTGATGGGATGGGAGGACACCGTGCAGGCAATATCGCTAGTGAGATGGCGGTAACAGACCTGGGCGTGGCTTGGGTTGATACCCAAATCGACACCGTCAATGAGGTCCGTGAATGGTTTGCCCACTATCTGGAACTTGAAAATCAAAAAATTCATCAGATGGGGAAAGACGAAGCCTATAAGGGGATGGGAACAACACTTGAAGCAGTAGCCATTATTGGAAATCAAGCTATTTATGCCCATATTGGTGATTCTCGTATTGGTTTGATCCGTGGTGAAGATTATCGCCAGCTCACAAGTGATCATTCTTTGGTTAATGCTCTGCTAAAGGCTGGCCAGCTAACTCCAGAGGAGGCAGAAATTCATCCGCAGAAAAATATCATTACCCAATCCATTGGGCAAAAAGATGAAATTCAACCAGATTTTGGCATGGTTAGCCTAGAGTCAGGAGATTACCTCTTGCTCAACAGTGACGGCTTGACCAATATGATCTCAGGAAGCGATATCTACGATATTGTAACAAGTGATATTTCCTTGGCAGACAAGGCGGCAACTTTGATTCGTTTTGCCAACAATGCAGGTGGTTTAGACAATATCACGGTTGCCCTTGTTCACATGAATGAGGAGGAAGAAGAATGATCCAGATCGGCAAGATTTTTGCCGGACGATATCGGATTGTCAAACAGATTGGTCGAGGAGGCATGGCGGATGTTTACTTGGCCAAGGATTTGATCCTAGACGGGGAAGAAGTGGCGGTTAAGGTTCTGAGGACTAACTATCAGACAGATCCGATTGCTGTGGCACGTTTTCAACGTGAAGCGAGAGCCATGGCGGATCTGGATCATCCCCATATCGTTCGGATAACAGATATCGGTGAGGAAGACGGTCAGCAGTATCTAGCTATGGAGTATGTGGCAGGGCTTGACCTCAAACGTTATATCAAAGAACACTCCCCTCTCTCAAATGAAGAAGCCGTCCGTATTATGGGACAGATTCTCTTGGCGATGCGTCTGGCGCATACGAGAGGGATTATCCACCGAGATTTGAAACCTCAAAATATCCTATTGACACCAGATGGAACTGCCAAAGTTACAGACTTTGGGATTGCCGTGGCTTTTGCAGAGACCAGTCTGACACAGACCAACTCCATGCTCGGTTCAGTCCACTATCTCTCACCTGAGCAGGCCCGTGGTTCCAAGGCAACTGTGCAGAGTGACATCTATGCTATGGGGATTATTTTCTATGAAATGTTGACTGGACATATCCCTTATGATGGGGATAGTGCAGTGACTATTGCCCTCCAGCATTTCCAAAAACCACTTCCATCTGTTATTGCTGAGAATCCAGCAGTACCACAAGCTTTGGAAAATGTCGTTATCAAGGCAACGGCCAAGAAATTGACAGATCGCTATCAGTCTGTATCAGAAATGTATGTGGACTTGTCAAGTTGTTTGTCTCACAATCGTAGGAGAGAACCAAAGCTAGTCTTTGATGAGGCAAGCAAGGTTGATACCAAGACCTTGCCTAAAGTTCCACAAAGCACTCTAACCTCTATTCCGAAGGCTAAGCCACAATTAGAGCGACCTCAATCAAAACAGCAGACTCAGCAGGTGGTAGATGAAGCACCAGTACCAAAACCAGCGAAAAAACGGAAGTTTAAAGCTCGCTACATGATTTTACTGGCCAGTGCCTTGCTAGTTGCAGCCTCTTTGATTTGGATCTTCTCCCGAACTCCAGCGAATATTGCTATTCCAAATGTATCGGGACAGACAGTTGCTGAAGCTAAAGAAGCCCTTAAAAAAGCCAATTTTGAAGTAGGTGAAGAAAAGACAGAGGCCAGCGACACAGTAGCTGAAGGTCGCATTATTCGAACAGACCCAGAAGCTGGAAGCAGTCGAAAAGAAGGAAGCAAAGTAAATCTAATCGTTTCATCAGGTAAGCAATCCTTCCAACTAAGTAACTATGTAGGACGTAAGTCCTCGGATGTTGTCGCAGAGCTCAAAGAGAAAAAGGTTCCAGAAAATCTTATCAAGATCGAGGAAGAGGAATCTAGCGAAAGCGATCCAGGAACAGTCATTAGGCAAACCCCAGCTGCAGGAAGTACTTACGACCTAACAAAGGCAACAAGTATTGTATTGACAGTTGCTAAGAAGGTGACCAGCGTTTCGATGCCAAGTTACATTGGTTCAAGTCTCGAGTTTACAAAGAATAACTTGACTCAGATTGTTGGTGTAAAAGAGGCTAATATTGAGGTTGTTGAAGTATCGACAGCTCCTGAAGGAACAGCAGAGGGCACGGTTGTAGATCAAACACCAAAAGCTGGAGAAAAGGTAGATCTCAATAAAACACGTGTTAAGATTTCTATTTATAAACCAAAACCACTTCCTTCTTCATCAAGTTCGTCTCAACACGGAAATTCAGGAACAGACACGACGCCTTCACAGAGTAACAATCAAGGTAGCAACCCTACAACGGATTCTTCAGATGGCAGTAGAACGTCAAGCAATGAACGAAATTAACCCAATCTTTGTCATGATTTCATGACAAAGATTTTTTTTCACAAGATTTTGTGATAAAATATAGGGAGTAGAAAAAAGGAGGAGAAAATGGACGAATCGAGAGAGTTGAATGCCGTCATTGATGTGATTATGCTAGCAGGAACCATTCTCCTGAAAAGTGGCTCAGAGATTCATCGGGTTGAGGATACTATGATCCGTATTGCCCATTCGCAAGGAATAATGGATTGCAATGTTCTTGCCATGCCCGCAGCTATTTTCTTTTCTATTGAAAACACCAATATTTCTCGGATGAAACGAGTGACCTCATCCTCTTATAACATTGAAAAAGTTTGCGATGTCAACCAAGTATCACGGGAGCTTGTCGGAGGGCAGATTGATCTCTCGACAGCCTTTAAAAAGCTGAAAGAAATTGGCAATCAAGCCCTTCCTTATACCAAGTTCCAAGTGACCGTAGCAGCGACCCTCAGTGCCCCTTTCTTCTCGATTATGTTTGGGGGCAATGTTTATGACGCTTTTGGCGCAGCTATTGCGACCTTATTTGGATTTGCCTTCTCTCTCTACGTAGAGAAGTTTGTCCGCATTCCTTTTGTAACGGCCTTTGCGGGTGCCTTTGTTTTCGGATTGATCGCCCAGTTCTGGGCCCGCTATACAGGATTTCCTTCGACAGCAGACCTGATCATAGCAGGAGCCGTCATGCCCTTTGTTCCAGGGATTGCTCTGACAAATGCGGTACGGGATATCATGACCAACCATATCAACTCTGGTATGAGCAAGATGTTTGAATCTTTGCTCATTACCCTCGCTTTAGGGGCTGGCACCTCTGTCGCCCTGGTTTTGATGACTTAAGATGACTCTAACAAGTATTTTGCTCCAAGCAGTGGCGAGTTTGCTCGCCATTATAAACTTTCTAATCGTACTGAATGTTCAACGCTCCATGCTCCTACCTGGTGGTATTTTGGGAATGGGTGTTTGGCTCCTCTATCTCGTACTCAAAGAACCAACCAATGTTATTGTTGCGACCTTTATTGTGGCGGTGATTGGTTCTTGTATCAGCCAGATTTTAAGTATTCTCTATAAGACACCAGCAGTGGTCTTTGTCTTGGCCATTCTTGCCCCCTTGGTGCCAGGTTATCTATCCTATCGGACGACAGCTTTCTTTGTGACAGGCGATTACAGTCATGCCCTTGCCAGTGCGACTTTGGTGGTTATGTTGGCTCTCGTTATTTCTATTGGAATGGCAAGTGGAACGGTGATTTTAAAGCTCTATTACTACATCCGAAAACAGCGAGGAATATCCTCCTGATGCTGTCAAAGCAAAGACTTGATTTGGTGAATCAAGTCTTTTTTCTCCCTTTTGCTCCTATTTGTGATAAAATAGAATGAAACGATTTTTTACAATGAATGAAAAAACAGAGGTAAATATGACAATCGGTATTGATAAGATTGGTTTTGCGACCAGTCAATATGTCTTGAAATTACAAGACATAGCAGAAGCGAGGGGAGTTGACCCCGAAAAATTTAGCAAGGGACTCTTGTTAAATGAAATTAGTATTGCGCCACTGACTGAGGACATTGTTACCTTGGCAGCTAGTGCAAGCAACTCTATTTTAACAGACAAAGAAAAAGAAGAAATCGACATGGTCATCGTGGCGACCGAGTCAGGGATTGACCAGAGTAAGGCGGCGGCAGTCTTTGTTCATGGTCTATTAGGCATTCAGCCTTTCGCCCGTAGCTTTGAAATCAAAGAAGCTTGCTATGGAGCAACAGCTGCCCTCCATTATGCCAAGTTGCATGTGGAAAATTCTCCAGAGTCCAAGGTTTTGGTCATTGCTAGTGATATTGCCAAGTATGGTGTCGGAACTCCAGGTGAACCAACTCAGGGTGCTGGAAGTGTGGCGATGTTGATCACTCAAAATCCGCGCATTATGGCCTTTAACAATGATAACGTTGCCCAAACGCGCGACATCATGGATTTCTGGCGTCCGAACTACTCAAGCACTCCTTATGTAAACGGCATGTACTCGACCCAACAGTATCTTGATTGCCTGACAACGACTTGGGATGAATACAAGAAGCGCTACGATTGGACTATGGGTGACTTTGCGGCCATTTGTTTCCACTTGCCTTATCCCAAATTAGCCCTAAAAGGCTTGCGCAAGATGATGGACAAAACTTTGTCTAAAGAAAAACAGGATAGTTTGCAAGAAAACTTTGATAAGTCCATCCTCTACAGTCAGATGATTGGGAATATCTATACAGGTTCCCTCTTCCTCGGCCTCCTCTCCCTTTTGGAAAATGCAGAGACTTTGAAGGCTGGAGATAAAATTGTCCTCTATAGCTATGGAAGTGGAGCGGTTTCAGAGTTCTTTAGTGGAGAACTGGTTGAAGGTTATGAAGCTTACCTTGATAAGGATCGCTTGAGCAAACTCAAGCAACGTACAGCATTGTCTGTTGCAGACTATGAAAAAGTCTTCTTTGAAGAGGTGCAGTTGGATGAATCTGGTTCAGCCCAGTTTGCAGGTTTTGAAAATCAAGACTATGCCTTGGTTGAAATTGTCAACCACCAACGCCGTTATAGCAAGGTTGAAAAATAATGAAGATAAGTTGGAATGGATTTTCTAAAAAATCATACTATGAGCGCCTGGAGTTGTTGCGAGCTCAGGCGCTCCTTAGTCCTGAAAAGCAAACGAGTCTCGAGCAGGATGAACAAGTCAGCTTGGCAGTTGCAGACCAGCTGAGTGAGAATGTAGTGGGTACTTTTTCTCTGCCTTATTCCATCATTCCAGAGCTTTTGGTGAACGGTCAGGACTACACAGTTCCCTATGTGACAGAAGAACCGTCCGTGGTTGCTGCGGCGAGCTATGCAAGTAAAATCATCAAGCGAGCAGGTGGCTTTACTGCTCAAGTACATGGGCGCCAGATGATCGGTCAGGTGGCCCTTTATCAAGTTGCTAATCCAGATCTAGCGCAAGAGAAGATTGCCAGCAAGAAAGCAGAGCTCTTGGAACTTGCCAATCAAGCCTATCCTTCTATCGTCAAACGTGGTGGCGGGGCGCGTGATTTGCATGTAGAGCAGATCAAAGGTGAAACAGACTTTCTCGTTGTTTATCTCCATGTCGATACTCAGGAAGCTATGGGAGCCAATATGCTCAACACCATGCTGGAAGCCTTGAAACCAGTCTTAGAAGAACTCAGTCAAGGGCAGAGCCTTATGGGAATTTTGTCCAACTACGCGACAGATTCTCTAGTGACAGCAAGCTGTCGTATTGCCTTTCGCTACTTGAACCCTCAAAAGGATCAAGGACGAGAAATTGCGGAGAAAATAGTCTTGGCTAGCCAGTTTGCGCAGGTTGATCCCTACCGAGCGGCTACTCATAATAAAGGGATTTTTAACGGTATTGATGCGATTTTGATTGCCACTGGTAATGACTGGCGTGCCATCGAAGCCGGGGCCCATGCCTTTGCCAGTCGAGACGGTCGCTATCAAGGCCTCAGCCGTTGGAGTATAGATAAGGACACAGAAGAATTGGTCGGTGAGATGACACTACCCATGCCGGTAGCGACCAAGGGTGGCTCAATCGGACTCAACCCACGTGTAGCCCTCAGTCATGAACTACTGGGAAATCCTTCAGCTAAGGAATTAGCTCAGATTATCGTGTCCATCGGTCTTGCCCAAAACTTTGCGGCCCTCAAAGCCTTAGTAAGTACGGGCATCCAGCAAGGCCACATGAAATTGCAGGCCAAATCCCTAGCTCTTCTAGCAGGTGCTAGTGAGTCTGAAGTTGCTCCCCTAGTTGAGCGACTCATCGCAGATAAAACCTTTAACTTAGAGACAGCTCAGCGCTATCTAGAAAATTTAAGATCATAAAAAACTCAGACGAATTGGTCTGAGTTTTCTTGTGTTTAAATACTTTTTCCGGGTAATAGGGTGACTGGTAAGAAGTAACCGGTTGTCGCGACCTCTTTACCTTCAATCTTCTGTAAGAGGAGATCGACAGTGAGTTGGGCAATCTCTTTCATAGGCTGCTTAATCGTTGTCAAGTAAGGGTAGTAGTTCTCGATAAAGTAGGTCCCATCATAGCCGATGACCTTGAGCTCCTCAGGAACAGAGATGCCTAGCTCTTGAGCGATTTTAATGACCAGAATAGCTGTCAAATCATCCGAAGCAAAGATGGCATCTGGTTTCTGATGGGTCAAGATATTCTTGATTTCCATTTCTTTCCTGACGGGCGAAAAGTCACTCGAAACATTGATAATAGGTGCTTTAGGGAGAACAGAGGCAAAGCCAGCATGGCGAAGTCCAGTAGGCGAGTTGGAATTGTCATTTCCTGTAATCATGATGATAGACTGGGCGCCTGTCTTGACCAGAGTTTGAGCTGCGAGGACCCCGCCACCGTAGTTATCAGAGGAGACGACAGGGATGTCTGGTGATAGATTTCGGTCAAAGGAAATAATCGGTGCTGTCACACGATTGTAGTCCTCGATTCCTAGATTATGACTTCCAGAAATGATACCGTCGACCTGATTGGCCTCTAGCATTTCGATGTATTCCCGTTCCTTCTCAGAGTCATGCTCGCTGTTACAGATGATGGTCTTGTAGCCATTTTTGAAGAGTTGGTGTTCCAACTTATCAATCAATTCTGCGTAGAAAACATTGGAAATATTGGGGAAAATCAAGCCGATTAACTTAGCCGATTTCCCTTGAAGACTACGAGCCAGGTTGTTGGGTTTATAGCCCAATTCTCGCATGGCCTCATTGACTTTTTGAATGGTTTTCTCAGATAGGTAACCCTTTTTATTGATAACTCGAGAAACAGTAGTAGGGCTGACGCCTGCAAGTTTTGCGACATCAGTTAGTTTTGCGACCATAATCTAATTCATAGTAAGTTCCGGTTGGATTTCCAGATTTGATCAGGATACCATTTTGATCGGCATGAGGAAAGACACGACCAGAAAATACTTTTTCTCCTTTATTGATGAAAATTTCAAAGACTGACTTGTCGATGAATATAGTGGCAGTAGTAGCTTGGTTATTGATAGGGCAAGAACGAGCCGTACCAAATTCTTGGGCATACTGTTCACCAGCCTGACTACGATCCACTGTCACCTCTCCATTGACAAGGTCAAAGTTGATTGAAAGTCCCTTGCCTTCTTTATCAGCAAGTAAGACAATCTCGCTCTGACTATTGGCTTCTAAGTTTAGTTCGATTTCGTAGGTGTTATTGGTTTGAGTACGATTTGAGAAGATCTCTTCAGAAGAACGAAGTTCTTTGACGGCTGAGACAGGATATTGGTAGAGTTTGCCATCTTTGATAGTGAGTTCTTTGACCAATGAGAAGGTTCCTTGGTGGTCAAAACGGTCAGATGGGTAAGAAACATCTGGTAACCCAAGCCAACTTACTGCCAATGCACGTCCATCTGGAGTGTTAAATGCTTGAGTTGCATAGGCTTCAAAACCATAGTCTAGATTTTGCAATGGAGATACATCTACCATTTTGGCATTTTCAGGATCAAAGGAAGCCCCGATTTTGTACATGTTTGGATAGATATTGTCATAGTCTAGAACACTCTTATCCAATCCTTGTGGGCAGTAGAGAAGGACAGGTTGCTCCCCTACAAAGACCAAGTTTGGACATTCCATCATGTAGGCAGTGCGGTCGTTAGCAAATTCAAGGTCGTCAACCGCTTGCCAGTTTGTGTAGTCGTTGTCCACAGCCTTGTAGAGACGGACGAAGCCTTTTTTCTCCAAGTCCTGTCCACCGACGATAGCATAATATTGGCCCTTGAAGTTAAAAATTTGTGGATCGCGGAAGTGGTCAGTAGAGTCTGCTGGCTGGTCAATCAAGATCTTGTCAATCTTTGTAATCTTGCCATCCTTATCCATCAAAGCACCAACCTGGTAAGGGTGACGAATCCAGTTTTCATCACGGACATTTCCTGTATAAAATAGGAACAAGTTATCGCCAAACTGCATGGCAGAACCAGAGTAGGCACCGTGGCTATCCAATGGAGTATCTGGCAAAACTTTGACTCCAGTTTCTGTGAAGTGTACTAGATCATCACTTTCAAGCTGCACCCAAGACTTCAACCCATGGGCTGCACCAAAGGGGAAGTTCTGGTAAAAGAGAATCCATTTGCCATCAAAATAAGAAAAGCCATTTGGATCATTGAGAAGCCCTGTTTTAGGCTCGACATGGTAACGAGTATGCCAAGGAGATTGTGCCATCTTTTCCTTGATTTGCTTGATTTCATCATTAGACCAATCTTCATAGCGTCTATAACGGCGCTCAGTTGTCCATTCCATTTTATCTTTCCTCCATAAGTTCTATTCTATTATTAATAGTAAACGTTTTCGACAAAAAAAGCAAGTCTTTTATGTTAAAAAAGAGAAAAATATGTCAAACGATTACCAGAAATCAAGCAAAGGAAATTTGACAAATTTTCACGAAAAAATGAAAGAAAATGTAAATAAAAAGCTTTGAACCCTCTAACATAAGGATATTTTTTTGAGGAAAAAGAAAATATCCCTCAAAAACGAGCAAGAATAATCAGGAGTAAAAGAAAGAAAATAAAAAATTCTGCAAAACGCTTGACATATTTTAGAAACATGATAAAATAATAGTCGTAGGGCGAATAAAATCGCTTTCAAACAAGAACAAAATTTTTATAAGGAGATTTTTGCAAATGAACAATCAGGATATTGCAAAAAAAGTCATCGAAGCCCTTGGCGGACGTGAAAATGTCAACAGTGTTGCCCACTGTGCGACTCGTCTACGTGTCATGGTCAAAGATGAAGGGAAAATCAATAAGGAAGTGATTGAGAACTTGGATAAAGTTCAAGGAGCTTTCTTTAACTCAGGTCAATACCAAATCATCTTTGGTACTGGTACAGTAAACAAGATGTACGACGAAGTGGTTGCACTCGGTTTACCAACATCTTCTAAAGAAGACATGAAAGCAGAAGCTGCTAAACAAGGAAATTGGTTCCAACGTGCTATCCGTACTTTCGGTGACGTTTTCGTGCCAATCATCCCAGTTATCGTAGCAACTGGTCTCTTCATGGGTGTTCGTGGTCTCTTGAATGCTCTTGGAATGACACTTCCAGAAGATGTTACCATTTACAGCCAAATCCTCACAGATACAGCCTTCATCATCTTGCCAGGTTTGGTTGTATGGTCAACCTTCCGCGTATTTGGTGGAAATCCAGCCGTTGGTATCGTCCTTGGTATGATGCTGGTTTCTGGTTCACTTCCAAACGCTTGGGCAGTAGCATCAGGTGGTGAAGTAACAGCTATGAACTTCTTTGGCTTCATTCCTGTTGTTGGTTTGCAAGGTTCTGTTCTTCCGGCCTTCATTATCGGGGTGGTCGGAGCCAAGTTTGAAAAAGCACTTCGCAAAGTGGTTCCAGATGTCTTGGATCTCTTGGTGACACCGTTCGTGACACTTTTGGTCATGTCTATCCTTGGACTCTTTGTCATCGGACCAGTCTTCCACGTGGTTGAAAACTATATCCTTTTCGGAACAAAAGCGATTCTTGGCTTGCCATTTGGCCTTGGTGGTTTGGTCATCGGTGGGGTTCACCAATTGATCGTCGTTTCAGGTGTGCACCACATCTTCAACTTGCTTGAAGTGCAATTGCTTGCTGCTGACCATGTGAACCCATTTAACGCTATTATCACTGCAGCGATGACAGCTCAAGGGGCTGCAACTGTTGCCGTTGGTGTCAAAACTAAAAATCCTAAACTGAAAACACTTGCTTTCCCAGCTGCTCTTTCTGCCTTCCTCGGTATTACAGAGCCTGCTATCTTCGGGGTAAACTTGCGCTTCCGTAAACCATTCTTCCTTTCATTGATCGCTGGTGCTATCGGTGGTGGATTGGCTTCTATCCTTGGACTTGCTGGTACTGGTAATGGTATCACCATCATCCCTGGTACAATGCTTTACGTTGGTAACGGCCAATTGCTTCAATACCTTCTTATGGTAGCTGTATCATTCGTTCTTGGTTTTGCCCTTACTTACATGTTTGGTTACGAGGACGAAGAAGAAGTTGCTACTGAAGTTGCGACAGAGCGCTTGGCCCAAGAAGAAACAACTGGTAACATCCCAGTAGCTCCTCAAAACGAAACAATCCAAACTCCTATCGTTGGTGACGTGGTTGCTCTTGAGAATGTTAACGACCCAGTCTTTTCAAGTGGTGCAATGGGGCAAGGGATCGCTGTAAAACCAAGCCAAGGTGTGGTTTACGCACCAGCTGATGCAGAAGTATCGATTGCCTTTGCTACAGGACATGCTTACGGTTTGAAGACAGCTAATGGAGCTGAAATCTTGATCCACGTTGGTATCGATACTGTATCTATGAATGGTGAAGGTTTTGAAGCAAAAGTTGCTCAAGGAGATAAGGTCAAAGCAGGTGACGTTCTTGGAACCTTCGACTCAAACAAAATCGCTGCCGCAGGTCTTGACGACACAACAATGGTTATCGTAACCAACACAGCAGACTACGCTTCTGTGACACCAGTCGCAAGCGGTTCAGTTGTTAAGGGTGATGCCGTTATTGAAGTGAAAATCTAATCAATCCTCTCTAAAGTGAAAACGAACAAATGATATGTTTGTTCGTTTTTATTAGATAGTAAGATTTACAGAGGAAAAACTAAAATATAGAGAAAAGTAACTTTTTGAAGTATGCTATAATAAAGAAAATAAAAACAAGAGGTTTATCATGACAAAACTATACGGAAGCTTAGAAGCAGGCGGTACAAAGTTTGTCTGTGCTGTCGGAGATGAAAATTTTAACATTGTAGAAAAAACACAATTTCCTACAACAACTCCTATCGAGACCCTCGATAAAACCATTGAGTTCTTTTCAAAATTCGATAATCTTGCAGGTCTTGCTGTCGGATCGTTTGGCCCTATCGATATCGACAAAAATTCAAAAAACTATGGCTTTATCACAACGACTCCAAAACCTCACTGGGCAAATGTAGACCTACTTGGTGCCCTTCGTCGTGCCCTAAATGTGCCCATGTATTTCACCACAGACGTAAACAGCTCTGCCTATGGTGAAGTGGTTGCTCGTAACAATGCTGGCGGTCGTATCGAAAACTTGGTCTACTACACGATTGGTACAGGGATTGGTGCAGGTGTTATCCAACGCGGTGAGTTTATCGGAGGTGTAGGTCACCCTGAGATGGGTCACTACTATGTGGCCAAACACCCAATGGATATTGAAAAAGAATTCAACGGTGTTTGTCCATTCCACAAAGGCTGTTTGGAAGGCTTTGCGGCTGGACCAAGTCTTGAAGCTCGTACAGGTATTCGTGGTGAAAACATCGAACTTAATAGCTCTGTTTGGGATGTTCAAGCCTACTATATCGCTCAAGCTGCGGTCAATGCTACTGTGACTTTCCGTCCAGATGTGATCGTCTTTGGTGGTGGGGTCATGGCCCAACAACATATGCTTGACCGTGTGCGTGAGAAATTCACAGCTCTTCTCAACGGCTACCTACCAGTACCAGATGTGCGTGACTATATCGTGACTCCAGCAGTCGCAGGAAATGGCTCCGCAACACTTGGAAACTTTGTTCTCGCTAAAAGTGTCGCAAAATAAAACAAACAGAAAATCCGCTTGGGAAACCAAACGGATTTTTCTATTCTCAAAACATCTGCCAAAAGAAATCAATAATATAAGTCAAACCATAAGTATAAACTACTAGGGTAAGGGGTTTGGTCAACACGATGATAATCATATAGCGTTTGAAGGTCATCTTGGTAAGGGCAGCCAGCATACAGAGAAAGTCAGCTGGGCTAACTGGCCAGATCATCATAAAGATAAAGAAACGCTCGAAACGATTGCCTTTATCTAGCCAACCGATGTATTTGTCATAGGTGCGCTTGCTGACGACGGACTGGACAAAGGCAGCCCCATAGAGACGGACGAGGTAAAAGATAATGGCACAGCCAATCACGATGCCGATATAGTTATAGATAGTTCCGATGATGTGGCCGTAAATAAAGACCCCAGCCACTGAGGTCAAAGCTCCCGGAATAATCGGAACAACAGTTTGTAGGATTTGTAAAAAGATAAAGAGTGGTGGCCCCCAAAGCCCAGCTTGCTGAATAAAGTCTGATAGGGTTTCCTTTGACTGTAAAACACCCGCCTGATAGGCCCAAATACAGAAAATCAAGGTGCCGACTCCCCCGACGATAGATGAGATATTGATGACTTGCTGTAGAAGGGGAGAAACAGCTTTCATTTGCTTATGCTGTGACATAGAAACTCCTTATAGATAGTATGGTTCTACTATACCATATTTTTCTTATAAAGACTAATTTGATTCCTTATCTTGCTTTTTATATAAGTGTGGTACAATTAAAGGAGTAAGTCAAGAGATATAATGGTGAAAGAAATGTTAGATTTAAATTTTAAAGGAAGATGGAGAAAATACCAAAAACAGGTCTTGGATCGTTTTCAAGACTATCAAGCTGATAAACATGTTCATCTAGTAGCTGCGCCGGGATCAGGTAAGACCACCATTGGTATCGAGCTAATCGCTCGCTTTGGGAAACCAGCTTTGGTCTTGGTTCCTACGGTCACGATTCGGGAACAATGGGTCGAAAGGATCCAAAAAGCCTTTTTAGAGAACGAACAGAAGATTTCAGATCTCGTTTCCCAAAACTTAAAGGAGATGAAAGCATTAACGATTGTGACCTATCAGGCTTTTCATAGCGCCATGAACCAATTGCAATCACAAGAAGATGGAGAAGCAGAGGATTTTGTGGGGTTTGATTTGCTTGCAAGTCTAAGAGCTCAGAAAGTTGCTACTCTTTGCTTGGATGAATGCCACCACCTGCGCAATGAATGGTGGAAAAGTCTGGAAGCCTTTCGCAAGCAGTATGAACAGCTGCAAGTCATCTCCCTGACAGCGACACCACCTTATGACAGCGAGCCTGAACTATGGGAACGCTATATCCGTATGTGTGGGGAAATTGACCAAGAAATTACGGTACCTGAACTAGTCAAGGAAGACACCCTCTGTCCTCATCAGGATTTTGTTTATATCTGTTCACCAACAGCTGAAGAGTCGGAACACCTCAGGCAGTTTGAAGATAGAAAGTGGGAGTATATCCATCAGCTTTTGGTCAATCCTGACTTTCAAGCTCTAGTGTCAGGTTCAAAGGTACTCAAAGGAGACATTTCATCCGATGTTCTACTAGAAGACCCTAAGTACTTGTCGGCTATTTTGATCTATATGTATTCTCAAGGCTTGACCATTCCTGACTCTTTAGAGAATCTTTTGGGGGCGAAACGTCTGCCTCAGGTGAACTCCTACTGGCTCGAGCTGTTGTTGCAGAGTGTTCTCTATCAAACTCCAGATTGGTATGAGGATCCAGATGGATTTAGGGAAAAGTTAGAATCCGATTTGAAAGCACGGGGGTTGATCGAACAGCGACAGGTTTCTTTAGTCAAGTCCAAGTCTAGAGACAAGCTTTTAAATCAGTCTTTGGGGAAATTGTCTGGTATTGCAGATATTTTTCTGACTGAGTATAAGAGTATGGGACAAGATTTGCGACAACTCGTCTTGGCGGATTATATTCGCAAGGATTTTGCCACCTATCTGGGAGATAATCAGGCAACCATTTCTCAGTTGGGAGTTCTTCCTTATTTTGAAAGCATTCGTCGCAAAGCTCAGGAGCATGAGATATCTGTATCTTTGGCTGTCTTGTCAGGGAGTGTCGTTATTTTGCCTACCGATGTGGTAGCAGAGTTGAAGGAGCTCTTGCCTCAGGTTCCTCTTAGTTTCTCATCTATTGGTCACTTGGATCCAAAAGATTATGTGCAGGTTGGTTTTCCTAGCTCAGCTAAGGGAATCGTAGCGGCAGTGACGGAGCTTTTTCAACGAGGGCAGATTCAAGTCCTGGTCGGAACCAAATCTCTCCTCGGAGAGGGTTGGGATGCTCCTTGTGTTAATTCCCTAATACTCGGAAGCTTTGTGGGGAGCTTTATGCTAAGTAACCAGATGCGTGGCCGTGCCATTCGTATCTGGCCGGGACACCCAGAAAAGACCAGTAACATCTGGCATCTGGTAGCCGTTCAAGCGCAAGCACTTATCACTCTTCCTGGTGAGGGGCCTAGACCAGAGAGCAATCAGGATCTGCAGACCTTGTCGCGACGGATGGAGCATTTTCTTGGCTTGGCCTATAATCAGGAGAGTATTGAGACCGGTTTGGATCGTTTGGATTTTCCCAAGCCCCCCTTTAGGAAAAAGCAAATCAGCGAGTATAATGAGCGAGTTAAGAGTCTCTCCAAGGATCGAGCAGGCTTGCGCAAAAAATGGCAAGATGCTCTCGTAGTGGCAGATCGATTTGAGATTGTCACTGAAGTCGCTACTCAACAACAGAAGATTCCAATCATGCTCCAGTTTGATGCATTAAAATGGGTTCGCATGTCTTTGTTGCTCCTAGCAGTGGATTTATTGCTCTTGTTGTTTAGATTGAGACTGATTAGAGTTTGGTGGCTTACGGCAGCCTGTCTCCTCTTTCTAGCTTTTGCTACATCACGCTATCTCCTCTATAAAAGCCCCTATAGGCGTATGCAATTCCTTGGTGAGCAGATCCGAAAGGCTCTGCTAGATTCGGGGTATCTAACGGACGATCAATCCCGTGTTCATGTAGAGGAGGACAAGGAAAATTATATGGTTTTCGCCTATCTCAAGGGAGGAAGCATGAGGGACAAGGAGCTGTTTGCGCAGACTGTGGGAGAGTTCTTTGCTCCAGTGGACAATCAGCGCTATCTCTTGAAGGCAGAGAAAGTCCGACAAGGTCAGTCACCTTACTATGTCGTTCCTAGTCTTTTTGACAAGCGCAAGGAAGATGCACAGAAATTCCTCGACTTTCTGACGCCAACTATTGGACGTTATCACCTGATCTACACACGAACAGAGGCCGGACGGAAAATCCTTCTTGAAGCTCGTATCCAAGCTCTCTCTAACAAAAACGACCGTATCTTGACTAAGAAGAAGGTTAAAAGCCGATTCGAGTAGGGTAGGTAGCTATTCGAAGTTTCGAAGATATGAATTTTCTAAAGTTTAGATGTATTCTAAGCTGAGAATGATAAGAAATACATAAATTTATGAGTATTCTAAGCTTCGAATAGTCTAGCTGAGAAAGTTTTGAGGTCTTCGAACTTTCGAATAGTCGTCTTTCCTAAAGTTTAGATGTATTCTAAAGCTAGAAAAGTTAAAAGTTGAAAATAGTAAGAGTCTCTATCTGACAGACGGAGTGTATTTCCAGTCAGATAGGGATTTTTTGTTTCTGAAATGGCTGATTTATCCAGTAAAAGCAAGAAATAGACTGAAAAAGTGCTGTTGGGATGATAAAGTAGACAGTTGAGCGGATGAGTGTCCGAAGTTCAGTGCTATTTGTTAGAATTGTCTTATCAACTTAAAGGAGAAATCTGATGAAGGAAGATAAAGAAAATGAGGAGAGTATCCTATCGGTACTTCCTCTATGGGGGCTCCTATTTTTGGTCTTTGTATTGCTTCAAGTCTATGTAGGAAAGGAGAGACCTTTGATTCAACCTGTTAGACAAAGAAGTATTGTAAAAACAGATCAAAAACAGGTCTATCTTCCAGAACTAATCCAGTCTTTATTTGATAAAGAAAAAACTAAATGATTCGTTAAATAGAAAGGTTATCATCATGACAAAAACATTTACCATCCGTCCGCTAAGCTACACCAACTTTACCAACCGCGAGTTTGAAAGTCTCATGGTAGACACGGGTCAACTACTAGAAGTTTTTGCCAAGGCACATAAGGACGAGCCTATGTATGTCAAGCACCTCGATTCCTTCAAGAGCAAGCTAGCAGACTTCCAAAGCCAACTCGCTATCGTAGAAAAGAAAGAGGCGACGAACCTGACCGAAGTCGATCGCAATCGTGACAGTGCCCTAGTCGGTCTCTTTACTCTTCATAGAGGCTTTGCTAAGATCAAGGAAAGCAAACTCAAAGAAGCCCATGAGACCTTGAAACCAGTCTTTGCCAAGTACAAGGATATCACCAAGCATAGCAATGATGTGGAAACGGCAGAAATCAAGAGTCTGCTCAAAACCCTCAGTGAAGAACCCTACCATACGGCCGTTACCAGTCTAGGTTTGACACCTATGCTACAGGCGGTGATCAGTGCGCAGGAAGACTATGATAAGGTGGAAAGTCAGGCGCGTGCGCATAAGTCTGCTAAGGAAGTTGGTAAGACCAGACAAATCCGTACCGAACTAACCAGCATCTACGACCTCTTTATGCGCTATACCGCAGCCAGTGCAGAAGCCTATCCAGAAAAAGAACACCTAACCAAACTCCTCAAGGACCTAAATACAATCCGAGATAGCAAGCGACGATTGACTGGTTCGAACAAGAAGGAGAAAAAAGTAAAAGTAGAAGAAGCAGAACAAGTAGCAGGATAAAGACAACCCCTTAGAAGCAGGTTTCTAAGGGGTGTTTTGTATATAAAAGCTTTATATACTGAGTTAGAATTGATATAATGGTAGGTGTTAGAAGAAAAATTCAAATAATAAACAGTAATAATGAGATAGAAAAAGGGAGATTGTTGATGGAAAAAGAGTATAGGTTCCGTTCACTTACATCGAATAAAAATGTAGAAATTCAACTAGTCACATTACAAGCTTTGGAGTATGTTATAAGTGATGAATCAGAACCAACAAATGTCGCAATTACAGGGAACTATGGAGCTGGTAAAAGCAGTGTCATTGAGAGTTTTGAGAAGCGTTTGCAAAATAACAGCTCTCCCAAAATAGGAATTAAAGAAGTAATTGAGTTTTTTAAGAAATTTTTACATGATTGTCAATCAGAAAAAATAGGAATAAGAAGATTGATTGAGCTTCTAAAAAAAACTAAAAATAAAAAGTTTATCCATATTTCTCTTGCTCAGTATGATGAGACTATAAAAAATGAAGAAAAAGGACTTAATAACCGTCAAATAAATACAATTGAGGGAAAGATTATCAATCAATTACTCCATCAGATTGAACCTAACTCGATTAGAAAATCAATTTTTAAAACTCTTGATGCAGAGTCACAAATTCATCCTTGGAGGAATACGGCTTATTTATTTTCTTTATTGCTGCTGTTTCTGTATTCTTTCAATTTTAACACATGGGTTAATTTGATCAAGGAAGTCTCTTGGCTTTCTTGGACGACTGATGTAACTTCTAGATTATTAGCGCTCGCTATCATATTTGCGTTATTGTTATATGGAATTTTTTATTTATTAAAGCTACAAAGAGATATTGGATTCATTAAACACCTATCGCTAAAATCAGATAAAATAGAGACGGATATAGAAGTTTTTTCAAATGAGAATAGCAAAGTATCTTATTTTGATAGGTATTTGGATGACGTAATATATCTGTTTAAACAATCTAAGGCAGATGTCATAGTTTTTGAAGATATTGAGCGTTTCAATGATTCAAGAATCTTTGAAAAAATTAAGGAATTAAATATTGTTATTAATAGAAAAAGAGAAGTATGTAAAGAACCTAAACTGGTTTTCTTCTATCTTGTTAAAGATGATTTATTTGAGTCACAAGAACGAACGAAATTTTTTGATTTTATTATTCCAATAGTGCCTGTTGTAACGGCTTCAAATTCCTATGATAAGCTATCAGAAATATTAAATGATATGAAAATTTGTGAGGAATTAGATGAAAAGTTTTTATTTAATATCTCACTATACCTTGATGATATGCGTCTGATAAATAATATTTGTAATGAGTATTTGACCTATAAAGAAGTATTGAGTACTTTGAAATTAAATCCTGAGAAAGTATTTTCGATGATAGTGTATAAAAATATTTTCCCTAAAGACTTTTCGCTTTTACAAAAAAATCAAGGATATTTATTTGAACTATTGAACTCAAAAGAAATAGCATTAAAAAATCGTAGGGAGGAATTAAATAGTAAGATAAAAGAATTGGAGAAAAAGATAGAGAAGGCAGATGAAGAACAATTAAACGATGAGCTTGAATTATATGGAACTATTTTGAAAGTACCATATGGGAGAAAAGTAATTAAAGTAAATAGAAAATTTGAATCAGATTTTTCAACGCGCTCAGATTATATAAAAGAGTTACTTGCAGATGAAAGTGAAATATGCTCCTTTGACAGTTATTACAATGCACATTATAATCAAAATGAACGTAATGAGGATATTGATTCTGTATTCCCAGATATAAATACTCCAGAATTTCAAGAGCGTTTAGAGAATATTAGGAATAAGAAGCTCATAGAAAAATTGGAAAAAGAAATTAAGAAAATGAACGATGAGCTTGAGAAACTAGATAGTTATAGATTATCAGATGTTTACCAATATGCTACAGATATTGATGATTTTAAAAGTAATTTTACCAAAGAAATAAGAAATAACCCTCAATCCTCAATAATTTCTTTCCTAATTAGAAATGCTTATATTGATGAGAGCTATCAAGATTATTTGAATCATTTCTATGAGAATACGATAACGGTAGAAGAAAAAGAATATTTAAGAAATGTTGTTTCTGGACGTGATGGTAATTATGATATCTCTTTAACCAATACAAATGAAATAGTTAATCGCTTGGCGATTAAAGATTATAGATATAGTTATGTGCTAAATTATAATTTATTTGACTATTTACTAAATTCCAAAAAAGAAAATGATAATGAGTGTTTAGCTCAAATATTTAAACAAGAGAATGTTTTGGATTTCTTGATTAACTTTTATAATACATTAGATAGAGCTACATCAGGTCAAGGTGTAATTTATAAAAAAGAGACTATTAAATTATTTTTTAAGAAATGGTTGGAGCACAATGTTAGTCTTTTTAACGAGTATTTAGAAATTAAAAATGGAGGATATGCTGCTCCAAATAAAAATAGTCTAATACTATCATTGATGAATTTAGTTGATTTGAGTGACATTCCTGAAAAAACAAAAGTATTGATTTCAGGATATATAAATGATAATCAAGAGCTTCTTTCTCCAAATATGAGTTATGAAATTCAGCAGTTTACTAAAAATTTATCAAATATTGAGATAAAAGTTAGAGAATATGCACAGCGTATTTATGAATCCTTATTAGATGAAAAAAAACTTACAGATTATAAAGAAATAATGAATTATATCTATCGGAATGATTTATATTCGATTTCTGAGAATAATTTGAAATTTTTTATAAAATGGAACTTGGGAAAAAGATATACTGATTATGAATATACTCACAAGAATTTTGAACTTATTAATAAAAATATTGAATTGAAATCACTTTTGGATTACTGTTTAGTTTCGGAAGATAATTTGTTACAATATGCCAATGTTTATATAAAAATATCAAATGGGAAAATGGATGATGATTCTTCTTATATTGAACACTTGCTTAAACATGATATTTTATTTAGAGTTGAGGATTACGAAGATGAGGAATCAACACCTGCCGTAAGTATATTCAATAGTATTCCAGAATTGTCCATTAAATATACTATAGAGAAGTTTGAAGGATTATCTAATGATATAACACTGATAAAATATCTTGTACTGCTTAAAAAAGGGCAAGTTAATTCTGAGATTGTTTGCTCCTACTTTTCTTTATTTAGGAATATTGCTGAATATCTGGTTCCTTTTATTAATCAAGATCCTAATTTTGTATTGAACCGAGAAATTTTTGTACAACTTGATGAGGAAGTACAGGAAGATTTTTTTGTTCAAATTGTATCTGAAGATAATCTGAACTTAACTATATATAGAACAATGCTTACATCAATGCAATGGCATTACGAAAACTTTGATGTAACGGGGCTTTCAGATGATAGATTGGAAGTTTTGATAGATTTGAATGTTATAAAATTTAATGCTAATAATCTTAAGTTCATCAGAGAAAAATATCCATCAATGAAAAATTATTTCATTTCAAGGAATATTGAAAAGTATCTTGAGATTGAAGAAGACGTTCATGATGAAACGGAACTCAATGATTTGTTGCAATATGAGGAAATAGATGATTCCTACAAGCTACAAATAATAGATTCTCTGGATTATGTAAGCATAAAAAATAAGCAATTTTCTCTTGAACTTGTTGCTCATATCCTTGATTCTAAATTTGATATAGATGATTTAAGTTATATAATTAGTTCCAATTATTATGACAATGCAGATGAATCTATCAAAATTAAGATAAGACAGTTAGCTAAAGAAAACTGGGATGACTTGATTAGATTAGATAGTGAAGAAATTAGTATTCAGTTATGCCGAGAGTTATTGGCTATGGACGATATTGAATCTTCAGATCGTACAAGTCTGCTCAAGGATAATTTACTATCTAATCCTGAAATCTCAACACATAGGTTAGCTTTGTTAGGGGAATATCTAGATCTATTTGAACTGTGGGAGATAATGGATTTTTTGGGAGATTCTGATGTATATAACGAATGGGAAAAAGCTTTTGAAAAATTAAATAGGAACGAAAAAGGAAACAATGTTGTCACGGTTAAGAAAAACAATTTCAACGAAAAGATGAGAAGTTATCTTTTATCTAAGGGCTTGATTAGCAGTTCGTCCATTCAACCTCTAGGAATTCGGTTGAATGGTTTTAGAGACGGTGAGATTAAGTACTGGTGAGGAAGAAGAAGTCGAGCCGCTGACAGACATCGTCAGCAAGATTAACGAGACAAATAAAGCAATCGAAAGACAAACAGCTGCATTACTTGAAATGCTCGGTCAACTCCACGGAACCACACCAGAAGCCGATGCCGAGCTCAAAGAGTTTTTGAAACACTTTAAAGGGTGATGGAGCCAATTGATTCGCTCATATTCCGCTGATAATTCGCTCATTTTTAGGATACAACTTTGTTTCCATATTTCCTGGAAACTGATAAAAAGCAAGGAGAAAGATGGAACAAACTAACCAAAAATCCCAGTGCCAGAAACTCTGGGCTAGAAACAAATACCTTGTTTTGAGTCATTCCAGTAATATTTACAATGACATTCGCCAATACTTGAAGAATGAAGAGGTGGAGCTGAATCTGGTTCAAGAACTGATCGACCGTGCCTGTCAAATCCCAGAACACAGGGGTCAGGTTTGCAATGCCTTTCAGCATATTTGGGGCTATTTCAAAAAGAAAGCGACAGATGCTGAGCGCAAAGACTGCATGCTCTTGCTGGATCGCTACCGCTTTGGTCAAGCTTCTAAGCAAGATTTGATTGCTAAGACGAGGGAGTTGCTTGAACGCTATCCAAACACCTACTTGCAACATTCGACTTTACTGAAAGGAGACGCCCATGAGACTTTGGCATGAGGCTTTGATTTCACAACTTCCCCGTCCTCAACTCTTGGGGCAACATCGAGAGTGTTGCGCCCTGCGTGGCAATGGCTGGGGCAGAAAGCATGCGACGGTGGACTATGTCTTTACCCACTCGCCTTATCGTCTCTATGCTTATCATCGCTTGATCATGGAGGAGATGGCTGGACGTGGCTATAATGTCAGTCTAGAATGGTTGGACAAGAACTACCGTGGCAAGATCTGCCCTCCTTATCAAGACTTGTTTGAGGAAAAGCTGAATAGCCCCATCTATAGCGAACATGACGACACCTACTATGAGGACTGTCTGGCTAATCTCCGAGAGAAGGGGATCAACCTATAGTCTTTTCTAATAACAAGCCATAGTCACTTATAAGAAACATAAATAGCTCGTTTGAGCATTCCAACTAAAATACAGCCACAAAACAAGCTATACAAAGGATTTGAGACACTGGTCTCAAGTCTTTTTCAGTTGTCTAAAAGAGTGATATAGTTTCAAACTATATCAAAGCCTAATTATTTACAATTATACAGACAGTTTCTTTTCTGTTAAGATAGTTTCAACAACAAATTTTGGAGGACACATCATGTCAACTACGATCATCGGTTTCCCTCGTTTGGGCGAATTCCGCGAATTAAAATTTACAACTGAAAAATACTTTAGAAAAGAAATCTCAGAAGAAGAACTCTTGGCTGCGGCTAAAGAATTGCGCGCGAAACACTGGAACATTGTCAAAGAAAAAGGTATCACTGAAATTCCATCAAATGACTTTTCTCACTATGACAACTTCCTAGATGCAGCTTTCCTCTTCAACGTGGTGCCTGCATCTGTTCAAAACTTGGACTTGTCTGACCTTGAGCGCTACTTTGCTTTGGCGCGTGGTTACCAAGGTGAAAAAGGGGATGTTCGTGCCCTTCCGATGAAGAAATGGTTCAACACTAACTACCACTACATCGTTCCTAAGTTTGAAAAAGATACTCAAGTAAAATTGGCTGGTCACAAGATTTTCGATGAGTTCCAAGAAGCAAAAGAACTTGGTCTTAACACTCGTCCTGTTCTTGTAGGTCCATTCACTTTCCTTCAATTGTCAGACTTTGAAGAAGACGTGAAAGCTGAAGACTTCGTAGACAGCTTAGTGGCTGCTTACCAAGAAGTTTTTGCTAAATTGGCTGAACTTGGTGCGACTCGTATTCAACTGGACGAAGCGGCTCTTGTCAAAGATTTGACAGCTGAAGAAAAAGTTCTCTTCTTGAACCTCTACAACAAACTCTTGGCTGATAAAAAAGGTCTTGAAGTCTTGCTTCAAACTTACTTCGGAGACGTTCGTGACGTCTACTCTGACCTTGTGAACTTGCCAGTAGATGCCATCGGTCTTGACTTCGTTGAAGGTAAGAAAACTCTTGAACTCGTTAAAGGTGGCTTCCCAGCTGACAAGACTCTCTATGCAGGGATCGTCAATGGTAAAAACATCTGGCGCAACAACTACGAAAAGAGTTTGGCTGTTCTTGAGCAAATCCCAGCTGAAAACATCGTATTGACAAGCTCATGCTCACTTCTTCATGTGCCATTTACAACTGCTAACGAAGAATTTGAACCAGCTATCTTGAACCACTTTGCCTTTGCAGTTGAAAAATTGGAAGAACTTCGTGATTTGGATGCTATCCGCAATGGTCAAGGTGCAGAAGCTCTTGCTGCTAATAAGGAACTCTTTGCGACTGAGCGTGTGGGTGAAAATGCAGAACTTCGTGCACGCATCGCTGGATTGACAGACGCTGACTACACTCGTTTGCCAGCCTTTGCTGAACGTGAAGCCATCCAAGAAGAAGCCTTTAAACTTCCAGCCCTTCCAACAACAACCATCGGTTCATTCCCTCAAACTAAGGAAGTCCGTGCCAAACGTTTGGCTTACCGTAAGGGTGAATTGTCACAAGAAGAGTACGACGCTTTCCTTGCTGAAACCATCGACGAATGGATCAAATGGCAAGAAGAAGTTGGATTTGACGTGCTTGTACACGGTGAGTTCGAGCGTAACGACATGGTTGAGTACTTCGGTCAAAACTTGTCAGGTTACCTCTTCTCTAAGAATGGTTGGGTACAATCATACGGTATGCGTGGGGTGAAACCACCAATCATTTGGGGTGATGTAACTCGTCTTAACCCAATCACTGTCAAATGGTCTAGCTATGCTCAAAGCCGTACTGACAAACCTGTTAAAGGTATGTTGACTGGACCGGTTACCATCCTTAACTGGTCATTCCCACGTGAAGACATCTCTATCAAGGATTCTACTCTTCAAATCGCTCTTGCTATCAAGGATGAAGTGCTTGACCTTGAAGCTGCAGGTGTGAAAATCATCCAAATCGACGAGGCTGCTCTTCGTGAGAAATTGCCACTCCGTCGTAGCGACTGGTACGAAGACTACCTTGACTGGGCTATTCCAGCCTTCCGCTTGGTACACTCAACAGTAGCGCCAGATACTCAAATCCACACTCACATGTGTTACTCAGAATTTACAGATATCATCCCAGCTATCGACAACATGGATGCGGACGTTATTTCCTTTGAAGCAAGCCGTTCAAACCTTGAAATCTTGGACGAACTCAAAGCGAAAAACTTCCAAACAGAAGTGGGACCTGGGGTTTACGATATCCACTCTCCTCGTGTGCCAAATGAAGGCGAAATTGACCACACAATCGATGCTATTCTTGCCAAAGTTCCAAGCAAGAAAGTTTGGATCAACCCTGACTGTGGTTTGAAAACACGTGGTATTCCAGAAACAAAAGAAAGCTTGATCCGCCTTGTCGAAGCAGCAAAAGCTGCGCGTGAGAAATTGTAAGATAAGATTTCTCTCTTGACCCTGACTGATCAAGGAACTGTTGGCCTAGCTGCTCAGCAATCATGAAATCAAAAAGAAAAGGATAATGACTATGTCACGCCAAACGCCGTCACTTTCATTTGAAGTGTTCCCTCCAAACCCAGCTGTGGGTAACGATAAAATTATTTCAGCCTTGCAGGATATGCGGGAGCTGACACCGCACTTTATCAGTGTGACCGCCAGCAATAATAAGTTTAATATCAAGGAAACAACGGTTCGTTTGGCTGACTTTATCCAGAATGATTTGGCGATTCCAACTATTGCCCACTTGCCAGCTATCTATCTGACCAAGGAAAAGGTTGCTGAAACCATTGCAGACTTGGATAAGGTTGGGGTACAGAAAATCTTGGCCCTGCGTGGAGATATCATCCCAGATGTGGAACCACAAAAGGATTTCCGCTATGCAACGGACTTGATCGAGTTCATCAAGGAACAAGCCCCTCACTTTGATATTGTTGGCGCTTGCTATCCAGAAGGGCACCCTGACTCGCCAAACCAGATCTCGGATATTCAAAATCTCAAGAAGAAAGTGGATGCAGGCTGTTCAAGCCTTGTAACGCAGCTTTTCTTTGACAATGAGCGTTTCTACGATTTTCAAGATAAGTGTACCTTGGCAGGGATTGATGTTCCTATTCATGCGGGTATCATGCCCATTCTGAACCGTAATCAAGCCCTTCGTCTCTTGAAAACGTGTGAGAATATCCATCTTCCACGAAAATTCAAGGCCATCTTAGACAAGTATGAGCATGACCCTGAGTCGCTCAGAGCAGCAGGACTTGCCTATGCTGTGGATCAGATCGTGGACTTGGTGACCCAGGATGTCGCAGGTGTGCATCTCTACACCATGAATAATGCTGAAACAGCCAAATACATCCACCAAGCAACCCATGCCTTGTTTAATCATCAGTCTTTAGGGTAATTGATTCTTTTAGCACTGAGACGACAGCTTGTCATTCACTTGCTTTTAAATAAAAAATGACAGTTGCGAGAGCCAAAGAATTCGCTAAATAAAATAAACAACAAACCATTCCTCTTTTCATGGGGGAATGGTTCCTTTTTAATAGAAAAGCCCGCACTTTTTAAGAAAAATATGATAAAATAGACTCTGTACGTACTTGATACAAAGATGAGGGTATAAACAGATTCTTAGCTATTCAAATCTGCTATGCTATAAAAGATACAAATGCTAAAGAATAATATTTTTAAACTTTTCAAGGTATTTAGATAGTTGAACACGGGCTAAATCCCTAGTGAAAAAGATAGATTTCCTGGTGTGCATCGCACACTGCGCCAATCTCCTATTTTCATACGGGATTCTTTACGCCCTTTGTATCCTGATTTTTGTAGGCAAGGCGTATAATTTCATCAATCCAAAGGGGATTAAAATGACAAAACAAGTGTTTCAAACGACTTTTGCGGGTCGTGAGTTAATCGTAGAGACTGGTCAGGTTGCCAAGCAAGCAAACGGAGCTGTTGTCGTGCGTTACGGTGAGTCAACTGTCTTGACTGCAGCCGTCATGTCTAAGAAAATGGCAACTGGGGATTTCTTCCCACTCCAAGTCAACTATGAAGAAAAAATGTATGCGGCTGGGAAGTTTCCTGGAGGCTTTATGAAACGTGAAGGACGTCCTTCAACAGATGCGACCTTGACAGCGCGTTTGATTGACCGTCCAATCCGCCCTATGTTTGCGGAAGGTTTCCGTAATGAAGTGCAAGTCATCAATACGGTTCTTTCTTATGATGAAAATGCATCTGCACCAATGGCGGCTATGTTTGGTTCATCCTTGGCGCTTTCTATCTCAGACATTCCTTTTGACGGACCAATCGCTGGGGTACAAGTGGGTTATGTTGATGGCCAAATCATCATCAACCCTACTCAAGAACAGGCAGAGCAATCGCTTCTTGAATTGACAGTAGCTGGGACCAAGCATGCTATCAACATGGTTGAGTCTGGTGCCAAGGAACTGTCTGAAGATATCATGTTGGAAGCCCTTCTGAAAGGGCACGAAGCAGTCAAAGAATTGATTGCCTTCCAAGAAGAAATCGTTGCGGCAGTCGGTAAAGAAAAAGCAGAAGTGGAATTGCTTCATGTAGACGCTGACTTGCAAGCTGAAATCATTGCAGCTTACAACAGCGACCTCCAAACAGCGGTCCAAGTAGAAGAAAAATTGGCTCGTGAAGCTGCAACTCAAGCAGTTAAAGACCAAGTAACAGCGGTTTACGAAGAAAAATATGCAGACCATGAAGAATGTGACCGTATCATGCGAGATGTGGCTGAAATCTTGGAACAAATGGAACACGCTGAAGTGCGCCGTTTGATTACAGAAGATAAGGTGCGTCCTGACGGTCGTAAGGTCGATGAAATCCGTCCTTTAGATGCGCAGGTTGACTATCTTCCTCGTGTACACGGTTCCGGTCTTTTCACTCGTGGACAAACTCAAGCCCTTTCAGTCTTGACTTTGGCTCCGATGGGAGAAACTCAAATCATCGATGGTTTGGACCCAGAGTACAAGAAACGCTTTATGCACCACTATAACTTCCCGCAATACTCTGTAGGGGAAACTGGTCGTTATGGTGCGCCAGGTCGTCGTGAAATTGGTCACGGTGCTCTCGGTGAGCGTGCTCTTGCGCAAGTTTTGCCAAGCTTGGAAGAATTCCCATATGCGATCCGCTTGGTAGCTGAAGTATTAGAATCAAACGGTTCTTCTTCTCAAGCTTCAATCTGTGCGGGAACTCTTGCCCTTATGGCTGGTGGTGTGCCAATCAAGGCGCCAGTAGCTGGTATTGCCATGGGTCTCATCTCAGATGGAAATAACTACACAGTATTGACAGATATCCAAGGTTTGGAAGACCACTTTGGAGACATGGACTTTAAGGTTGCAGGTACTCGCGACGGGATTACAGCCCTTCAAATGGATATCAAAATTCAAGGAATTACTGCAGAAATCTTGACTGAGGCTCTTGCTCAAGCCAAAAAAGCGCGTTTTGAAATCCTTGATGTGATTGAAGCAACTATTCCAGAAGTTCGTCCAGAATTGGCTCCAACTGCTCCGAAAATTGATACCATCAAGATTGATGTCGACAAGATCAAGATTGTCATCGGTAAGGGTGGAGAAACCATCGACAAGATTATCGCTGAAACAGGCGTTAAGATTGATATCGACGAAGAAGGAAATGTGTCCATCTACTCTAGCGACCAAGATGCCATTAACCGAACCAAAGAAATCATCGCTGGCTTGGTTCGTGAAGCCAAAGTGGATGAAGTTTACCATGCTAAAGTTGTTCGTATCGAGAAATTCGGTGCCTTTGTCAATCTCTTTGACAAGACAGATGCCCTCGTTCACATCTCAGAAATGGCTTGGACTCGTACCAACCGTGTCGAGGACTTGGTAGCTATCGGTGATGAAGTCGACGTTAAGGTTATCAAGATTGATGAAAAAGGCCGTATTGATGCCTCTATGAAAGCTCTTCTTCCTCGTCCACCAAAACCTGAGCATGATGAAAAAGGCGAAAAGTCTGAACGTCCTCACCGTCCACGTCATCACAAGGACCACAAACCTAAGAAAGAATTTACAGAAACACCAAAAGATTCAGAATAAGAAAAGGAGAAATGTATGGGATGGTGGCGCGAAACCATTGATATCGTAAAAGAAAATGATCCAGCGGCCCGCACCACTTTGGAGGTTTTGCTGACTTATCCAGGTGTCAAGGCCTTGGCGGCCCACCGTCTTTCCCATTTTCTCTGGAAGCATGGCTTCAAACTCCTGGCTCGTATGCACAGTCAGTTTTGGCGCTTCTGGACCCAGATCGAGATACATCCGGGTGCTCAGATTGATTCAGGTGTCTTTATCGACCACGGTTCAGGCTTGGTGATTGGAGAGACAGCGATTGTTGAAAAAGGCGTTCTTCTCTATCACGGAGTGACTCTTGGTGGAACAGGGAAAGACTGTGGCAAACGCCATCCGACTGTACGAAAGGGAGCACTCATATCAGCCCATGCCCAAGTTATCGGGCCTGTAGAAATCGGTGAAAATGCCAAGGTCGGTGCAGCAGCAGTTGTCGTGGCAGACGTGCCTAGTGATGTGACAGTTGTCGGTATTCCAGCCAAGATTGTCCGCCTTCATGGTAAGAAGGATGAGCCTGTCATTCACGAAGTCGAAGAAAAACGAGAGTACTACGTCAATAAACTCGAGCAGGCTAAAGAAGCCAGTCACAGATCGTCTGGTTTGTAGAGGGTATCTATATGATTCAAGCAAGAAACAAGTTAAGCCAAGAGGAGTTATCTGAGGCGAAAAAACTAATTAATTGTTGCCAATCCCATGATGGAACTTATCGTGATCCCTATCTCTCTAACATGCTTAATTTTGACCCAAACATACCCGCCTTTTTCCTTTATTATGAAAAAGGCGAACTTGTTGGTCTATTAACCGTCTATGCTGATGACCAAGATGTGGAAGTGACGATACTGGTTCATCCAAATCATCGCCGTCAGGGAATTGCGCGTGCTTTGTTTACGAGTTTTGAGAAAGAAACGGCTTCTTTCCCTATTCGTTCAGTTACTTTTCAGACAGAACGTATTTTTCTAGAGCGTCATCCTGATTTTGTCAGCAACTGGGGATTGGTCGAGGATGAAGAGACAGAAACCTGGTTAGGTAAGGATAGAAGACCTTATCAGTTAGCAAAACTTTCCAATATTGAAGTTTTGTTAGCAGATAGTTCGTATCAGGAGCAAATTAGCCAGTTAAAATTTCAGGCATTTTCAGAGGAACATGAATCGAGAGAAGTTGCGGATAGATATGTCGCCGAAGCTCTGAAAGATCCAGAAAGTCGCCTATATATTTTATTAAAAAACGGTCAGATTATTGGAACTTGCACGGTAGATTTATCGACTAATACGAATTACCTCTATGGTTTGGTAATATCGGAACCTGAACGTGGAAAAGGCTATGGAAGCTACTTAGCAAAATCTCTAGTCAACCAACTGATTGAGCAAAATGATAAGGAATTTCAGATTGCAGTAGAGGATAGCAACGTAGGTGCCAAGTGCTTGTATGAAAAAATCGGCTTTGTCAAACAGACTCAGGTGGTTTATCTGAATGAGAAAGGAGCAAGGGATTCCGAAGTGTAGAGATATTCGGACTGAAATTCAATTGAACTTTTAGTGATGAAACTAACAGTTCTTGGATTTTAGCTTTCCTGATTATGATTTATGATTAAAATCTATGACACCATGTCTCGTGATTTGCGAGAATTTGTCCCTATCGAGGACGGCAAGGTTAAGATGTATGTCTGTGGGCCAACCGTCTACAACTATATCCACGTGGGGAATGCCCGTTCGACGGTGGCTTTTGATACCATTCGTCGTTATTTTGAGTACCGTGGGTATGAGGTTACCTATATTTCCAATTTTACGGATGTGGATGATAAGATTATCAACCGTGCCAAGGAAGAAGGCATCACGCCTCAGGAAGTGGCGGACAAGTACATCGCTGCCTTTCGTGAGGACGTGACAGCCTTGGGTGTCAAACCTGCTACCCGCCATCCGCGTGTAGTGGAGTTTATGGCGGACATTATCCGTTTTGTGGAAGACTTGATTGAGAAAGGCTTTGCCTATGAGAGTCAAGGGGATGTTTACTTCCGTGTGGAAAAATCCCACAACTATGCTAGATTGGCCAATAAAACCTTGGAAGATTTGGAGCTAGGTGCTTCAGGTCGTACCGATGAAGAAACGGCTCGCAAGGAAAATCCTGTAGACTTTGCCCTTTGGAAAGCTGCCAAACCAGGCGAGATTTCTTGGGATAGTCCTTGGGGACCTGGTCGTCCGGGCTGGCATATCGAGTGTTCGGTTATGTCGACAGAGATTCTAGGTGATACCATTGATATCCACGGTGGTGGAGCAGACCTTGAGTTTCCTCACCACACTAATGAAATTGCCCAGTCAGAAGCAAAAACAGGCAAGACTTTCGCCAACTACTGGATGCACAATGGCTTTGTCAACATCGATAATGTCAAGATGTCCAAGTCCTTGGGCAACTTTATCACCGTACACGATGCCCTTAAAACTATTGATGGACAAGTGCTTCGTTTCTTCTTTGCGACCCAACATTATCGCAAGCCAATCAACTTTACGGAAAAAGCAGTGCGTGATGCGGAGACTAATCTCAAGTATCTGAAGAACACTTATGAGCAGCCATTTACTGGGAGTGTTGATGTCCAAGAGTTACAAGCCTTTAAAGATAAGTTTGTAGCCGCTATGGATGAGGATTTCAACTCTGCCAACGGCATCACAGTTGTCTTTGAAATGGCCAAGTGGATCAACTCAGGAAACTATGATGCAAGTGTTAAGGAAGCTCTTGCAGATATGTTGGAAGTCTTTGGGATTGTCTTTGTAGAGGAAGTTTTGGATGCAGACATTGAAGCCTTAATCCAAAAACGTCAAGAAGCGCGTGCTAATCGTGACTTTGCGACAGCGGACCAAATCCGTGATCAATTGGCTGCTCAAGGGATTAAGCTACTTGACACCAAGGATGGAGTGAGGTGGACTCGTGATTGATGTCAATCTCATTAACGGGATTGCGCTGGCTTTTGAGGGAGATGCAGTTTACTCCATGTATATTCGTCGCCATCTCATCCTTAAAGGCATGACCAAACCCAATAAACTCCACCAAGAGGCGACCAAGTATGTGTCAGCCAAGGCTCAGGCTCGCTTGATTGCCCTTATGTTAGAAGAGCAAGTCCTGACGGAAAAGGAAGAAGAAATCTACAAACGTGGTCGCAATACCAATAGCCACACAAAGGCTAAAAATGCTGATGTGGTGACTTACCGTATGTCTACTGGCTTTGAAGCAGTGATGGGCTATCTCCATCTGACTGAAAATGTGGAGCGTCTAGAGACCATAATTTCTTGGTGCATCCAAAAAGTGGAGGACTAGGATATGATTGCAAAGGAATTACAAGACTGGTTTCCTGAAGCTCAGATTTCAGATCAGCCAGTAGAGAAACCAGGCTATCTCACTCTCCCTTTAGCTTCTCAGAAGTGGATTTTACTGGAGGAAGCTGGGCTCAGCGAGCGTGAAAAGCAGCTGGTTGCCCTTTTGACCCAGCAAGAGCAGGCTCGTTCGCTCAATCCTTGGTATTCCTATCTGATTGAGGGGAAGGGGCAGGCACCGCAAACATTTAAAAAAATTCAGTTGGTTTATTGCCATCTTTCCTATTTCCAACAGGAAAATCTAGCTTCTTGGCTAGACATGATGCGGACTCTTTTTCCCAACTGCCAGACGGTGCTACAGGTCGGTGCTCAGGATTATGTATTTGTGCTTCAACAAGATAAGTACAGCTCTGTCCGCTCAATCTTATCCGATACGATTGAGGCAGTTGAGTATGACTTTGGTCTTCGTCTGTCTATCATGTTGGGGCAGGTCTGGTCACAGGCTGGGTATCAGGCTCTGTCCGACTTGATCAAAGCGGAGCGGGATTTGTTTAAGACTTGGTGGCGTCAGGGCCATCAAGGAGTTCACACTTTTTCACAGCTCTATCTTTGGAGTATGGGGGAAAGACTTGTGGACCTGAAGGTAATCAAGGAATGCCTGCACCAGATGATCTTGGATCAGGACCAGATTCAGGAAATCATTCTCTCCCTTTGGGAAAACAGTGCTGTTCTGACTAAAACAGCCCAGCAACTCTATCTGCATCGCAATTCTCTCCAATACAAGATTGATAAATGGGAAGAATTGACAGGGCTTCAGTTGAAGGAGTTGACGGACCTTACCTTGTGTTATCAGTTGATTTTACCAGATATTCTCTAAAGTTTTGTGCAAGTTGCACAGAACTTTTTTATTTTTTTGGTCATCTTGCCATAGAAAAGTAAAGCGTTTTCATATATAATGAAACTATCAAAATACAAAAGGAGTTCACCTCAATGGTAGAATTAAATCTTAAAAATATTTACAAAAAATATCCAAACAGCGAACACTATTCAGTTGAAGACTTCAACTTGGACATCAAAGACAAAGAATTTATCGTTTTCGTAGGTCCTTCAGGATGTGGTAAATCAACAACTCTTCGTATGATCGCTGGTCTTGAAGACATTACAGAAGGTACTGCATCTATCGATGGCGTGGTTGTCAACGACGTAGCTCCAAAAGACCGTGACATCGCCATGGTATTCCAAAACTACGCTCTTTACCCACACATGACTGTATATGACAACATGGCTTTCGGTTTGAAATTGCGTAAATACAGCAAGGAAGACATTGACAAACGTGTGCAAGAAGCGGCAGCAATTCTTGGTTTGAAAGAATTCTTGGATCGTAAACCTGCTGACCTTTCAGGTGGTCAACGTCAACGTGTTGCCATGGGTCGTGCGATCGTCCGTGATGCAAAAGTATTCTTGATGGACGAACCTTTGTCAAACTTGGATGCCAAACTTCGTGTATCTATGCGTGCTGAAATCGCGAAAATCCACCGTCGTATCGGAGCTACAACTATCTACGTAACCCACGACCAAACAGAAGCGATGACTCTTGCAGACCGTATCGTTATCATGTCAGCAACTAAAAACCCAGCTGGTACAGGTACTATCGGACGTGTTGAACAAATCGGTACCCCTCAAGAGGTTTATAAAAACCCAGTTAACAAATTTGTAGCAGGATTCATCGGAAGCCCAGCTATGAACTTCATCAATGTGAAACTAGTTGGTAGCGAAATTGTTTCTGACGGTTTCCGCTTGAAAGTACCAGAAGGAGCTTTGAAAGTTCTTCGTGACAAAGGCTACGAAGGAAAAGAATTGATCTTCGGTATCCGTCCAGAAGATGTGAATGCAGAACCTGCTTTCCTTGAAACATTCCCAGAATCTGTTGTTAAAGCAACTATCTCAGTATCAGAATTGCTTGGTTCAGAATCTCACCTTTACTGCCAAGTTGGTAAAGATGAATTTGTTGCCAAAGTGGATGCTCGTGACTACTTGCAAACAGGTGCAACAGTTGAACTCGGATTTGACTTGAACAAAGCACACTTCTTCGATGTAGAAACTGAAAAAACAGTCTACTAAGCAAATGAAATGTCAAAACACTGCTAGAGAAATCTTGCAGTGTTTTTTTAATGATTGGTATTGGCATAAAAACAGGCTTTTCTAGTTTTCATATCCTTAAAAAAGTGATAAAATGGTAGGAAGAATTGGAGAGTATAGATGCCGAAAGAAGTGAATTTGACGGGCGATCAGGTAGTCGCTTTAACGAAAGAATATTTAACAAAGGAAGACGTTGCTTTTGTACAAAAAGCATTGATTTACGCAGTTGATTGTCATAGTGGGCAGTTTCGGAAATCAGGTGAGCCCTATATTATCCATCCCATTCAGGTAGCAGGCATTCTGGCTAAGCTCAAGCTGGATGCCGTAACCGTTGCTTGTGGTTTTTTGCATGACGTGGTTGAAGACACAGATGCGACACTGGATGATCTAGAGAGAGAGTTCGGTCATGATGTTCGGATTATCGTTGATGGGGTGACCAAGCTTGGTAAGGTTGAGTACAAATCATTTGAGGAACAATTGGCTGAAAATCACCGCAAGATGCTTATGGCCATGTCAGAGGATATCCGTGTTATCTTGGTTAAATTATCGGACCGTTTGCACAATATGCGGACTCTCAAACACCTTCGAAAGGACAAGCAAGAGCGTATCTCCAGAGAAACCATGGAAATTTATGCACCACTTGCTCATCGTCTAGGGATTTCCAGTGTCAAGTGGGAGTTGGAAGATCTATCTTTCCGTTACCTCAATCCAACTGAGTTTTACAAGATCACTCATATGATGAAGGAAAAACGCAGAGAGCGTGAGGCTTTGGTCGATGAAGTCGTGACAAAGTTAGAGGACTACACTTCCGAACGCAATCTAAAAGGGAAAATCTATGGCCGTCCCAAGCATATCTACTCTATCTATCGCAAGATGCAGGATAAGAAGAAACGCTTTGAGGAGATTTATGACCTGATTGCCATTCGCTGTATCTTGGATACCCAGAGTGATGTTTACGCCATGCTGGGTTATGTGCATGAACTTTGGAAACCTATGCCAGGCCGTTTCAAAGACTATATCGCAAACCGTAAGGCCAATGGTTACCAGTCTATCCATACGACTGTCTATGGACCAAAAGGACCGATTGAATTCCAGATTCGTACCAAGGAAATGCACGAAGTGGCTGAGTACGGGGTTGCGGCTCACTGGGCTTATAAGAAAGGCATTAAAGGGCAGGTCAACAGCAAGGAATCTGCTATTGGGATGAACTGGATCAAGGAGATGATGGAGCTCCAGGATCAGGCTGATGATGCCAAGGAATTTGTGGACTCTGTTAAGGAAGAGTATCTGGCGGAGGAGATTTACGTCTTTACTCCAGATGGTGCAGTTCGCTCCCTTCCAAAAGATTCAGGCCCGATTGATTTTGCCTATGAAATCCATACCAAAGTCGGTGAAAAAGCAACTGGTGCTAAGGTCAATGGCCGTATGGTTCCTCTGACAACCAAGCTCAAGACAGGGGATCAGGTTGAAATTATCACCAACCCCAACTCTTTTGGCCCGAGTCGTGACTGGCTCAACATGGTTAAGACCAGCAAGGCACGCAACAAGATTCGTCAGTTCTTTAAAAACCAAGACAAGGAATTGTCTGTTAATAAGGGACGCGAACTGCTGATTAATCAGCTCCAAGAGAATGGCTATGTGGCTAATAAGTATATGGACAAGCGGCACATGGACCAAGTCCTTCAAAAGACCAGCTACAAGACAGAAGACTCCCTCTTTGCTGCTATTGGTTTTGGAGAAATCAGTGCTATTACCGTCTTTAACCGTCTGACTGAAAAGGAACGCCGTGAGGAGGAACGTGCCAAAGCTAGGGCAGAGGCTGATGAGTTAGTTAAGGGTGGTGAGGTTAAGGTTGAGAATAAGGAGAAGCTCAAGGTCAAGCATGAGGGCGGTGTGGTGATTGAAGGTGCTTCAGGTCTCCTAGTACGGATTGCTAAGTGTTGCAATCCCGTTCCTGGTGATGACATTGTTGGCTATATTACCAAGGGTCGTGGTGTGGCCATTCACCGTGTGGACTGTATGAACCTTCGCGCCCAAGAAAACTACGAACAACGTCTCCTTGATGTGGAATGGGAAGATCAATACTCAAGCAAGGAATATATTGCCCACATCGATATCTACGGCCTCAACCGTACAGGTCTCTTAAATGATGTTCTACAAGTTCTTTCCAACACGACCAAGAATATCTCAACCGTTAATGCCCAACCAACTAAGGATATGAAATTTGCCAATATCCATGTCTCCTTTGGCATCTCAAACCTCTCAACTCTAACGACAGTAGTTGATAAGATTAAAAGTGTGCCAGAAGTCTACTCTGTCAAACGAACCAATGGCTAAGATCTAGAAAGGATTTTTATGAAAATCATCATTCAACGAGTTAAGAAAGCTCAAGTGAGTATTGAAGGTCAGGTTCAGGGAAAAATCAATCAGGGACTCTTATTACTGGTTGGTGTTGGCCCAGAGGACCAAGAGGAAGATTTGGACTATGCTGTGAGAAAGCTCGTCAACATGCGGATTTTTTCAGACGCGGAAGGCAAGATGAACCTGTCTGTTAAGGATATTGAGGGCGCAATTCTTTCTATTTCTCAGTTTACCCTCTTTGCGGACACTAAGAAGGGCAATCGTCCCGCCTTTACAGGTGCAGCCAAGCCAGATATGGCAGTCGCCTTTTATGAGCATTTCAATCAAAAGCTAGCACAAGAAGTGCCCGTTCAGACAGGCATCTTTGGAGCGGATATGCAGGTTGAGCTGGTCAATGACGGACCAGTCACCATTATCCTTGATACAAAAAATAGATAAGAAAACCAAGCCCAGCTGGCTTGGTTTTTGTTTAGAAACAATCGCATAAAGAAATGTGTTTGTCGTAAAAGTCTGGATAGTTTTCTCTTAGGTAGTTAGCCGTCAGATAATAAAAAGTAGAATGACAAGCAGTGACGATTGGCATAAGAGAGGAAAATCGCTGAGAACTAGCGAAGGTTAAAAGGACAAATAATAGAAAATCGCTGATGAGCACCCCTAAATAATAGAGGCGAATTTTTTTGTTAATCTGAGGATAAATCTCAACGAAATGATGTTTGAGTCGGTTGACTAAGCGAAATAGCAGTAGTCCCTGAGCAAGGATGAAAATAAAGCCAGAGAGTAGCATCCACTCTACAGAGGGATCGGTTTTGGAGATAAAAATTGCTAATAGTAGCAAATCACTGAGTGCAATGGTTGCAAAATGGATTCTAAAGAGCTTTTTCATAAGATGACCTCCCTCTTTTCTCTAACTTTATTCTACACCAAAAGAATGGGACTTACAACTAAAATAATAAAAAATCCCTGAAAGAAGTTTCTTTCAGGAATAAGGGGTTAGTTGATTTTTTCGACATAGAGTTGTTTGGCGATATCGATGCTAACTTGGAGGTCTTCACCTTTGTTGACCAGTGTAAAAGTATTGGAAAAATTATCAAACTGTTTGACTTGGAGTTGGTCACCGATATGAATGTCATGCTTTTCTAAGTATTTGAGTAGATCAAAGCTATCATGAACCCGAGTCAGGAGATAGGTTCCAGCCTCTTTAGTATCTGCTAGAGGTAGGTTGTTGATCTCAACCAAGAGTTCTCCTTTAGCAGGAATAGTTCCACCGTGGGGACAGGTTTGAGGGAAGCCAAGCAGTTTATCCAATCTCTCCACAAAGAGGTCAGAGACAGTGTGCTCTAGGACCTCAGCTTCTTCGTGGATTTGATCGCTGGTATAGTCTAGATGGTGAACTAGAAAGACTTCAATCAAACGGTGTTTACGATAGAGCTCAGAGACCAGTTTGAGGCCAATATCTGTCAATAGATAGCCGTTCTCCTTATCCTTGAGGATGAGATTTTCACTTTTCATGCGTTTGATCATCTCTGTTACGGCAGGTGGAGAGACCTGCATACGGGCAGCAATTTCTTTATTGGTGATTTTTTGCATTTCCGTACCGATTTCATAAATACATTTTAGGTAGTCTTCTTTATTTGGCGTCATTCGTTTCCTCTTGTCTTTTCTCTCCATCTAGTATATCAAAAAAAGCTAGATTTCTCTAGCCTTCTGCCATAATGGCTTTGATTTTAGTCCAGTTCTTTAACTGCAGCAATGGCAGCTTCAAAGTCTGGTTCCGTGTTGATGTTGTCAACGTATTCTACATAACGGATGACATTGTTAGCATCGAGAACAAAGACGGCGCGTGCAAGGAGATGCCATTCGTTGATCAAGAGGGCATAATCGCGCCCGAAAGAATGGTCAAAGTAGTCTGAAAGCATGATGGCATTGTCAAGGCCTTCAGCCCCGCACCAGCGTCCTTGGGCAAATGGTAGGTCCATAGAAACAGTAAGAACGACGGTATTGTCGAGGTTAGCTAGTTCTTGGTTGAATCGACGTGTTTGCGTTGAGCAGATACCAGTATCGATAGAAGGGACAACACTCAAGACTTTTTTCTTTCCATCAAAGTCAGCTAGCGTTTTTTTAGAGAGATCGGTTGTCGTAAGAGAAAAGTCAAGTGCCTTGTCTCCGACTTGCAGTTGTTTACCTGTAAAAGTTACAGGATTTCCGAGAAAAGTGGTCATGAACTACTCCATTCTTTTTTCTTTCATTTTACCGAGAATTGTCAGATTTTTCCAATGATTTGACCGGAAAGTGAAAACAAAAAAACGCCTGTTCATGTGAGAACGACGTTTTTTAATGGATTATTTTGACAAACCTTCAGCAATCTTGTCAAGGTTGTATTTCATCATGTTGTAGTAGCTGTCGCCTTCTTTACCTTCTTCAGCGATTGAGTCAGTAAAGATTTGTGCGTAGATTGGGATATTTGTGTCTTGTGAAACAGTCTTCATTGGACGGTCATCGACACTTGACTCAACAAAGAGAGATGGAACTTTTGTTTGGCGAAGTTTTTCAACCAAGGTCTTGATTTGTTCAGGCGTACCTTCTTCTTCCGTGTTGATTTCCCAGATGTAGGCACTTGGGACACCGTAGGCTTTAGAGAAGTATTTGAAGCATCCTTCGCTGGTTACGATAAGTTTCTTCTCAGCAGGGATATTGTTAAATTTCTCTTTGGCTTCCTTGTCCAGTTTGTCTAGTTTTTCAGTATAGTCTTTGAGATTTTTTTCGTAGAATTCCTTGTTGCTAGGATCCTTAGCGATTAGCTGTTTAGCGATATTTTTAGCATAAATCATCCCATTTTCAAGGTTGAGCCAAGCGTGTGGGTCTTCTTTGCCTTTCTCGTTTTGGCCTTCAAGGTAGATGATGTCTACACCGTCGCTAACTGCAAAGTAGTCTTTGTTTTCAGTTTTCTTGGCATTTTCGACCAATTTGGTAAACCAAGCATTGCCACCAGTTTCAAGATTGATTCCGTTATAGAAAATCAAATCAGCTTGAGAAGTTTTCTTAACGTCTTCAGGAAGTGGTTCGTATTCGTGTGGGTCTTGACCAACAGGAACGATACTGTGAAGATCAATCTTGTCACCAGCGATATTTTTGGTAATATCAGCGATGATTGAGTTAGTCGCTACAACCTTTAGTTTTTGGTTTGTAGATGCTGTATCTTTTTTCCCGCTAGCACAGGCAGCTAATCCAATGATAGAAAGAAAAAGAACAAGCAAAGTACCTAATTTTTTCATTAGATTCCTCCAGAAGGGTTTCCCCGTTATTTAATGATTTTTTTGTTTTTCAGTTTCAAGTATCGTTGCTTAGGAGAGATAAAGAAACTGATTAGAAAGAAGCTGGCGGATGTGAGCACGATGCTGGATCCTGCTGCGAGATTGAAACTATAGCCGATAAAGAGCCCTACAACAGAAGCCAGAGCTCCTAGGCCTGATGAAAGAAAAATCATGCTCTTTAGGCTATTAGCATAAAGGTAAGCCGTCGCAGCTGGGGTGATCAACATGGCCACGATAAGAATGGTTCCAACACTTTGCATGGCAGTGACTGACACAAGGGTCAAGAGCACCATGAGCAGATAGTGGTAGAAATTAACGGGCATTCCCATGGCTTTAGCCAGAAGCTCGTCAAAGGATGTAATCAATAGTTGTTTAAAGAAAATCCCGATAATCAAGAGAATCAATGCCCCCATACCAATGGTAATCCACATGTCTGTATCTTGGACAGCGAGGATATTCCCAAAAAGGATATGGAAGAGGTCTGTCGAACTCTTGGCAACACTAATCAAGATGACACCTAAGGCTAAGAAAGATGAAAAGGTAATACCAATGGCAGTGTCACTCTTGATGATAGAGTTTCCCTTGATGTAGGTAATGATGATGGAAGCCATCAAACCAAAGATGATCGCTCCAATAAAGAAATCAATTCCCAGGATAAAGGAAAGGGCTACGCCAGGCAAAACTGCGTGAGAGATGGCATCCCCCATGAGAGACATTCCGCGTAGGATGATAAAACATCCCACGGCTCCAGCAACGACTCCGATGACAATAGCTGTGATCAAGGCGTTTTGTAGGAAATGGAAATTTTGCAATCCATCGATAAATTCTGCTATCATAGGTCACCTCCATTGAAAAAGAGTTTGCTACCGTAGGCCTTTTTGAGATTGGCCTCGGTAAAGGTTTCTTCGGTCGGACCAAGGTCTATTAATTCTCGATTGAGAAGCAAAACTTGGTCGAAATAATGGGGGACTTTACTGAGGTCATGATGGACGATGAGAACTGTTTTACCAGCTTTTTTAAGGTCTCTCAGCGTATTCATGATAATCTCTTCACTGATCGAGTCAATCCCGGCAAAAGGCTCATCTAAAAAGATGTAGTCAGCTTCCTGCACTAAGCAACGGGCAATCAAAACACGTTGGAATTGTCCTCCTGAGAGCTGGCTGATTTGGCGATCAGCATAGTCTGAGAGTCCAACGATTTCAAGTGCATCTGCCACTTTTTTCCAGTGGCTAGCTTTTAAGGTGTGAAAGAGCGGTATGGATGGATAGAGTCCTAGAGAGACACATTCCTTGACCTTGATAGGGAAATTGTAGTCGATATGGATTTTTTGCTCGACATAGGCAACTCGATTTAAAGATTTCTTGACTTCTTTGTCGTCGAGAAAGGCCTGACCTTCATGTGGGATAATTCCCAACATACCTTTTAATAAAGTTGATTTTCCAGCACCATTTGGACCAATAATTCCGGTAATAGTTGGTCCGTGGAGCACTAGTGAAATATCCTTTAGTGCCAGCGTTTCTTTGTAGGAGACGCTGAGGTGTTCAATACGTATCATAACAAATTCCTCCCTCCCGTATTTAATATACATTAAAAAAAAAATTAAGTCAAGTTAATTTTTAAAAAATTTAATAAAATAACAATAAAATGAAAGATATAAGAAATTTATTTTTGATTGCATTCCCTAGATTTTTTTGCTAAGCTAGGAATAAGTGAAAATATGAAAGCGAGAACAAGATGACACGTTATCAAGATGATTTTTATGACGCTATTAATGGCGAATGGGAAAAAACAGCTGTGATTCCAGCTGATAAATCACGAACAGGTGGTTTTATTGACCTTGACGAGGAAATTGAAGAGTTGATGCTGGCGACTACGGACAAGTGGTTGGCGGGTGAAGAGGTTCCAGAGGATGCTATCCTCGCCAACTTTGTTAAGTACCATCGTATGGTGCGTGATTTTGACAAGAGAGAAGCAGATGGGATCAAGCCTGTTTTGCCAATGCTCAAGGAATACCAAGACTTGGAGAGTTTTGCAGATTTTACCAGTAAACTGGCAGAGTTTGAACTAGCAGGGAAGCCGAACTTCCTTCCATTTGGTGTATCACCAGACTTTATGGATGCCAGAATCAATGTTCTTTGGGCCAGTGCACCAGGAACTATCTTGCCAGATACAACTTACTACGCTGAAGACCATCCTCAGCGTGAGGAGCTCTTGACTCTTTGGAAGGAAAGTACTACGAATCTTCTCAAAGCCTATGATTTTTCAGATGAGGAAATCGCAGACTTACTAGAGAAACGATTAGAATTGGACCGTCGCATTGCAGCTGTGGTGCTTTCTAACGAAGAAAGTTCAGAATATGCCAAACTCTACCATCCATATGCTTATGAAGATTTCAAGAAATTTGCCCCTGCCCTACCTTTGGATGATTTCTTCCAAGCAGTTCTTGGACAAACTCCAGACAAGGTCATCGTAGATGAAGAACGTTTCTGGCAAGCAGCAGACCAATTCTATAGTGAAGAAGCGTGGCCTCTACTCAAAGCAACCTTGATTTTGGGTGTGGTGAATCTCTCAACAAGCTATCTCACAGACGAGATTCGTGTCCTGTCAGGTGCCTATGGTCGTGCCCTTTCAGGTGTTCCAGAAGCTCAGGACAAGGTCAAGGCAGCTTATCACTTGGCCCAAGGTCCTTTCAAGCAAGCTCTTGGTCTCTGGTATGCGCATGAAAAATTCTCCCCAGAAGCTAAGGCAGACGTAGAGAAAAAAGTAGCGACTATGATTGACGTTTATAAGGAACGCTTGGCCAAGAACGACTGGCTCACGCCTGAAACACGTGACAAGGCCATTGTCAAACTCAATGTCATCAAGCCTTATATCGGTTATCCAGAGGAATTGCCAGAACGCTACAAGGACAAAGTCGTGGACGAAACTGCCAGTCTCTTTGAGAATGCCCTATCCTTTGCGCGTGTGGAAATCAAGCACAGCTGGAGCAAGTGGAACCAACCGGTTGATTACAAGGAGTGGGGCATGCCTGCTCACATGGTCAATGCCTACTACAATCCTCAGAAGAACTTAATTGTTTTCCCAGCTGCTATTTTACAGGCTCCATTCTATGACTTGCATCAGTCGTCTTCTGCCAACTACGGAGGGATTGGTGCTGTTATTGCCCACGAAATCTCTCATGCTTTCGACACAAATGGTGCTTCTTTTGATGAAAATGGTAGCCTCAAGGATTGGTGGACGGAGAGCGACTATGCAGCCTTTAAAGAAAAAACGCAGAAAGTCATTGACCAGTTTGATGGACAAGAATCTTACGGCGCAACGATTAACGGGAAACTAACTGTATCAGAAAATGTTGCTGACTTGGGCGGGATTGCTGCAGCCCTTGAAGCTGCTAAGAGAGAACCAGACTTCTCAGCTGAAGAATTCTTCCACAACTTTGCTCGTATCTGGCGTATGAAAGGCCGTCCTGAGTTGATGAAACTCATGGCCAGTGTCGACGTGCACGCGCCTGCCAAACTCCGTGTCAATGTGCAAGTGCCAAACTTCGATGACTTCTTTACAACCTATGATGTCAAAGAAGGCGATGGTATGTGGCGTTCACCAGAGGACCGTGTGATTATTTGGTAAGACAAAAACCAAGGAAATTATCCTTGGTTTTTTGCTTGCTAGAAAAAGGGATTGAAGGTCTTTTCGTGAGCGATGGTCGTAGCTGGCCCGTGTCCAGGATAGACGTCGTAGTTAGGGAGGGTGAATAGTTGAGTTTGAATGCTATGGAGAAGTTGTTCCATACTACCTGTAGGAAGGTCGGTCCGTCCGATGGTTTCGCGGAAAAGAGCATCTCCAGTCAAGACTAGATGGGCATCAGGAAAAACGAGGGAAACACCACCGATAGAGTGGCCTGGGGTTGGTAGGGCAGTAAAACGGAATTCCTCAAGCTGGTATTCCTCATGAAAGACAAAGGTGTGTTCTGCAGGTTTTGCGACCACATCTGCCATATCATCGTGACGAGGGAGGCCAGAAAGATTATCAACTGGAGTATAGAGCCAGCTGGCTTCACTTTCCGCTACATAAACTGGAGGATTTCCAAAAGTCTCACGCACCAAGTCCAGACTCATAATATGGTCGTAATGGGTGTGGGTCAGCAGAATCGCACAGACGGGTTTGTTGATTTTCTCGATAGTCTTGCGAATGGCTTCCCAATGGCTACCTGGGTCAACCACAATCAGGTGTTGGTCTCCCTCTATATAGTAGGTGTTTTCATAGGCAACAGGATTCACGGTTTTATGGATTTTCATAGGATTTCCTCTCTCAAAGAATGTACTGATATCAGTATAACACAGAAGAGAATGCTTAGGGTATCAGAAAGTCTTTTTCGTGCCTTGACGATTTTTCCAAGCCTGGTATCGGGTGTCAATCAAGAGTTGGGTTAAGCGCCCCATGGTTTCTCTTTCTTCGGGAGTGAGGGATTGAGCTTGTACAAAGAGTTGATGAATGTGTTCAATGGCATTGAAGGAAGAAAGATCGTTGATAGAGGAGATGCCCGCATCGAGAATGATTCCAAAAAAGAGGTCAAAGTAGAGCTGCAGTTCTTCGTCAGGAACTGTTTCAACCCATTCCTTGAAGGTTGTATCGACTTGCTGACTATCACTATTGGTCTCGTCTAGTTGGACAAAGTGTTTGTCTTCAATCTGCCAACTAAAGGTGTCGTGCTGGGCAAGGCCACCTAAGGCGGTGCTTCGAACGACGATTTTTTTATCCGGAATTTCCAGCATCATCCCGATGATAGACCCTTGTGGGATAAATACTTTCGTTCTTTCCATCATGTTTTGATAGCCAGGTGTTTCGGTTAGTTCCTTGTGAAGTCCAGGGGCATCAAAAGTATAGATAGCGATAATGTTTTTCTGCAAGTTTGGATCAAGTTGACTGGCAGCATAGACAGCTAGATTGCCCCCTTTTGAGTGTCCTGCTAGGATAACCTTTTGGTTAGGATGTTGGGCAAAAAAGTCCTCTAAATACTGAAGAGCATGTTTTTGAGCTGGGATTTCCTTCATATAGGTCATATGGAAATCTTCTTTCCAACCGATGATGCTGTCATCCGTCCCGCGAAAAACAAGCAAATAGGTATCGAGACTGATACGATAAGTCATAGCCGCAAACTGTTTTTGCAATTCAGGATCGATATCGTTGATAAAGTCTGAGAGCTTGCAATTTTTAAAGCGTTTGTGTTGAGAGAGTTGATCCAACAACTGGAGACGGTTTTTATTGGTCAACATCGTCGTGTCTCTAGGAATTTGAGGTGCTAGATCTATGAGACGCTTTGGTTCTTGAGTGACTACATCATCGAAAGCAAGATAGGTCAACTCAGTCAAGGCAAGAACATCTAACTCATTCACGGGGAGGTCATAAAAGGAATCGTATGCTACATCATTGAGGTAGTCAAAAATATTGGCCATAAAAGCTCCTTTCTCTATGTTTATCCTATCACATTTACCTAGAATTAGCTAGTGGGCTTGTTAGATTTTGCTATACTACTAGCGAGGTGATTTAAATACAGGTTTGCGTTTTATCCATAGGGAAAATCTGTTATAATAAGAACAAAGGAGGAGCGCATGCACAAGATTTTACTAGTAGAAGATGACCAGGTTATTCGGCAACAAGTGGGAAAACTACTCTCTGAGTGGGGCTTTGAGGTCGTTTTGGTAGAAGATTTTATGGAAGTATTGAGCCTTTTTGTTCAGTCAGAACCTCATTTGGTCCTCATGGATATTGGACTGCCTCTTTTTAATGGTTACCACTGGTGTCAGGAGATTCGTAAGATTTCCAAAGTGCCCATCATGTTTCTTTCTTCGAGAGATCAAGCGATGGATATCGTCATGGCGATCAATATGGGAGCAGATGACTTTGTGACCAAGCCTTTTGACCAGCAGGTGCTCCTTGCCAAGGTACAAGGCTTGTTGCGCCGTTCCTATGAATTTGGGCGGGATGAAAGTCTACTGGAGTATGCGGGTGTGATCCTCAATACCAAGTCTATGGACCTGCACTATCAGGGGGAAGTTCTGAGTTTGACCAAGAATGAATTTCAAATTTTGCGAGTGCTGTTTGAACATGCGGGCAATATCGTGGCGCGTGATGATCTGATGCGGGAACTCTGGAACAGTGACTTTTTCATCGATGACAATACCCTGTCTGTCAATGTTGCTCGTTTGCGCAAAAAGCTAGAGGAACAAGGCTTGGCAGGCTTTATCGAAACCAAGAAAGGGATAGGATACGGACTGAAACATGCTTGATTGGAAATCATTTTTTCTAGCCTATCTGCGTTCTCGCAGTCGCGTTTTTACCTATATTTTTTCATTAGGCTTTCTTGTCCTTCTCTTTCAGTTTTTATTTGCTAGTCTAGGAACTTATTTTCTTTATTTCTTTCTGCTCAGTAGTTTTTTGACCTTCTTATTTTTGGCTTGGGATATATTTGCAGAAGCTCAGGTTTACCGGCAGGAAGTACTCTATGCTGAGCGAGACCCCAAGTCTCCTCTGGAATGTGCGCTAGCAGAAAAGCTCGAAGAGCGTGAATCTGAATTGTATCAAAAGAAGTCTGAGGCTCAGAGCAAGCTGACGGATTTGCTTGATTACTACACCTTGTGGGTTCATCAGATCAAGACCCCCATTGCGGCTAGTCGACTTTTAGTGGCAGAAGTTTCTGATCGGGAGGTCAAGCAGCAACTGGAACAGGAAATCTTTAAGATTGACTCCTATACCAATCTGGTGTTGCAGTATCTTCGTTTGGAAAGCTTCCACGATGACTTGGTATTTGAAAAGGTTCAAGTGGAGGATCTGGTGAAGGAAGTGGTTCGTAAGTATGCTCTTTTCTTTATCCAAAAAGGACTGGCGCTCAATCTCCATGACCTTGACAAAATCATCGTGACCGATAAGAAGTGGCTGTTGGTCGTCATTGAACAAATCCTCTCAAACAGTCTCAAATACACCAAGGAAGGTGGGCTAGAGATTTATATGGAAGGCCAGGAGCTCTGTATAAAGGATACGGGAATCGGGATTAAAAACAGCGATGTGCTCCGAGTCTTTGAACGTGGCTTTTCAGGCTACAATGGACGCTTGACCCAGCAGTCATCTGGACTTGGTCTTTACCTATCTAAGAAAATTTCTGAAGAACTGGGCCACCAGATTCGTATTGAGTCTGAGGTTGGGGCAGGAACAACAGTACGTATCAAATTCGCTGAAGTGAAGCTCGTTATTGAGTAAAAAGAGATGAGAAAAAGCCTCCGATTGGAGGCTTTTGTGCTAGATTCTTATTTCTCAACGCGTGATTTGTTAGCGATGTCAGCAAGGATAGTTTGAACAAAGTCATCAACTGAGACAGTTTGTGTTTCTTTTTGTCCATAGCGACGAACGTTGACAGTTCCGTCTTCCATTTCCTTGTCACCAACGATCAATTGGTAAGGAATCTTGCTGGTTTGTGAAGCACGGATCTTGAACTGCATTTTTTCATTGCGCTCATCTACGTCTGCACGGACACCACGGTCACGGAGTTTCTTAGCCACTTCCCATGCGTAGTCCACGTGTTTTTCGTTAGAAACGGGGATGAGGGTCACTTGATGTGGTGCAAGCCATGTTGGGAAGGCACCTTTGTAGTTTTCAATCAAGATAGCTGTAAAGCGTTCCATAGTTGAGATAACCCCACGGTGGATCATAACTGGACGGTGCTCTTCACCATCAGCTCCGATGTATTTAAGGTCGAAACGTTCTGGAAGCAAGAAGTCAAGCTGGATAGTAGAAAGGGTTTCTTCTTTACCGAGGGCAGTTTTAACCTGGATATCCAATTTTGGTCCGTAGAAGGCTGCTTCACCTTCAGCTTCAAAGTAGTTCAGTTCCATATCATCCATAGCTGCTTTCAACATGCGTTGTGCATTTTCCCACATCTCATCGTTGTCAAAGTACTTGTGTTTATCTTCAGGATCACGGTAAGACAAGCGGAAACGGTAATCTGTCAAATTAAAATCTTCATACACGTCGATAATCAATTGAAGAATTTTCTTGAATTCTTCCTCAATTTGTTCTGGAGCTACAAAAGTATGACCATCATTTAGGGACATTTCACGTACACGTTGAAGGCCAGTAAGGGCGCCAGATTTTTCATATCGGTGCATCATGCCAATCTCAGCGATACGGATTGGTAATTCACGGTATGAGTGTACATGGTGTTTATAAACTTCGATATGGTGAGGACAGTTCATTGGGCGGAGGACAAACTCTTCACCGTCCCCCATGTCCATAGTTGGGAACATATCTTCACGGTAGTGATCCCAGTGACCAGAAGTTTTATAGAGTTCCACTGAGGCAATTGGTGGAGTGTAAACATGTTGGTAGCCTGCAGCGATTTCCTTGTCGACAATGTAACGCTCCAATTCACGACGGATAGTCGCACCGTTTGGCAACCAGAATGGCAAACCTTGACCAACTTCTTGAGAAATCATGAAGAGGTCTAGTTCTTTACCCAGTTTACGGTGGTCACGCTCTTTAGCTTCTTCACGCATTTGGAGGTAGTTCTTCAAGTCTTTCTTGTCAAACCAAGCTGTACCATAGATCCGTTGCATCATAGCGTTGTCGCTATTTCCACGCCAGTAAGCACCAGCTACGTTGAGTAGGTGGAAGATTTGGATACGGCCTGTTGATGGGACGTGCGGGCCACGACAGAGGTCCACGTATTCACCCTGACGGTAGATAGTCAAACCACCCTCGTCTTCAGAGTGTTCTTCAATCAATTCCAACTTGTAAGGGTCGTTCTTGAAGATTTCACGGGCCTCATCTTTCGATACTTCTTCACGAATAGATGGGAAGTTTTCTTTAACGATTTTTTGCATTTCTTCTTCGATACGAGGAAGGTCTTCGTTAGAGATTTGCCCAGCTTGGTTGTCTGTATCATAGTAGAAACCATCTTCGATAGCTGGACCAACTCCCAAGTGAATATCTGGGAAAAGGCGACGAGCTGCTTGGGCAAATAAGTGAGCAGCTGAGTGACGCAAGATCGGAAGAGCATCTTCGTGATCTTGCGTCACGATTTCAATGGCACCATCTTCAGTGATTGCACGAGTAGTGTCGATGAGTTTGCCGTTGAATTTACCGGCAAGAGCTTTTTTTGCTAGGGAATTGCTGATGGATTGAGCAATTTCAAAAGTTGTAACGCCAGATTCGAATTCACGAACAGCGCCATCTGGGAAAGTAATCTTAATCATGGTTTTCTCCTTAAATATTTATTCTATTTTTGTTGGACAATTTTAAGAGCCGAGCAACTTCTTCTGCAGTCTGATTTTCTGGTTGACTACCATCTGTTACGAGACTAGGATAGCCTAATTTCATCGCTTCCTTACGAACCATTTGAGCAAAAAGAATATCTCGTTGCATCCAGTTTTCAAAAGCTTGCTCAGGGTTGGTTGTACCCTCTAAGACATAAGGAACCCATTCTCTCTGTCTATAGTGCTTTTTTTGAAAATCAGCTGTCGGAGTCAAGCATAGATAGGATGATGCTTGACATTCAAGCTCCTTTACCAAGTGAGGCAAAAGTCCTGCTCCCTCCACCAAGAGAGGTCTGTTTTGATTTTTTATCAAGTAAGATTTTACATAAGGAAAAATCTCTTCATAAAAGTGCCATTCTTCATCTGCCATCTCTTCTGGATTTCTCATCCAGATTTGTTCTGGATTTCTATCCTGCCTAAGAAGGCAAACTGGCTGTGAGTCTGCACTTTCTTGACTCATCATCTCTTCTATCAAATCATCCAGTTTGATATGAAGTAGTTGATATTGTCTAGCAAGAAGTGAGGCAATTGTTGACTTTCCACTGCAAGGTGATCCGCCAATCATATAAAGCATCGTTCTTCCTCCTTCTGACAAAACAAAAAGCGACATCCTCGAAAGGACGTCGCAACGTGGTTCCACCTTCATTTATGTTCCTCAAAAAAGAGGGACACCTCAGATTGGCTTTAACGTAGCCACCGTTTTATGTTTGCATAAAAGTCAGTAGAGTAGTATCAGTTTAGGCTCTCTATGCGTTTCCAGCAACCACGCACTCTCTAGTAGAAAGGGACTAAGTGACTTGTCTCTATGCATTATTATAGCATGATTGCGAGATTTTTCAAGGATTTTGTGAAAGTTTTTTATTTTTTCCTCGCTGTAGCATGTATTTAATACCCGAACCTGAAGCCATACCAAGTAGGGCAAAGAGTTCATAAGCTAGGAAATAAACGAGAATGAATTCATTAAAAGTGATGATGGTAAAGCAATAGAGCAATCCGACACCAAGCAGCCACCACAGTGAGAATTGGAAACGGTAGCTATAAAGAAGGGACACGATGAAGGTTGCCAAAGGTGAAAAGAGGAGAATGTTGTAAATGTACAGTCCCTTCAGTGTATATGGGTCAGTGATGAGTAGTGAGAATAGCTCATAGAGGGGCCAGTAAAAGAAGAAAATGACAAGGCAGTATGGAATATACTTAAGATATTTCCGCATGGCAATAGTCCTCCAATCTGCAAAAATAGAGAGATGTTGAAGACCACATGATCCTAAATGAAGGGGAACTCTCTACCTATATTATAGCACGATTTGGAAGCTCTTACAAGATGTTATGATAGGCAGAAATAATAAGCTTTCTGAATTTTTTTGTTATAATACTAACAAAAGAAGTAAGAGAGTAAGGAGAAAGAATGACCAAAATAGCAGTTCTTTCAGACATACATGGGAATACAAGCGCCTTGGAAGCTGTACTGGCTGATGCAAAAGCGGAAAAGGTGGATGAGTACTGGCTTTTGGGGGATATTCTTATGCCTGGAACAGGACGTAGAAGGATTTTGAACCTCTTGGCTGATTTGCCCATCACAGTAAGAGTTCTGGGTAATTGGGAGAATAGTCTCTGGCGTGGTTTGCATCGCAAGTTAGATCCAACAAAAGCTAGTCATCGCTATCTCCTGCGCCAAAGTCAGTACATTTTAGAAGAGATTAGCCCTAAAGAAATAGAAGACCTCCACAATCAACCCATGCAAGTTCATCGTCAGTTTGGTGATTTGATGGTAGGAATCACTCACCATCTCCCTGATAAAAACTGGGGTAGAGAGTTGATTCATACGGGAAAGCAAGAAGATTTTGATAGATTGGTGACGAATCCACACGCCTCTATCGCAGTATATGGCCATATTCATCAACAGTTGCTTCGTTATGGAAGTGATGGACAGTTGATTCTTAATCCAGGTTCGATTGGGCAACCCTTCTTTTTAGATGCGGGATTACGTAAGGACCTGCGGGCCCAGTATATGATCTTAGAGTTTGATGAAGCAGGTTTGGCTGATGTTGATTTTCGTCGAGTGGATTATGATGTAGAAGCCGAATTGCAGTTGGCCAAAGATTTAAAGCTTCCCTATTTCCAGATCTACTATGAAAGTTTGGTAAATGGGATTCACCACACTCATAATCAGGAACTTCTGTATGAGATTGCCCAAGAACAGGGGCATGATATTGAGTTGGATGCATGGTTAGATAGTAGTAATGATTGACATGACATCAAAAAGGGGTATAATGAGTATGAGAAGAGAGATGATGAGAATCTCAGGTGAAAGGGGAATAAAATGCAAATTTCAAGTCGATTTACCATTGCGACCCATATGCTAATTATCATTGCTATCAAGGGCCAGGAAAGCAAGGTAACCAGTGATTTTCTCGCGGCCAGTGTTGGGGTCAATCCGGTTATTATTCGCAAAACCTTGTCCCAACTCAAAAAAGCTGAACTGATATCAGTTGCGCGCGGTACCGGCGGTACCGAGATTCTCAAAGACTTACAAGATATCAGTCTTTTTGATGTGTATCAGGCAGTCGAATGTTTAGGGAAATCTGGTAAACTCTTTAGTTTCCATGACAATCCCAACCCCAACTGTCCAGTAGGGGCCAATATCCATCAAGTCTTGGATCAAAAATTGCTGGATATCCAACTAGCGATGGAAAACCAGCTTCGTCAGACGAGTCTGGCTCAGGTTGTGGCAGATGCTCAGGATAAAATGACAAAGTAAGAGGGCTAGAGTCCTCTTTTTCTATTGCTATAATTATGGTACAATGTAGTCATCAAAGGAGAAAACTATGTACTTTTTTTAGGGACAATCGCAGTCTCTGGAATCCGGCTCTCTTGCTTTTATCTCTGCTCTTTTCTTACCTGTCTATTGCCAATCTTTTTTATGAAGCTGGGCAAGAAGAAGTGCACATGATTTTATTTGCAGTGATTTTTTTCTTGCTTCCATTTTTAGTTTTTCTAAGCGGCTTTTTCCTTATTTATAACGGATTTGTGTTATTGAAGAAAGAAGGGAAATCCAAGGCAAATTATTTGTCTCTTGGACTAGGGTGTGTGATTCTGTTCTTTTTTGTGATCATGGCAATCCGAATGAGCGATACCAATGGTTTGTTCTACACCAATCATCTAGTGAATATTATCTTTTTCTTTTTGATTTATTCGTATTTGATTTTTGGTTTTGCCTTTGCAGGATTTCTGTTATACTCAATCTTGTATCTCTTCATTCCTAAGAAAAAACATTATGATTTTATCATCATTCACGGAGCAGGCTTGTTGAATGGAGAAAAAGTGACTCCCTTACTAAAGAGTCGCATTGATAAGGCAGTTGAGGCTTATCACCAGTCTCTCAATCCCAATGTTAAAATCATCGCTAGTGGTGGTCGAGGTGGGGATGAGAAGATTTCCGAAGCTCGGGCAATTTGTAATTATTTGCTGAAAGAAACGGATGTTCCGAGAGAAGCCATTCTCCTAGAGGAAGACTCAACGACGACCTATGAGAATCTTCTCTTCTCAAAAGAAATGGGTGAGAAGCTGGTGGCTAGTCCACGTTTTCTTTTTGTGACCAATGATTACCATGTTTTTCGTACCAGTACCTATGCTCGCCGTATTGGGATGAAGGGAGATGGCCTTGGTTGCCGTACAGCTGCCTACTATATTCCATCGGCCTTTATTAGAGAATATATTGCTCTATGTGTGAAGATGAGATGGCTTTTTATCGCTTTCTATGTTTTGTTGATTTTAGCTCTGATTTTCTCTTATAGAGGTATTCTATGGTAATATGTAAAATTCATATTGTAATTCTTGTTAGAATCTCTAAAAAATCCTGTAGTAACCCTAAGGGAAAAAGTGTCACTAGTAATGAAAGAGCAGGGTAAGTGATTGTGAGTGCGGTTTTTGGAACGGCTTCATGATTGCTCGTCAATCAATTGAACAATTTCTAACCTAGTTACAGATTTTCAGAGAGAGCCAAAAATAGGCAACTGAATATGAGTAGACTAGAATTTTACAGTCAACGACAAATAAAAATGTGAACAACAACAGAGGTTCACATTTTCTTTTTGGTCTATGGCAAAATGGCTTTTAGTTCCTTCAGGATAGTTTGCAAGGTTACGATCGCTTGCTCTCCTTGTTGTGGTTGATAGAGTAGTTGGAAATACTTGCGAATAGTTTCTTCAAATTGTTTAGGGAGGAGAGTACAATTGGTCTTTGCGTACTCCAACATTCGTTTTTCACCAGGATGGGTTTGCTCATTGAGCGCAAACAGCAAGTCAAAGTAGGAAGCAAAAAATTCACTCGTACGATGATTCACACTGAGAAGATCATGGCGTTTGATAGCTTTTTCAATTTGGTGAGAGAAGGCAGGCATGGATTGTTCTAGCAAAAGGAGTTGCCTTTCAATGATATGCTTTTTGAGTTCCTGTGGATAGGGAATCTGATAGGCTCTTTGGAGCGAAGCATAGCGTCCATGCGGATCGTATAGAATCTTGCTGTGGAGTAGATTGTGCCACATGCAAGTTGTATAAGCATTTTGAGCTTGATGCTGAAAAACAGTTGAGTTTAGTTCTTGTTCAAACGACTCCAGAGAACGATAAATCAACTCGATTTCGATACCGTTGTTTAGTACGCAGTCATCCTCTAACTCCCAAAACTGGTTTCCAATTTCCATATAGGAGCAGTATTTGCTCAAAATTTTTAGGCGAGTCGCCTCATCAATAGAAGAGTTGAGATAGACATAGACATCATAGTCAGAATTTTGATCGTAGTCTTGTCCTGCACGTGAACCACCAAGAGCGATAGCTTCTACTTGTTCCAGTTGAGAGAATTCTTTGTAAAGGTCTTGAATCATTGTTTTTCTCCTTGCTTTATGCTTTTAAAGTCATTTTACCAAAAAGTAAAACGTTTGCATAGCATTGAGTTGCCCTTTTTCATTTATAGCAAAAAATGTGAACCCTTGTTTTGAGTTCACATTTCTTTTTTTATTCTGCGGCTTGTTGCCAACGTTTTGCTAGCATATGAGACAGGCTAGAAATGGCAAAGTTAAAGATAAAGTAAATCAAGGCAATCAGGATATAAAGACTGAAGACCTGCTCTGGTTCGAAATAACGTCCCATGAGAATTTGACTGGCGCCAAAGAGTTCTTGTAGAGCGATAACAGAGTAGAGCAGACTGGTATCCTTAATCACAGTTACAAACTGAGAAATGATGGCTGGCAACATTTTACGGATAGCTTGTGGGAGAATGATGTAGTAGAGGATTTGGGCTGAAGTGAATCCTTGCGACATTCCCGCTTCGTACTGACCCTTGTCCACGGCATTGAGACCACCTCGGATAATCTCAGCCAAGGCTGCTGAGGTAAAAAGGGTAAAGGCAGTAATACCTGCTGGTGTGGACTTCATCTTAAACACCAAAAAAATGGTGAAAATCCAGAGGAGGTTGGGAACGTTACGTACAAACTCGATATAAATGCTGGAGATGATCCGTAAGATAGGATTTTTCCCATTTCTCATGACGGCTAGTACTGTTCCGATAAGGGTCGAGAGGACGATAGCAATCAGAGAAATGTAGAGGGTCAAGCCAAATCCTTTAAAGATAAAGATTAGGTTATCTGGGGTCAAAACTTCTAAAATAGATTCCATAGTAATCTCCTAAAGTGAATAGGCTTTTTTGTTGGCTTGCTCCATCTTGCGACCAAACTGGGCAACAGGGAAGCATAGGGCAAAGTAGAGTAGAGCAGCACCTAGAAATGCTGGGATATAGTTTCCGTTGAGAGCCGACCAAGATTTGGTCACAAACATCAAGTCTACTCCAGAGATGATAGCAACAGTTGAAGTATTCTTGATAAGGTTAACGATTTGGTTGGTCAAAGGAGGGAGAATGATACGGAAGGCCTGAGGCAAGATAATCAAGCGCATGGCACTGATATAGGTAAAACCTTGCGATAAGGCGGCCTCCATCTGACCACTAGGAATAGACTGAATCCCTGAACGAATAACCTCAGCGATATAAGCGCCGTGATAGAGTCCCACGCAGAGAACAGCTGTCCAATAAATCGGAATCATGATGGTATGGTCACTGATAAGAGGTAAACCATAAAAGACGATGACAAACTGCACCAAGAGGGGAGTATTTTGGTAAAATTCGACAAAGATACGAGCCAAAACACGCAAGAATGGGCGTTTGCTAGTTGACATGGCCCCGAAGAAGATGCCCAAAACCATGGCGAGGATAAAGGAACCAATCGCTAGGGCAAGGGTGAAGAGGAAACCATTGAAAAATTGTCCAAAATCCTGAAAATAGGCTGTCCAAGATGATAAATCTGTCATGGGGTGTCCTCCTTAATCTGCAGTATGGCTAGATGGTTTAAGTTTGTAACGGTCATAGAGTTTCTGCAAACTACCATCCTTGCTCCATTTAGTGACCAAGGTATCAAGATAGTCGTTTAGCTCGGTATTTGATTTCTTGGTAACAATACCGTAGTCAGATGGCTTGAAACTATCATCTAGTAGTTCTGTGCGTTTGCTGATGTAGCCAGATAGGATAGAACGGTCTACAGAAAAGGCATCAATACGGTGAGCGTGAAGGGAAGTAATTAATTCTGGGTAGGAACCAAGTTCTACAAATTTAAAGGTTAGACCTTTCTTTTTACCCAGTTCGGTAATCAAGCGTTGGGTGATGGAACCTTGGGCAACTCCAATAGTTTTACCGTTTAAGTCCTCAATACTTTTGATGTTGGCGGATTTATTGACCAAAAATCCAGAAGCGTCCGTATAGTAGGGACTGGTGAAGTTGTATAGTTTTTTACGCTCGTCTGTGATGGTGAAGGTTGCGATATCCATGTCGACCTGTTCATTGTCTAGAAGTGGTCCACGAGTTTGCGCTGTAACAGGCACATAGCGAACCTTGACTTTAAGCTCATCGGCTACCATCTTGGCCAAGTCCGTTTCGATACCAGAATAAGTCCCTGTCTTGGGGTCCTTGTAACCAAAATTAGGAACGTCTTGTTTCACACCGACAACTAGCTCGCCTCTCTTTTGAATATCTGCGATGCTGGTGTCGGCCTGAACTGGTTTTGCAGCAGCAAGGCCGAAAAGGCTAATCAATAATGCTGATAAAAAGAATTTCTTTTTCATAGGCGCCTCCTTATTTGACTTTGTCACTTTCGTGGTTGATAATTTTGCTGAGGAATTGTTTGGCACGAGGTTCGCTTGGATTGTCGAAAAAGTCATCGACATCTGTCGTATCCACTAAAACTTCTCCGTCGGCCATAAAGATGATGCGATCCGCAACCTCTCGAGCAAAGCCCATTTCGTGGGTAACGATGATCATGTTCATCCCGTCATGAGCCAGTTTTTGCATAACTGCTAGTACATCACCGATAGTCTCAGGGTCAAGGGCAGATGTTGGCTCATCAAAGAGAAGTAGCTCCGGATGCATGGCAAGACCACGAGCGATGGCGATCCGCTGTTTTTGTCCACCAGATAGCATGGCTGGATAGGAATCTTTCTTGTCCCACATATTTACAAATTCCAGATATTTTTGGGCTATTTTTTCAGCTTCTTTTTTATCAATTCCTAGAACTTTTATGGGTGCTAGTGTTACGTTTTCTAACACATTTTTGTGTGGATAAAGGTTAAAATGTTGGAAAACCATGCCGACTTCCTTACGAAGAGGCACCAAATCTTTCTGGCTAGCACCTGCTACTTGGTGTCCATTTACTAGGAGACTTCCTTTGTCAACAGCCTCCAAACCATTGATGGTACGGATAAGAGTGGACTTCCCAGAACCAGAAGGTCCAAGCAGGACAACAACTTGTCCTTTTTCAAAACGGAGATTGATGTCGCGGAGCGCGTGGTAGTCTCCATAATATTTTTCGACGTGTTTAAATTCTACTAAAGCCATGAGAGATCTCCTTTGTGTTAGATTTTATAACATGATTTTACAACAAAAGAGTGTTCTTGTCAAATCATATCTGAAAAAAATTCACAAAAATTTTATAAAAAAGCAATCTGGATAGAGAAAATGCCTAAATCGTGTTATAATGAAACGATAGAATTCTTAGAAAGAGTGGATGTTTTTTTGATAACTCCTACTTATGAATGGCAGTTTGCCCCGCAGGTTGAAGATGCGGATTTTACAAAGATAGCCAAGAAGGCTGGGCTGGGTCCTGAGGTGGCTCGGTTATTATTTGAAAGAGGGATTCAGGATGAAGAAAGTCTAAAGAAGTTTTTAGAACCTTCTTTAGAGGACTTACATGATCCCTATCTGCTCCATGATATGGATAAGGCAGTGGAACGGATTCGTCAGGCTATTGAAGAAGGGGAAAACATTCTTATCTATGGAGACTACGATGCGGATGGTATGACTTCAGCTTCGATTATTAAGGAAAGTTTGGAGCAGCTTGGCGCCGAGTGCCGTGTTTATTTGCCCAATCGTTTTACTGATGGCTATGGTCCCAATGCCAGTGTCTATAAATACTTTATCGAGCAAGAGGGAATTTCCTTGATTGTGACAGTGGACAATGGAGTTGCTGGTCACGAGGCCATTGAACTGGCCCAGTCCATGGGAGTAGATGTCATTGTGACCGACCACCATTCCATGCCTGAAACCTTGCCAGATGCCTATGCGATTGTTCACCCCGAGCATCCAGATGCGGACTATCCCTTCAAACAGTTGGCTGGTTGCGGAGTGGCTTTCAAGCTGGCTTGCGCCCTTTTAGAGGAAGTGCAAGTGGAGTTGCTCGATTTGGTCGCTATCGGTACCATTGCGGATATGGTAAGTTTGACGGATGAAAACCGTATTTTGGTTCAATATGGTCTGGAAATGTTGGGGCATACTCAGCGCATTGGACTACAAGAAATGCTGGACATGGCTGGGATTACTGCTAATGAAGTGACAGAAGAAACGGTTGGTTTTCAGCTTGCGCCGCGTTTAAATGCCTTAGGCCGCTTGGACGACCCCAATCCAGCTATTGATTTGCTGACTGGGTTTGACGACGAGGAAGCGCATGAGATTGCCCTCATGATTCATCAGAAAAATGAAGAACGTAAGGAAATCGTCCAGTCTATCTATGAAGAAGCCAAGCCCATGGTGGATCCTGAGAAGAAGGTCCAGGTTTTGGCCAAGGAAGGCTGGAATCCTGGCGTTCTGGGTATCGTTGCTGGGCGCTTGCTGGAAGAACTGGGTCAGACAGTCATCGTTCTGAATATAGAAGACGGTCGTGCCAAGGGTAGCGCTCGCAGTGTGGAAGCGGTCGATATTTTTGAAGCTCTAGATCCCCATCGAGATCTCTTTATAGCCTTTGGAGGCCATGCTGGTGCAGCAGGAATGACGCTGGAAGTTGAGAATCTTTCAGATTTATCTCAGGTCTTGGAAGACTATGTCCGTGAAAAAGGCGCAGATACTAGTGGCAAGAATAAGTTAAATCTAGATGAGGAGTTGGATTTGGAGACTCTTAGTTTAGAAACGGTCAAAAGCTTTGAACGCTTGGCGCCTTTTGGAATGGACAATCAGAAACCTATCTTTTATATCAAGGATTTTCATGTCGAAAGCGCTAGAACCATGGGGGCAGGTAATGCCCACCTCAAACTGAAAATTTCTAAGGGTGAGGCGAGTTTTGAAGTGGTGGCTTTTGGTCAAGGTAGATGGGCAACAGAATTTGCTCAAACAAAAAACTTAGAATTGGCAGTCACCTTGTCTGTCAATCAATGGAATGGCCAAACTGCCCTCCAGTTGATGATGGTAGATGCGCGTGTGGAAGGCGTTCAACTCTTTAACATTCGTGGGAAGAATGCAGTATTGCCAGAAGGGGTTCCAGTCTTGGATTTCTCTGGAGAGGTGCCAAAATTGGTGAATAGTGAGGCGGTTGTCGTAAAAACCATTCCTGAGGATATTACCTTACTGAAGACTATTTTTCAGGAACAGAATTTCTCAGCTGTCTATTTCAAAAATGACATTGACAAGGCCTACTATCTTACAGGTTATGGGACCAGAGAGCAGTTTACTAAATTGTACAAGACCATTTACCAGTTTCCAGAGTTTGATATTCGCTATAAGCTGAAGGATTTGGCGGCTTATCTCAATATCCAACAAATCTTGCTGGTCAAGATGATTCAAGTATTTGAAGAACTGGGCTTTGTAACTATCAAAGATGGTGTCATGACAGTCAATAAAGAAGCGCCGAAAAGGGAGATTGCTGAAAGTCATATTTACCAAAATCTCAAACAAACTGTAAAAAATCAAGAAATGATGGCACTGGGGACCGTGCAAGAAATGTATAATTTTTTAATGGAAGAAAACTAAAGAATAGGAAGGAGTTGGGCAACCAGCTCTTTTTTGAAAACAAATCTTCATTTTGAAAATCATCAAAAAAATGGTATAATGGTAGGAAAAGATTCGGCTGAAAGTTTTAGAACTTTTAGAATAAGAGGGCAAATCTACCCTATAATCAAGATGAATTAAGTTTCGGAGGGAAAATGAGTAATATCAGTTTAACAACACTAGGTGGTGTGCGTGAAAACGGGAAAAATATGTACATTGCTGAGATTGGCGATTCAATTTTTGTTTTAGATGCGGGGCTTAAATACCCTGAAAATGAACAACTGGGGGTTGATGTCGTCATTCCAAACATGGATTACCTTTTTGAAAATAGCGACCGTATCGCTGGGGTCTTCTTGACCCACGGGCATGCGGATGCCATTGGTGCCCTGCCTTATCTTTTGGCAGAGGCTAAGGTGCCTGTATTTGGCTCTGAGTTGACCATCGAGTTGGCAAAACTCTTTGTCAAAGGAAATGATACGGTTAAGAAATTCAATGACTTCCATGTCATTGATGAAAATACGGAGATTGACTTTGGAGGAACTGTAGTTTCCTTCTTCCGTACAACTCACTCCATCCCAGAAAGTTTGGGAGTCGTCTTGAAAACTCCCAAAGGCAGCATTGTTTATACAGGTGACTTCAAGTTTGACCAGACGGCTAGTAAATCCTATGCGACGGATTTTGCCCGTTTGGCAGAAATCGGTCGTGAGGGTGTCTTGGCGCTTCTCAGTGATTCTGCGAATGCGGATAGCAATATACAGGTGGCGAGCGAGAGTGAAGTTGGAGACGAGATTACGCAGACCATTGCGGACTGGGAAGGTCGTATCATCGTTGCGGCAGTTGCCAGCAACCTCTCTCGTATCCAGCAGGTTTTTGATGCAGCTGCAGATACAGGTCGCCGAGTTGTTCTGACTGGTTTTGATGTTGAAAATATTGTCCGAACAGCGATTCGCCTCAAGAAATTGTCTCTAGCCAACGAAAGTCTCTTGATCAAACCCAAAGAAATGTCTCGATTTGAAGACCATGAGTTGATTATCCTTGAGACTGGTCGTATGGGGGAGCCTATCAATGGACTTCGTAAGATGTCCATTGGACGCCACCGTTATGTGGAAATCAAAGATGGGGATTTGGTCTATATCGTAACGACTCCATCTATCGCCAAAGAAGCTGTTATGGCGCGTGTGGAAAATATGATCTACCAAGCTGGTGGTGTGGTGAAACTCATTACCCAAAGCTTGCGAGTGTCTGGACACGGGAATGCGCGTGATTTGCAGTTGATGATCAATCTTTTGCAACCAAACTACCTCTTCCCTATTCAAGGGGAATATCGTGAGTTGGATGCGCATGCCAAGGCTGCCATGGCAGTTGGAATGTTGCCAGAACGCATTTTCATCCCTAAAAAGGGAACGACCATGTCCTATGAACATGGAGACTTTGTCCCAGCTGGATCAGTTTCTGCTGGTGATGTCTTGATTGATGGAAATGCCATCGGTGATGTTGGGAATGTCGTCCTTCGTGACCGTAAGGTCTTGTCAGAGGATGGAATCTTTATCGTGGCTATCACTGTCAACCGTCGTGAGAAGAAGATTGTGGCTAAGGCTCGTGTTCATACGCGTGGATTTATCTACCTTAAGAAGAGTCGCGACATTCTCCGTGAAAGTTCAGAATTGATTAACCAAACGGTTGAAGAGTATCTTCAAGGTGATGACTTTGACTGGGCAGATCTCAAAGGCAAGGTTCGTGACAATCTGACCAAGTACCTCTTTGATCAAACCAAGCGTCGCCCAGCAATCTTGCCAGTCGTGATGGAAGCAAAATAATAAGCAGAATACCTACAGAAAAAGTCGAAATTCGGCTTTTTCTTATAGAATAGTAAAAGGAGAAAACCATGGCAGTTATGAATATTGAGTATTACTCAGAAGTTTTGGATATGGAGTGGGGCGTTACCGTACTCTATCCGGATGCTAGTCGGGTGACTGAATCAGATTGCACAGATATTCCTGTCCTTTATCTTTTGCACGGAATGTCAGGAAACCAAAATAGCTGGTTCAAACGTACCAATGTCGAACGCTTGTTGCGCGGGACCAATCTCATTGTTATCATGCCCAATACAAACAATGGCTGGTACACAGATACTCAGTATGGTTTTAACTACTTTACTGCTCTAGCAGAAGAGTTGCCTCAGGTTATGAAACGTTTCTTCCCCAATATGACCAGCAAGCGAGAAAAGACCTTCATAGCAGGTCTGTCCATGGGTGGCTATGGTTCCTTCAAACTCGCTCTAGCGACAAATCGTTTTTCTCATGCGGCTAGTTTTTCTGGTGCGCTTAGTTTTCAGGAATTTTCTCCTGAAAGTCAGGATCTGGGCTCGCTTGCCTACTGGAGAGGAGTTTTTGGAGAGATTAAAGACTGGACAGCTAGTCCTCATTCGCTTGAAAGCATGGCTGCAAAATCCGATAAAAAGACCAAACTATGGGCTTGGTGTGGAGAGCAAGACTATCTCTACTCTGCTAATAATCTCGCAGTGAAAAACCTCAAAAGCCTTGGTTTTGAGGTGACCTATAGTCATAGTCCAGGTAAGCACGAGTGGTACTACTGGGAAAAACAATTGGAGCGTTTTTTGGCTACTCTACCAATTGACTTTGCCTTGGAAGAACGCTTATCTTAGTTTTAGGTTTCTTTCAGCTTTATTCAGTAAAATAGAGAATCTATCTTGATTATGGGATACCATCGATTTTAAGATAGATTCTTATTTTTATGAAAGGTGGAGCGTCATGTTCTGGATTATTCGATTATTTTTCCGATTTCTTTTGGGAATTTGGCGTTTCTTCTGGCGTCTGGTTTGGACCGTGGTCATTCTATTGCTCATTGCCTTTGGAGTGGTTTGGTATCTGACAGGTGATTTTCATTCTGCGGTCAATCAGGTTGAAAAAATGAGCCAGATTGGTCAAGGTGGCTGGAATCAATGGCAGGAGACGGGAAGGCTGGAAGTCTTGTCTCAGACAGACAGTCACCAACACGCGCAAGGCAAGTGGGCTCAAGCTTCAGCCCGTATCTATATTGACCCTCAGATGGATGAGACTTTCCAAGTTGCTTATGCAGAAGCGATAAAGAACTGGAATCAAACGGGAGCCTTTACCTTTGAGGTGGTAGCGGATTCTAGCCAAGCAGATATTGTGGCAAGTGAAATGAATGATGGATCAACAGCTGTAGCTGGTCAAGCCGAGAGTCAAACCAATCTCTTGACCAATCAATTTATATCTGTAACGGTTCGCCTGAATCATTATTATCTATCCAATCCAAGTTATGGTTATTCTTATGAACGGATCGTGCATACGGCGGAGCACGAGTTGGGGCATGCCATCGGATTGGATCATACCAACGAAACTTCTGTCATGCAGCCAGCAGGTTCCTACTATGGAATTCAGCCTCAGGATGTGACAGCTGTTCAAGAACTTTATACCAGTAGCGACTAGATGAAGTCGGTGCAATCTTAAAAGAAATCAAAGCTTCTCCAACAAGTGATTGGTGGGGCTTTTTGTTCGTCCTGTTACGGCCTTTTTGCTATAATGGAACTATGAATAACTTGATCAAATCAAAACTGGAGCTCTTGCCGACCAGCCCCGGTTGTTACATTCACAAGGATAAAAATGGCACCATTATTTATGTCGGAAAGGCCAAAAATCTGCGCAACCGCGTACGATCCTATTTTCGTGGGAGTCACGATACCAAGACGGAAGCTCTGGTATCTGAGATTGTGGATTTTGAATTTATCGTCACTGAGTCTAATATTGAAGCCCTTCTGCTGGAAATTAACCTTATCAAGGAAAACAAGCCCAAGTACAATATCATGCTCAAGGATGATAAGTCCTATCCTTTTATCAAAATCACCAATGAGCGTTATCCTCGCTTGATCATCACCCGTCAGGTAAAAAAGGACGGTGGTCTCTACTTTGGCCCCTACCCAGATGTGGGAGCAGCTAATGAAATCAAGCGGCTTCTAGATCGGATTTTCCCTTTTCGTAAGTGTACCAACCCGCCCTCTAAAGTCTGTTTTTACTACCATATCGGCCAGTGTATGGCCCATACTATCTGTAAGAAGGATGAGGCTTATTTCAAGTCTATGGCTCAGGAGGTTTCTGATTTCCTAAAAGGACAGGATGACAAAATCATCGATGACCTCAAGGGGAAGATGGCAAAGGCAGCTCAAAGTATGGAGTTTGAACGTGCGGCGGAATACCGTGACCTGATTCAGGCCATTGGAACGCTTCGGACCAAGCAACGGGTTATGGCTAAGGATCTTCAAAATCGCGATGTCTTTGGCTACTATGTGGACAAGGGTTGGATGTGTGTCCAGGTTTTCTTTGTTCGTCAGGGAAAACTCATCGAGCGGGATGTCAATCTCTTCCCTTACTACAATGATCCGGATGAGGACTTCTTGACCTATGTGGGGCAATTTTATCAAGAAAAATCCCACCTGGTTCCCAATGAAGTGCTGATTCCGCAGGATATCGATGAAGAAGCAGTCAAGGCCTTGGTGGATACCAAGATTCTCAAACCCCAGCGTGGAGAGAAAAAACAACTGGTCAATCTAGCCATAAAAAATGCTCGTGTTAGTCTGGAGCAGAAGTTCAATCTGCTAGAAAAATCTGTTGAAAAGACCCAAGGAGCTATTGAAAATCTGGGACGCTTGCTCCAAATCCCGACCCCAGTACGTATCGAGTCCTTTGATAACTCTAATATAATGGGAACTAGCCCTGTTTCAGCTATGGTAGTCTTTGTCAATGGCAAACCGAGTAAGAAGGACTACCGAAAGTACAAGATAAAAACGGTTGTGGGTCCAGACGATTATGCTAGTATGCGTGAGGTTATCCGCAGACGTTATGGACGAGTTCAGCGTGAGGGTTTAACCCCGCCAGATTTGATCGTCATCGATGGGGGGCAAGGTCAAGTCAATATAGCTAAGCAAGTCATCCAAGAAGAGCTAGGTTTGGATATCCCAATTGCAGGTCTGCAAAAGAATGATAAGCACCAAACCCATGAACTGCTCTTCGGAGATCCACTGGAAGTGGTGGAGTTGTCTCGTAATTCTCAGGAATTTTTCCTCCTCCAACGCATCCAAGATGAGGTACACCGCTTTGCTATCACTTTCCACCGCCAACTGCGCTCCAAAAATTCTTTTTCATCTCAATTGGATGGGATTGACGGTCTGGGACCTAAACGCAAGCAGAATCTCATGAAGCATTTTAAATCTCTCACTAAAATCAAGGAAGCCAGTGTGGATGAAATTGTCGAAGTGGGTGTGCCAAGAGCAGTCGCAGAAGATGTGAAAAGAAAGTTGAACCCTCAGGGAGAAGTGGAGTTGGCTCAAGTGGCGGAAGAGAGAGTAGATTACCAAACGGAAGGAAACCATCATGAACCATAAAATTGCAATTTTATCAGATATTCATGGAAATGTGACTGCCTTAGAAGCAGTGATTGCAGATGCTAAAGTTCAGGGAGTCAGTGAATATTGGCTCATGGGAGACATTTTCCTCCCTGGTCCAGGTGCAAATGATCTGGTTGTTCTACTAAAGGATCTTCCTATCACTGCAAGTGTTCGAGGCAATTGGGATGATTGTGTCTTAGAGGCTTTAGATGGGCAATATGGCTTAGAAGACCCACAGGAAGTTCAGCTCTTGCGTATGACCCAGTATTTGATGGAGCGAATGGATCCTGCAACGATTGTCTGGCTACGAAGCTTACCTTTGCTAGAAAAGAAAGAAGTTGACGGACTACGCTTTTCTCTTTCTCATAATTTGCCTGATAAGAACTATGGAGGAGACTTGCTGGTTGACAATGATACAGATAAATTTGACCAACTCCTAGATGAGGAAACGGACGTGGCAGTCTATGGTCATGTCCACAAGCAGTTGCTTCGTTATGGAAGCCGAGGACAACAAATCATCAATCCAGGTACGATTGGCATGCCCTATTTTGATTGGGAAAAGTTAAAAAATCACCGTGCCCAGTATGCCGTGATAGAAGTTGAGGATGGGGAATTGGTCAATATCCATTTTCGTAAAGTCGCTTATGACTATGAAGCGGAGTGGGAATTGGCCAAATCCAAGGGGCTCCCCTTTATCGAAATGTATGAAGAACTACGCCGAGAAGGCAACTATCGGGGGCACAATCTAGAACTCTTAGCTAGTTTAATTGAAAAGCATGGGTATGTAGAAGATGTGAAGGATTATTTTGATTTCCTGCAAAGTTAGAAATAAAATGGACGCTCTTATTTGGAAGTGAGGCTTGTAGTCGAATTATTTAGAAAAAATGGTTTAGCTAAAGTTTGACATTGAAATTATTTTGTTATAGAATGGACTTAATTCTTAATATAAAGGAGAACATTATGAAGAAAATTATTACAGCCAGTATGGCTCTTTTATCTGTTATTGTTTTAGCAGCATGTTCAGGGAAAACAACGTCTGATTCTTCGACTAAAAATTCAAGTTCTGTAGAGCAAACTTCTTCAGAGACCTCATCAACAACGTCTAGTTCAAAGACAGAAAATAATGAGGTTGTTTTGATCACCGATGAAGAAATTGACAATGCTAAAACTGTTGGAGATGTGAAGAAAGTTTTTGGTAAACTAGTCGACAATTATAAAAAGCATGCAGTTGAAATTGGGGAAAAAATTCCAGAGAGTGGAAAAGAAGCATATAACGCCCAAGTTGAACCAGCGCTTAAGTCTATGGAGACTGTAAGAGAGTCATTTAACGAAAGCCTTTCAAGTATTGGTTCTGATGATACAGTAGTGCCAGAACAAACGCGTACTCTATTTGTTCAACAGTTGAAAACTGGACGTGACACAATGAAGAAAGCGCTGGAGTCAGCGTATAAAGCAGTTGCTCCATACACATCTGGTCAATAATATGAGAAAGTAGGTGAATTATCACCTGCTTTTTGATTGCTTCAAATCTAAAGTGATACCTACTTAAATAGCTCCAAATTAGTAGTAGAGAGTTTGAAAGAAGTACTAACTCTATGAAAAATCTCTGCAAGCTCTTTCAAATTATGGTAGAATGGAAGCAGTAGAATTAGAAAAGGAAATCGATTATGAAATTTCTTGAATTAAATAAAAAACGTCATGCGACCAAGCATTTTACTGATAAACCGGTAGATCCCAAAGATGTGCGTACGGCTATCGAAATCGCAACTTTAGCCCCAAGTGCCCACAACAGCCAACCATGGAAGTTTGTGGTTGTTCGTGAGAAAAATGCCGAACTGGCAAAATTGGCTTATGGTTCGAACTTTGAGCAGGTATCATCAGCGCCTGTAACCATTGCCCTATTTACAGATACAGACTTTGCCAAACGTGCCCGCAAGATTGCCCGCGTTGGTGGTGCAAAGAACTTCTCTGAAGAGCAACTTCAATATTTTATGAAGAATTTGCCTGCCGAGTTTGCGCGTTACAGTGAGCAACAAGTCAGTGACTACCTAGCCCTCAATGCAGGTTTGGTTGCCATGAACTTGGTTCTCGCTTTGACAGACCAAGGAATCGGTTCTAATATTATCCTTGGATTTGACAAATCAAAAGCCAACGAAGTTTTAGAAATCGAAGACCGATTCCGTCCAGAACTTTTGATCACAGTGGGTTACACAGATGAAAAATTGGAACCAAGCTACCGCTTGCCAGTAGATGAAATTATCGAGAAAAGATAGAAGGAAGAAAAAATGACAGCAATTGATTTTACAGCAGAAGTAGAAAAACGCAAAGAAGACCTCTTGGCTGACTTGTTTAGCCTTTTGGAAATCAACTCAGAACGTGATGATAGCAAGGCAGATGCGCAGCATCCCTTTGGACCTGGTCCAGTAAAAGCATTGGAAAAATTCCTTGAAATCGCAGACCGTGATGGCTACCCAACTAAGAATGTCGATAACTATGCTGGACATTTTGAGTTTGGTCATGGAGAAGAAGTTCTTGGAATTTTTGCCCACATGGACGTGGTGCCTGCTGGTAGCGGTTGGGATACAGACCCTTACACACCAACCATCAAAGACGGTCGCCTTTATGCGCGTGGAGCTTCAGACGACAAGGGTCCTACAACAGCTTGTTATTATGGTTTGAAAATCATCAAAGAATTGGGCCTTCCAACTTCTAAGAAAGTTCGTTTCATTGTCGGAACAGACGAAGAGTCAGGCTGGGCAGACATGGACTATTACTTTGAACATGTAGGACTTGCAAAACCAGACTTTGGCTTCTCTCCAGATGCTGAATTCCCAATCATCAATGGTGAAAAAGGGAATATCACAGAATACCTCCACTTTGCAGGTGAAAATGCAGGTGCAGCCCGTCTTCACAGCTTCACAGGTGGTTTACGTGAAAATATGGTACCTGAATCAGCGACAGCAGTCGTTTCAGGTGACTTGGCTGACTTGCAAGCTAAACTAGATGCCTTTGTTGCAGAGCACAAACTTAGAGGAGAACTCCAAGAAGAAAACGGTCAATACAAGGTTACCATCATTGGTAAATCAGCTCATGGTGCTATGCCTGCTTCAGGTGTCAATGGAGCTACTTACCTAGCACTCTTCCTCAGCCAATTTAACTTTGCTGGACCAGCCAAAGACTACCTCGACATCGCGGGTAAGATTCTCTTGAATGACCATGAGGGTGAAAATCTCAAGGTGGCTCATGTGGATGAAAAGATGGGTGCCCTTTCTATGAATGCGGGTGTCTTCCGCTTTGACGAAGCAAGTGCTGACAATACGATTGCTCTTAACTTCCGTTATCCAAAAGGAACAAGCCCAGAGCAAATCAAGTCAATCCTAGAAAACTTGCCAGTTGCTTCTGTTAGCCTTTCTGAACATGGTCATACACCTCACTATGTACCGATGGAAGATCCACTTGTGCAAACCTTGTTGAATGTTTATGAAAAACAAACTGGGCTTCAAGGTCACGAACAAGTCATCGGTGGTGGTACCTTTGGCCGCTTGCTAGAACGTGGTGTTGCTTACGGAGCTATGTTCCCAGACTCAATTGACACCATGCACCAAGCCAATGAATTCATCGCCTTAGACGATCTCTTCCGAGCAGCAGCAATCTATGCAGAAGCTATCTATGAATTAATCAAATAAAACGATAGAAGTCTGAGATTGTATGCTTGGACTTCTTTTTGGAGGGAAAACAGATGTCTCAAATCGAAAGAATCAAGCAGGCCATTATGGCGGATCCACAGAATACCAGCTATACAGAACGTGGAATCGAACCTCTCTTTGCGGCGCCAAAAACTGCTCGTATCAATATTGTCGGTCAGGCCCCTGGACTTAAAACACAAGAAGCTGGGATTTATTGGAAGGATAAGAGTGGCGATCGCTTGCGAGATTGGTTAGGTGTAGACGAAGAAACCTTTTACAATTCAGGTTATTTTGCAGTTCTGCCCATGGATTTCTACTTTCCAGGGCATGGCAAGTCAGGTGATTTACCGCCGCGCTCAGGATTTGCAGAAAAATGGCATCCGCAACTCCTCAAGGGATGTCCCAATATTGAATTAACCCTTTTGATTGGCCAGTATGCCCAAGCCTACTATTTACATGAGAAAGTTAGTGGCAAGGTAACAGAAAGGGTAAAACATTACAAAGACTATCTACCAGAATTTTTCCCTCTGGTGCACCCCTCACCACGAAATCAAATCTGGATGGCTAAGAATCCTTGGTTTGAGTCAGAAGTGGTGCTAGAATTGCAAACATTGGTACAAAAGATTATTCATCAATAAAGGAGAAAAACTATGGATGCTTATCAACAAGTAGCTAATAAGTTGCAAGAGTTGGGAATCACCTTTGATGTGGTGGAGCACCCACCTGTATTTACGACAGAGCAGGCAGATAGCTATATTGAAGGAATGGAAGGAGTCCGGACTAAGTCCATGTTTTTGACCAATAGGAAGAAAACTCAGTACTATCTGCTCATAATGGATGACAAGAAACGATTGGATATGGATGACTTTAAAGTTCAAGTGGGAGCCGATCGGATTCGCATGGCCTCATTGGACTCCTTGGCTGAGAAAATGACCTTACCAGCAGGAACGGTATCACCTTTTGGTTTGTTAAATAATGATGAAAAAGACATTCTAGTTTATTTTGATAAGGACATTGTATCGGAGGATATCATGACTTTTCATCCCAATACTAATGAAAAGACCATCTTTATTAAAACCCAAGACTTGTTCCGATTTTTAGAGTCGATTGGATTTACCTATGGGGTTTTAATCTTGCCTTAATGGCATCAAAAAGAAGAAATGATGAAAGAAATTGTTTTTGACAAATTTTACCAACTTTACCAGAAAGAGCCCCTTTCTGTATTAGATGTGAGAGAAGTAGAAGAATTTGAAGCTCTTCATTTAGAAGGTGCTCAGAACCTACCACTTAGTCAATTAGCTGATATCTATGATCGATTGGATAAGGACCTCTTGCATTATGTCATTTGCAAATCTGGAATGAAATCAGCTCGTGCTTGCCAGTTCTTAGAGGAGCATGGATGCAAGGTTATCAATGTCCAAGGTGGAATGACGGCCTTTGAAAATCTTTAAACCTATATGGCGATAAAGCCTAATCTTCCCTTGCTCGGCTCCAACTGAGTGAGGGATTTTGTTTTTAGATAATTCTTATTTTTAAAAATATTGAAAACATTCAATATTTACTTCGTGATGCTTTTTTCATACTCTTATTCGTGATATACTAGGTCAGTATTTTAGAAATATGAAGGAGATTCTTTATGGCTAAAAAAGGTGCCCTAACAGGTTTGCTCCTGTTTGGAATATTTTTTGGTGCGGGGAACTTGATCTTTCCGCCTTCTCTAGGTGCCCTATCTGGAGAACAGTTTCTTCCTGCCATTGCAGGTTTTGTATTTTCGGGTGTCGGGATTGCTGTCCTAACGCTTATCATCGGAACGCTCAATCCTAAAGGATACATTTATGAGATTTCTAAGAAAATCTCACCTTGGTTTGCGACGCTTTATCTTGCAGTCCTCTATCTATCGATTGGCCCCTTCTTTGCCATTCCGCGTACAGCAACAACAGCTTACGAAGTTGGGATTAGCCCCCTCTTGTCTGAAGCAAATAAAGGTCTAGGATTGATTGTCTTTACTGTGCTTTACTTTGCAGCAGCCTATCTGATTTCACTCAATCCTTCAAAGATTTTGGATCGAATCGGACGTATTTTAACGCCAGTCTTTGCTTTGTTGATCGTTATCCTAGTTGTACTAGGTGCCTTCAAATATGGTGGAACCAGTCCTCAAGCAGCTTCAGCAGCCTATCAATCTTCTGCCTTTGGTACAGGTTTCCTAGAAGGTTATAACACCTTGGATGCCCTTGCCTCAGTGGCTTTTAGTGTGATTGCTGTTCAAACCTTGAAACAACTTGGATTCTCAAGTAAGAAAGAGTACATTTCAACTATTTGGGTTGTTGGTATCGTTGTAGCTCTTGCTTTTAGTGCTCTTTACATCGGTTTAGGATTCCTTGGAAATCACTTCCCGGTACCAGCAGAAGCAATGAAGGGTGGAACACCAGGTGTTTATATCTTGTCGCAAGCTACTCAGGAAATCTTTGGTTCAACGGCTCAACTCTTCCTTGCTGCCATGGTAACTGTAACCTGCTTCACAACGACAGTTGGCTTGATCGTATCTACAGCTGAGTTCTTTAACGGACGTTTCCCACAAATCAGCTACAAGGTTTATACAACTGCCTTTACCTTGATTGGATTTGCCATTGCAAACCTCGGTTTGGATGCGATTATCAAGTACTCAATTCCAGTATTGGTAATCTTGTATCCAATCACTATTGCCATTGTGATGATTGTAATTGTTAATAAGTTTGTACCCCTATCAAAACCGGGTATGCAACTAACAATGGGAGTTGTCACAGCAATTGCTCTTGCAAGCGTCCTTGGAAGTTCTTTTAAGATTGAGTTTCTAGCAAATCTCGTCAATGCTCTTCCATTTGCAGCTGCCTCTCTACCATGGCTAGTGCCAGCTATTATCGGAATCTTGCTTTCACTGGTTCTACCAAACAAGCAAGAGAGTGATGTTTTTGAGATGGAATAAAAAAATAGAAATCACTTTTGTAAGTCAACTTTACAGGAGTGATTTTTCTTTTTTCCTCTCTACTGAAATATGCTATAATAGGTAGCAAAAGAGGTGAAGAAATGAATCAAACTATAAACTATATCAAAGAATTAACCGCTATTGCATCTCCGACAGGTTTTACTCGTGAGATTTCAGACTATCTAGTCCATACTTTAGAGAAACTTGGTTACCAGCCTGTTCGCACAGCCAAGGGTGGTATCAATGTTACTATTAAAGGTCAAAATGATGAGCAACAACGTTATGTGACTGCCCATGTGGATACGCTTGGTGCCATTGTACGTGCTATCAAACCTGACGGTCGTCTCAAATTGGACCGTATCGGTGGTTTTCCTTGGAACATGATTGAGGGAGAAAACTGTACAGTCCATGTTTCTAGCACAGGTAAAAAGGTATCTGGAACCATCCTCATCCACCAGACTTCTTGCCATGTCTACAAAGATGCAGGAACTGCTGAACGCACTCAGGACAATATGGAAGTGCGTTTGGATGAAAAAGTGACCAATGAAAAAGAAACCCGTGCCTTAGGCATCGAGGTTGGTGACTTCATCAGCTTTGACCCACGAACTGTTGTGACAGAGACTGGTTTCATCAAGTCTCGCCATTTGGACGACAAAGTCAGCGCAGCGATTTTGCTCAATCTTCTTCGTGTTTATAAGGAAGAGGGAATTGAGTTGCCAGTAACAACTCATTTTGCTTTTTCAGTCTTTGAAGAGGTGGGCCACGGTGCCAACTCCAATATTCCAGCTCAGGTAGTGGAATATCTAGCTGTGGATATGGGGGCTATGGGCGATGACCAGCAGACAGACGAATATACAGTATCTATCTGTGTCAAGGACGCTTCAGGTCCCTATCACTATGACTTCCGTCAACATTTAGTGGCTTTGGCAAAGGAGCAAGATATTCCATTTAAGCTTGACATTTATCCATTTTACGGTTCGGATGCTTCCGCAGCTATGTCAGCAGGTGCAGAGGTAAAGCATGCCCTCCTTGGAGCTGGTATTGAATCCAGTCACTCTTACGAACGAACACACATTGATTCGGTCGTGGCGACTGAGCGTATGGTCGATGCCTATCTCAAGAGTGCATTGGTAGACTAATATGTGCTTGATTTGTCAAAGAATTGAATGGATAAAGGCAGGGAAAAATCCCTACTTTGTAAAAGAACTAGAAACAGGCTATGTTGTCATTGGAGACCATCAATACTTTAAGGGCTATACCTTATTTCTAGCAAAGGAGCATGTCACAGAACTCCATCAGATGGAGACTTCTAAAAAACTTCGTTTTCTAGAGGAAATGAGTTTGGTCCAAGAAGCTGTTGCCAAAGCGTTTAAAGCTGAAAAGATGAACATCGAACTTTTAGGAAATGGAGATGCCCACGCCCACTGGCACCTCTTTCCAAGACGATCAGGTGATATGAGGGGGCATGGATTGAATGGCCGTGGTCCAGTCTGGTGGGTACCCTGGGAAGAAATGGCGGCAGAAGATTGCCAAGTGAAATCCCCTGAGTTGGAACAAATGATTAAAGCCTTATCCGATGAATTAGAGAAGCACATGGTCTAAGAGAGGAAGCAAAAAATGAAAAAAAGATATATCGTTTTATCCGGTTTGCTAGCAGTAACTCTAGCAGCATGTTCTCAAGAAAAACTTAAAAATGAAGAAAATACTCAAAAAACGGAACAAACTAGCCAATCTGAAGGGACTGTAGGAAGCAAATCTCAAGCTCCTAGTCAGAAGAAGGCAGAAGTTGTGAATAAGGGAGACCACTATAGTATACAAGGAAAATACGATGAAATCGTCGTAGCTAATAAGCACTATCCTTTGTCAAAAGACTACAATCCAGGAGAAAATCCAACAGCCAAGGCAGAGTTGGTCAAACTTATTACAGCAATGCAAGCAGCTGGCTACCCAATCAGCGATCATTACAGTGGTTTTAGAAGTTATGAAACTCAAACCAAACTTTATCAAGACTATGTGAATCAAGACGGGAAGGAAGCGGCAGATCGCTACTCAGCTCGTCCTGGATACAGTGAACACCAAACAGGTCTTGCATTTGACCTTATTGGGACAGATGGAGATTTAGTTACTGAAGAAAAGGCGGCCCAGTGGCTCTTGGATCATGCGGCTGACTATGGCTTTGTCGTTCGCTATCTCAAAGGCAAGGAAAAAGAGACTGGCTACATGGCGGAAGAATGGCATCTTCGCTATGTCGGAAAAGAAGCCAAAGAAATTGCTGCAAGTGGCCTTAGTTTGGAAGAATACTATGGCTTTGAAGGCGGAGATTACGTCGATTAAAAAAGAAATTTTTCTCTTGCATTTTTAGATAAATAGTGTATAATAGATGGGTATGTGTAAAGCATACTTGTGGGAGGTAAAAATCTTTAATTACCGCCAAAACCACAAAGGAGGATTTAAAAATGGCTAAAAAAGTCGAAAAACTTGTAAAATTGCAAATCCCTGCTGGTAAAGCTACACCAGCTCCACCGGTTGGACCTGCTCTTGGTCAAGCTGGTATCAACATCATGGGATTCACAAAAGAGTTCAACGCTCGTACAGCTGACCAAGCTGGTATGATCATTCCAGTTGTTATCTCAGTATACGAAGACAAATCATTTACTTTCGTTACAAAAACACCACCAGCTGCTGTTCTTTTGAAAAAAGCTGCAGGTGTTGAAAAAGGATCAGGTACACCTAACAAAACTAAAGTTGCTACAGTTACTCGTGCACAAGTACAAGAAATTGCAGAAACTAAGATGCCAGATTTGAACGCAGCAAACATTGAGTCTGCAATGCGTATGATCGAAGGTACTGCTCGTTCTATGGGATTCACTGTTGTTGACTAATCAATAACACCCCCAATATAACCCGCAAGACTTCATCATTTCGAGAAGTGACGTGGGAGATGAAAATCGATTGAACCACTTACAAGGAGAATAGAAAATGGCTAAAAAAAGCAAACAACTTCGTGCTGCTCTTGAGAAAATCGACAGCACAAAAGCATACAGTGTAGAAGAAGCTGTAGCACTTGCAAAAGAAACTAACTTTGCAAAATTTGACGCAACTGTAGAAGTTGCTTACAACTTGAACATCGACGTTAAAAAAGCTGACCAACAAATCCGTGGTGCAATGGTATTGCCAAACGGTACTGGTAAAACTTCACGCGTTCTTGTTTTCGCACGTGGTGCAAAAGCTGAAGAAGCAAAAGCTGCTGGTGCAGATTTTGTTGGTGAAGATGACCTAGTTGCGAAAATCAACGACGGTTGGTTGGACTTCGACGTAGTTATCGCTACACCTGACATGATGGCTCTTGTTGGACGTCTTGGACGTGTCCTTGGACCACGTAACTTGATGCCAAACCCTAAAACTGGTACAGTAACAATGGATGTTGCTAAAGCAGTTGAAGAGTCTAAAGGTGGTAAGATCACTTACCGTGCTGACCGTGCAGGTAACGTTCAAGCAATCATCGGTAAAGTATCATTTGAAGCTGAAAAATTGGTTGAAAACTTTAAAGCTTTCAACGAAACAATCCAAAAAGCAAAACCAGCTACAGCTAAAGGAACTTACGTAACAAACTTGACTATCACAACTACTCAAGGTGTTGGTATCAAGGTTGACGTGAACTCACTTTAATCAACTAGAATCTCTGGCTTCGGTCAGAGTTTTTTTATTCAAATTTATCAATTAAGGAATGGAGGAAATAAAATTGTTGAGAGAAGCTGTACAGGAGGATTTATTTGAGTTATTAAATCTCTACCTGTCCTTACATGAGAAAGAGATTCCAGAAGATAGTCTTCATTTGCAGCAAGTATGGAGTGAGATGATTTCTGACCAGCGCCATCATGTTATCGTGAAGGAGGTGGAAGGAAGAATAGCCTCCTCCTGTATTTGTGTCATTATTCCCAATTTGACAAGAGGTGTGAGACCCTATGCTTTGATTGAAAATGTGGTGACTCGTGAAGAAGATAGAGGGAAAGGGTATGCAAGCGCTTGTCTTGAATATGCTAAACAAATAGCTAAAGAGGGAAATTGTTATAAGATGATGCTCCTGACAGGTTCTAAAAATGCAAGCACTCAGGATTTTTATAAGAGAGCTGGTTATAATAGTGAAGATAAAACAGCCTATATTCAATGGTTGGATTAAAGCTTGAATCTTAAATCAGCAAGACGAAATCTTGGATTAGCAAATAAAAATCTTCTATTTCTTCTTTCACAGAAAATATGGTATAATAGAGAGTAAAAAACTTTGAAAGAAAGAAAAAGATGAATTTAAAAGATTATATTGCAACGATTGAAAATTATCCCAAGGAAGGCATCACCTTCCGTGATATCAGCCCATTGATGGCAGATGGCAATGCTTATAGCTATGCTGTTCGTGAAATCGTTCAGTATGCAACGGACAAGAAGATCGACATGATTGTGGGACCAGAAGCTCGTGGATTTATTGTCGGCTGTCCCGTTGCTTTTGAGTTGGGGATTGGATTTGCTCCTGTTCGTAAACCAGGGAAGTTGCCACGTGAAGTGATTTCTGCTGACTATGAGAAAGAATATGGTATTGATACCTTGACCATGCACGCTGATGCGATCAAACCGGGTCAACGCGTTCTCATCGTAGATGATCTCTTGGCAACAGGTGGAACTGTCAAGGCAACGATTGAGATGATTGAAAGACTTGGTGGAGTTGTAGCTGGTTGTGCTTTCTTAATTGAGTTGGATGAGCTTAAAGGCCGTGAAAGAATCGGAGATTACGATTACAAGGTACTTATGCATTATTAATGAAAAACAGTCCTTGGGGCTGTTTTCTCTTCATCTGCTATATAAATTAACTATAGCTAGTTAGAGAAAAACTATAATTGAAAACTATATCTTCATACAGTATAATAAAGGGAAGAAGTATTTGGAGGTTTTTACTTTCAAACAGACAACATCATTCCCGAAATAGAGAACTGTTAGGAGGGTATTATGCCGATTCGAATTGATAAAAAATTACCAGCTGTGGAGATTTTAAGGACAGAAAATATCTTTGTTATGGATGACCAACGGGCCGCTCATCAGGATATTCGCCCCTTGAAGATTTTGATTTTAAATCTTATGCCTCAAAAGATGGTAACAGAAACGCAACTCTTGCGGCATTTGGCTAATACGCCCCTACAGTTAGATATTGATTTCTTGTATATGGAGACGCATCGTTCAAAGACGACTCGTGCCGAACATATGGAGACCTTCTATAAGACCTTCCCAGAGGTTAAGGATGACTTTTTTGATGGGATGATCATCACAGGAGCTCCGGTGGAGCACTTGCCTTTTGAGGAGGTGGACTACTGGGAGGAGTTTAAGCAGGTCATCGAATGGTCCAAGACACATGTTTTTTCTACCCTGCATATCTGTTGGGGTGCCCAAGCAGGTCTTTATGCTCGCTATGGAGTTGAAAAGCATCAGATGGCTCAGAAATTGTCAGGTATTTACCCGCAGGATGCCTTGAAAGAGGGCCATCTTCTCTTTCGTGGTTTTGATGATAGCTATGTAGCTCCCCATTCTCGTCATACAGAAATCTATAAGGAGGAAATTTTAGGAAAAACCAATCTGGAAATCCTCTCTGAGGGAGAACAAGTCGGCGTTTCTATTTTAGCCAGTCGGGATCTTCGTGAAATTTATAGTTTTGGTCATTTAGAATATGACCGTGATACTCTAGCAAAAGAGTATTTTCGTGATTGTGAGGCAGGACTTAATCCTCACATTCCAGAAAATTACTTCAAAAATGATGATGTGAATGAGACACCGTGTCTCTGTTGGTCTTCTTCAGCTGCTCTCTTTTTCAGTAACTGGGTTAACTATGCAGTTTATCAAGAAACCCCTTTTGACTGGAGAAAGGTAGAGGATGATGCGGCTGCATTTGGATATTTATAAGAGGAATTATGACATATTTTGACGCTTTCAAATCAGGGAACTTGGTTTTGCCAAGTGCCCTGCTCTTGCATTTTAAGGAACTCTTTCCTTCTAGTGATGATTTTCTCGTCTGGCAATTTTTTTATCTACAAAATACATCTGCTTTGGATGAGCTGTCGCCAAGCCAAATTGCAGAAACTATTGGAAAAGAACTTGCAGATGTCAACCAATCCATTTCAAACTTGACTGAAAATGGGCTACTACAATATCGAACGATTGAACTAAATGGGGAAATTGAGCTTATTTTTGATGCTAGTTTGGCTTTTGAACGCTTGGATAACTTGTTGGACAGTCAGACTCCAGCTGCAATTGCCCCAAACCCGCAAAATCAACTGAAGGATCTGGTTGAGACTTTTCAGCAGGAATTAGGACGCTTGCTGACGCCGTTTGAAATCGAAGATCTTTCTAAGACAGTCAAAGACGATGGAATTAAGGCGGATTTGATCAAGGAAGCTCTCCGAGAGGCTGTTCTAAATGGCAAACCAAACTGGAAATATATTCAAGCAATCCTCCGTAATTGGCGCCATGAGGGTATCCAGTCTGTGGCTCAGGTAGAGGCCAAACGAGCAGAGCGAGAAGCTAACAATCCCAAACAAGTGCAAGCTTCGGCTGATTTCCTCGATGCTATGAATTTGTGGCAAGAGTAGCCGCTCGGAAAATCTTGTAAATTAGAGTAAGATTTGCAAGCTCCTTATAAATATGATAGAATAATAGAAAATAAAATGAAAAAAGAGGTATGTGAAATGTCACGTAAACCATTTATCGCTGGTAACTGGAAAATGAACAAAAATCCAGAAGAAGCAAAAGCATTCGTTGAAGCCGTTGCATCAAAACTTCCTTCATCAGACCTTGTTGAAGCAGGTATCGCAGCTCCAGCTCTTGATTTGACAGCTGTTCTTGCTGCTGCTAAAGGATCAAACCTTAAAGTTGCTGCTCAAAACTGCTACTTTGAAAATGCAGGTGCGTTCACTGGTGAAACTAGCCCACAAGTTTTGAAAGAAATCGGTACAGACTATGTAGTTATCGGTCACTCAGAACGTCGTGACTACTTCCATGAAACTGACGAAGATATCAACAAAAAAGCAAAAGCGATCTTTGCAAACGGTATGCTTCCAATCATTTGTTGTGGTGAGTCACTTGAAACTTACGAAGCTGGTAAAGCGGCTGAATTCGTAGGTGCTCAAGTATCTGCTGCATTGGCTGGCTTGACAGCTGAACAAGTTGCTTCAACAGTTATCGCTTACGAGCCAATCTGGGCTATCGGTACTGGTAAATCAGCTTCACAAGACGATGCACAAAAAATGTGTAAAGTTGTTCGTGACGTTGTAGCAGCTGACTTTGGTCAAGAAGTTGCGGACAAAGTTCGTGTTCAATACGGTGGTTCTGTTAAACCTGAAAACGTTGCTTCATACATGGCTTGCCCAGACGTTGACGGTGCCCTTGTTGGTGGTGCGTCACTTGAAGCTGAAAGCTTCTTGGCATTGCTTGATTTTGTAAAATAATCTAGCTTATTCCAGACAGACAGTTAAAAGTACTAAGTGACTTTGACTGCCTGTCTTATTTTTACTTGGAGCATTCTTGTGAAAGAGGGATTTTTCTAGACTAGGAAAGTTCCTTAGGGAAAGAAAGGCGTGCAGATGCGCGCTCTTTTCTATATCAAAAAGTTATGAAAGGGGGAGTTATGCTCTATATTTGGTCTTATTTGAAAAAATATCCCAAGTGGTTATTCTTGGATTTCTTTGGAGCGGTTTTCTTTGTTATTGTCAATCTTGGACTGCCAACTGTTCTGGCTCGGATGATTGATGAAGGTGTGAATAAAGGGAATGAACAGCAATTGTATGTTTGGGCTACAATTATGCTGGTGATTATCCTATGTGGAACCTTGGGGCGTATAGTCTTAGCCTACGCTGCTAGTAAGCTGACGACCAATATGGTCAAGGATATGAGGGATGATCTCTATGCCAAATTACAAGAGTATTCTCATCATGAATATGAAAAGATTGGAGTGTCTTCACTGGTTACTCGCATTACCAGTGATGCCTTTGTTCTCATGCAGTTTGCAGAACAGACCTTAAAACTGGGTGTCATCACCCCCATGATGATGCTGTCTAGTATCTTAATGATCTTCCTGACCAGTCCGTCATTAGCCTGGATAGTGGCCTTTGCAGTACCTTTCTTAGCTGTGGTGGTCATTTATGTAGCGGTCAAGACTCGACCATTATCAGAGAAACAGCAGGCTACCTTAGATAAGATAAACCAATATGCCAGGGAAAATCTAATGGGACTCCGTGTCATTCGTGCCTTTGCCCGTGAGGAGTTTCAAGAGGAACGCTTTGCAGGACAAAATGCAGTCTATGCAGCTAATTCCAATCGTCTGTTTAAACTAACCGGTTTGACGGAACCCTTGTTTGTTCAGATTATCATTGCCATGATTGTAGCTATTGTCTGGTTTGCTCTGGACCCTATCAAACAAGGAAGCTTGCAAATTGGGGACCTAGTGGCCTTTATCGAATATAGTTTCCACGCCCTCTTGTCCTTCCTTTTCCTATCCAATCTCTTCACCATGTATCCTCGTACAGCGGTTTCGAGTGAACGCTTGAAAGAAGTCATGGATATGCCGATTTCTATTGATCCCAATGAAGGAGGGGTCAGAGAGACAGCAACCCACGGATATTTGGAATTTGAAAATGTCACCTTTGCCTATCCTGGCGAGACGGAAAATCCTGTTTTGCACAATATTTCTTTCAGTGCTAAACCAGGTGAAACCATTGCTTTTATCGGATCGACCGGATCTGGAAAATCCTCTCTTGTGCAATTGATTCCTCGTTTTTACGATGTCACGCTTGGTAAAATAAAGGTTGATGGTGTTGATGTGAGGGATTACCGTCTCAAGTCTCTTCGTCAAAAGATTGGTTTTATCCCGCAGAAGGCCTTACTCTTTACAGGAACTATCGCTGAAAATATCCGCTATGGGAAGGAAGATGCTAGTCACAAAGACCTACATCAGGCAGCGGATGTGGCGCAAGCCAAAGATTTTATCGAAAGCCGAGAAGAAGGCTTTGCGACCCATCTAGCCGAAGGTGGAAGCAACCTTTCTGGAGGACAGAAACAACGTCTCTCAATTGCCCGAGCTGTTATAAAGAATCCTGATATCTATATTTTTGACGATTCTTTCTCAGCCTTGGATTATCGTACGGATGCCATTTTGCGCCGTCGTCTCAAGGAAGTAACACAGAATGCAACGGTTTTAATTGTTGCTCAACGTGTCGGAACCATCATGGATGCGGACCAGATCATCGTTCTGGATAAGGGTGAAATCGTGGGTCGCGGTCGCCATGAGGAATTGATGGAAATCAATGATATCTATCGTGAAATTGCTGAGTCGCAGTTGAAAAATGCATCGCTAACAGAAGAATAGGAGGAAATATGAAAACACAATCTAGTTTGGCTCGTTTGTGGAGCTATTTAAAAGCCTACCGTTTTTCTGTCTTCTTTGCCGTCTTTCTAAAAGTTTTGAGTGTGGTCATGAGTGTCTTAGAACCTTTTGTTTTGGGGCTAGCCATTACGGAGTTGACAAAAAACCTCTTAGATATGGCTAAGGGCCTTTCAGGTGCTAGTATCAATACTGGCTACATCGGAACGGTTTTAATCATTTACCTCTTTAGAGGTCTCTTGTATGAACTTGGTTCTTATTATTCCAACTATTTCATGACTAATGCGGTCCAGTCCATGACCCAAGATCTGCGAAATGAAATGACTGAAAAAATCAATCGTATCCCTGTATTTTTCTTTGACAAACACCAATTTGGTGATTTATTGGGACGCTTTACCAGTGACGTTGAGACAGTGTCCAACGCTCTTCAACAGTCTTTCCTCCAAATTGTCAATGCTGTTCTGACGATTGTCCTTGTCATGGGAATGGTTTTATACTTGAACTTCCAACTGGCTATAGTGGTGATTCTATCCATTCCAGTGACCTATTTTGGTGCTAGAAGTATCCTGAAACGTTCTCAGCCTTATTTTAAAGAACAGGCGGCTATTTTAGGACGGATGAATGGCTATGTGCAGGAAAATCTTACAGGTTTTAATGTCTTGAAACTCTATAGTCGTGAGGAAACTTCTCATAAAGAATTTTCTAAGATTACAGACGATCTCCAACGTGTTGGTTTTAAAGCCAGCTTTATCTCTGGACTCATGATGCCAGCCCTCCATGCTGTATCGGACTTGACCTATCTGATTGTTGCAGTTCTTGGTGGTTTGCAAGTGATTGCGGGTCGTTTGACAGTGGGGAATATGCAGGCCTTTGTTCAGTATGTCTGGCAGGTTAGCCAGCCTATCCAAAACATTACACAACTTGCGGGTCAAATGCAAAGTGCCAAGTCTTCGTTAGACCGTATCTTCGACATCTTGGATGAGACTGAGGAAGTAGAGGGAGAAGAACTCGAAATCCTTGAACCCTTAACAGGTCAGGTGACCTTCCAACATGTTGACTTCCAGTATGTTGAAAACAAGCCATTGATTCGAGACTTTAATCTAGAAGTTCAACCGGGAGAGATGGTGGCGATTGTTGGTCCTACTGGAGCTGGTAAAACGACCTTAATCAATCTGCTTATGCGCTTTTACGATGTCACAGCAGGCGCAATCTTGGTTGACGGGCAGGATATTCGCCAGTTGTCACGTCAAGACTATCGCCGTCAGTTTGGGATGGTCTTGCAGGATGCTTGGCTTTATGAAGGTACGATCAAAGAAAACCTACGTTTTGGAAATCTTAACGCCAGTGACGAGGAAATAATAGAAGCTGCCAAAGCGGCAAATGTAGACCACTTTATCCGAACTCTTCCTGGTGGTTACAACATGGAGATGAACCAAGAGTCAAGTAATATTTCCCTCGGACAAAAACAACTCTTGACCATCGCGCGTGCTCTCCTAGCCAATCCTAAAATTCTTATTCTGGATGAAGCGACTTCCTCTGTTGACACCCGTTTGGAACTCTTGATTCAAAAAGCTATGAAACGCTTGATGAAGGGAAGAACCAGCTTTGTCATCGCCCACCGTCTCTCTACCATTCAAGAAGCAGACAAGATTCTCGTTCTTAAGGAAGGACAGATTATTGAGCAGGGAAATCATGAAAGTTTGCTCCAAGCAAAAGGCTTTTATTATGATTTGTACCAAAGCCAATTTTCAAGTAAGTCTGGGCAATCCAGCTAATCAAAACGGTCTAGACTATTCTTAAATTATCAGTCTATTACAACTTTTCTCAGATAGTACACTTTCCTTGCTATCGTTTTCTGATAGTAGTATACTTGTATTATAGCTACTGTGAAGTAGTTATAAAAAAATGAAAAGAGGTAAGAAATATGGTTGAATTGAAAAAAGAAGCAGTAAAAGACGTAACAACATTATCTAAAACAGCGCCAGTAGCATTGGCAAAAACAAAAGAAGTATTGAACCAAGCAGTAGCAGACTTGTATGTGGCTCACATTGCCCTTCACCAAGTTCACTGGTATATGCGTGGTCGTGGTTTCCTCGTGTGGCATCCAAAAATGGATGAATACATGGACAGCCTTGATGGCTATCTTGACGAAATCAGCGAACGTTTAATTACCCTTGGTGGCAAACCTTACTCAACTTTGACAGAATTCCTTCAACACAGTGAAATCGAAGAAGAAGAAGGAGAATTCCGTAACGTTGAAGAAAGCTTGGAACGTGTTCTAGCTATTTATCGCTACCTCATCACTCTTTTCCAAAAAGCTTTGGATGTGACTGACGAAGAAAGCGATGATGTTACAAACGATATCTTTGTTGGTGCTAAGGCTGAACTTGAGAAAACAGTTTGGATGATTGCGGCAGAACTAGGACAAGCTCCTGGTCTGTAAGATATAGTTGCTACCCCTTTTATCATGAGGTGCTTGATAAGTGCCCATGACCAATCATCTTTTAAAAGTCATGTAACTGTAAAAAGTTGCATGACTTTTTTGTCTGCTAGACTTAGGACACATTGTCAAAAGTAGGATTTTACGGTATAATAGTTGCTGTTCGAGAAATTTTGATTTTCAAAAAATAGTGAAATGTTATAAGGAGAACCCATGAACAATTTACCAAATTGCCCAAAATGTAATTCAGAATATGTCTACGAGGACGGAAGTCTCTTGGTCTGCCCAGAGTGCGCCTATGAATGGAACCCTGCAGAAGTTGCAGAAGTAGAAGAAGGTGTTGTTGCTATCGATGCCAACGGAAATAAATTAGCCGACGGCGATACTGTAACCCTAATCAAGGACTTGAAAGTAAAAGGTGCGCCAAAGGATTTGAAACAAGGAACTCGTGTTAAAAATATCCGTATCGTAGAAGGTGACCACAACATCGACTGTAAGATTGATGGTTTTGGAGCTATGAAATTGAAGTCAGAGTTTGTTAAGAAAATCTAGCCATGAAACTGAATTACAAATTTATCTTTTATAGTCGTGTGCTCTTGTTCTTAGCGGCATTTACAGGAGTTTATTTAGAGATTACCAAGCACGGTGGCTTTGGAATGCTCCTTTACTACACAGTATTGTCCAATCTTTTGGTAACGATTTTCACTGGCTATCTACTCCGTGTGATGAGTCGTTCAGGTGAAGATTGGCAAAGCCCGACCCTGCTTCGTCTCAAGGGTGGCGTTACCATGAGTATTATGATTACTTGTGTGATTTATCATTTTATGCTTGCTCCGATTGCGACAGACTTTTACCGTGTGGAGAATTTCCTTTGTCACTATATCGTTCCACTCTGGTTTTTAGCCGATACCCTCTTCTTTGATAAACAGGGTCAATACAAGATCTGGGATCCAGTCTTGTGGACCATCTTGCCCTTGGTTTATATGATTTTTGCCTTGTTTAACGGCCTGGTCTTAAAACTCAATATTCCGAATTCCAAGGACAATCCCTTCCCTTATTTCTTTTTAAATGTGAACAAGGGTTGGGACGTGGTTATCAAATGGTGTTTGATCATTTTTGCGGCGTATATGGTTGCAGGCTTTATCTTCTATCTGATCAAGCAAATCAAGCGAAAATAGTCTTCCTATTAGGAAAGTTAGGACGGAGTCTTTAGTTCAATCGGGCTCCTTCTTTTCTTGCCATCTTCCTTTTAAAAGGATCAACAGTGAGAAATATACAGAAAGAAAATTCATGAAACAATTTTTAGAACGGGCTAGTATTTTGGCCCTCTCCCTCGTTTTGATTACCTCCTTTTCCATATCAAGTGCTCTGCCAGCCATGTTTGACTATTATCAAGGCTACCCCAAAGAACAAATCGAGCTCCTGGTCAGTCTCCCTTCTTTTGGGATCATGATTATGCTGGTTTTAAATGGTTTTTTGGAGCGATTGTTTCCTGAGCGACTTCAGATTAGTCTAGGACTTATCATCCTTTCTATCGGTGGAACAGCCCCTTTCTGGTATCAGGAGTACAACTTTGTCTTTGCGATGCGGATTTTATTTGGCTTGGGTGTGGGGATGATCAATGCCAAGGCTATTTCCATCATCAGCGAACGCTATCATGGAAAGACACGGATTCAGATGCTGGGTCTCCGCGGATCAGCAGAAGTTGTCGGGGCGTCGATTTTGACTCTAGTGGTAGGTCAACTCTTATCCTTGGGATGGACAGTGACCTTCTTGGCCTACAGTGCGGGATTTTTAGTATTGATCCTTTATCTGCTCTTTGTCCCTTATGGGAAAGAAAAGAAAGAAACAAAGAAAAAAGAGGCCGAAACAACTCGTCTGACAGGAAAGATGAAAGGCTTGATTTTTCTATTGGCTGTCGAAGCAGCAGTTGTTGTCTGCACCAATACAGCTATCACCATTCGTATTCCTAGTCTGATGGTGGAAAGAGGTCTAGGGGATGCCCAGTTATCGAGTTTGGTTTTAAGTATCATGCAGTTGATTGGTATCTTGGCAGGTGTGAGTTTTTCTTTCTTTATCTCTCTGTTTAAAGAAAGGTTGCTCCTTTGGTCAGGTATCACCTTTGGATTGGGGCAGATTGTGATTGCCTTGTCTCCGTCATTGGGTGTGATGGTAGTTGGAAGTATCGTGGCAGGTTTTTCTTACAGTGTGGCCTTGACCACTGTCTTTCAGCTTCTTTCTGAAAGAATCCCAGCCAAGCTCCTTAATCAGGCAACATCTTTTGCAGTGCTAGGATGTAGCTTTGGAGCCTTTACGACACCTTTCATTCTTGGGGCGATTGGCTTGGTGACTCAAAACGGTATGTTGGTCTTCACCATTTTAGGATGTTGGTTGATTGTCACTTCTATTTTTGTTATGTACGCACTTCAAAAAAGAGCTTAGGATTGGTTTCCTAAGTTTTTCTTTTTGGGAATTTTGTACCCAGACAATTATTGTTTTTTAAACTTGTTTACACTTTTATTTCCTGATAAAATAGAAGTTATGACAAGATATAAAGCAATCATTTCCTATGACGGGTATGCATTTGCTGGTTTTCAGCGCCAGCCTCATGCGCGGAGCGTTCAAGAGGAAATCGAAAAAACCTTAACGAGACTCAATAAGGGGCATGCCATCACTGTTCACGGTGCTGGTCGGACGGATAGTGGGGTTCATGCTTTGGGACAGGTTATTCATTTTGACTTGCCCTATCAGATGGATGAGGAAAAACTCCGTTTTGCTCTGGATACCCAGTCTCCTGAAGATATCAATGTGATTTCAACTGGGCTTGTGGCCGATGATTTTCATTGCCGTTATGCAAAACATAGCAAGACCTATGAGTTTATTGTGGATAGAGGGCGCCCCAAGAATCCTATGCGTCGTCATTATGCCACTCATTTTCCCTATCCCCTCGATGTGGAACGCATGCAGATGGCAATCAAAAAATTAGAAGGAACCCACGATTTCACAGGTTTTACAGCATCTGGAACCAGTGTAGAGGACAAGATTCGGACCATTACAGAAGCGAGTTTAACAGTCGATGAGACAGGACAATTTTTGACCTTTACCTTTTCAGGAAATGGTTTCTTGTATAAGCAGATTCGCAATATGGTGGGGACGCTGCTCAAAATCGGAAATAATCGAATGCCAGTTGAGCAGATTGACTTGATCTTGGAAAAAAAAGACAGACAGCTTGCAGGTCCAACGGCTGCACCAAATGGCTTGTATTTAAAGGAGATTCGATATGAAGAATAATCGTATTTTAGCACTTTCTGGGAATGATATTTTTAGTGGCGGTGGTTTATCAGCCGATCTTGCTACCTATACCTTGAACGGTTTACATGGCTTTGTAGCAGTGACTTGTTTGACAGCCTTGACAGAAAAGGGTTTTGAGGTCTTCCCAACAGATGACGTTATTTTTCAACATGAGTTGAATAGCTTGCGTGATGTCGAGTTTGCAGGGATTAAGATTGGTCTTCTCCCTACTGTCAGTGTGGCTGAGAAGGCACTGGACTTTATCAAGCAACGTCCTGGAGTGCCGGTGGTATTGGACCCCGTCTTGGTCTGCAAGGAAACGCATGATGTGGCAGTCAGCCAACTCTGTCAAGAGTTGATTCGCTTTTTCCCTCATGTCAGTGTGATTACGCCTAATCTCCCAGAAGCAGAATTGTTGGCGGGTCAAGAGATCAAAACCTTGGAAGATATGAAAGCTGCAGCACAGAAATTGCATGATTTAGGAGCACCAGCAGTCATTATCAAGGGAGGTAATCGCCTTAGTCAGGACAAGGCTGTAGATGTCTTTTATGATGGACAAACCTTTACTGTCCTAGAAAATCCCGTTATCCAAGGCCAAAATGCTGGTGCAGGTTGTACCTTTGCCTCAAGCATTGCCAGTCACTTGGTTAAAGGGGTTGAACTTTTACCAGCAGTAGAGAGTTCTAAAGTTTTCGTTTATCGTGCTATTGCACAAGCAGATCAATATGGAGTAAGACAATATGAAGCAAACCAAAACAACTAAAATCGCCCTTGTATCTCTATTAACCGCCCTTTCTGTAGTTCTAGGTTATTTCTTAAAAATTCCAACGCCAACAGGTATTCTAACTCTTTTAGATGCAGGTATCTTCTTTGCGGCCTTCTACTTTGGTAGTCGTGAAGGGGCTGTAGTCGGAGGTCTAGCAGGTTTCTTGATTGACCTCTTATCAGGCTACCCCCAGTGGATGTTCTTTAGCTTGATCAACCATGGCTTGCAGGGATTTTTCGCAGGATTTAAAGGAAAATGGCAATGGCTAGGCCTTATCTTAGCTACTATTGCGATGGTAGGGGGCTACGCCTTGGGTTCAACTTTGATGAATGGATGGGCAGCAGCCCTACCAGAAATCCTACCAAACTTCCTGCAAAATATCGTGGGAATGGTTGTAGGGTTTGTGCTTAGTCAAAGTATTAAGAAAATTAAGTAAAGCGGCTGGAGAAAAGTTCTAAAAATCAGAAAAACGCATAATATCAAGTGTTGAAAGCTTGATACTATGCGTTTTATTGTGGGAAAATTTTATACTCTTCGAAAATCAAATTCAAACCGCGTCAACGTCGCCTTGCCGTACTCAAGTACAGCCTGCGGCTAGTTTCCTAGTTTGCTCTTTGATTTTCATTGAGTATTAGATGAATATTAATCAAAATAAAGCAAGTCTTTGCTAGTGCTTGTAAAGAGGTCAAAGCCATCCTTGGTAACAACACCGCAGTCTTCGATACGAACGCCGACTTTACCAGGGATATAGATACCTGGTTCAACAGAGAAGCACATGCCTTCTTCGATGACCATGTCGTTTCCTTCCATGATAGATGGGAATTCGTGGACATCCATACCGATACCGTGACCGAGACGGTGGTTGAAGTACTCACCGTAACCAGCTTTTTCGATGACTTCACGGGCAGTGCGGTCTACTTCATGAGCAGTCACACCAGGTTTGATAAAGTCAAGAGCAGCTTGTTGGGCTTCAAGGGTCAAGTTGTAAATATCTTTCTTGAATTGGTCTGGTTTGCCAACAGCGACTGTACGAGTCATATCTGATGCGTAGCCATTGACCATAACACCGAGGTCAAAGAGGAGAAGGGCGTCTTTTTCGACCTTGTTTGCACCAGGAATTCCGTGTGGATTTGCAGCATTGTCACCAGTCAAGACCATGGTATCAAAACTCATTTCATAGCCTTCACGTTTTAAGGCGAAGTCGATTTGGGCGATGATATCTGTCTCTGTTTTATCAAGAGAGATATTGTCAAAACCAACTTTTACAGCTTTATCAGCATAGAGACCTGCAACCATCATTTTTTGCACTTCATCAGCTGATTTGATGAGGCGCATGCGTTGGATGCGAGGAGTGAGGTTTTCAAACTCAGCAGTTTCAAAGACTGCTTTCAAACCATGGTATTTGGTTAAGATGAGATTGTCAAACTCAACAGCAACACGTTTGAAGTCGTGCTGTGGCAAGGCATTTTTGATTTTTTGCCATGGATTTTCAGAATCCACATAGCCCACTACTGGGAAGGAAACAGTGCTGGTTGCACGCTCCACTTCAAGGGCTGGGACAAAAAGGAGAGGTTCCCGGTCCGCTAGGACAAAAAGGAACATTTGGCGTTCATGAGGGTCACTGTAAAAACCAGTGAGGTAATTAATAGTGACGGGGTCAGATACGACAGCGACGTCTAGTTTTTCTGATTCAAGATATGTTACGATTTGTTGTAATTTAGACATATGCTACCTTCTTTCTACCCCTCTATTTTGGCAAAAAAAGAGAGAAAATGCAAGAGAGAAGGGTAAAAGAACAGGCAAAAAGAACTCCGACAGGATAGTGGAGTTCTTTTATCTAATTTTCCTTAGTTTAAGAAAAGTCAGCCTTGCTTTTCACGTCGCTGTATTCTTCAGCGATTTCTTGACTGAGAATATCCTCATAGGCAGGAAGTTGGATGTCCTGACCGTATTTTTTTCGGAGGGCAGTAGTGACTAGGCGATAAGCCAGATTGGCATTGCGTGAGAGGATAGGTCCGTGGAAGTAGGAACCAAAGACATTCTTATAATGAACTCCTTCGCCGACCTTTTCTTCATTGTTTCCATTTCCATAGACAACCTGTCCCAGCGGTTTTTGGTCATCTGAGAGGAAGGTACGTCCCTGGTGATTTTCAAAGCCATAGTAGGTTTCATCGAATTCGTCATTATGAATCTTGATGTCACCGATAAAGCGGTTATTGGTCTGGTTGAGCGTATAGTGGCCCATGACACCGAGCCCTTCGATGCGTTTACCTGAAGCTTCAACATAATATTGCCCCAATAGTTGAAAACCACCGCAGATGGCTAGAACAACACCGTCGTTTTGAATGTAGTTGTCAATGCTCTCTTTTTTAGCAGATAGGTCTCCTGCGATGATACTTTGTTCAAAGTCTTGACCGCCACCAAAAAAGGCAAAGTCGTAATGATTTTCGTCAAAGTCATCATGGAGAGAAACGATGTCAACCGTCACATGAGCCCCCAGTTTTTCAGCCACATACTTGAGCATGAGGATATTGCCGTTGTCCCCGTAGGTATTCATGAGATTTCCGTAAAGGTGGGCGATGTTGAGCTGATAAGGGTAGTTGCCAGCTTTTGAGGAAAGTGAAGTATAAACCATTAGTTCATCTCCTTTCTAACAATCTGACGACTAGCCAGCAGTTCACGGAATTCCAGCATGGCAGTATAGGTTGCAAGGATATAAGCATGCTTGCAGTCTTGCTTCTCAATGGTTTTGAGAACTTGCTCCAGATTGCTTGTCTCAGTGATTTTATCAGCTGGATAGCCTGTCACACGAAGACGGCGAGCGATTTCAGAATGACGAACACCGCCAGCGTTGATTTCAGGAATGTCCATGTCAGTGATCTGTTCAAAGTCAGCATCCCAAATCCAACTAGTATCAATCCCATCAGCATAGTTGGCATTAAGAAGAACAGATAGGCTGAATGGATAAGGAGCTAGTTTAATCATCTCGATAGCCTGAGTTGCACCGACTGGATTCTTAATCAAGACGAGAGTACATTCTTTATCACCGATATGGAAGGTTTCCTGACGACCGAAGACAGCGCGACTCTTATCAAATCCTTGCTTGATTCGCTGTGAATCAGCCCCGAGGAAACGGGCGATGGCAACTGCAGCAAGGGCATTGTAGATGTTGTAAAGTCCACCGATTTGGATGCCGTATTCTTGGCCGTCAATGACAAAGCGAGAGCGATTGTTGGTCAACTCAACCAAGTCTGTCAGACGGTAGTCCAAGTCAGGTCGTTTGCAACCACAATTTTCACAGATATAGGCTCCCAAGTTGGCATAGGTATTGTGCTCATATTTGAGGATGCCTTGACAGTCAGGGCAGAGGATTCCTTCGGTATTGTAGTGAGCCAGTTGGGCTGGTCCTTTTTCCAAGTCAAAACCAAAATACTGAACTGGATTTGGAATAGATGGCTTGTAGAAAAGCGGACTGTCACCATTGAGGAGAACTGTAGCCGTGGGCACCTTACGGATGGCATCCAAAATCATGTTATAAGTCGTGTAAATCTCACCATAGCGGTCCATCTGGTCACGGAAAATATTAGTGATGACAAAAAGACTAGGATGGATGTAGTCACAGATACGAGATAGACTGGCTTCGTCAATTTCAAGGACGGCAATATTTTTTCCAGTTTTAGAGGATTTGGCAGTCAAGAAGGTTGTCGTAATCCCTGTGATCATGTTGGCACCACTAGGATTGGTTAGAACCTGACCATAGACCTCTTTTAGAATGCCGACAGTGAGGGCAGTTGTTAAGGTTTTTCCATTGGTACCAGTGACCACGACAATCTCGTAGTTCTTAGCTAGATTTTGTAAAATATCTTTATCAAATTGGAGGGCAAGCTTTCCTGGGAGCGTACTTCCACGACCAAGACGGCTCAAGATGAAGTGAGATGAACGCCCAGCTAGGAGGCCCAAAGTAGTTTTTAATTCCATGTTTCTATTATATCATAAAAGAGGGAAAAGACAGATTTGAGATTTCGCAGAAACAAAAACAGCCCGAAGAGGGCTGTGAGTGATTAGTTCTGAAACCAAGTTGCGATTGGGAAGTCGTTTTGTTTCAGTTCCAGTTTTGTTTTGGTTAGAAGTTGGCCATTTTCTAGAGAATACAATAACAAATGTTGATTGGTTACAATCAATACCTTGTTTGTCAAACTTGCATCGATGTGTATTATCTCTTCTGTAGAGTCAGGCAAATCTTTTCTGACATTAATCAGATAGCTGGATTCATCAGAGAGATTGACAATAGATAAGGCACAGCGATCATTTCCATCCGCCTCATGTTTTACAATCAATTGGTCTTCTTTCGGTGTTTTATAAAGAAGATTTGGATTGTTCTCTGGTAGCGTGATGAAGTGCTTTTCCTTACTAGACAAGTTCATGACAAGTATGCGATTGTCTGGATCCTTAGAAAAGGTTTCTGTATTTCGGGTATAAGCAACACTACTGTAATAATTGTCACCGATTAATTCAGAAGAAGTTAACATTTCAACGATCTTGCCTTCGCTTGTCAGAGGTGTGCGAGACAATTCTTTTAGTTGATTATTTTCGTCTAATTCAACTAAATAACCATCGAAGACTAAAGCGGGTCGTTGGCGAGACTCATCGTGAAATCCCAGGCCGAGGTAGAGGCGATTCCCTCTTCCATGAAACTGGATCGGAAAGGAAGTGGATTCGGAGAATGTTTTTTGAGTAATCAACTTTCCTGAGATATCAAACATGCTGAGAACCCCATCCTCAGTTGTAGTTTGGCCTGTGTAGAAGAACTTGTCTGATACTCCAGCTCCCGAATAAGCATAGAAGGGAGTTGAAGTTTTTCGGATGTCCCCTGTCTGAAAGTCAAGGGATACAATGTTCTGAGTGGATGCTTTCCCTCTAGTATTTCCAGATGAGAAGACGAGATAGCGATTGTCAAACCGTCCCTGAGGAAACCAGAAATTGACATCTTCTGCAATGGAGATGTCCTCAGTCTTCGTGAGCTGAAACTGATCGTTTTGCAACTGATAACTTTGGATTGATTTCGAATTAACAAGGTAAAAATCAACAGTCTGATTGACTGTAAATCGCTGTTTTTGAGGTGAAATCAAGCGAAAAAGCATCCAACAAAGTAGGAGAAAAATGAAGACTGTACTAACACAGAAAACCAGTGTTTTCACAGCCGTACTTTTTTCTTTGGATAGGAAGGAAAAAGGAGTGTGTTTTTGTGATTTAACTTGCTTTCCCATTTGATTAGCCTCCTCTTTGAACAGAAAATGAAGACAACATCCTACACCTATATTATAAGCTTTTACAGCTAAAAGCACAAATAATCTTGTAAGGAAACTATGGACTGGATAGAAAAAGACAAGCACCAAAATGGATACTTGTCTTGTGTAGAATATTTGAAATCTTAAATCGCAAACAAGTCATTCAAGTTCTCAGCCAAGGTTGGGTGAGTGAAGATTTGTTTTGTGAAGTAAGTGTAAGGGATCTTGTTGTCCATCGCAACAGTGATGATGTTGATGATTTCTTGAGAACCTTCCGAGAAGATGCTTGCTCCAAGAATTTCTTTTGTTTCAGTATTGACAACAGCTTTGAAGGCTCCACGAAGGTCTCCATTTACATGACCACGAGGCATGGCAGCAACAGGAATTTCCTTCACTGCGTATGGAAGTTTCAACTCAGCTGCTTGGCTTTCAGTCAAGCCAACTTGTGAAAGTGCAGGTGTGATGAACATAGTATTTGGCACATTGAGACGGTCTTCAAGTGTGTAGCTGCCATCTCCAGCAAGGTAGCTGTAGACAACACGGAAGTCATCAAGTGAAATGTAGGTGAATTGAGGTCCACCGTTGACGTCTCCGACTGCAAAGACACCAGGAACGTTTGTTTGACAATGTTTGTCTACTTTGATAGCACCACGCTCCGTTAGTTCAATATCTGTATTCTCAAGTTGAAGTGGTTCTACGTTTGGTTTACGTCCAGTTGCATAGAGAAGGGCGTCGAAACGGTACGTTTCGTTTTCAGTTACGACGAGAACTTGGTCACCGTCGTTTTTGATTTCAGTAGTACGGATGTTTTGAAGCAATTCAATACCGTCTTCTTCCATGTATTGTTTTGCAAGAGCTGCGATGGAAGGTTCTGCTCGAGGTAGGAAAGTATCTAAGGCATCTAGAACTGTTACCTTGCTGCCGAGTTTGTTGTAAAGACCAGCAAATTCAAGACCGATATTTCCGCCACCAAGGACTCCAAGCTTTTCAGGCAATTTATCCAAATTTTGGATACCTGTCGAGTCAAAGACGTTCTTACTTGTAGCAAGTCCAGGGATTGGCAAGACGTTTGAAACAGCACCAGTGTTGATAACGATAGTTTCAGCAGTCAATTCTTGTTTTTCATCACCAGCTTGGATTTCGATGACTTTGTTTGAAAGGAAGTGAGCTTCCGCATCAAAGATATCCACACCTGTACCCGCAACAGTAGCATAGTTTTTACCGTTGAGGCGACTAGTGATAGTATTTTTGGTAGCAATGACTTCTTCAAAAGACAAGTCTTTCTCAGCAGCGACTAGCAAGGTTTTGGTTGGGATACAACCGATGTTGATACAAGTTCCACCGTACATAGTTTTGCTACGTTCGATAAGAGCTACTTTTTTTCCAGCTGAAGCTAATTTACCAGCTAGTGTTTTACCAGCTTTACCAAATCCAATAACGATTAAATCATATGTTAACATTCATAGTCCTCCTATTTGATTTTCATTCTAGCACAAGAAAACACTTTTTGCACAAATCTGCTACGGGAGAAATGAGCTATGTAAGGGTGTATTCATATTTATGGGAAATCGTTTACATAAGTTTAGAAACGAATTCTGCTATCTTTTGCCCCGCTCTTGTGTTATACTAGATAAGTTGCAAAGAAACTCGTACTTTTCTTTCGTGGAAAAGAAGCAACACGGTATCTCGTTTTTGTAGAAGATACGTCATGAAAAGAAAAGTATACACTACGCGCTATAGGATGGCTTCGCACCATCTTTAGAAAGAAGAAAAACGTGAAATTTAATGAATTTAACTTGTCTGCTGATTTGCTAGCAGAGATTGAAAAAGCTGGATTTGTAGAAGCAAGTCCCATCCAAGAACAGACTATTCCCTTGGCTCTCGAAGGAAAAGACGTTATCGGTCAAGCTCAGACTGGTACAGGAAAAACGGCAGCCTTTGGCTTGCCAACCCTTGAAAAAATCCGTACAGAAGAAGCGACCATCCAAGCCTTGGTCATCGCTCCAACTCGTGAGCTCGCTGTCCAAAGCCAAGAGGAACTCTTCCGCTTTGGCCGTAGCAAAGGAGTGAAAGTTCGCTCAGTTTACGGTGGTTCCAGCATTGAAAAACAAATCAAGGCTCTTAAATCTGGTGCTCACATCGTGGTAGGAACACCAGGTCGTCTCTTGGACTTGATTAAACGCAAGGCCTTGAAATTACAAGACATTGAAACGCTTATCCTTGACGAAGCGGATGAAATGCTCAACATGGGCTTCCTTGAAGACATCGAAGCCATCATTTCCCGTGTCCCTGAAAATCGTCAAACCTTGCTCTTTTCAGCAACCATGCCAGATGCTATCAAACGTATCGGTGTTCAGTTTATGAAGGACCCTGAGCATGTCAAGATTGCTGCCAAGGAATTGACAACAGAGCTGGTTGATCAGTACTATATCCGTGTCAAGGAACAAGAGAAATTTGATACCATGACACGTCTTATGGATGTGGAACAACCAGAACTTGCTATCGTATTTGGTCGTACCAAACGTCGTGTAGATGAATTAACTCGTGGACTGAAAATCCGTGGCTTCCGTGCTGAAGGAATTCATGGTGACCTAGACCAAAACAAACGTCTTCGTGTCCTTCGTGATTTTAAAAATGGGAACCTTGATGTTTTGGTTGCGACAGACGTGGCAGCACGTGGTTTGGATATCTCAGGTGTGACCCATGTCTACAACTACGATATTCCACAAGATCCTGAAAGTTACGTTCACCGTATCGGTCGTACAGGTCGTGCTGGTAAGTCAGGTCAGTCTATTACTTTTGTATCACCAAACGAAATGGGCTATCTCCAAATCATCGAAAACTTGACTAAAAAACGCATGAAAGGTCTCAAACCTGCTAGTGCAGACGAAGCCTTCCAAGCTAAGAAACAAGTGGCTCTCAAGAAAATCGAACGAGATTTCGCAGACGAAGCCATTCGTGGGAACTTTGAGAAATTTGCTAAAGATGCTCGTAAGTTAGCTGCCGAATTTAGTCCAGAAGAATTGGCTATGTATATCTTGAGTCTGACAGTCCAAGATCCAGATAGTCTTCCTGAAGTGGAGATTGCGCGTGAAAAACCACTGCCATTTAAACCATCAGGTAATGGCTTTGGTGGCAAAGGTAAGGGAGGTCGTGGAGGCCGTCGTGGAGACGACCGTCGAGATCGTGATCGCCGTGGCAATGGTCGCCGTGATGACTTCAAGAAAGGCAACCGCGGAAACGATCGTTTTGATAAAGACAGACGCTATCGTAATAAAGACAATAAAAAACCTCGCAACACTTCAAGTGAAAAGAAAACAGGATTTGTTATTCGTAACAAGGGCGATAAATAAGAAAAAGCGATTCAAAATGAATCGCTTTTTTATATAAGGAGACCGATAGTAAAAGAAGATGTATAAAAGTAAAGGAAAGGTGAGATGGGAAGGGGAACTTTAATCCATCTTCTTATAATAATATTATATAAAAACCCAAACAGAATGTCAATAAAAAATTGCTATTTTTATAAAATATTTTTGCTTTTAAAAATTGCAATTCAATAAGCAATTTTCAGATAATTATTGAAATAAAGACTTTTCTATGTTATAATAGAAGCGATTATATGCGAGGTAAAAAATGGCACATTTATTAGAAAAAACAAGAAAAATTACATCAATTTTAAAACGCTCAGAAGAGCAAATGCAGGATGAACTTCCATACAATGCCATTACACGTCAACTAGCAGACATTATTGATTGCAATGCCTGCATTGTCAATAGCAAGGGCCGTCTTTTGGGCTACTTTATGCGCTATAAAACCAATACAGACCGTGTAGAGCAGTTTTTCCAAACCAAGACGTTCCCAGATGACTATGTACAAGGGGCAAACATGATCTACGATACGGAGGCCAATCTTCCTATTGAACATGATTTGACCATTTTCCCTGTAGAGAGTCGTGCGGACTTTCCAGATGGTTTGACAACCATCGCTCCGATTCATGTATCAGGGATTCGTCTAGGTTCGTTGATTATTTGGCGCAATGATAAGAAATTTGAAGATGAGGATTTGATTCTTGTTGAGATTGCGAGCACAGTGGTAGGGATTCAACTCTTGAACTTCCAACGTGAAGAAGATGAGAAAAATATCCGCCGCCGTACTGCTGTTACTATGGCGGTCAATACCCTTTCTTACTCAGAACTTCGTGCTGTTTCAGCTATTTTAGCTGAGCTGGATGGAAATGAAGGGCAGCTGACTGCGTCTGTTATAGCAGATCGTATTGGAATCACGCGCTCAGTGATTGTCAATGCTCTCCGTAAGCTAGAGTCGGCAGGAATTATTGAAAGCCGTTCACTAGGAATGAAGGGAACCTATCTAAAAGTATTGATTTCAGATATCTTTGAGGAAGTGAAAAAGAGGGACTACTAATGGCAAAGGCTTTAATCTCAATTGACTATACAGAGGATTTCGTAGCAGATCAGGGGAAATTGACTGCAGGGGCACCTGCTCAAGCCATATCAGAGGTAATCAATCGAGTGACCAGATTGGCTTTTGAACGTGGGGACTATATCTTTTTCACCATTGATGCTCATGAAGAGAAGGATACATTCCACCCAGAAAGCAAGCTCTTTCCACCGCATAACATCATCGGAACTAGTGGTCGTAATCTCTATGGTCCCCTAGCTGACTTTTATGCTGAACATGAGGGGGATAGCCGTGTCTTTTGGATGGACAAGCGTCACTATTCAGCATTTTCAGGAACGGACCTAGATATCCGTTTGCGAGAACGTCGGGTTGATACAGTCATCCTAACTGGAGTCCTGACTGATATTTGTGTTCTTCATACGGCTATTGATGCTTATAATCTAGGTTATCAAATCGAGATTGTCAAGCCTGCGGTTGCCTCTATCTGGCCAGAAAATCATCAGTTTGCTCTTGGACATTTTAAGAACACTTTGGGAGCCAAATTGTTGGATGAAAATCTTGATGAAATTAAAGAATGATTCCCTTGGAAAAATGAAAAAAAATCTGAAAAAAGTGTTGACAAAGATTTTGAAAGTTGATATACTAGTAAAGTAATCGACGCGGGGATGGCGGAATTGGCAGACGCGCAGGACTAAGGATCCTGTGACCGCTTTAGGTCGTGAGGGTTCAAGTCCCTCTCTCCGCATAGGATAAGAGTTAGCTTTGGCTAGCTCTTTTTGTTTTCCAAAGAAGGCTAGAGGAGGCATTTTGGATATCGGAAGGTATTGGGCATCAAGAACTATCATTTATAGAATGGAGTCGGTTTTTGATTGGTAAAACGCGTTCTATATGAAGAAAGTTAGCGCTTGCTAGCTTTTTTGTTTTTTTCAAAAAATAAATCAAAAAAATTTTTTGATTTCATAAACATTTCATATTTGGATTTTATAATAGTCTTACAAATATGGAGGTGACAAATGAATCCAATCCAAAGAGCTTGGGCTTATGTCAGCAGAAAACGACTGAGAAGTTTTATTTTATTTCTGATTTTATTGGTCCTTTTGGCCGGAATTTCAGCCTGTTTGACTCTGATGAAGTCCAACAAAACCGTAGAAACGAATCTTTACAAATCACTCAATACATCTTTTTCTATCAAAAAGATAGAGAATGGTCAGACTTTCAAGTTGTCAGACCTATCATCCGTGAGCAAGATTAAGGGACTGGAAAATGTCTCTCCTGAACTTGAGACGGTCGCAAAACTGAAAGACAAGGAAGCAGTGAGTGGTGAGCAGAGCGTAGAACGTGATGATTTGTCAGCTGCGGACAAGAACTTGGTTAGCTTAACGGCTCTTGAGGATTCATCCAAGGATGTTACCTTTACCAGTTCAGCTTTCAATCTAAAAGAAGGGCGTCACCTTCAAAAAGGGGACTCTAAGAAAATCCTGATCCACGAAGAGTTGGCCAAGAAGAACGGTCTTTCACTTCATGACAAGATTCGCTTGGATGCTGGACAGTCAGAATCTGGAAAAGGACAGACAGTTGAGTTTGAAATTGTCGGCATCTTTTCTGGTAAAAAACAAGAGAAATTTACAGGCTTGTCTTCTGACTTCAGTGAAAACCAAGTCTTTACAGACTATGAAAGTAGCCAAACCCTTTTGGGAAATAGTGAACCTCAAGTCAGTGCAGCGCGCTTCTATGTAGAAAATCCTAAGGAAATGGACGGTCTCATGAAGCAGGTGGAAAACTTGGCCTTGGAAAATCAAGGCTATCAAGTCGAAAAGGAAAACAAGGCCTTTGAACAGATCAAAGACTCAGTTGCAACCTTCCAAACCTTCCTAACCATCTTCCTTTATGGGATGTTGATAGCTGGAGCTGGAGCCTTAATTTTGGTCTTGTCTCTCTGGTTGAGAGAAAGGGTCTACGAAGTAGGGATTTTACTGGCACTTGGAAAAGGCAAGAGCTCAATCTTCCTACAGTTCTGTTTAGAGGTGGTGTTGGTATCTTTTGGAGCTTTGCTTCCATCATTTGTTGCGGGAAATGCCATCACATCCTATCTACTCCAAACTGTACTAGCCAGTGGAGATCAGGCAACCTTACAGGACACGCTGGCCAAAGCAAGCGGTCTATCAACTAGTCTCCTATCCTTTGCAGAATCCTATGTTTTTCTGCTACTGATTAGTTGCTTGTCTGTAGCCCTTTGTTTCCTATTCTTATTTAGAAAATCACCGAAAGAAATTTTATCATCTATTAGTTAAGAAGGAGAAATCATGACTTTATTACAATTGCAAGATGTTACCTACCGTTATAAGAACACTGCCGAAGCAGTTTTATATCAGATCAATTATAATTTTGAACCCGGGAAATTTTATAGTATCATTGGTGAGTCAGGAGCAGGAAAATCCACTCTCTTGTCCCTGCTTGCTGGTCTAGATAGTCCTGTCGAAGGATCAATCCTCTTTGAAGGAAATGATATTCGCGAAAAAGGCTATTCTTACCATCGCATGCACCATATTTCTCTGGTCTTTCAAAATTATAATTTGATTGATTACCTTTCTCCACTGGAAAATATCCGCTTGGTCAACAAAAAGGCAAGCAAGGATACACTTCTTGAGCTTGGTTTGGATGAAAGTCAGATCAAGCGGAATGTTCTCCAGTTATCAGGTGGTCAACAACAACGTGTTGCCATCGCTCGCAGTTTGGTATCAGAAGCTCCAGTTATTCTAGCTGATGAGCCAACAGGAAATCTGGACCCTAAAACTGCTGGAGATATTATCGAACTGCTCAAATCACTTGCCGAGAAAACAGGTAAATGTGTCATCGTTGTTACGCACAGTAAAGAAGTGGCACAAGCGTCAGATATTACACTTGAATTGAAGGACAAGAAACTGACTGAAACTCGCAATACTACAAAATAAGATGAGCTTGTTTTGATAGAATGATAAAAACGAATCAAATCTAGAAAGGGAACCTATGTTACACAACGCATTTGCCTATGTTACAAGGAAGTTTTTCAAATCGATTGTTATCTTCCTGATTATTCTCCTCATGGCGAGCTTGAGTTTGGTCGGCTTGTCGATCAAGGGAGCTACTGCCAAGGCTTCTCAGGAGACATTTAAAAATATCACCAATAGCTTCTCCATGCAAATCAATCGTCGCGTCAATCAAGGAACGCCACGTGGTTCTGGGAATATCAAGGGTGAGGATATCAAAAAAATCACCGAAAATAAGGCCATCGAATCTTATGTTAAACGCATCAACGCCATCGGAGATTTGACTGGATATGAACTCATCGAAACGCCAGAAACCAAGAAAAATCTCACTGCTGACCGTGCCAAACGGTTTGGAAGCAGCTTGATGATTACAGGTGTCAATGACTCCTCTAAAGAAGATAAGTTTGTCTCTGGCTCATATAAGCTGGTTGAAGGTGAGCACCTAACCAACGACGACAAAGACAAGATTCTCATGCACAAGGACTTGGCAGCCAAACACGGCTGGAAAGTTGGAGATAAGGTCAAATTGGACTCTAATGTCTATGATGCAGACAATGAAAAAGGAGCCAAGGAAACAGTCGAAGTGACAATCAAGGGGCTCTTTGATGGTCACAATAAGTCAGCAGTAACCTACTCACAAGAACTCTATGAAAATACAGCTATCACAGACATTCACACTGCTGCAAAACTTTATGGATACACAGAAGACACAGCTATTTATGGGGACGCAACCTTCTTTGTAACAGCGGACAAGAACTTGGATGATGTTATGAAAGAGTTGAATGGTATCAGCGGTATCAACTGGAAGAGCTACACACTTGTGAAGAGCTCCTCTAACTACCCAGCTCTTGAGCAATCCATCTCTGGAATGTACAAGATGGCCAACCTCCTCTTCTGGGGTAGCTTGAGCTTCTCAGTCCTTCTCCTTGCACTCTTGCTTAGTCTTTGGATCAACGCTCGTCGCAAGGAAGTGGGAATCCTCCTCTCTATCGGTCTCAAGCAGGCAAGTATCTTGGGGCAATTCATCACCGAATCGATCTTGATTGCCATTCCTGCTCTCGTTTCTGCTTACTTCCTAGCCAACTACACAGCTCGTGCCATCGGAAATACTGTTCTTGCCAATGTCACTTCAGGTGTTGCCAAGCAAGCCAGCAAGGCTGCTCAAGCTTCTAACCTTGGTGGTGGTGCAGAAGTAGATGGCTTTAGCAAGACCTTGTCGAGCCTAGACATTTCCATTCAGACATCAGACTTTATCATTGTCTTTGTCCTTGCTTTGGTTCTAGTGGTTCTCGTTATGGCGCTTGCCTCAAGCAATCTCCTCAGAAAACAACCAAAAGAGCTCTTGCTCGATAGCGAATAAAAAACTTGCTACCTATTCTCCCCTAAATGGGGTATAATATAGGTAGCATTTTTATCTATTTCATCTTGATAAGGCTTTATACTATCAAGATGAAATAGAGAGATTTACAAGAAACTTAAAGGAATGTGAAACGTTTTTCTATGAAAATTTTAATTGTAGAAGATGAGGAGATGATCCGTGAGGGGATCAGTGACTATTTGACGGATTGTGGTTATGAAACCATTGAGGCTGCAGACGGTCAGGAAGCATTGGAGCAATTTTCCAGCTATGAAGTTGCTCTAGTGTTGCTAGATATCCAGATGCCAAAGCTTAATGGCCTAGAAGTCCTAGCTGAGATTCGTAAGACTAGTCAGGTTCCTGTCCTGATGTTAACCGCCTTTCAGGATGAAGAATACAAAATGAGTGCTTTTGCCTCTCTGGCAGACGGCTATCTGGAAAAACCCTTCTCCCTGTCTCTCTTAAAGGTAAGGGTGGACGCGATTTTCAAGCGCTACTACGATACGGGACGAGTCTTCTCCTATAAGGATGCCAAGGTGGACTTTGAGAGCTATAGTGCAACCCTATCAGGAGAAGAAGTGGCTATCAATGCTAAAGAGTTGGAAATTTTGGACTATCTTGTAAAAAATGAAGGACGGGCCTTGACTCGTTCTCAGATAATCGATGCCGTCTGGAAGGTGACAGATGAGGTTCCCTTTGACCGTGTCATTGATGTTTATATCAAGGAACTGCGGAAAAAGTTAGACTTGGATTGTATCCTCACTGTGCGCAATGTTGGTTATAAATTGGAGAGAAAATGAAACGAACAGGTTTATTTACAAAGATATTTATCTATACTTTCTCGATTTTTAGTGTTCTGGTCGTCTGTCTTCATTTAGCCATTTATTTTCTCTTTCCCTCAACTTATCTGAGTCATCGTCAGGAAACCATTGGTCAGAAAGCGACAGCCATTTCCCAGTCCCTAGAAGGAAAGGATAAGCAAAGTATCGAGCAAGTGTTAGACTTGTATTCCCAGACCAGTGATATCAAAGGGTCTGTTAAGGGTGAGATGACTGAGGACAAGTTAGAGGTTAAGGATAATTTTCCACTAGATACAGCTCGCCAGACAACTTCACTCTTCATTGAAGAACGCGAGGTGAAAACGCAAGACGGTAGCACTATGACTCTCCAGTTTCTAGCTTCTATGGATTTGCAAAAGGAAGCAGAGCAGATTAGTCTTCAGTTTCTCCCCTATACCTTACTGGCATCCTTTCTGATTTCCCTCTTGGTTGCTTACATCTATGCTCGGACCATTGTTGCCCCGATTTTGGAAATCAAGCGGGTGACCCGTCGGATGATGGATTTGGATGCCCAAGTGCGATTGCGCGTGGATTCTAAGGATGAAATTGGTGATCTCAAGGAACAAATCAATAGCCTCTACCAGCACCTTTTGACAGTTATTGCGGACTTGCATGACAAGAATGAAGCTATTCTCCAGCTTGAAAAGATGAAGGTCGAATTCCTACGAGGGGCCTCTCATGAATTGAAAACACCTCTGGCTAGTTTGAAGATCCTAATCGAAAATATGAAAGAAAATATCGGTCGTTACAAGGATAGAGACCACTATCTGGGAGTAGCCTTGGGGATTGTGGACGACCTCAGTCACCACGTTCTCCAGATACTTTCTCTCTCTTCTGTGCAGGAAATTCGAGAGGAGAAAGAAGAGGTTGATCTCCTTCAGATGACGCAAAGCCTGGTTAAGGATTATGCCTTGCTAGCCAAGGAGAGAGAACTTCATGTAGACATTAGCCTAACCCATCAGCAGTCTTACATAAACCCATCTGTCATGAAACTAATCCTATCGAATCTCATCAGCAATGCTATCAAGCACTCCACTCCAGGTGGCTTGGTTCGCATAGGGGAGAGAGAAGGGGAACTCTTTATTGAGAATAGCTGTAGTCCTGAAGAACAAGAAAAGCTGGTCCAGTCTTTTTCTGAAAATGCTAGTCGCAAGGCCAAGGGTTCAGGGATGGGACTCTTTGTGGTCAAAAGTTTATTAGAACATGAGAAATTACCTTATCATTTTGAGATGCAGGGCGATCGCTTGACCTTCTTTATACGTTATCCCAAAGTCACTCAGAGCTAAGGAGAAGAAAGGGTTTACATTGATTAGATTGGAAGAAATTCAATCTAAAGTATGGGAAAAACTAGCTTTTTTTGTCAAAAAGTGATAAAATGAACAATGTAAATGGGATGTCCCAAAAAATATATAGGAGGCCTGACAAATGGCAATCGTTTCAGCAGAAAAATTTGTCCAAGCAGCTCGTGACAACGGTTATGCAGTTGGTGGATTTAACACAAACAACCTTGAGTGGACTCAAGCTATCTTGCGTGCAGCAGAAGCTAAAAAAGCTCCAGTTTTGATCCAAACTTCAATGGGTGCTGCTAAATACATGGGTGGTTACAAAGTTGCTCGCAACTTGATCGCTAACCTCGTTGAATCAATGGGTATCACTGTACCAGTAGCTATCCACCTTGACCACGGTCACTACGAAGATGCACTTGAGTGTATTCAAGTTGGTTATACTTCAGTTATGTTTGACGGTTCACACCTTCCAGTTGAAGAAAACCTTGAAAAAGCTCGTAAAGTTGTAGAATTTGCTCACGCAAATGGTGTATCAGTAGAAGCTGAAGTTGGAACTATCGGTGGTGAAGAAGACGGAATCATCGGTGATGGTGAATTGGCTCCAATCGAAGATGCTAAAGCAATGGTTGCAACTGGTATCGACTTCTTGGCAGCTGGTATCGGTAACATCCACGGTCCATACCCTGCAAACTGGAAAGGTCTTCACCTTGACCACTTGCAAAAATTGACTGAAGCTGTACCAGGATTCCCAATCGTATTGCACGGTGGTTCAGGTATCCCTGATGACCAAATCCAAGCAGCTATCAAACTTGGTGTTGCAAAAGTTAACGTTAACACTGAATGCCAAATCGCATTCGCTAACGCAACTCGTAAATTTGCTCGTGACTACGAAGCTAACGAAGCAGAATACGACAAGAAAAAACTCTTCGACCCACGTAAATTCTTGGCTGACGGTGTAAAAGCTATCCAAGCATCAGTTGAAGAACGTATCGACGTATTCGGTTCAGAAGGTAAAGCTTAATCTAGCTGAACAATATAAATCAGAAACCTGCCCATGAGGGTGGGTTTTTTGTGTGGTGGAAATAAATTATTTTTCAAGTTTAGGAGGTGGAATTTAATTTGATTCTAAGAAATTTTTTAATTTATGATAAAATAATATCAGGCTTTCAAAGAGAGGAGGAGAGTCATGAGTTCAGCAGATTTTATCTTTTTAGATGGTTATGAAAATGCAGAATTTGATATCCAAGCATTTTGTGCTTCGCTGAGAGATAGGTATTCAGGTGTGATTATAAGGGAAGAAAACGATCATGAAAAAGCCTATCGTCTTTTATGGGATTACCAAAGTCCCGAGGTCTCAGTTGAGGGTGCTTTGAATCGAAAAAATGATGTCTTCGTTATAAACTACTTTGATTCAAAAAATCGGTTACAAGATTATGCCGCCTATATCCTCTGGCTTCGGGAATGGTTTCCATCAGATCAGAAGGTTCTCTTTTGTGATGAGGGCTACACGAATATATTTCCTCTTCCTCACGACATATCTACAAAGGAGATTGAAATGAAACTTCATAATGAAGAAAAAAAGTGAATCGAATAGATTCATTATTGAATTTCAAAGTATCAGAAGGAATCATTTGAGGCGACAAAGGTCGCCTTTTTGTGTGCTGTAAAAGTTTATTCAAGATAGTGAAATCTTTATTCGTACATTTGTAGCAAGGTTGCATCGCATTGGGAAGGCTTTCGTGCTATAATATTAGTTAATAATATAAGTTAGTGCATCAAACATAACAAGGGAGGTAGAATATGAGGTTTAAAATGGAACAAGCAGGACAATTTGATTGGGTAGATTTTTATAAGGAATTTGCGTTTAAACTTGTGAGCTATAAAGAGAAAAGGGCAGAGCTTATCCAAAAGGTTAAGGCAATTTATCAAATGACGGGTATTTCAATGCCAACCTTGGACAAGGACAATAATATCATGGATATTGACCCTTTTACAATTTTTGGTCTATTCAATAAAGGGCTGAAAAATGAAAATCGGATTAAAATTTTGACTGCTATTGCAGAATTATTCGAATTATCCCATGACATTCCGACTTCATTCGACAGTATTCCCGTTCTCAATAAACAGAATGCGATCTACTACCTTTTTTATACAGATAGAGGGGATAGTGATATTGATGATTTGTGGGAGCTTTTTGTAGCTACATTGGCCTATTCTGAAAATTCAACATCTGAAAATAAGGATTATTTCTCACGTTATTTTGATAAAGTCATCAATAGAAAAAACAATGGCAATGCTAAAGTTACGATGGGCTTATATTGGATTGCCTCCAATTCGTTTTTAAATATAGATAGACCAAACAAGGAGTATATTTACGAATCCGGGAAATTACCTCTGGAATTAGTCCATAAACTCCCAAGAATCCATTCGAAAATTTCTGCATCAGACTATTTTTCTATTGTTGAATCACTTAAAAACTATTTAGATAGTCCACAGTCTGAATTGAAAAACTTCAATGAATTGTCTTTTGCAGCGTGGAAGTCTAAACAAGTGAAAAAAGAAAAACAAGCAAAAAAGGAAGTTAGTGAGAGTTCAGCACCTACATACAATCTAGCATCGGAAGACACTAAAGAATCAGAAAAAGTGGATACTAGCTATACTAGGGAAGATTTTCTAAAAGAAGTTTTTGTGTCAGCAGATGATTATGATAGATTGGCAACGATTCTTCGTCTTAAGAAGAACATCATATTGGAGGGGGCTCCGGGTGTTGGAAAAACATTTACTGCTGATCGATTAGCCTACTCACTGATGGGTGAAAAAGCGATCGATAGGGTAAAGATGGTTCAGTTTCACCAAAGTTACTCTTACGAAGACTTTATTATGGGATTTAGACCTTCTGCCAGTGGTTTTGAACTAAGAAAAGGTCCCTTCTATCAATTTTGTAAACAAGCCGAGGGCGATGAAAGCAATGATTATTTCTTTATCATTGACGAAATTAATCGAGGAAATTTGAGCAAAATATTTGGTGAATTGTTCATGCTTATCGAAATGGATAAGCGAGGAAGAGATCTACAGCTTCTTTATTCGGATGAACAGTTTTCAATTCCGGAGAACTTATACATTATTGGTATGATGAATACTGCCGATCGTAGCTTAGCCATGCTAGATTTTGCCTTGAGACGAAGATTTGCATTTCTTGAGCTGAAACCAGGATTTGATTCGGATGGTTTTAAAGACTATCAATCAAACTTGCAGAATGATCAATTTGATACATTACTAAATACTGTGAAGAATCTAAATGAAATCATCGCTTCTGATGAAAGTTTAGGAGAGGGTTTTTGCATAGGCCATAGTTATTTTTGTAATCTAACACCGAATAGTATCGACCAACAAGTTCTTTCGAGTATTGTAGAGTATGAGCTGATACCTCTTTTAAAGGAGTATTGGTTTGATGAGCCCAGCTTAGTTAGAGAATGGAGTAGCAATCTAAGGAGTGCGATTAAGTGATACCGATAAAGAATGTTTATTACATGCTGACTTATGCTTTTAAGGTTCTTAGGGGACAGGGGTATCAGAAACTTGCCACAGAGGAATTCTGTCATACGGCTGATTTGATGAGTGCTATCTTGGCTAAAGGAATTGCTATACAGCTTAAGAGGGGCTTGGGAAAGGAATACCTTTCCAAAATGGAAGAACTCTCTACACTAAGGGGGAAAATTGAGCTTACAGAGTCAATCAAAAGTCAAAGTACCCTTGGGAAGAAAATATTTTGTACTTATGAAGAGTTTTCAGTAAATAATAGGATGAACCGTATTATAAAATCAACGGTCAATCTTCTGTTGAAAGCAGATATTTCCAAGGATAGGAAGAAAGAATTGCGGAAATTGATGGTTTATTTCCGTGATGTTGAACCGATTGATTTGGAAACTGTTAACTGGAATCTGCAATACAACAAAAATAATCAATCTTATAGAATGATGATTGCCATTTGCTATTTAGTGGTAAAAGGTTTATTGCAAACAACATCAGATGGTAACATGAAGATGATGAGTTTCTTAGATGAGCGACGAATGAACCGATTGTACGAAAAATTTATCCTTGAGTATTATAAAAAACATTACCCAGAATTGAATGCGAATGCAGCACAGATACCGTGGGCGCTAGACGATGGTAGCGGTGAGATGCTTCCGGTCATGCAAAGTGATATTCAGCTTCAAAAAGAGAGTGCTATCTTGATTATTGATGCGAAATATTATAAAAGTACAACACAGATGAATTTTAGAAAGTATTCTCTTCACTCAAATAATCTGTATCAGATTTTTACCTATGTCAAAAATAGAGAATATCAAAGTCAAAAAAATGGTAGCAAAGTATCGGGCATGTTGCTGTACGCAAAGACAGATGAAGTGCTTCAACCAGACAATGTTTATCAAATGCACGGCAACCAAATCAGTGTTCGGACTTTGGACTTAAATCTTCCCTTTAAAGAAATAGGGGATCAATTGGATACCATTGTTGTATCACATTTTGGAAATGTAAAAAAGTTCCGATGAAGCAGCGGAGAGTGAATCTAGTCGTTTTCAAGATATTCGATCACTGGGATATTCTATGCTTTCTTTCCTATCCCACAAAAAACACTTGTTTTCCCTTCTTAATTACTTTATAATAGAGTGTTACTGAGGCCTTCTAATGTGATAAAGAAGGCAGATTTTAGGAGATGAGAAATTGGCTTTTTGTATTTAGAGGACACGGTTTGTTGATTTTTTACTAAGGGGAGATAGATATGGCAATGATAGAAGTGGAACATCTTCAGAAAAATTTTGTGAAGACAGTAAAGGAACCGGGGTTGAAGGGGGCTTTACGCTCCTTTATTCATCCTGAAAGGCAGGCCTTTGAAGCGGTCAAGGATTTGACCTTTGAGGTGCCCAAGGGGCAGATTCTAGGCTTTATCGGGGCCAATGGTGCTGGGAAGTCGACAACCATCAAAATGCTGACAGGGATTTTAAAGCCGACATCGGGCTATTGTCGAATCAATGGCAAGATTCCCCAGGATAATCGTCAGGATTATGTCAAGGATATTGGGGTAGTCTTTGGACAACGAACCCAGCTATGGTGGGATTTGGCTCTGCAAGAGACCTACACGGTCTTGAAAGAGATTTACGATGTGCCGGACTCGCTCTTTCATAAGCGCATGGACTTTTTAAATGAAGTCTTGGATTTGAAGGAATTTATCAAGGATCCCGTGCGGACTCTTTCACTGGGTCAACGGATGCGGGCGGATATTGCGGCTTCCTTGCTCCACAATCCTAAAGTTCTCTTTTTAGATGAACCGACCATTGGGTTGGATGTTTCCGTCAAGGATAACATTCGTCGCGCCATTACTCAGATCAATCAGGAAGAAGAAACAACCATCCTCTTGACCACTCATGACTTGAGTGATATTGAGCAACTCTGTGATCGGATTTTTATGATTGACAAGGGGCAGGAGATTTTTGATGGAACGGTGAACCAACTCAAGGAAACCTTTGGCAAGATGAAGACTCTTTCCTTTGAACTGCTATCAGGGCAAAGTCATCTTGTCTCTCACTATGCAGGATTGCCTGATATGACCATTGATAGACAAGGAAACAGTCTCAATATTGAATTCGATAGTTCCCGCTACCAGTCGGCTGAGATTATCAAGCAAACCCTGTCTGATTTTGAAATTCGCGATTTGAAGATGCTGGATACGGATATTGAGGATATTATCCGTCGCTTCTATCGAAAGGAGCTCTAAGATGGTCAAATTGTGGAGACGTTATAAACCCTTTATCAATGCAGGAATTCAGGAGTTGATTACTTATCGAGTCAATTTTATTCTCTATCGGATTGGCGATGTCATGGGGGCCTTTGTTGCGTTTTATCTCTGGAAGGCTGTCTTTGATTCCTCGCAGGAGTCCTTGATTCAGGGATTCAGTATGGCAGATATCACCCTTTATATCATCATGAGTTTTGTGACTAATCTTCTGACTAGGTCGGATTCTTCTTTTATGATTGGGGAGGAGGTCAAGGATGGCTCCATTATCATGCGCTTGCTGCGACCAGTGCATTTTGCGGCCTCTTATCTCTTCACCGAGCTTGGCTCCAAGTGGTTGATTTTTATCTCTGTTGGAGTGCCATTTTTAAGTGTGATTGTCTTGACGAAAATCATTTCTGGGCAAGGCATTGTAGAAGTGCTGGGATTAACAATCCTTTACCTCTTTAGCTTAACGCTAGCCTACCTGATTAATTTTTTCTTTAATATCTGCTTTGGATTTTCAGCCTTTGTGTTTAAAAATTTATGGGGTTCCAATCTACTCAAGACTTCCATAGTGGCTTTTATGTCTGGAAGTTTGATTCCCTTGGCTTTCTTTCCTAAGGTTGTTTCAGATATTCTGTCCTTCTTGCCTTTTTCATCTTTGATTTATACTCCAGTTATGATTATCGTTGGGAAATACGATGCCAGTCAGATTCTTCAGGCGCTTTTGCTACAGTTTTTCTGGCTCTTAGTGATGGTGGGCTTGTCTCAGTTGATTTGGAAACGGGTCCAGTCATTTATCACCATTCAGGGAGGTTAGTATGAAAAAATATCAACGCATGCATCTGATTTTTATCAGACAATACATCAAGCAAATCATGGAATACAAGGTCGATTTTGTGGTTGGTGTTTTAGGTGTATTCCTGACTCAAGGCTTGAACCTCTTGTTTCTCAATGTACTCTTTCAACATATCCCCTCGCTAGAGGGTTGGACCTTTCAAGAGATTGCCTTTATCTATGGTTTTTCCTTAATTCCCAAGGGATTGGACCATCTCTTTTTTGACAATCTCTGGGCACTGGGGCAACGCTTGGTGCGAAAAGGAGAGTTTGATAAGTATCTGACTCGTCCTATCAATCCTCTCTTCCATATCCTCGTTGAGACCTTTCAGATTGATGCCTTGGGCGAGCTCTTGGTCGGTGGCATTTTACTAGGGACTACGATGACTAGCATTGCTTGGACTCTTCCAAAATTCCTGATTTTCCTAGTCTGTATACCCTTTGCGACCTTGATTTATACTTCTTTGAAAATCGCGACAGCCAGTATCGCTTTTTGGACCAAGCAGTCAGGCGCTATGATTTACATTTTCTATATGTTTAATGACTTTGCCAAGTACCCGATTTCCATCTACAATTCGCTTCTTCGTTGGCTGATTAGCTTTATCATCCCTTTCGCCTTTACGGCCTACTATCCTGCCAGCTATTTCTTGCAGGACAAGGATGTCTTCTTTAATATCGGTGGTTTGATGTTGATTTCCCTTGTCTTCTTTGTCATTTCTTTGAAGCTATGGGACAAGGGCTTAGATGCCTACGAAAGTGCGGGTTCGTAAAAGGAAGAATCTCAAAGCCTCGTCTCAGGACAGGCTTTTTCTAATTAAGATGAAAATTTCTTGACATCTATTCTCAGAGTGCTATACTAAAAGGGTAATCGCCGATTTAGCTCAGTTGGTAGAGCAACGCACTCGTAACGCGTAGGTCACAGGTTCAAGCCCTGCAATCGGCAGAATCAAGAAGCTCATTAGGGCTTCTTTTTCTTTTATTACGAATTTTCAACCACTTAGACCAAGATACAGACCAGATAGGCAAAAGGGCTTGTTCTTGAAAAAATCCTCTGCTATAATGTTTTTTGTAAGGGACGTGAGCGTCAATGTCAGACAACTCAAGAACCTAAAAAAGAAAATGGAGATAAAAAATGAAAAAATTATTGGGACTTGTATTCTTAGTAGCTGCGGCGCTAGTATTGTATTTTGGTTCTGTTGGATGGCCAAGTTTGGATGTCAACCTCTGGTCATTGATTCCAGTAGGTTTGTTCCTCTATTTCACTCTAGAAAACTTTTTGAAAAAAGACTACAAGGCTAGTCTGATGTGCTTGATTATTGCCTTTATCATTGCAAATGCCATTTTGGATCTCTTGCCAATTTCAAGTGGTTTGGTGATTGGAGCCGGTGTGCTAGCTTGTGTAGGACTTGGCTACCTCTTTCCTGATAAAGATAAAAAAGAAGGCAAATAAAAAGTCTCGAGATTTCTCGAGACTTTGTTATTATTTACCAGCGTAATATTTTTGGATGCCTTTCACGATACCTGCGACTAGTCTATCTTGGTATCGATCATCACGAATACGTTGATTCTCAGTGAAATTATCCATATAACCAAGCTCTAGGAGTACGGCTGGTTTGGCTGTTTCGCGTAGTACGGCAAAGCTACTTTCCAATAAGCCAGCATCCTTGGCTCCTGTTTCTGCTAGGAGAGAGGAGTGGATAGCAGCAGCGAGGCGCTTGCTTTCGCTCATACGATCAGGATGGTTGTGCCAGTATTTATTAATCTTACTTGGATAGTCAGGTTCATCTCTATAGGAGTAGGTTTGAATACCGCTTGCTTTTGAGTAGGTATTACCAGTAGCGTTGAAGTGAATACTGATAAAAATATCCGAGTTGGTCTTATTAACCATACGAGAACGTTCGGTAACAAAGTCAACGTCAATATCACTATCACGAGAGGTGAGGACCTTGTAGCCCAGTTCTTCTAACTTAGCGCGAAGTTTGCGGTAAATCTGCATGTTGAGATCTTTTTCAGCGACATTGTAGTAAAAGGCACCAGAATCTTGACCACCATGTCCAGGATCTAGGAAGATGGTATTGCTGTATAGGCCTTTTGTAAATCCACCTTCAGTTGAAACTTCAGAAATCCATTGGCCGTATTTTTGGAACAAGTGTTCCTTGCCGTCTATCTTGTAAGTTCCTGAAACATAATGTCCACTATCGTCCAGATAGTAACGAGCCTTGTAATAGTCGTCGTAAATCCACTCATTCTTGGCCATATAACCGCCAGACTTGAGGTAGTATGCCCCAATCCACTCCTGATTTGCATAACGGCCATCCGCTTTTAGATAGAACCAGCTCTTGTAGGCTTTATCAAAGATCCACTCTTTTTCCGCCATGGCCCCGCTGGCTTTGAGGTAGTAGCTTTCTTTCCATTTATTGGAAAGCATGACTCCATTTTGTTCAAAAGCATACCAAGAACCATTTATTTTCTCCCATTTGTCTTGGCTATATTTCCCATATGCATTAGCGTAATACCAATTTTCATTGATTTTCACCCAAGAGTTTTCAGCCATGGCACCGCTATCGCCTAGCAGGTAGGCACCAAGGGTTGTCTGGCTGAGCATCACGCCGTTTTTATCAAAATAATACCAAGAACCGTTGATTTTCTCCCACTTGTCTTGCGAGATTCTGCTAGATGGTGTGACATAATACCAATTTTGGTCTAATTTAATCCAACCCTTTTCCGCCATAGCTCCGCTTTTTGTGAGAAGATAGCCGTCAACGGAGGTGTTGCTGAGCATGCTTCCAGTTTGGTCAAAATAGTACCAAGAGCCGTTAATTTTTTTCCAACTGTTCTGAGCTAGTCGTCCAGAAGGATCAGCATAGTACCATTGATTGTCCAGTTTGGTCCAGCTATTTTCTATCATGACACCATCTTGGTCAAAGGCATAGCCTTTGTAGATAGTAGAATGAAGACGATTACCATCTTGATCGAAGTAGTACCATTTGCCTTGGATTTGTTTCCAGTTCAAAGCAGGTTTATCATCTTGGTAAAAACGCCAGTGGTGATTTTCTTGGTGCCATCCTTCTTTTTTGGGCTTGTCTTCTTGCACATCTACTTTCGGAAGAACTTCTGATTTAGAGTTTTCCTCAACACTTGATTCTTTCTTTTCTTCTTTGGCAATTGATTCCTTGACAGCAGATGTGGATTGAGTTGTGTTTTCTTCTCCTAAGACAGATACGGGTGCTAATCCTGCGATTGAAAGGATTAAAGCACTGGTCAGTAGTATCTTTTTCACTTTCTATTTCCTAACTTTTTCTTTTTCTCTTTTTCATTTTTCCTATTAATTATCGAATTGAACTTCCTCTAGTAAGTATTCGATAAAGCGTTCGCCCATCTTAGATAGGCTGGTTTTTTCATGCTGGATATAGACTAGTTCAATCGGGTCGTCAATGTCCAGTGGAATGGAAACGATATTGTCTCCGTTGAGGTTACTGTTCAAAATCCCTGTTGCAATGGTGTAACCATCCAAACCAATCAAAAGGTTAAAGAGGGTGGCACGGTCACTGACTACAATGGATTTCTTGTGGTGCTCTTGTGAAAGAATCTCCTCTGAAAAGTAGAAAGAGTTGTGCGTCCCCTGGTCATAGCTGAGGTAAGGGAAGTTTTCCAAATCTTCTAGTTTAACCTTTTCTTTCTTTGCCAGAGGGTTGGTCTTGCTGATAAAGATATGGGGCTGAGCTGTAAAGAGATGGTGGGCCAAGAGGTGGTTGTCATCCAGCATTTTCGTTAAAACGTCACGGTTGTAGCTGTTTAAAAAGAGGACACCGACCTCGCTACGGAAGTTCTTGACGTCATCGATAATCTCCCAAGTCCGAGTTTCACGAAGGAAGAGCTCGTATTTTTCCATATCACTTTTCTTGAGCAGGGAGACAAAGGCATTGACTACAAAGGCATAGTGCTGAGAGGAAACGCTGAAAAGTTCGCGGTGGGCGACAGGATTTTTATAGCGTTCCTCCAGAAGTTGGGTTTGCTCGACAACTTGACGAGCGTAGGAGAGAAACTCCATCCCATCACGGGTCAAGGTAATGCCCTTGGGATTGCGGATAAAGATTTCAATGCCCATTTCATTTTCCAAGTCTCGAACAGCATTAGAGAGACTGGGTTGGGTGATAAAGAGTTGCTTGGCTGCTTCATTCATGGAGCCAGTTTCGACGATTTTGATAATATAGTGTAGTTGTTGAATTCTCATGTTTTTATTGTACCACACTTGCGGAAGAATGGGCAATGAAGACGAAGAAAATAGGGGGAAAGGGCCAGTCCAGTATTGAAAAAAAGTCTAGAATCTGCTAAAATGGAAGCTATGAAAACATTCTATGATGTGCAGCAATTTCTCAAACAGTTTGGCATTATTGTTTACATGGGGAAGCGCTTGTATGATATTGAACTGATGAAGCTCGAACTCTCTCGGATCTATGATGTAGGTCTGATGGACAAGCTAGACTATCTAGAGGCGGAAGCTGTTCTTCGTAGAGAGCACAAGATAGAATTAGACTACATAGAGAAAAATGGAGAGAAGAACTTATGACAATTTGGATTATTTGGGGAATCGTATTGGCGATGGCGGCATGGATGGGTTATAACTACCTTCGTATTCGTCGTGCGGCTAAGATTGTGGACAATGCAGAATTCGAGGCCTTGATTCGGAAAGGGCAATTGATTGATGTCCGTGAACCAGCAGAATTTCACAGAAAACATATCCTCGGAGCTCGCAATATTCCTTCAAATCAGTTGAAGTCAAGCCTTGCAGCTCTTCGTAAGGATAAACCTGTCCTTCTCTACGAAAACCAACGCGGACAACGAGTGACCAATGCAGCACTTTATCTGAAAAAACAAAGTTTCTCTGAGATTTATATCCTTTCTTATGGATTGGATTCTTGGAACGGGAAAGTGAAGACTAGCTAACATTCTTTTAAAAACTGTCGAATGATAGATGAAGCTAGCATTTTAAGGTATCATCATTTATATTAAATTTAAGGAGATTTTATAATATAAATTCACAACAAAAGAAAAAATCCTCACTTGTTTTAGGTATCTTATCTATCGTTCTTGGTTTGCTATCTCCAATAGTAGGTATGGTTTTGGGTATCATAGGATTGGTCTTGGCTATTTCATATCAAAAAGAGTCACAATTACCCTATAAAACAGAAAAAATTCTGAATATCATTGGAATTGTAGTTTCTGTACTTATCTGGATTCTAGCCATTGCAATCTTTTTTAGATAAGCAAAAAACAAAAAAGCTTTAAACATAAAGCTTTTTTTGTTTTATCGACTTTTCTCTAAATAGTTTTTAATGATTTTTAATTCCTCTGGATTCAAGGGACGGTATTGCCCTTCTGCTAGTTCTGGGTCTAAAGTGAAATCACCGAACTGAACTCGTTTGAGAGAGGTCACCTTAACACCGACTGATAGGAACATTTTTTTAACCTGATGAAATTTCCCTTCTGAAATGGTGATGGAGGCATGGCTCTCTGCAGGGCTTACGGACAGAATGTCTAGTTTTGCAGGTTTACAAGTAGTCCCATCTAAAAAGACAATCCCATCTTTGAATTTTTGGATATGTTCTGGTGTGAGCAGTCCGTTGACCACCACTTGATAGGATTTATCGACATGGTACTGGGGATGAAGGAGCTGAAAACCAAGAGGTCCATTGTCTGTCAGAAGGAGCAGTCCCGTCGTGTCACGGTCTAATCTGCCGACAGCATAGAGCTGGTCAGACTGGATGTCAGGTGGAAGGAGGTCCATGACGGTTGGTAGGTCCTTATCCTGACTGGCTGTCACCACTCCACCTGGTTTATGAAGCATGAGGTAGGTGTGCTTGTATCCTTGAATCTGCCGTCCTTGAAAAACTAGTTTCTGCAATCCAGTATCGACATTTTGAGCGAGGGAGTTGGCTGGACAATCATCTACTAGGATTTCTTTTTTCAGGAGTGCCTGTTTCATAGCCTTGCGACTGATCATTTCTTGGGCTAATAATCTATCTAAACGCATACCAGCTTATCTTATCATAAGTCTCTGACTTTGAAAAGAGTTGCCTTGACTAGACAAGCAGAGTGAAAACATTTACACTTAGCTGAACTGTGATTTTTGAATGAGACTGTGGTATAATTGTTCAGTTAGAAATAAAAATTTAAAATATTAGAGGAAATCATGACAAAATTAAGAGAAGATATCCGTAACATTGCGATTATCGCCCACGTTGACCACGGTAAAACAACCCTCGTTGACGAATTATTGAAACAATCAGAAACGCTTGATGCACGTACTGAATTGGCAGAGCGCGCTATGGACTCAAACGATATCGAGAAAGAGCGTGGAATAACCATCCTTGCGAAAAACACTGCCGTTGCCTACAACGGAACTCGTATCAATATCATGGATACACCAGGACACGCGGACTTCGGTGGAGAAGTTGAGCGTATCATGAAAATGGTTGACGGTGTTGTCTTGGTCGTGGATGCCTACGAAGGAACCATGCCACAAACTCGTTTCGTATTGAAAAAAGCCTTGGAACAAAACCTTGTTCCAATCGTGGTTGTCAACAAAATCGATAAACCATCAGCTCGTCCAGCAGAAGTAGTGGACGAAGTCTTGGAACTTTTCATCGAGCTTGGTGCAGATGATGACCAGCTTGATTTCCCAGTGGTGTATGCTTCAGCTATCAACGGAACATCTTCATTGTCAGATGATCCAGCTGACCAAGAAGCTACGATGGCACCAATCTTTGACACCATTATCGACCACATCCCAGCTCCAGTAGACAACTCAGATGAGCCTTTGCAATTCCAAGTGTCACTTTTGGACTACAATGACTTCGTTGGACGTATCGGTATCGGTCGTGTCTTCCGTGGTACTGTTAAGGTTGGGGACCAAGTTACCCTTTCTAAACTAGATGGTACAACGAAGAACTTCCGTGTTACAAAACTCTTCGGTTTCTTTGGTTTGGAACGTCGTGAAATCCAAGAAGCCAAAGCTGGTGACTTGATTGCCGTTTCCGGTATGGAAGACATCTTTGTCGGTGAAACCATCACTCCGACAGACGCAGTTGAAGCACTTCCAATCCTACACATCGATGAGCCAACTCTTCAAATGACTTTCTTGGTCAACAATTCACCATTTGCTGGTAAAGAAGGTAAATGGGTGACTTCTCGTAAGGTGGAAGAACGCTTGCAGGCAGAATTGCAAACAGACGTTTCCCTTCGTGTTGACCCAACGGATTCACCAGATAAATGGACAGTTTCAGGACGTGGAGAATTGCACTTGTCAATCCTGATCGAAACCATGCGCCGTGAGGGTTATGAACTTCAAGTATCTCGTCCAGAGGTTATCGTAAAAGAGATTGATGGTGTTAAATGTGAACCATTTGAACGTGTTCAAATCGATACTCCAGAAGAATACCAAGGATCTGTTATCCAAAGCCTTTCTGAACGTAAGGGTGAAATGTTGGATATGATTTCAACTGGTAATGGTCAAACTCGTTTGGTCTTCCTTGTTCCAGCGCGTGGTTTGATCGGTTACTCAACTGAGTTCTTGTCAATGACTCGTGGTTACGGTATCATGAACCATACCTTCGACCAATACTTGCCATTGATTCCAGGTGAAATTGGTGGACGTCACCGTGGTGCCCTTGTTTCCATCGATGCTGGTAAGGCAACAACATACTCAATCATGTCTATCGAAGAACGTGGTACAATCTTTGTCAACCCAGGTACTGAGGTTTACGAAGGAATGATTATCGGTGAAAACTCTCGTGAAAACGATTTGACAGTTAACATCACTAAGGCCAAACAAATGACCAACGTTCGTTCTGCAACCAAGGACCAAACAGCGGTTATCAAGACACCTCGTATCTTGACCCTTGAAGAGTCTCTTGAGTTCTTGAACGACGATGAGTACATGGAAGTAACGCCTGAGTCAATCCGTTTGCGTAAGCAAATCCTCAACAAGGCAGAGCGTGAGAAAGCTAACAAGAAGAAAAAATCAGCTGAATAAGAGCTAGAAAGAGATAAAGATGGTCTATTTAATCATAGGGATACTCTTATTACTACTCTATGTATTTGCGACACCCCAAAGTATCAAAGGAACAGTCAACATCGTTATCTTGGTCTTTGTAGTTGTTGCACTCTTGATTTTGCTGATGTTGTCCATCTTGCAAATCTTCCAATTACCGACAGAATTCTTTGTCACAATCGCCATGCTGGCTCTAGCCTACTTTAGCTTGAGAGACATTACGCTCATGCCAGTAAAAAAGAGCAAAAGAAGATAAATAGAAAGAGAGCTATGGCTCTCTTTTTCGATGTCAGAATGAAGGCTAGAGCATTTTCGTTTAGTATTATTTCCATAAAAATGGTAAAATAGTAGGAGTAGAAATGGAGTTTGAGACATGAAAGTAATCGATCAATTTAAAAATAAGAAAGTACTTGTTTTAGGTTTGGCTAAGTCTGGTGAGTCTGCGGCTCGTTTGTTGGATAAGCTGGGAGCTATTGTGACAGTAAATGACGGCAAGCCTTTTGAGGAAAATCCTGCTGCGCAAAGTTTGCTAGAAGAGGGAATCAAGGTTGTCACTGGTGGGCATCCTTTGGAATTGTTGGATGAAGATTTCGCTCTGATGGTGAAAAATCCAGGTATCCCGTATAGCAATCCCATGATTGAAAAGGCATTGGCAAAGGGAATTCCAGTCTTGACTGAGGTGGAGTTGGCTTACTTGATCTCGGAAGCGCCAATTATCGGTATCACAGGTTCAAATGGGAAAACAACCACAACGACTATGATTGGAGAAGTTTTGACTGCTGCCGGTCAACATGGTCTCTTGTCAGGGAACATCGGCTATCCTGCCAGTCAAGTGGCTCAAACTGCAACAGCCAAGGACACACTTGTCATGGAACTTTCTTCTTTCCAACTGATGGGTGTTCAAGAATTTCATCCTGAGATTGCGGTTATTACCAACCTCATGCCCACTCATATCGACTACCATGGTTCTTTTGAGGAGTATGTGGCAGCTAAGTGGAATATCCAGAACAAGATGACAGCAGCTGATTTCCTTATTTTGAACTTTAACCAAGACTTGGCAAAAGAATTGGCTAGCAAAACACAGGCTACTGTTGTACCATTTTCAACACTGGAAAAGGTTGATGGAGCTTATCTGGAAGATGGTCAACTCTACTTCCGTGGGGAAGTGGTCATGGCAGCTAGTGAAATCGGTGTTCCAGGTAGCCACAATGTAGAAAATGCCCTTGCGACCATTGCGGTAGCCAAGCTTCGTGGTGTAGACAACCAAACCATCAAGGAAACTCTTTCAGCCTTTGGTGGTGTCAAGCACCGTCTCCAGTTTGTGGATGAAATCAAGGGGGTCAAATTCTATAACGATAGTAAGTCAACCAATATCTTGGCTACCCAAAAAGCCTTGTCAGGATTTGACAACAGTAAGGTTATCTTAATTGCAGGTGGTTTGGACCGTGGAAATGAATTTGACGAGCTGGTGCCAGATATCACTGGACTCAAGAAAATGGTCATCCTTGGTCAGTCTGCAGAACGGGTCAAACGGGCAGCGGATAAGGCTGGTGTGGCTTATGTAGATGCGACCGATGTTGCTGATGCGACCCGCAAGGCTTATGAGCTAGCGACTCAAGGAGATGTGGTTCTGCTCAGTCCTGCCAATGCTAGCTGGGATATGTATGCTAACTTTGAAGTACGTGGTGACCTATTTATCGACACAGTAGCGGAGTTAAAGGGATAATATGAAAAAAATTGTTTTTACAGGTGGGGGCACAGTCGGACACGTCACCCTCAACCTTTTGTTAATGCCCAAGTTTATCGAAGATGGCTGGGAAGTTCACTATATTGGTGACAAGCATGGAATCGAACACCAAGAAATCCTCAAGTCAGGTCTGGATGTGACCTTTCATTCCATAGCGACAGGGAAATTGCGTCGTTACTTCTCCTGGCAAAACATGCTAGATGTCTTTAAAGTTGCCTGGGGTATCGTCCAATCCCTCTTTATCATGTTACGACTGCGTCCACAGGCTCTTTTTTCAAAGGGGGGCTTTGTCTCGGTGCCGCCTGTTATCGCAGCGCGTGTGTCAGGGGTACCTGTCTTTATCCACGAATCGGACCTGTCCATGGGCTTGGCCAATAAAATTGCCTATAAATTCGCAACTAAGATGTACTCAACCTTTGAGCAGCCTGCTAGTCTTGCAAAAGTCGAGCATGTGGGGGCAGTGACCAAGGTAACAGGCCAGGAGACGCCAGAACCAGACGAGTTGGTGGATATCCAAACCCACTTTAATCCTAAATTGCCAACTGTATTATTTATCGGTGGTTCTGCAGGGGCTCGTGTCTTTAACCAATTGGTGACAGATCATAAGCAAGAACTGACAGAGCGCTACAATATTATCAATCTCACTGGAGATTCTAGCCTCAATGAGTTGAGTCAAAATCTCTTTCGTGTTGATTATGTGACGGATCTCTATCAACCTTTGATGGAGATGGCAGATGTAGTGGTAACGCGTGGCGGTGCCAATACGATTTTCGAACTCTTGGCCATGGCAAAACTTCATCTCATCGTACCATTGGGTCGTGAAGCAAGTCGAGGAGACCAGATTGAAAATGCAGCCTACTTTGTTAAGAAAGGCTACGCAGAAGAACTTCAAGAAAGTGACTTGACCTTGGAAAGCTTGGAGGAGAAACTCAGTCACTTGCTTAGTCATAAGGATCAGTACCAAGCTAGCATGAAAGCTTCGACTGAATTGAAATCTCTTGCAGATTTTTACGATCTACTAAGAAAAGACCTAGCATAAGGAATATCAATGTCAAAGGATAAGAAAAAAGAATCAAACCAGAAGCAAGAATTGTCTGAATGGCAGAAACGAAACCAGGAATACCTGAAGAAGAAGGCGGAAGAAGAAGCTGCCCTAGCTGAAGAGAAGGAAAAGGAAAAACAAGCTCGAATGGGGAAAAACTCTAAGTCGTTAGAGGAAAGTAAGAAGTCATCAAGTGATTCCGACCAGAACGAAACTGTTCCAGACGAAGAATCATCCGAAAAAGAAGAAAAATCTAAAAAGGGTGATCCTAAAGTCAAAGAAGAAAAAGAGAAGAAAAAAGAAAAACCAGAGAAACCAGCCAAGCCTAAAATTGCACCTGTTCATATTTGGCGAGCTGTGAGTATCTTGGTACCCAGTGTTCTGGTTCTCCTTCTTTCAGTCTATTTGTTGACTCCACTTTCGACCATCAAAAATATCGAGGTTAAGGGAAACAGTAACACGCAGGTGGATGACATCAAACAGGTTTCTGGTATTCAGGACAGCGACTATACCTTGTCTTTGTTATGGAACAAGGAGAAGTACGCTGAGCGAATCAAGTCCAACCATTGGATAGAATCGGCGAAGATTGACTACAAATTTCCGACAAACTTTACGATTGAAGTCAAAGAGTTTGAGATTGTTGGCTACTATGTGACAGGCGAAGATCACTATCCAATTCTGTCTAGTGGAACCATTGACTCAAGCCCTGTCAACCTTTTGAACCTGCCTGAGACCTACCTAACAGTCACCTTTAACGATGAGCAGCAGGTGAAGGATTTGATGACGGGTCTTTCTAGCATTAGTGAGGACATAAAGAGTCAAATTCAGAAGATCGAACTAGCGCCAAGTAAGGCAACTGCCGATCTTCTAAAAATTACTATGCAGGATACAGATGAAATATTGGTTCCCTTGTCAGAATTGGGTAAGAAATTGCCTTATTACAGCAAAATCAAGCCACAGTTAGCAGAACCGAGCTTCATCGATATGGAGGCAGGAATCTATAGCACTAGCCTGGCTGATAAACGTTTGGAAGAAGCTGAGGAAAAGGCTAAACAAGAAGCTAAAGAAGCAGAGAAGAAAAAACAGGAAGAAAAAAAAGCTGAAGAAAAGAAACAAGAATAAGAATCTTCAGTTTTTACTTGACAAGTGTCGTTATAAATAATAGAATAGTAGAAAACTTTTAAAGCAGTCCAGAGAGGCAGCTAAGGTTAGACAGTGAAAGGGTGGAGACTACCCGTTTTTCGTGGAACCTAGCTGCTAGCAGGTTCCTTTTTTAAGCAATGGACTGTTAGCAAAGAATAGGAGAAAAGAATGCGTGAGAGTCGCCCGGTCATTGCTCTGGATTTTCCAAGTTTCGAGGAAGCCAAAGAATTTTTAGCCCTTTTTCCAGCAGAGGAAAAACTCTATGTCAAGGTAGGAATGGAAATCTACTATGCAGTAGGTCCCGAAGTTGTGCGTTATTTAAAATCATTGGGACATAGTGTTTTTTTGGATCTCAAGTTGCATGATATTCCAAATACGGTCAAGTCAACCATGAAAATCTTGTCAAGTCTGGGTGTCGATATGACCAATGTTCAGGCTGCAGGTGGACTTGAGATGATGCAGGCCGCGCGTGAAGGTCTTGGTGATCAAGGGATTCTTATTGCGGTGACCCAATTGACCTCAACATCCGAAGAACAGATGCAAGACTGTCAAAATATCCAAACTAGTCTGCAAGAATCAGTGATTCACTATGCTAAGAAAACAGCTGAAGCTGGATTGGATGGTGTTGTTTGCTCAGCCCAAGAAGCCCAACTTATCAAAGAAGCTACAAACGAAGACTTTATCTGCTTGACACCAGGTATTCGACCAGCAGGTGCTGAAGCAGGGGATCAAAAACGCGTAGTGACCCCTGGTCAAGCCTATCAAATCGGTAGTGACTACATTGTAATAGGCCGTCCTATCACACAGGCAGCAGACCCTGTAGCAGCCTACCATGCTATCAAGGAAGAATGGACACGCGACTGGGTCTAAAGCGTATTTGATTATAGATTTAAGGATAAGAAGGAGTATACCATGACACTTGCTAGAGACATTGCTAGCCATCTATTGAAAATTCAAGCGGTTTATCTCAAACCAGAAGAGCCTTTCACTTGGGCATCTGGTATCAAGTCACCTATCTATACGGATAATCGTGTGACCCTAGCTTACCCGGAAACTAGAACTTTGATTGAAAATGGTTTTGTGGATGCTATCAAAGCAGCCTTTCCAGAGGTAGAAGTCATTGCTGGTACAGCGACAGCAGGGATTCCACACGGAGCTATCATCGCAGACAAGATGAACCTACCATTTGCTTATATCCGTAGCAAACCAAAAGACCATGGAGCCGGAAACCAAATCGAAGGCCGTGTAGCCCAGGGGCAAAAAATGGTAATTGTAGAAGACCTGATTTCAACTGGTGGTTCAGTTCTCGAAGCGGTAGCAGCTGCCAAGCGTGAAGGAGCAGATGTTCTCGGTGTAGTAGCCATTTTTAGCTATCAACTAGCAAAAGCAGATAAGAACTTTGCAAATGCAGGCGTGAAACTGGTGACTCTCTCAAACTACAGCGAGCTCATCCACCTAGCTCAGGAAGAAGGCTACATCACACCAGAGGGATTGGATCTCTTAAAACGATTCAAAGAAGACCAAGAAAATTGGCAAGGCTAGAGAAACTCATTTCTTAGATTTTGATGGAACTGATGCATAGTATCGGTTCTTTTTTAATTGACAAATGTAGATTTTTAGACTATACTAATAACTGTAATCGACAAATGTAGATTTAGGAGGTGTGATTATGCAGATTTCAGATGCAGAATGGCAGGTCATGAAGATTATTTGGATGCAGGGGGAGCAGACCAGTACGGATTTGATCAGGGTTCTGGCGGAGCGGTTCGACTGGTCCAAGTCAACCATTCAAACTCTTTTGGCTCGTTTGGTTGAGAAAGAGTGTCTGACAAGGAAAAAAGAAGGCAAGTTCTTTGTCTATTCAGCCCTTTTAACTTTGGACCAAAGTCGGGATTTACTTGTCCAAGATATCAAGGACAAGGTTTGTTCTCGTAGGATTAAGAACTTGTTGGCTGATTTGATTGCTGAATGTGATTTTACTCAGGCTGACTTGGCAGACTTGGAAGCTGTGATTTCAGAGAAAAAAGCTAGCGCAGTTGCTGAAGTCGAATGTAATTGTATGTAAAGGAGACGTCATGTTAAATAGTATTGTAACCATTATTTGTATTGCCCTTATCGCGTTTATCTTGTTTTGGTTTTTCAAAAAGCCTGAAAAATCTGGACAAAAGGCCCAGCAAAAAAAGGGTTACCAAGAGATTCGAGTGGAAGTCAAAGGGGGCTATACGCCTGAGTTGATTATTCTTAAGAAATCAGTGCCAGCCCGTATTGTCTTTGACCGTAAGGATCCTTCACCTTGTTTGGATCAGATCGTCTTTCCAGATTTTGGAGTGCATGCGAACTTGCCTATGGGTGAAGAGTATGTAGTGGAAATCATGCCTGAACAGGCTGGAGAGTTTGACTTTTCTTGTGGTATGAACATGATGCACGGCAAGATGATTGTAGAATAGGAGGAAATGATGACAGAAATTGTGAAAGCCAGCCTGGAAAATGGCATTCAAAAAATCCATATCACAGCTGAAAAAGGCTATCATCCAGCCCATATCCAGCTTCAAAAAGGAATTCCAGCTGAGATAACTTTTCATCGTGTGACGCCATCAAATTGTTACAAGGAAATTCTGTTTGAAGAAGAAGGCATCTTGGAACCAATCGGACTAGATGAAGAGAAGACAATTCGTTTTACACCTCAAGAGTTAGGCCAACATGAATTTTCATGTGGCATGAAGATGCAGAAGGGAAGTTATACCGTAGTTGAGAAGACTCGAAAATCTTTGTCACTTTTGCAACGTTTTTGGATTACTAGTATCTTTACTGTGCCTCTTGTGATTCTCATGATTGGGATGTTGACAGGTAGCATTAGTCACCAAGTCATGCATTGGGGTACCTTTTTAGCTACAACACCTATCATGCTAGTGGCCGGTGGTCCTTATATTCAGAGTGCTTGGGCCAGCTTTAAAAAGCACAATGCCAACATGGATAGCTTGGTTGCTCTGGGAACTCTAGTAGCCTATCTCTATAGCCTAGTTGCCCTCTTCGCTGGGCTCCCTGTCTACTTTGAAAGTGCTGGATTTATCCTCTTCTTCGTTCTTTTGGGGGCGGTTTTTGAGGAGAAAATGCGAAAAAACACTTCCCAAGCTGTGGAGAAATTACTTGATTTGCAAGCTAAAACAGCAGAAGTTTTGCGTGATGATCACTATGTTCAAGTTCCCTTGGAGCAAGTCAAGGTAGGTGACCTGATTCGAGTGCGTCCCGGTGAAAAGATTGCGGTTGATGGCGTCGTAGTGGAAGGTATCTCCAGTATTGATGAATCTATGGTGACAGGTGAGAGCCTGCCAGTGGACAAGACAGTTGGGGATGCTGTCATTGGCTCAACCATCAATAATAGTGGAATGCTTGTTCTTAAGGCAGAAAAAGTTGGTTCAGAGACGATCTTGGCTCAAATTGTAGAATTTGTGAAGAAAGCCCAGACCAGCCGTGCACCGATTCAGGACTTGACGGATAAGATTTCAGGGATTTTTGTCCCAGCAGTCGTCATTTTAGCGATTCTGACTTTTTGGGTTTGGTTTGTCTTGTTTGAGGCTAGCTTTGTGACCTCTCTTCTTTTTGGGGTGGCAGTGTTGATTATCGCCTGTCCTTGTGCCCTAGGACTTGCAACACCAACAGCCCTCATGGTGGGGACAGGACGGAGTGCCAAAATGGGCGTTCTCCTAAAAAATGGAACCGTCCTACAGGAAATCCAGAAAGTTCAAACTCTTGTCTTTGATAAGACCGGGACTTTGACAGAAGGAAAACCAGTGGTAACAGATATCATCGGCGACGAAGTAGAAGTGCTTGGATTGGCAGCCTCCTTGGAAGAAGCTTCCCAACACCCACTGGCTGAGGCCATTGTCAAGCGAGCGAGTGAGGCAAGACTTGAGTTTCAAACTGTGGAAAATTTCCAAGCCTTGCACGGAAAAGGTGTCTCAGGGCAAATCAACGGGAAACAAGTCTTGCTTGGAAATGCTAAAATGCTGGATGGGATGAACATTTCAAGCACTTATCAGGAAAAACTAGAAGAACTGGAAAAAGAAGCTAAGACAGTTGTGTTCTTGGCTGTTGACAATGAAATCAAAGGCTTGCTTGCACTACAAGATATTCCTAAGGAAAATGCTAAACTTGCCATCAGTCAGTTGAAAAAACGAGGTCTTAAAACGGTCATGCTGACAGGGGATAATGCTGGCGTGGCGCGTGCCATTGCAGATCAGATTGGCATTGAAGAAGTCATTGCAGGTGTATTGCCAGAAGAAAAAGCCCATGAAATCCATAAACTACAATCAGCTGGAAAAGTATCCTTTGTTGGTGATGGTATCAATGACGCTCCTGCCCTCAGTGTAGCGGATGTGGGAATTGCTATGGGAGCTGGAACAGATATTGCCATCGAGTCAGCAGATTTGGTGTTGACAACTAATAACCTCCTAGGTGTGGTGCGTGCCTTTGACATGAGCAAGAAAACCTTCAATCGAATTCTGCTCAATCTTTTCTGGGCTTTTATCTACAATGTCGCCGGAATTCCGATTGCAGCAGGAGTCTTTTCAGGATTTGGTCTCGTTCTCAATCCAGAACTGGCTGGTCTAGCCATGGCCTTTAGCTCTGTATCTGTTTTGATTAGTTCACTCATGCTAAACGTTACTAAAATAGACTAAAAGCGGGCTTGCCCGCTTTTTATACTCTTTGAAAATCTCTTCAAACCACATCAATTTTATCTGCAACCTCAAATCTCTGCTTTGAGCAACTTGCGGTTAGCTTCCTAGTGTGCTCTTTAATTCTCATTGAGTATTATAAAACAGTTCTAAAAAACGCTTTCAAACTGTACTGTAATAGAGAATAAAAACTTCTGAGCACATTTTTAGGAGACAAAAAACAATTATGGTAAAGTAGTAGAGTAAAAATTTGCTGAAACGTTTCCAATTAGTATATGAAAACGGATGAATCAAATTTTAAAAATATTTGAAGGAGAGTTATAATGACTCAAGGGAAAATTACTGCATCAGCAGCAATGCTCAACGTATTGAAAACATGGGGCGTAGACACAATCTACGGTATCCCATCAGGAACACTCAGCTCATTGATGGATGCTTTGGCTGAAGACAAAGATATCCGCTTCTTGCAAGTTCGCCACGAAGAAACAGGTGCTCTTGCAGCGGTTATGCAAGCTAAATTCGGCGGCTCAATCGGGGTTGCAGTTGGTTCAGGTGGTCCAGGTGCGACTCACTTGATTAACGGTGTTTACGATGCAGCTATGGATAACACTCCATTCCTTGCTATCCTTGGATCACGTCCTGTTAACGAACTCAACATGGATGCCTTCCAAGAATTGAACCAAAACCCAATGTACAACGGTATCGCTGTCTACAACAAACGTGTAGCATACGCTGAGCAATTACCAAAAGTAATTGACGAAGCTTGCCGTGCTGCAGTTTCTAAAAAAGGTCCAGCTGTTGTTGAAATCCCAGTAAACTTCGGTTTCCAAGAAATCGATGAAAACTCATACTACGGTTCAGGTTCGTACGAACGTTCATTCATCGCTCCTGCCTTGAACGAAGTTGAAATCGACAAAGCTGTTGAAATCTTGAACAATGCTGAACGTCCAGTTATCTATGCTGGTTACGGTGGTGTTAAAGCTGGTGAAGTGATTACTGAATTGTCACGTAAAATCAAAGCACCAATCATCACAACTGGTAAAAACTTTGAAGCTTTTGAATGGAACTATGAAGGTTTGACAGGCTCTGCTTACCGTGTTGGTTGGAAACCAGCCAACGAAGTGGTCTTTGAAGCAGACACAGTTCTTTTCCTTGGTTCAAACTTCCCATTTGCTGAAGTTTACCAAGCATTCAAGAATACTGAAAAATTCATCCAAGTGGATATCGACCCTTACAAACTTGGTAAACGTCATGCCCTAGACGCTTCAATCCTTGGTGATGCAGGTCAAGCAGCTAAAGCTATCCTTGACAAAGTGAACCCAGTTGAATCTACTCCATGGTGGCGTGCAAACGTTAAGAACAACCAAAACTGGCGTGATTACATGAACAAAATCGAAGGTAAAACTGAGGGTGAATTGCAATTGTATCAAGTTTACAATGCAATCAACAAACATGCTGATCAAGACGCTATCTACTCAATCGACGTAGGTGACACTACTCAAACATCTACTCGTCACCTTCACATGACACCTAAGAACATGTGGCGTACATCTCCACTCTTTGCGACAATGGGTATTGCCCTTCCTGGTGGTATCGCTGCTAAGAAAGACAATCCAGATCGCCAAGTATGGAACATCATGGGTGACGGTGCATTCAACATGTGCTACCCAGACGTTATCACAAACGTTCAATACGACCTTCCAGTTATCAACGTTGTCTTCTCAAATGGTAAATATGCCTTCATCAAGGACAAATACGAAGACACAAACAAACACTTGTTTGGTTGTGACTTCCCTAATGCTGACTATGCGAAAATCGCTGAAGCTCAAGGTGCTGTAGGATTTACAGTTGACCGTATCGAAGACATCGATGCAGTTGTTGCAGAAGCTGTTAAACTCAACAAAGAAGGTAAAACTGTTGTGATCGATGCTCGCATCACTCCACACCGTCCACTTCCAGTAGAAGTACTTGAATTGGATCCAAAACTTCACTCAGAAGAAGCAATCAAAGACTTCAAGGAAAAATACGAAGCAGAAGAACTCGTACCATTCCGCCTCTTCTTGGAAGAAGAAGGATTGCAATCACGCGCAATCAAATAATTCCTCTCGTCGAGAATTAAATTTGAAGTTGAAGACTTTATTTTAAGGTTTGCTTCCAACGAATTCATGGTTGAAACTTTAATTTATAATGAGGGTTTACTTCCTGTCTTACGTTATATAAGAAATTAGGTGCTAAAAAGGGACTAATTTTTGCTTTCGGAGTTTATAAAATAAATTAAAAAGGTTGCAATATTGCATCCTTTTTAAATTTTTAGTGGATTAGATAAATACATAAAATTTTAGGTCATAAATTTTTCTACAATATCATTATATTTCTTAGTAAGAATTTCTTTTGTTTCAATGGCATTAAGTATTTTGTATAACAACATTCTCTTGCATTGAAGCATATTATGGTTATTGCGATATAAAAAATCCATTTCGCTTCTTTTACTTTTGTAAAACATTTTTCATTCTTCGTTCTAAATTTAAGTATTCCATAAAAGTTTAAAATTCTGTTAAAATTTCAAAAAAACTATGACGAATTAAGAGTAAGTTTTGTTTTTATTATGTTATAATATAATAAAGATAATGTTTTTTTCAAAACAGTCTTAGTTACTTTATAATACAGTCAATAGCTTTAGCATATGAAAGGATAGTTTAAATGAATAGAGGTTCTGAATTTAGAAAATGGGATTTGCATATACATTCACCATATACAGTGTTAAATAATCAATTTAGTAAATTTGAAGATGGAAGTCCAGATATTGAAAGTTTTATTCAAAAAATTAAGGACGAGGATATTTCAGCAATTGGTTTAACTAATTACTTTAATTTTACCGATGACGATTTTAATTTAAAAACAAGACTTGAAGAGAACGGTATTGTAACTTTTCTTAATTTAGAAGTGAGATTATCTAATATAAATAAATCTGACCAGTTATTTGATTATCACATCATTTTTGATAATACATTAGATGATGGTATTATTAAGAATTTATTAGGGGAATTAAAGGCAAATATTGGTGCAACTGAGAAAGCATTCAATAGATTAAGTAATAAAGAGATTGAGTCTTCTGCTCATGTTGATTTCAAAAGTTTAAATCAAATATTAGAACGGAATACAGAATTAAATGGAAACTATTTAAAAGGATTTCTCTCGAGAGGGCATGGTAGTGCTACTAGTGATTCTGATTCCAAAAATAAGGCTGTTTATGAACAGATTTGTGTGAATTCAGATTTTATTATTCATTCTAGTTGTAATGATTCTTCGACTTGCCAAGACCCCAAATGCAAACATATGAATATAATATCTGACCGAGAATATTGGTTGCATAAATCTGATTATGTTAGACCTCTTTTACAATCTTCTGATTCGCACTCTTTAGAAGGGATTGGAACTAAGTATAGTTGGATTAAAGCAGATTTGACTTTTGAAGGTTTGAAGCAAATAATCTTTGAGCCAGAACATCGGATATGTGTAGGAATAGGAAAACCAGTTCGAACTGATGATGAGCTAATTATTGATAGAATTGAATATGATGGAGATATCATACTTTTATCTGATAATTTAAATACGATCATTGGTGGTAGATCAACTGGAAAATCCACCTTATTAAATTCAATTGCCTATAAACTTAATGATAGTGAATCTAAAAATAAATATACGTATAAAGATATGGAAAACTTTCATGTGTTCTGGAAAGATAGGGAAGAGGATGATACTAGAAAAATACAATACCTACCTCAAGAACATATGATTCAACTAGCGAATAATACTGAAAAGTTAAATTTTCTTGTTAATGAAATTATTCAATCTAAAGGATTGGATGAAAATATTAAAAGTTATCAACAAAGTCATAATAAAATAGATATCGCAATTAAGGGACTTTTAAATGAATTTAAAGAAAATCTTCAACGTCAACAAAATCTCTTAAAACCAGAATTTGATAAAAAAGCTACTAACAAAAGGATTATTGAACTTCATAAAAAACGAGATGAATTGTTATCCGCAGTAGATATTGATGATGAAGAGAAGAAAAAATTTGAGATAGATAACTCTACTATTAAGAAGTTACAAGGTGAAATAAATCGGCTTGAAAAAGATTTTGTATTTATTGATAATTTATTTATTCCTAATATTGCAGCATATTCCAAATCTAATTCTGCACTTGAACATAGCGACGAAATAAGAGATATAATTAATAGTGCTGTTGAGGATATTAATCAAAAAGTACAACAAACATTTGAAGACAAAATTAATATTCTTAAGCAGAGATTAAATGATCAAATTTATGAAACTAAGAATAAAATTGGTTTAATTAGAGATACTCCAGATTTTAAAAAGTTTTTATCTTACTTACAAGATAATAATGAGTTGTCATTTATAGAAGAGAACATAAAGCAAGAAACTACCATATTGAAAAAAATTGAAAGTTACGAACAAGAGATATCCAACCTTAAAACTGAAAACGATCAATTAAAACAAAATATTATTAATCAGTATAGAGAGTATTCAAAAATTCGAAAAGAATTACTTACTTCGTTCGATATATCTGAAAGTGATTTAAAAATTACTGTAGATTTTTACCTCAAGGATTTGGAGCTAGAGTTTGACTACATTAATGCTCAAGGACGTTCAAAAGCAGAATTTATTGAGAAATTAAATTTTGAGTTTGATTCAATGATTGATACTATATTTGAGGATAATTCTTTAAAATTTAATGGAAACAAAACCACATTAGACCATATCGAAAAGTTTTTCACTACTGATTTTTACTCTTATAAATTTGATATTGAATATCAGAATGATAAGTTTGAACAGATGTCACCAGGTAAAAAGGCTTTCGTTGTATTAAAACTGATTTTAGATTTTTCTAATAGTCGGGTTCCTGTATTGATTGACCAGCCAGAGGATAGTTTAGATAATAGAGCTATTTACCATGAGTTGACAGCATATATTAAGCAGAGAAAATTAAAAAGGCAAATTATTATTGTCACACATAATCCTAATATCGTCGTATCAGGTGATTGTGAAAATGTTATTGTAGCAAATCAACATTCAGAAAATAATCCTAATCCCCATAACAAAGTTTTTGCTTATAAAAATGGAGCTTTAGAGAATCAGATAAAAGAACCTGACAGTAATTTTATTTTAAACAAAAAATGTATAAAAGAACATGTTTGTGAAATTTTAGAAGGGGGGATTGAAGCATTTAAGAGACGAGAAGATAAATACGGTATTAAAATAGATAATCTAAATTCTCAAAAGGTAATTCAAGAATAGAAATAAGAAAGTTTGAGTTTTGATTAATGATATCTTAAAACTATTGATATATGAAACTAAAAAACCGAAACAATCTTTCGTCGAAAGACCATTAAAACCTGATCGTTATGTATGGCTGTCTATGTGTTTTGTCTACTTGCTTGTTTTCGTGATGATTATGTTAGCTTTTTTCATCATGTTCGTTCTTCCAAATCTTATGAAAGAATAGTTTCTTTTAGATTTATCAAAAGTATGAAAACCATATCGTTACTATTTTTATAAAATCTTCTCCCTACTTTATAATGTGTGAAAAAGAGTTCAATTAGACCTGGCTTTTTGCTATAATGAGGTGAGAAAAACAGACAGGAGAATAAGATGTCAGAACCATTATTTTTACAATCAGTTATGCAAGAAAAAATCTGGGGTGGAACCAAGCTACGTGATGAGTTTGGCTACGATATCCCAAGTGAAAAAATCGGAGAATACTGGGCTATTTCAGCCCACCCAAATGGAGTTTCTAAGGTAGCTAATGGTCGCTACGAGGGAACAGACCTAGCTACCTTGTATGCAGAGCACCGTGAATTATTTGGTAACCGTCCAGAGCCTGTATTTCCACTGTTGACCAAGATTCTGGATGCCAACGATTGGCTCAGTGTCCAAGTTCACCCAGACGATGCATATGGACTAGAACATGAAGGCGAGCTCGGAAAAACAGAGTGCTGGTACATCATCGCAGCAGACGAAGGTTCAGAGATTATCTATGGCCACAATGCCAAATCAAAAGAAGAACTCCGCCAGCAAATCGAGGACAAGAACTGGGATACCTTGCTGACAAAAGTTCCAGTTAAAGCAGGAGATTTCTTCTATGTACCAAGTGGCACTATGCATGCCATTGGTGCGGGTATCTTGATTCTTGAAACCCAGCAGTCTAGCGATACCACCTACCGTGTCTATGACTTTGACCGCAAGGACGACAAGGGCAGCTTGCGTGAACTTCACCTTGAAAAATCCATCGATGTTTTGAACATTGGTGAGCCTGCCAATAGCCGTCCTGTGACTGTCAAAGCTGATGACCTGCGTTCTACACTTCTAGTGTCGAATGATTTCTTCGCCGTTTACAAGTGGGAAATTACTGGAAAAGTTGACTTTGAAAAGACAGCTGACTACAGCCTGTTCAGCGTCTTAGCTGGTCAAGGTCAACTAACTGTTGACGGGGGAAATTATCCAATCCAAAAAGGTAGCCACTTTATCCTACCAAGTGATGTTGAAGCTTGGACCTTGGAAGGGCAAGGTTTGGAACTGATTGTGAGCCATCCATAAAAAAGAAAGGACTTGAGGTTGATTCTCAAGTCTTTTTTTAACTTGGAATTCTCCGAATCTGAGGACAATAGGTCAAAGTCTGACAATGGCTTAGACCGATTATCCTCCCCAAATTTAAAAATAGTTAAACTTTTATAAAAAAACTCTTGACTCTCCCCTAAGGGGAGGGGTTATACTATCCTTGTAAGGAGGAAATAATGTACCATATAAAAGAAGCTGCGCAGCTTTCAGGTGTCTCTGTCAAGACCCTGCACCATTACGATAAGATAGGACTTCTGGTTCCCTTAAAGTCGGAAAACGGCTATCGAACCTATAGTCAAGAGGATTTGGAACGCCTTCAGGTCATTCTGTATTATAAATATCTAGGCTTTTCTTTAGAAAAAATAGCAGAGCTGTTAAAGGAAGAAAGGACAGATTTATTGCCTCATTTGACTAGGCAGTTGGACTATTTGACCCAAGAAAGGCAACATCTGGATACCTTGATTTCCACCTTGCAAAAAACCATTCAAGAACAAAAAGGAGAAAGAAAAATGACGATTGAGGAAAAATTCACTGGATTTAGCTATCAAGACAATCAAAAATACCACCAAGAGGCGGTAGAGAAATATGGACAAGAAGTCATGGGAGAAGCTCTCGAGCGCCAAAAAGGCCGCGAAGATGAGGCTACGACTGCCTTTAACCAAGTTTTTCAAGCTTTGGCTCATAACCTTAAAAATGGGCTAGCTGCAACAGCAGCCGAAAACCAAGAGCAAGCAGCCAAGCTCTTGCAAGCCATTCGAACTTATGGATTTGACTGCTCTATTGAGGTATTCGGTCATATCGGTAAAGGCTACGTCTACAACCCAGAGTTTAAGGAAAACATTGACAAGTTTGGACCTGGAACAGCCCAGTACACATCAGATGTCATATCGGCTTACGTTCAGACAAATGCAGAATAAATAGGCTAGGAATTTTCTAGCCTATTTTTTACTTCAAGTCATAAAGCCAGTCGTCACCGTCTTTGTAGTAAAAGAATTCACTGAGATTCTCTTCTAAAAAAACACGAAGCATATCAGACATATCATCAGTAGCAAGTTTTAGATGAGACAGATTGTCAAAATCCTCCCACCAAACCTTCCCTTCGTATGAAGATTGGAGTTCACCAGTAAAGTGTTCTGTCTTGTAAAAAAGGACGACATAACGATAATCCTTGTCATCGTACCAGTTTTTGATACCACAGAGTTGGGGTTTGGAAATGGTCAGACCAGTTTCTTCTTTCACTTCACGAATGACAGCATCGACAAAGGATTCGCCACGTTCAACATGACCACCAGGAAAAGTAATGCCAGGCCAGTTAGAACTAACTCGGTCTTGGACCAGAACCTTGTCCCCGTTTTGAATCATGCACATGTTGACAAATTCAACTGATTCTCTTCTATTCATTTTTTACAACCTTTGATTTTTAATCATAATGGAGACTTCCTGCCACCCAGCCGGTACAGAGGGCAGAAGTGATGTTAAACCCACCCGTGTGGGCATTGATGTCTAGGACTTCTCCAGCAAAGTGGAGCCCAGGTACTAGCTTACTTTCCAGAGTTTTAGGATTGATTTCCTTGAGGCTGACGCCACCTTTGGTGACAAAGGACTTGGCAAGGGACATTTTGCCAGTAACAGGGATTTTGAGTACTTTGATAGACTGGAGAAGTTGTTCCCGTTCTTTCTCAGTCAGCTGTTTGACTTTTTCAGGATAGCCTTGCACAAGAAATTCTGCCAGGCGTTCTGGAAGCAAAGTTTTTAAAGTATTTTTTAAGGATTTTTCCCGATTTTCTTCTAGAAATGCAGCTAAGTCCTTCTCAGAAAGTTGAGGCAAAACATCCAGTGAAAGAACCTCCCCACCCTTGACAAAGCTAGACATACGCAGGGCAGCAGGACCTGACAAACCAAAGTGGGTAAAGAGCAGATCGTGAGTTATGACATGCTTGCCATAACTTAAGGTCACATCGTCTAGTGAAATCCCCTGAAGCGCCTTATGTGGAAAATCTGTCAACAATGGACTTTCAGCGGCTTCAAGCTCGGTAATCGTATGTTTAAAATGACGGGCAATCTCATGACCAAAACCAGTCGAACCAGTAGAAGGATAGGATTTTCCACCAGTTGTGACAATGAGTTTATCACAAGTGAAGGTCTGGTCCGCGGACTTAAGGACAAACTGGTTGTCTATCTTTTTAACCGAAACAATTTCTGTTTGAGTAGCAACTTGACCACCGAGCTCAGTAATTTTCTTCTCCAAGGCTTCGATAATGGTCCGAGACTTGTCAGTAGCAGGAAAGACACGGCCGTGGTCTTCGACCTTGAGTTTAACACCGTTTTCCGTGAAAAAGTTGATGATATCATGGTTATCAAACTGGGAAAAGACACTGTACAGAAAGCGTCCATTTCCCGGGATGCCAGCCATTAGGTCATCTAAAGTTCCATTGTTGGTCACATTGCAACGTCCCCCGCCTGTTCCAGCTAATTTTTTGCCAAGTTTTCGATTTTTTTCGATAAGAAGAGTTTTCTGACCATAAAAACTACTGGAAATTGTAGCCATCATGCCAGCAGGTCCACCACCGATGACAATAGTATCAAAATGTTTCATAGCTCTATTGTACCACAAAAAACAAGAGATGCTTGGCATCTCTTGTTGCTCATAATCTTAGTTAATTTCATATCCCATCAACAAACCGCCATCTTCTGCATAGAAACTGCAGAGACCAGACGTTGGGAGGATTTTGATATTGGCTTGTGGGAATGTTTCCAGCAAGCGTTCTGACAATTGCTGACAGAATTTTTCATTGCTGCGATGAGCCATGACGATACGACCACCAGCATAGCCAGCCTTGATGAGTTCTTCATAGGCTGCTTGAAGGGACTTTTTAGCACCACGAGCCTTTTGAAGAAGCTCTAGGGTTCCAGTTTCACTTGCTTCCCCAACCATACGGATGTTGAGAAGGCCAACGACCGTACCGATAAGTTTACTCAAACGGCCATTTTTTACCAAGTTATCAACTTTAGCGAGGACAAAGAGCAACTTGGTTTTTTCTTGATAAGCAGTGATACCTTCAACAACTTCTTCATAAGAAAGTCCTTGATCAATCAAATCATTGATTTTCTCGACAATCAAATCAACTTCCCCACCTGCAGATAAACTATCGATAACATGAATCTGAGTGTCAGGGTGTTCTTCAAGGTAGATATTTTTAGCGAGCTGAGCGCTATTATGGCTGCCAGAAAGAGCACCAGTGATGGTAACAACAAAGATATGCTTGGCACCTTCGAATGCACGCAGGTAATCATCAGGGCTAGGACAAGCTGATTTTGAAGCCTCAGAAGTCGCATACATAGTTTCCATCATGTGGTCAATGTCGAGATTGGCATCATCAATAAAGACCTGATCAGCTACTTGAATGGTTAAAGGAACACTGATAAATTCAGTATCGATAGCGGGAGTTACCAATTGACGATAATCACAACCAGAGTCAGCTACAATCTTCCAAGTCATAGAAATTCTCCATCTTTGTCACTTATACATTGACAAAGGTTCTGTCTTTTTTTACAATTATATCATGAAAGCCCTTGAAACAAAAGTACCACCTCTCTGTTGTTACAAGTAGAAAGAAATTGTTATGTCTGAACGTAAAATATCTGAAAAATCTCTTGAAAATCTCAGAAAATCTAATCAAGAATCCAATTTCTTGACCAGAGAAGCGATTGAGACGGCTCTTTTGCAACTTCTGGAGAAAAAAGACTTGGCTAAGATTAGTATCTCAGAGTTGGTTAAGCGGGCGGGTGTCTCACGCGCTGCCTTCTATCGTAACTATGACTCCAAAGAAGAGATTTTGGAAAGCGTCTTTAAACGCAGTGTCCATAACATCATGGAACAGTTGAGCCACTACGATATCAAAACCGACCTTTATCTGGTCTGGGTGCATCTTTTCCGCGCAGCAAAGAAAGAAGCCAAGGTTATCCAACTTGCTCTGGACTACCACTTAGAAAAGATTTTTGTCCAAGCCATGCAGGAATTTCTGGAAAAATACCACGGAAAATCAAAAGGTGTTAGCAGCTACCTTCATTCGTTTTGGAGCTCTGCCATCGTATCGGTTCTGCTCAAATGGATCAAGGATGGCATGAAGGTTCCAGCTGAAAAGATTGCAGATTTACGCTTGCCATTTTTCAAAAAATAGAGGAAAAGGAGAAGACTTATGACAGAAAAAAGACTGGCTTGGGATGAGTATTTTGCAGCCCAGGCCTTACTAATTGCCAATCGTTCGACCTGTAAACGTGCTAAGGTGGGGGCTGTCCTAGTTAAGGACAATAAGGTCATTTCAACAGGTTACAATGGTTCCGTATCAGGAACGGAGCACTGTATTGACCATGATTGCTTGGTGATTGACGGTCACTGTGTACGGACACTGCATGCCGAGGTCAATGCCATCTTACAGGGAGCTGAGCGAGGGGTTCCTAAAGGTTTTACAGCCTATGTGACCCACTTTCCCTGCCTCAACTGTACCAAACAGCTTCTGCAAGTAGGCTGCAAGCGTGTGGTTTACATCAATCAATACCGCATGGATGACTACGCCCAGTACCTTTATCACGAAAAAGGCACTGAGTTGACCCATTTACCATTAGAGACTGTTCAGACAGCTCTTCAAGAGGCAGATTTGATTTAGAAATTAATAAAAATAAATGGTTTAGAAAGCTTTTTAAACCGTTTTTTGATATAATAAGAAGAATAAATTGAAAGAAGGAATTCAGAAAATGGGAAAACTTGAAGTCATTAATCATCCACTCATTCAACACAAATTGTCAATCTTGCGTCGTACAGACACTTCTACAAAAGCTTTTCGTGAGCTAGTAGATGAGATTGCAATGTTGATGGGATATGAAGTACTTCGTGATCTTCCACTTGAAGACGTGGAAATCGAAACACCTATCACAAAGACCGTTCAAAAACAATTGGCTGGTAAAAAATTGGCGATTGTCCCAATCTTGCGTGCAGGTATCGGGATGGTAGATGGGCTCTTGAGCTTGGTTCCAGCAGCAAAAGTTGGTCATATCGGTATGTACCGTGATGAAGAAACCCTTCAACCAGTTGAATACTTGGTGAAATTGCCTGAGGACATTGACCAACGTCAAATCTTTGTCGTCGATCCAATGCTTGCAACAGGTGGATCAGCAATCTTGGCCGTAGACTCGCTTAAAAAACGTGGCGCATCAAATATCAAGTTTGTCTGCCTAGTAGCTGCTCCAGAAGGAGTGAAAGCTCTTCAAGCAGCTCACCCAGATGTCGAAATCTTTACAGCAGCTCTGGACGAACACTTGAATGAACATGGCTATATTGTTCCAGGTCTCGGAGATGCTGGAGACCGCTTGTTCGGTACGAAATAAGACTCAGATAGAGTCTTAAAGTTGAAATTGGAGACTATTTCTAATTTCGCGAGGAGGTTGAATTTTTGGTTCTGTCGATAGTATAGAGCAAAAATTTGACCTTTTTTGACCAAAAAGATATAATAGTTCTGTATTGAGTCGTAAGACTAAGAAAATTCAACATAAAAGGAGAAATGAATGATTCCTGTAGTTATTGAACAAACAAGCCGTGGAGAACGTTCCTATGACATATACTCTCGTCTTCTGAAAGATCGCATCATCATGCTAACAGGTCCGGTTGAAGATAACATGGCTAACTCCGTTATCGCCCAGTTGCTCTTCTTGGATGCCCAAGACAGTACAAAAGATATTTACCTTTATGTCAACACACCTGGAGGCTCTGTTTCAGCTGGTTTGGCAATCGTTGATACCATGAACTTTATCAAGGCAGATGTCCAAACAATCGTTATGGGGATGGCTGCATCCATGGGGACTGTCATTGCATCAAGTGGCGCAAAAGGCAAACGTTTCATGCTTCCAAATGCAGAGTACATGATTCACCAACCAATGGGTGGAACAGGTGGTGGTACCCAACAGACAGATATGGCAATCGCTGCAGAGCACTTGCTTAAAACTCGTAAGACTTTGGAGCAAATCCTTGCGACTAACTCAGGTAAATCAGTTGAGCAAATTCATGCAGATGCAGAACGTGATTACTGGATGAGTGCCCAAGAAACGCTCGAATATGGCTTCATTGATGAAATCATGGCTAACAATTCTTTGAGCTAAGCAACCTAGAAAGCAAACTCGACGGAGTTTGCTTTTTTTGATATAATTAGGAGAAGATTTCTTAGAAAGAGGATTCACCATGTTTGAAAAGGTCAATCGTTCAGGATTAATCATCTATCTTTACTATAATCGAGATGCAAAAAAACTTCAGGAATACGGTGATATCTGTTACCATTCCAAAAAACATCGTTACTTGCAGCTCTATGTTCCAACTGAGGAGCTAGATGACTTAGTTGAGAGATTAGGTAAGGAAAGATATATCAAGAAAATTAGACGGTGTCACATTCAAGAGTTAGAAACTCCTTTTGTTGGCAATCTCTATCGAAATGAAGAAAACGTTATCATTTAAAAAAGTGAATAAAAAGGTTGACAATTTTCTGATAATTCGGTATATTCTTAACATACTATTTTTGAAACAACTATAAGGAGATTAAAAATGAAGAAAAAATTTGCCCTATCTTTTGTGGCTCTTGCTAGCGTAGCTCTTCTCGCTGCCTGTGGAGAGGTCAAGTCAGGAGCGTCAAATACAACTGGTAACCCAGTAGACGAAAAGACTATCAAAATCGGTTTTAACTTTGAAGAAACAGGTGCTGTAGCTGCCTATGGTACTTCTGAACAAAAAGGTGCTCAACTTGCTGTTGATGAAATCAATGCTGCAGGTGGTATCGATGGAAAACAAATCGAAGTTGTGGATAAAGATAACAAATCTGAAACAGCTGAAGCAGCCTCTGTTACAACTAACCTAGTGACCCAATCAAAAGTTGCAGCTATCGTAGGACCTGCGACATCTGGTGCAACTGCTGCAGCTGTAGCCAACGCTACTCAAGCAGGAGTTCCATTGATTTCACCAAGTGCGACTCAAGATGGATTGACCAAAGGTCAAGAATATCTATTTATCGGAACTTTCCAAGATAGCTTCCAAGGGAAGATTATTTCAAATTATGTGACAAATAAATTGAATGCTAAGAAGGTTGTTCTTTATACGGACAATGCAAGTGACTATGCTAAAGGTATTGCCAAATCATTCCGCGAAGCCTACAAGGGTGAGATTGTAGCAGATGAAACGTTTGTAGCAGGTGATACTGACTTCCAAGCAGCCCTTACTAAAATGAAAGGGAAAGAGTTTGACGCTATCGTTGTTCCAGGTTACTACACAGAAGCAGGTAAAATCGTAAACCAAGCGCGTGGTATGGGAATTGATAAACCTATCGTTGGTGGTGACGGCTTTAACGGTGAAGAATTTGTTCAACAAGCAACTGCTGAAAGAGCATCAAACATTTACTTCATCTCAGGATTCTCAACTACAGTTGATGTTTCTGCTAAAGCTAAAGCTTTCCTTGAAGCTTACCGAGCAAAATACAATGAAGAACCTTCAACATTCTCAGCTTTGGCCTATGACTCAGTTTACCTAGTAGCTAATGCTGCAAAAGGTGCTAAAAACTCAGGTGAAATCAAGGACAACCTTGCTAAAACCAAAGACTTTGATGGTGTGACTGGTCAAACGAGCTTTGATGCAGATCACAACACAGTGAAAACTGCTTACATGATGACCATGAATAATGGTAAAGTGGAAGCAGCAGAAGTTGTAAAACCATAACATTAGAATAGTAGTTGAAATAGGGAATGAGCCTTTGACTCACTCCCTGTTTCGGTGTTTATGAACTTGTGAAAATTGAGAAATTTTCTAAAAATAACAATAGAAAAGAGTGAATGCTATGCTCCAACAACTTGTGAATGGTTTAATTCTGGGTAGTGTTTATGCACTTTTGGCCCTGGGTTACACCATGGTTTATGGAATTATCAAACTCATCAACTTCGCCCACGGTGATATTTATATGATGGGAGCCTTTATTGGTTACTTTTTGATTAATTCTTTCCAAATGAATTTCTTTTTAGCTTTGATTATTTCAATGGTAGGAACCGCACTGCTTGGTGTTGTGATTGAATTTCTTGCCTACCGTCCTTTGCGACACTCTACACGTATTGCTGTATTGATTACTGCCATCGGAGTGTCTTTCCTACTGGAGTATGGGATGGTTTATCTAGTAGGTGCCAATACTCGCGCCTTTCCTCAGGTCATTCAAACAGTTCGCTATGATTTAGGACCAATCAGCTTAACAAATGTTCAGTTAATGATTTTAGCAGTTTCCTTACTCCTGATGATCTTATTGCAAGTGATTGTTCAAAAAACAAAAATGGGTAAAGCGATGCGTGCTGTATCAGTTGATAGTGACGCGGCGCAATTGATGGGAATCAACGTAAACCGTACAATCAGTTTCACTTTTGCTTTGGGTTCAGCCCTTGCTGGAGCGGCAGGTGTCCTCATTGCCCTTTACTACAACTCTCTTGAACCTTTGATGGGCGTGACTCCAGGTCTGAAATCATTCGTTGCGGCCGTTCTTGGTGGTATCGGGATTATTCCTGGTGCAGCTCTAGGGGGATTTGTTATTGGTTTGTTGGAAACATTTGCTACTGCCTTCGGTATGTCTGATTTCCGTGATGCTATCGTATATGGAATCTTGCTTTTGATTCTGATTGTTCGACCTGCAGGTATCCTTGGCAAGAATGTGAAAGAGAAGGTGTAAACAATGAAGACAAATCTTAAAGTAAATATTCTCTGGTTATTCCTTCTGTTAGCAGGTTATGGGCTGATCAGTGTACTGGTTTCTGCCGGTGTTCTCAATCTATTCCATGTTCAAATTTTAGAACAAATTGGGATTAATATCATCCTTGCAGTAGGTTTGAACTTAATTGTCGGTTTTTCAGGACAATTCTCACTCGGACATGCAGGTTTTATGGCGATTGGAGCTTATGCAGCAGCGATTATTGGCTCAAAATCACCAACCTATGGTGCCTTCTTTGGAGCAATGGTCTTGGGTGCCTTGATTTCTGGTGCAGTCGCTTTGCTCGTTGGAATTCCAACACTACGTTTAAAGGGTGACTACCTGGCTGTTGCGACACTAGGTGTTTCAGAAATCATTCGTATCTTTATCATTAATGGTGGAAGTTTGACCAACGGTGCTGCTGGTATCTTAGGTATTCCAAACTTTACCAACTGGCAAATGGTTTATCTTTTTGTAATTATCACAACTATTGCAACCCTCAACTTCCTACGTAGTCCAATCGGACGCTCTACTCTATCTGTGCGTGAGGATGAGATTGCTGCAGAGTCCGTTGGGGTAAACACTACAAAGATCAAGATTATCGCTTTTGTCTTTGGAGCTATTACAGCAAGTATTGCTGGTTCACTTCAGGCTGGTTTTATCGGATCTGTTGTTCCAAAAGATTACACCTTTATTAATTCCATCAATGTGTTGATTATCGTTGTATTTGGTGGACTTGGATCGATTACTGGTACCATCGTTTCAGCGATTGTTTTAGGAATTTTAAATATGCTCCTTCAGGATGTAGCAAGCGTACGTATGATCATCTACGCTTTGGCTCTTGTATTGGTCATGATTTTCAGACCAGGTGGACTTCTTGGGACATGGGAATTGAGTCTATCACGTTTCTTTAAAAAATCGAAGAAGGAGGGACAAAACTAATGGCATTACTTGAAGTTAAACAGTTAAACAAACATTTTGGCGGTCTAACAGCTGTTGGAGATGTCACTCTTGAATTGAACGAGGGAGAATTGGTTGGTTTGATTGGACCAAACGGGGCTGGTAAAACAACCCTTTTCAATCTCTTGACCGGTGTTTATGAACCAAGCGAAGGTACTGTGACACTAGATGGTCACCTCCTAAATGGGAAAACTCCCTATAAGATTGCTTCACTTGGACTCAGTCGTACTTTCCAAAATATTCGTTTGTTCAAGGATCTGACAGTTTTAGACAATGTTCTCATCGCTTTTGGAAATCATCATAAACAACATGTCCTCGCGAGCTTTCTACGCTTGCCTGCTTTCTATAAGAATGAGGAAGAATTAAAAAGTAAAGCGTTGGACTTGCTGAAAATCTTTGATTTGGATGGCGATGCAGATACACTTGCTAAAAATCTGGCCTATGGTCAACAACGTCGATTAGAAATCGTTCGTGCTCTAGCAACAGAACCTAAGATCCTCTTTTTGGATGAACCTGCAGCTGGGATGAATCCACAAGAAACAGCTGAATTGACAGAATTGATCCGCCGTATCAAAGATGAATTTAAAATTACCATCATGCTCATAGAACACGACATGAATTTGGTTATGGAAGTCACTGAGCGTATCTATGTTCTTGAATATGGTCGTTTGATTGCTCAGGGAACCCCTGACGAAATTAAGACGAATAAACGTGTTATCGAAGCTTATCTAGGAGGTGAAGCCTAATGTCTATGTTAAAAGTTGAAAACCTCTCTGTGCATTACGGTATGATCCAAGCAGTTCGTGATGTAAGTTTCGAGGTTAATGAAGGTGAAGTTGTTTCCTTGATTGGTGCCAATGGTGCTGGTAAAACAACCATTCTTCGTACCCTTTCAGGTTTGGTTCGTCCAAGCGCTGGTAAAATTCAGTTTTTAGGAAAAGAAATTCAAAAGTTACCTGCGCAAAAAATCGTGGCAGGTGGGCTTTCACAAGTTCCTGAGGGACGTCATGTTTTCCCAGGATTGACTGTTATGGAAAACTTAGAAATGGGAGCTTTTTTAAAGAAAAATCGTGAAGAAAATCAAGCCAACTTGAAAAAAGTCTTTTCACGTTTCCCTCGTCTGGAAGAACGCAAAAACCAAGATGCGGCAACTCTTTCAGGCGGTGAACAGCAGATGCTGGCTATGGGACGCGCTCTCATGTCTACACCTAAGCTCCTCCTCTTGGATGAGCCGTCAATGGGACTTGCCCCTATCTTTATACAAGAAATTTTTGATATCATTCAAGATATTCAGAAGCAAGGAACAACAGTTCTTCTAATTGAACAGAACGCTAACAAGGCCCTCGCTATCTCTGACCGTGGTTATGTCCTTGAAACAGGAAAGATTGTCCTATCAGGAACAGGAAAAGAACTCGCCTCATCAGAAGAAGTCAGAAAAGCATATCTAGGTGGCTAAACTAGTCTGGGAGACTAGTTTAGGTTGCAGATGGAGATTGCGCAAGCAATCATCCAATCCAGTGGATTGTTTTATAGATGAATTTGAAGAGCTCCAAATTTGGGGCTCTTTCTTCGTTTTGTCACTATTTTGATGGACCTGATTTGAGCACCCGTTTTCTTGATATAGAATTTAACTTGACAAAAGCATGTGTTCATCATATAATTAAATAAATAAAAATATTGAACAAAAGAGGCTGAAGATATGCTATCAGAAAAACAATTTAAACTTTTACGTTTTTTATTGACTTACAAAGACGAAAACTTTACGCAGAGACAATTGGCTGAACAGCTAGACATCGCTTTGGGGACGGTGAATAATCTTCTCAAGGAATGTAAAGAAAAGAAGTGGATCAGTGAAGGAAATCACTTAACTGACTTAGGTGAGGAGGCTTTAGCTCCGTATCAGGTGAAGAATGCCATCATTATGGCAGCAGGTATGAGTAGCCGCTTTGCTCCTCTGTCTTATGAGCTACCTAAAGGATTGCTTCAAGTTAAAGGTGAGCGTTTGATTGAGAGAGAAATCAAGCAATTGCAAGAAGCTGGGATAGAGGACATTACAGTTATTGTAGGATATCTGCAAGAAAAAATGTTCTATCTTGCTGAGAAGTTTGGTGTAAAAATCATTGTGAATAATGATTACTACAAGTACAACAACTGTTCTTCTCTCATGCTAGTCAGAGATCAACTTTCTAACACTTATATCTGCTCTTCGGATAATTATTTTGTAGAAAATCCGTTTGAACGATACATTTACAGGGGTTATTATTCGACTATATTTGCAGAAGGGGACACAGACGAATACTGCTCTAAGGAAGATTCCAATCACACGATTATCGATATTCAAATCGGTGGGACGAATACTTGGGCTATGGTGGGGCACGTTTATTTTGATCGTGCATTTAGTGAAAAGTTCGTAGATATTTTAGAAACTGAATTTAAGCATGAACCGTATCGCGAACAGCTATGGGAAGATTATTATAGTCGTCACGTCAAGGAGCTTCCTTTGGAAGCTCGGCATTATTCAGCAGATATTGTTAAGGAGTTTGATTCACTAGATGAGTTGCGTCAGTTTGATGAACACTATTTGGTGAATACTAATTCGGAAATCATTGATAATATCTGTAAGACATTAGGATGTATAGCTTCAGATATTGTCAATATCAAACCTCTAAAAGACGGTTTAACAAATACTTCGTTTTCATTTGACTGCCTAGGAAAGAAATATGTTTACCGTCATCCAGGTAGAGGAACGGAGAATTATATCGATCGTGCTAGTGAAGCGGCTTCCATGGAAATTGCTGCAAAATTGAAGATTGACCGTACTTTTGTTGCCATGAACAAGGATGAGGGCTGGAAAATTTCAGAATTTATCCCTAACGCCAAGCAACTAGATTATGATAATTGGGATGATGTAGCAAAAGCAATGGAGCTCTTGAGACGCTTGCACCAATCTGGAGAAAAAACGGATCATTCTTTTGATCAATTTGAGGGAATTGATGATTTTAGACAAAAATTAAAAGCCAGCAATCGTTTTGAATTTGATGGACTTGAAGAGTTGGATCAGAATGTCTCAGTTCTCGAGAAGCTTTTACAAGAAGATCAAGCGAAAAAGGTTCTCTGTCACGGAGATTCTTATAGCCCAAATTTCTTGTTGAATGAAGCTGGCGAAATGAGCTTGATTGATTGGGAATATTCTGGTATGGGAGATCCAGCGGGAGATTTAGGGACCTTTATTGGATGTTCAAATTATACAGTAGAAGAAGCTGAAAAGGTACTTGAAATCTATCTACAAGAAGTTCCAGACAAGAAAACCAAACGTCACTATTTTGCCTATGTATCAGTGACTTCATATTATTGGTTTTTGTGGGCCTTGTTCCAAGAAAGTGTTGGAAAACCAGTAGGTGAATTTCTTTATATCTGGTATCGTTATACCAAGCAGTATGGAAAACTTGCATTAGATTTATATTTAGAGGAGAATTGAGATGAAACCGACATCAGAAATTGAAGAATTAGTAGCAAATGAAACGAAAAGAAGGCTAGAAGAAATGGAATCTCCAAACTATGTGTTTGCTCAGCCATTTCTAAAAAGTGATTTTATTATAGTCATTGGCTTAGTTCTAATTAACCTTATTCTGATTATCCTAGCCATGACAGGAGGTATTCAATAAAATGTCTAAGATGAATGACTTTATTCAACAGGAGACAATAACGGGAATTGTTCCCATGACCAACAAGGATCGTCAGTATTCTTTCTGGGATCTCTTCCTGTCGACAAGTGGTTTTGCCATTGCAACTTGGTGTTATACCCAAGGAGCTTATGTGGCTCAATATTTGACCTTTAATCAAATGTTGATTAATATTTTTAGTTTTAATATTATTTGGGTCTTTATTGAGTGTCTCCCAATTCTGTTTGCGGTTAAATATGGGATTGATTTGTGGATTTGGTTGAGGGCTGTCCTAGGAAAAAAAGGGGTGGCCTTGCTATCAACCATTATTAGCTTGGCTAACTTTGGCTGGTACGCCGTTGCGGCCAATCTTTTTGCCAATTCTATGATCCATTTGGCAAACAATTTTGGACTTGGTTTAGACAAGGGAGTATGGGCACCGATTTTAGGTACTCTCTGTGTTCTCCTTGGAACGCTGATTGCCCTTGGAGGTCCAGAGGTGATCAAATGGACCAATCGATTCTTGGTAATCGCCCTGTTGATTGTCGGTCTGATTATTGTTGGAATCTGTTTTGTAGCTGTGCCTATCACTGACATTATGAACATTCAACCAGCTACCCAAGGAGATTTGACGCCATTAGAACGCTTCATGCTTTCTGGAGAAGGAAATGTAGCCTTTGCCTTCTCTTGGTCTACACAAGCATTGGTCTTGCCACGTTTGGCAAAATCAGAACGTAGTGGCTATTGGGCTACAGCCTTATCATACGGAGTTGTTGCGCCCTTCTTCGTTGCGACAGGTGGAGTGATGGCTTTGGCCATGTTTGTTAAAACAGGTGTGTATGAAAGTGATCCAACAACCATGCTATCAACTCTAAGCACTCCAGCCTTTGCGCTTTTAAGTTTACTACTAGTAGCCTTTGCCAATATTGGAACCCAAGGTACAGGATCTTATGTGAACTGTATGATTGTAAAAAGTGGGATGCCCAAAGTGAGCTATAAACTAATGGTTTGGATTGCCATGGTATACGTGAGCCTACTTACAATCTGGGGAGGAGTGGAAGAGTACTTCGGTTCCTTCATCTCACTAGCCGCTTATATTCAGGGACCAATTATTGGTATGATCGTTGTCGACTACTTTATCTTGAGAAAACGAAAACTCGATTTGCGTTCAGCCTATTTCCTTGAGGGACATAAAGCTTATGAGTTTACAAATGGCTTTAATCTGGTAGGATTATCTTGTGTAATCATTTCCTTGTTAGTTGCGGTACTATTTGTTTATAACCCTGTAACTGCACAAATTCAAAGTTCAATCTTTTTAGTCACAACGGGTAGTGGCTTTACTGCGATTTTTGGTGGGTTATTGTACTGGCTAGCTAGCTTAACTCCTTTAAAACGCTATATGATCAAGGATCGAGATTCCGTTACGATTTAAGGATAAATGAAAACCTTAATCTATGTGTATTTATCTCCCCTTTCTTAAAAGTTTATTTTACATAAGTAATTGATATGATTCTAGTCAATCATATTCTGATTATCCTAGCCATGACAGGAGGTATTCAATAAAATGTCCAAGATGAATGACTTCATTCAACAGGAGACCATAACGGGAATCGTTCCCATGACCAACAAGGATCGCCAATACTCTTTTTGGGATCTCTTCCTATCGACAAGTGGTTTTGCCATCGCAACTTGGTGTTATACCCAAGGAGCCTATGTGGCTCAATATTTGACCTTTAATCAAATGTTGATAAATATTTTTAGCTTTAACATTATCTGGGTTTTTATCGAATGTCTCCCAATCTTGTTTGCAGTTAAATATGGAATTGATTTATGGATTTGGTTGAGAGCCGTTCTAGGTAGAAAAGGGGTGGCCGTTCTATCAACCGTGATTAGTCTGGCAAATTTTGGTTGGTACGCCGTTACTGCCAATCTTTTTGCCAGCTCCATGATTCATTTGGCAAATAATTTTGGACTTGGTTTAGACAAGGGAGTATGGGCACCGATTCTAGGCACCCTCTGCGTTCTCCTTGGAACGCTGATTGCTCTTGGGGGCCCAGAGGTGATTAAAGGTACTAATCGCTTTCTGGTGGTTGCCTTGTTATTTGTTGGACTAATCATCGTTGGAATCTGTTTTGTTGCGGTTCCGATTAGGGATATTATGAATGTCCAACCTGCCATCCAAGAAAATTTGACACCGATTGAACGTTTTATGATGTCAGGGGAAGGAAATGTGGCCGTAGCCTTTTCTTGGTCTACACAAGCATTTGTCTTACCACGTTTGGCAAAATCAGAACGTAGTGGCTATTGGGCTACAGCCTTGTCATACGGGGTTGTTGCGCCATTCTTTGCTGCGACAGGTGGAGTGATGGCTTTGGCTATGTTTGTCAAAACAGGTGTCTATGAAAGTGACCCTACGACGATGCTTTCAACTCTAAGCACCCCAGCCTTTGCGCTTTTAAGTTTACTATTAGTAGCCTTTGCCAATATTGGAACCCAAGGTACAGGATCATACGTGAACTGTATGATTGTAAAAAGCGGGATGCCCAAAGTAAGTTATAAACTAATGGTTTGGATTGCTATGGTTTATGTGAGCCTACTTACCATCTGGGGAGGAGTGGATGAATACTTCGGTTCCTTCATCTCGCTGGCTGCCTATATTCAAGGCCCCATTATCGGAATGATTGTTGTTGACTATTTTATCTTAAGAAAACGAAAACTCGATTTGCGTTCAGCCTATTTCCTTGAAGGACATGACGCCTATGAGTTTACAAATGGCTTTAATCTGGTAGGATTATCTTGTGTAATCATTTCTTTGTTAGTTGCAGTACTATTTGTTTACAACCCTATAACAAAGCATATCCAGAGTCCTATGTTCCTGCTCACAACTGGTAGTGGCTTTACTGCGATCTTTGGTGGTCTATTGTACTGGCTAGCTAGCTTAACTTCTTTAAAACGCTATATGATTAAGGATAGAGATTCCGTTACGATTTAAGTTTAAGAGAGAAGGCTGTTTCTCTCTTTTTTGTGATTGAATGTTACAAAATCTTGAAAAAGAGATGAAAGCGTTTGATAGTTTTTGTAAGAAAGTGTATAATTATAGTAGCAATAAAGAAGGAGAAGTCTCATGGCAGTTAAAGATTTTATGACCCGCAAGGTAGTTTATATCAGTCCAGATACGACTGTAGCACATGCAGCAGATTTGATGCGCGAGCAAGGCTTGCACCGTTTGCCTGTTATCGAAAATGATCAATTGGTTGGTCTTGTAACAGAAGGAACCATTGCTGAGGCCAGTCCGTCTAAAGCAACCAGTCTTTCTATCTATGAGATGAATTATCTTCTGAATAAAACCAAAGTCAAAGACGTCATGATTCGGGATGTCATAACAGTCTCAGGTTATGCTAGTCTAGAAGATGCGACCTATCTCATGTTAAAGAATAAGATCGGTATTCTTCCAGTTGTGGACAATCAACAGGTTTATGGTGTGATTACAGATCGTGATGTTTTTCAAGCTTTTCTAGAAATCGCTGGCTACGGCGAGGAAGGAATTCGTGTTCGGTTTATTACGGAAAATGAAGTCGGGGTTTTGGGCAAGATTGTGACCTTGATTGTAGAAGAAAATCTGAATATTTCACACACAGTCAATATTCCTCGCAAGGATGGTAAGGTCGTGATTGAAGTTCAAATTGATGGGACGATTGATTTAACCTTCCTGAAGGAGAAATTTGAAGCGCAAGGTATCCAAGTAGAGGAGATTGCTCGAACCTCTGCTAAAAAGTTATAAATATAGGGGGTGAAAGCCCTCTTTTTTGTATACAATTTGAAATAACAAGCAAAATATGGAAAGAAATGAGAGAATGTGGTATAATGAAATGATGTGAATAAAGGAGTATTTATGGACATTTCAGAAATTCGTCAAAAAATTGACGCAAATCGTGAAAAATTAGCTTCTTTCAGGGGGTCTCTTTGACCTCGAAGGGTTAGAGGAAGAGATTGCCATCTTGGAGAACAAGATGACAGAACCTGATTTTTGGAACGATAATATCGCGGCCCAAAGAACGTCGCAAGAATTAAATGAATTAAAAAATACCTACAACACCTTCCGTAAAATGGAAGAGTTGCAGGATGAAGTTGAAATTTTATTGGACTTTTTAGCAGAAGACGAGTCAGTCCATGATGAACTGGTCGAACAGTTGACGGAACTGGATAAGATGATGACCAGCTACGAGATGACGCTTCTCTTGTCAGAACCTTATGACCACAATAATGCGATTTTGGAAATCCATCCAGGTTCTGGAGGTACAGAAGCTCAGGACTGGGGTGATATGTTGCTCCGTATGTATACTCGCTATGGAAATGCCAAAGGCTTTAAAGTAGAGGTCTTGGATTACCAAGCTGGTGATGAAGCGGGCATCAAGTCTGTGACCTTGTCTTTTGAAGGCCCAAATGCCTATGGCCTTCTCAAGTCAGAAATGGGTGTTCACCGTTTGGTACGTATTTCACCATTTGACTCTGCCAAACGCCGCCATACTTCATTTACATCCGTGGAGGTTATGCCTGAGTTGGATGATACCATCGAAGTGGAGATTCGTGAAGATGATATCAAAATGGATACCTTCCGTTCAGGTGGTGCTGGTGGACAAAACGTCAATAAGGTTTCAACAGGTGTGCGTTTGACACACATTCCTACGGGGACAGTCGTTCAATCGACAGTCGATCGTACCCAGTATGGAAATAGAGATCGTGCTATGAAGATGTTGCAGGCTAAGCTCTATCAAATGGAGCAAGAAAAGAAAGCAGCAGAAGTCGATTCCCTCAAAGGTGAGAAAAAAGAAATCACTTGGGGAAGTCAGATCCGTTCTTATGTCTTCACACCTTATACCATGGTGAAAGATCACCGTACGAGCTTTGAAGTTGCCCAAGTAGATAAGGTTATGGATGGAGATTTAGATGGTTTCATCGATGCCTATCTCAAATGGAGAATCAGCTAAGAATAGAAAGGAACTCACATGTCAATCATTGAAATGCGAGATGTTGTCAAAAAATACGATAACGGAACGACTGCTCTTCGTGGAGTCTCTCTTAGTATTGAACCAGGAGAATTTGCCTATATCGTTGGGCCTTCTGGAGCAGGGAAGTCAACCTTTATTCGAGCTTTATATCGAGAAGTAAAGATTGAAAAAGGGAGCCTAACAGTTGCAGGCTTTAATTTGGTTAAAATCAAGAAGAAAGATATCCCTCTGCTCCGTCGCAGTGTTGGGGTAGTCTTCCAAGATTACAAACTCTTGCCTAAGAAAACTGTTTATGAAAATATTGCTTACGCAATGGAAGTTATCGGAGAGAATCGCCGTAACATCAAAAAACGTGTTATGGAAGTGTTGGACCTAGTAGGTTTAAAACACAAGGTTCGTTCTTTCCCGAATGAACTCTCAGGTGGAGAACAGCAACGGATTGCGATTGCCCGTGCGATTGTCAACAATCCTAAGGTATTGATTGCTGATGAACCAACAGGAAACTTGGACCCAGATAATTCTTGGGAAATTATGAATCTGTTGGAACGCATCAATCTCCAAGGTACAACTGTTTTGATGGCGACCCACAACAGCCAAATCGTAAATACCTTGCGCCACCGTGTCATTGCCATTGAAAACGGCCGTGTCGTTCGTGACGAAGCTAAAGGAGAATATGGATACGATGATTAGTAGATTTTTTCGCCATTTATTTGAATCATTAAAAAGTTTAAAACGAAATGGCTGGATGACAGTAGCAGCAGTGAGTTCGGTTATGATTACCTTGACTCTGGTTGCCCTGTTTGCATCTGTAATTTTTAATACAGCGAAACTGGCTACCGATATTGAAAACAACGTTCGTGTCATGGTTTACATTCGTAAGGATGTAGCAGATAATAGTGAAACGATTGAAAAAGAAGGTCAGATAGTTACCAATAATGACTATCACAAGGTTTATGATGCCTTAAAAGCCATGCAAGGTGTTAAAAATGTCACTTTTTCAAGCAAGGAAGAGCAGTATCAAAAATTGACTGAAACGATGGGAGACGATTGGAAGGTCTTTGAAGGAGACGCTAACCCTCTCTATGATGCCTACATCGTTGATACAAATACACCAAGTGATGTTCCTAAAGTAGCAGAAGAGGCCAAGAAAATTGAAGGGGTATCTGAGGTTCAAGACGGTGGTGCCAACACTCAACGACTTTTCGAACTGGCTTCCTTTATCCGTGTTTGGGGATTGGTTATTGCAGGGCTTTTGATTTTCATTGCGGTTTTCTTGATTTCTAATACTATCCGTATTACCATTATTTCTCGGAGCCGTGAAATTCAAATTATGCGTCTAGTAGGAGCTAAAAATGGCTACATTAGAGGACCATTCTTACTTGAAGGTGCCTTTATCGGTTTATTTGGTGCAGCGATTCCTTCAGTCCTTGTATTCTTTGTTTATAATATGGTTTATCAATCTGTCAATAAATCTTTGGTGGGGCAAAACTTGTCAATGATTACACCAGATGTGTTTATCCCTTTGATGACAGTCCTATTGTTTGTGATTGGTATTTTCATTGGGGCAATCGGATCAGGCATTTCTATGCGTCGATTCTTGAAGATCTAGTTGGATATAAATGCAACTTGCAGACCAAATCAGAAATAATACAATTTTAAAAGAGAAGTTTTCTTGAGCTTCTCTTTTTTCTTTTAGCGCTTGTATAAAAATGCCAAATTTTAAATTCAAGTTAGCCAGCAAGAAGTCTTCTCTAGGAGACTTGTAGTCCAAGCATTTTTTAGAATAGTTGTTGATCCAATTTTCGATGAAGGCGACTTCTTTAGGAGTCGTTTTCTTAGTTCCTGTAGGTAACCATCTACGAATGAGCCTATTGTGATTCTTATTGACTCCCCTTTCCCAAGAGGCATAGGGGTGTGCATAGTAGATATGCTCCTTAGAAAATACATCAGATAAGCGGTTGAATTCCGTTCCATTATCTGCCGTGATGGAAAGAATTTGATGCTGTTTTAAGATGAGTTTTAGAGCCTGATTGACGGACTCAGCGCTTTTATTTGGAATGAATCGAATAATTTGGTGTCTGCTCCTTCGATCCGTCAAGACAAGCAAGCAGTGGTTTTTCGCTCTTGTAAGTAAAACCGTATCAATCTCATAGTGATCATTCTCCAATCGAAGATTGATAGCCTTAGGGCGCTGTTCGATAGACTTCCCAGCAGGTTTAAAGTTAGGGCTAGCTTGTTTCTTGACATTTTTTCCTTTTCTAGGATAGAGGAGCTTTTCCAAGTAGAGAGGCGATTTCTCTATTTGATTTCCCTTCTAATTTCCATCGTTCGATTAAGCGACGGCTATGGATTGTCAAGTGTTTGCCTTTTGTAGTATAATGGTTTTGCATCTCTGGGCCTTTCTTGTGTTTGTGGTGAACAACAAGTATAACACAGAGATGTTTTCTTATTCCTATAACTAGATTTCATTTGACAACAGGTTCCCTTGAAGATGTTTGGTCAGCTAAACCAAGGCTAGACTTAGCCTTGGCTAGCGAGCCTAATATCTTCAAGCCTATTATCAAATGAAATCAGGAGCTAGCTATAAGCTAGTTAAACCATTACATTTTTAGGAAAGTTGGGTGGCTAACTTCATTATAGAACTTTCAGAATGGCTCCTTTTTCTAACTTCGTTTTATAAATTATCGAATAGAATGCAAAAATGAGTAAAAAGTGGTATAATGATAAGGTTATATAGTCCCGATAAGATGGTAGAAATTTCTATCAGTACTTTGTAACTCGCAAAGAATGACGGCTTCAAAGTCACTCGTCATTCTACGGTTGCCGCTATAATGCGGTCACCCTATGCGCCTTACTAGCTTCAGAAATAAAAAAGTATCGTTTTATTTCTTTCGCGTCGTAACTCGCAAAGAATGATGGCTCCAAAGTCACTCGTCATTCTACGGTTGCCGCTATAATGCGGTCACCCTATGCGCCTTACTAGCTTCAGAAATAAAAAAGTATCGTTTTATTTCTTTCACGTCGTAACTCGCAAAGAATGACGGCTCCAAAGTCACTCGTCCTTCTACGGTTGCCGCTATAATGCGGTCACCTTATGCGCCTTACTAGCTTCAGAAATAAAAAAGTATTGTTTTTATTTCTTTCGCGTCGTAACTCGCAAAGAATGACGGCTCCAAAGTCGCTCGTCCTTCTACGGTTGCCGCTATAATGCGGTCACCCTATGCGCCTTACTAGCTTCAGAAATAAAAAAACATCGTTTTTATTTCTTTCGCGTCGTAACTCTTAGACTATAGAAATTTCCTATCAGTACTTTGTAACTCTATAACACTATTTTTAAGGGGGGACATTTTTATGTCAGAACGTAAATTATTCACGTCTGAATCTGTATCTGAGGGGCATCCGGATAAGATTGCAGACCAAATTTCAGATGCGATTTTGGATGCTATTTTAGCAAAGGATCCAGATGCGCACGTTGCAGCTGAGACAGCTGTCTACACAGGTTCCGTCCATGTTTTTGGTGAAATTTCTACACATGCTTATGTAGATATTAACCGTGTGGTTCGTGATACCATTGCAGAGATTGGTTATACCAATACAGAGTATGGTTTTTCTGCGGAGACGGTGGGAGTTCATCCGTCGCTTGTTGAGCAGTCACCAGATATCGCCCAAGGTGTTAACGAAGCCTTGGAAGTCCGTGGAAATGCAGATCAAGATCCGCTTGATTTGATTGGAGCTGGAGACCAAGGTCTTATGTTTGGATTTGCGGTGGATGAGACAGAGGAACTCATGCCATTGCCAATCTCACTCAGCCACAAGTTGGTTCGTCGCTTGGCAGAGCTTCGCAAGTCGGGTGAAATCAGCTATCTTCGCCCAGATGCCAAATCACAAGTTACAGTTGAGTATGATGAAAATGATCGTCCAGTACGTGTGGACACAGTCGTTATTTCAACTCAGCACGATCCAGAAGTCAGCAATGAACAAATTCACAATGATGTGATTAACAAGGTTATAAAAGAGGTTATTCCAGCCTCTTACTTGGATGAGCAAACAAAATTCTTCATCAATCCAACTGGTCGCTTTGTAATCGGTGGACCTCAAGGAGACTCAGGTTTGACTGGTCGTAAGATTATCGTGGATACTTATGGTGGCTATTCTCGTCATGGTGGTGGTGCCTTCTCTGGTAAGGATGCGACTAAGGTGGACCGTTCAGCCTCTTATGCGGCTCGCTACATTGCCAAGAATATCGTGGCAGCAGGTCTTGCTAAGAAGGCAGAAGTGCAATTGGCCTACGCTATCGGTGTTGCCCAGCCTGTTTCTGTTCGTATCGATACTTTTGGTACAGGAACAGCAGCTGAAAGCAAGCTTGAAAAAGCAGCGCGTCAAATCTTTGACCTTCGCCCAGCAGGAATTATCCAAATGCTAGACCTCAAACGTCCAATTTACCGTCAAACAGCGGCTTATGGACACATGGGACGTACAGATATTGACCTTCCGTGGGAACGTTTGGATAAGGTAGATGCTTTGAAAGAAGCTGTGAAATAAAATTAAAAGATTGGTAGGAACTACCAATCTTTTTTGCAAAAGAAAACCAGCTCTAGGCTGGCTTTCTTATTTTGTAGGAATAGAAATTTCAATCAATTTATCTGAATAAAGCGTCTTGATATTAGCTTCATCGATTTTTTGTTTATCAATCTTGCGTTTCATGAAGAAATCTTGAATGGTTTCGATTTCTGGTTCACGAATAGCGCGGTGTTTGTTGGAAATGAGGATTTCATAGTGAAGCGGAGCTTGTGTGAAAATCACATCTGTGTTTCCAGCAGAATAGACCTCAACAAGGGTTGCGTCAGTACTTTCTAATTGGCTTTTAACAAGTTGCGAGTGTGAATTAGTCGTGTTGATAAGCTTCATAATAGTTCCTCCGATTTTCTAACTCTATTATAGCACTTTTTGGATAAAATCGTGTATTTTAGTCAATTTCATACTGGATTTTCCAAGCTTCAATTCCCCATTTATGGCTACCACGTTTGAGTTTTTCAATTGCTTCATCAATAGGAAACCAAGCAATATGATTAAAATCTTCCAATGGTTTTTGTACTTCTTGGAAAGAAGTAGCTTCATAGAGATAAGCTGGGTTGTAGTAGTAGGTATCACGGTGGCGAGAGTAGAAATACTCATCAGCTTGTCCGTAATAGGTCCCGATTTCAGCTGTAAAGCCAAGTTCTTCGATTAGTTCTCTCTTCAGTGCTCCTTGATGATCTTCGCCCGCTTCAATCTCTCCACCTGGCAAGAACCAAGCACCATTGGGAGCTTGAACTAAGACAATTTGTTTTTTTTCTTCATCAGGAATAACTGCGTACACACTGTAGCGGGGCTGGTAGGTCACATTCTCTTTTTTTTCACCAAAAGTTGGGTTTACCATTGCATTTTCCTCATTCTCTAGTATCTTTATTATTATCATAATGGACGAGGGGCGAGCTGTCAAGAATTTACAGTTATTTTAGTAAAAAAGGTGCAGAAAATGATAGACTTCCTGCACCTATTAGATCGTTTTATTCTTCTTTTTCAGAAGCAATCTCTTCTGTTTTTTCAGTTTTTTTGGCAGATTTAATTTGAATCTTGCCATTGCTTGTCATAACTGCCTTGAGGTCTTTTTCACTTGGGTTTTCAAGGTAGTAGTCTGTGATAGCATCCTCGATATGGTCTTGAATGGTACGACGGAGTGGCCGTGCCCCCATTTTTGGATTATATCCCAAGTCAACCAACTTTTCCTTGACCTTGTCTGTCACATCGAGGTGGATATTGTTGCTAGAGAGGCGTTTGTTGACATCCGCTAGCATGAGTTCGACGATTTGGAGGAGGTTGTCCTTGCTGAGAGGTTTAAATTCGATGATGCCGTCAAAACGGTTCATAAACTCTGGGCTAAAGAAGTTACCGAGTTCACCGAGAACAGAGTTGGTTCGACCTTCACGAGCAGCTCCAAAACCAACACTGGCTTCGGCCCTACCAGTACCCGCATTTGAGGTCATGATGATGATGGCATCCTTAAAGCTAACTGTACGTCCTTGCCCATCAGTCAAACGACCATCGTCCAAGACCTGAAGGAACATGTGCATCACATCTGGATGGGCTTTTTCGACTTCATCGAGAAGGATGAGAGAGTAGGGATTGCGACGAACTTTTTCTGTTAATTGACCCGCTTCATCGTAGCCTACATAACCTGGAGGGGCACCGACTAATTTAGCAACGCTGTGTTTTTCCATGTATTCGCTCATGTCAAAGCGAATCATGCTGTCAGCAGAACCAAAGAGTTCGATAGCTAGTTGTTTGGACAGTTCTGTCTTACCGACACCAGTTGGTCCGACAAAGAGGAAGCTTCCGATTGGGCGGTTAGGAGTTCCAAGTCCAACACGATTTCGACGGATGGCTTTTGCAATCTTATCGACAGCCTCATCTTGTCCGATAACATGGGCCTTGAGGTCTTCTGCTAGATGGATCAATTGAGACTGTTCTTTTTCTTTTAGCTCCCCAACAGGGATATTGGTTTTCTGCTCGATGATATGTTCAATCGTTTTCTCGCTGATGATTGGAGTATCCTGATCGGTCACCTTGTTCTTTTGCATTTCCTTGTACTTGGCAATCTGATCACGGAAGTAGGCAGCTTTTTCAAAGTCTTCCTCTCGTGTAGCTTGAGCCTTGAGATTCTCAGCTTCAATTAAACGTTGGTCAATTACTTTAGGATCAACAAAGTTCAGCGTCAAATTCATCTTTGAACCGGCTTCGTCTAAAAGGTCAATAGCCTTGTCAGGTAAGAAACGGTCTTGGATGTAGCGGTTGGAAAGATTTGCAGCAGCTTCAATAGCAGCGTCTGTGTACTTGACGTGATGGTAGTCTTCGTATTTCTTTTGAATCCCTTTGAGGATGGTAATGGTTTCTTCGACAGTTGGTTCATCTACCTTGACAGGCTGCATACGGCGCTCTAGAGCAGCATCTTTTTCAATGATACGGTATTCATTGAGAGTAGTGGCACCGACCAGTTGCAATTCACCACGGGCAAGGGCAGGTTTGAGGATATTTCCTGCATCCATATTGCCATCGCCAGCAGATCCTGCACCGACAATTTCATGGATTTCATCGATAAAGAGAATGATGTCCTCGCGTTTGCGGATTTCTTCCATGAGCTTTTGCATACGCTCTTCAAATTGGCCACGGATACCAGTTCCTTGGACTAGACTGACCACATCCAAACGGATAACTTGCTTGCCTTGGAGTTTATGGGGAACATCGCCATCGACAATCTTCTGAGCTAAACCTTCGACAACGGCTGTTTTACCAACACCTGGTTCTCCGATAAGGACAGGGTTGTTCTTGGTTCTTCGGTTGAGGATTTCGATAACGCGGATAATCTCCTCATCTCGACCGATAACAGGGTCAATATCTCCCCGACGAGCAATCTCAGTTACGTTGATACCATATTCCTCTAGGAGTCCTCTTTCTTGGCTAGGAGGTGTTTGAAGTGGGCCGCGGTTTTGAGGTCCATAACCACCGTTTCCTCCATATCCCCCACCAGATTGAGTTGGAGGGATGTTATTAGAAGAAGGTTTGAAATTGTTCAAGTCATTGAAAAAGTCGCCGAATGGATCAAAGTCATGATTATTTAAGTCAGTCATTCCTTTAAAGAGGGTATTATTTGGATCTGTTTTGATAATTTTATAGCAATTTTGACAGAGATCAATTTGCTTTTGCTGTCCATTGATATTGGTATACAGATGAATTGTTGAGTCGTTAATTTTACAGTTTTGACAGAGCATACATCTACCTCATTTCATTCTTATCCTTGGCCTGATGAAAGGTCAAAAATAGTCAAAGTTTTATACTCTCATTATAGCATGATTAAGGTGTAAAGCAAGTAAAAAGATTGAGAAGTGATCGGTTTTTAAAAGAAGAATTTATGGAGAATCAAGCGACATTGAAGGCAAGAAAAAATCCCATTTGCGGGGACAAAAAGGATTCTCGTTCATCAGTCAGGTTTTCCCTACTGCTTTTTTATTAGTAAAGGAGTTCGTAGATCTCCATTGCAATCAAGTCAATACTATCAAAGGTATAGGTTTCACGTGCTTCAACATCGCGAAGGGTGAAGAGTGATCCATTTTCTTCGTCATAGCTGTAAGTAACTTCTGCAACAACAACTCCTTCACGTTCAAAATTACGTTTTAGATTTCCGCCATCTTTTGTCATAGCTTCTAGGCGGTTGATGATTCTAACCAAATGTGATTCCATTATGATTCTCCTCCATTTCTTATCGTTACTATTTTACCATAAACCACGGGGACTTGACTAGAAAAAACTAAGATTTCTCGCTATTTCTCTTTTGCATAAAATTATTGGTGAAAATCAGTGAAAAAATATTGAATTTTAATTCAAATCATGTTATAATAATACAATCTAATATTTAGAAAGCTGAGTTTATATGAATTTTTCCTTTTTACCAAAGTATTTACCTTATTTTAATTATGGTGCTCTTATTACTGTAGTGATTTCAATTCTGGTAGTCTTTTTCGGTACCATTCTAGGTGTCTTATTGGCCTTTGCTCAACGCTCACGTTTTAAGCCTCTTGTCTGGTTTGCGAATATCTATGTATGGATTTTCCGAGGAACACCGATGATGGTGCAAATTATGATTGCATTTGCCCTCATGCATATCGATGCGCCCACTATTCAAGTAGGGATTTTAGGTGTGGACCTTTCCCGTTTAATTCCAGGTATTCTGATTATCTCGATGAATAGTGGTGCCTATGTGTCTGAAACCGTTCGTGCAGGGATCAATGCAGTTCCTAAAGGACAATTGGAGGCGGCTTATTCCTTGGGTATTCGTCCCAAAAATGCTATGCGTTATGTTATTTTGCCACAGGCAATCAAAAATATTCTTCCAGCTCTGGGAAATGAATTTATCACCATTATCAAGGATAGTTCTCTCTTGTCTGCGATTGGGGTGATGGAGTTGTGGAATGGTGCAACGACAGTAGCAACAACAACTTATTTACCGTTGACTCCTCTTCTATTTGCAGCCTTTTACTACTTAATTATGACCTCTGTTTTGACAGTGGCGTTGAAAGCATTTGAAAAACATATTGGACAAGGAGACAAAAAATAATGACAGAAACCTTGATTAAAATTGAAGAACTACATAAGTCTTTTGGGAAAAATGAAGTTTTAAAAGGCATCAATCTTGAGATTAAACGTGGAGAAGTTGTGGTCATTATCGGTCCGTCAGGGAGCGGGAAATCAACTCTCCTTCGTTCGATGAATCTCCTTGAAGAAGCAAGTAAGGGAAAGGTTATCTTTGAAGGTGTCGATATTACGGATAAGAAAAATGACCTTTTTGCTATGCGTGAAAAGATGGGCATGGTATTCCAACAATTCAACCTTTTTCCAAATATGACGGTCATGGAAAACATCACCCTGTCTCCAATCAAAACCAAAGGGGAAAGCAAGGAAGTAGCGGAGAAAAGAGCCCAAGAACTACTAGAAAAAGTTGGCTTGCCAGATAAGGCGACGGCCTATCCTCAGAGTTTGTCAGGTGGTCAGCAACAACGGATTGCCATAGCACGTGGACTTGCTATGGAACCAGATGTTTTGCTCTTTGATGAGCCTACTTCAGCCCTAGACCCTGAGATGGTTGGAGAAGTTCTAGCTGTTATGCAAGACCTTGCCAAGTCAGGGATGACTATGGTGATTGTGACTCATGAAATGGGTTTTGCGCGTGAGGTAGCAGACCGTGTTATCTTTATGGCGGATGGGGTTGTTGTCGAAGATGGAACGCCTGAGGAGATTTTCGATCAAACAAAAGAACAACGGACCAAGGAATTTTTGAGTAAGGTTTTGTAAGATCTCATTTTTAGAAGAAATGGAGTAGGCATCATGGCTTCCAGTAAAGAATATTTAGATTTTATTCTCGAACAGCTATCAGAGCTAGAGGAGATGAGTTATCGTCCAATGATGGGAGAGTATATCCTTTATTATCGTGGGAAGATTATTGGGGGAATCTATGATAATCGTCTGTTACTGAAGCCTGTGAAGGTGGTCATGGATCAACTGGGACAGACTAGGCTTGAACGTCCTTATGAAGGAGCTAAGGAGATGATTTTGATAGAAGGCATTGAAGATAAGTCATTTCTAACGAGATTAATCAAGGAGATGTATGAAGTCTTACCGGCTCCAAAAGTCAAAAAGAAAGCATGACAAGTTTACCTAGTATAAATAAGCATAAAAGCTCGATAAGGGCTTTTTCTTATAGTTTTTGACTATAAGGTCTATTAGTCAAGAAGTGTTAGAATGGCAAGGTATTTTTTGATATAATAGAGGATATTTGACAGAAAAGAGAAGTGATATGACACAGATTATTGATGGGAAGGCTCTTGCGGCTAAGTTACAAGGACAGTTGGCTGAAAAGACGGCCAAACTAAAAGAAGAAACAGCTCTAGTTCCAGGATTGGTAGTGATTTTGGTGGGAAACAATCCAGCCAGCCAAGTCTACGTTCGCAACAAGGAACGGTCAGCTCTCGCTGCTGGCTTCCGTAGTGAAGTAGTGCGAGTTCCAGAGACCATTACCCAAGCGGAATTGTTAGACTTGATTGCCAAATACAATCAAGATCCAGCTTGGCATGGGATTTTGGTTCAATTACCTTTGCCAAAACATATTGACGAAGAGGCAGTTTTATTAGCCATTGACCCCGAAAAAGATGTGGATGGTTTCCATCCCCTAAACATGGGTCGCCTCTGGTCTGGTCATCCAGTTATGATTCCTTCGACACCTGCAGGAATTATGGAAATGTTTCATGAATATGGGATTGATCTAGAAGGTAAAAATGCGGTTGTTATCGGTCGCTCAAATATCGTTGGGAAACCAATGGCTCAGCTTCTTTTGGCTAAGAATGCGACTGTGACTTTGACTCACTCACGCACCCATCATCTTGCCAAGGTGGCTGCTAAAGCAGATATTCTTGTTGTTGCTATTGGTCGTGCTAAGTTTGTGACTGCTGACTTTGTCAAACCAGGAGCGGTTGTCATTGACGTTGGGATGAACCGAGATGAAAATGGTAAGCTTTGTGGAGATGTTGACTATGATGCCGTTGCACCACTTGCCAGTCACATCACACCTGTACCTGGTGGAGTTGGTCCTATGACCATTACTATGCTGATGGAGCAAACCTATCAGGCAGCTCTTCGTACACTGAACAAGGACTAGGAAAATGAAATTCGTATTTGACCTGGATGGAACGCTATCTTTTGACTACATGACCATAGATGAGGAGATTCAGCAGGTTCTTTTAAAGGCTGAAGATTATGGACATGAGCTTGTATTTGCATCAGCTCGCTCTTATCGGGATTGCTTGGGTTTATTAGGCCCTGAACTCAGTCAGCGCTTGGTTATAGGTTTGAATGGTGGTGTAGCCTATCATTTGGGAAAGACTATCTTTGAAAGGAATCTCGATGCTAGAGTTTATCAGGCGCTAGTGGATTATTGCCAGACCTATAATCTCCCTTTCTTTGCAGATGATTGCTTTGACTATAGTGGTCAGATTGTGGAGAAGATACCATTTATCTCCAGTGTGGATCCACTAAAAGTGGCTCGTCATCAGAAACTCGAGGACTTGGGTACTCCGATTAAGGTTGTCGTTTATATGGGAGATTATGAGGATTTGCTTGATGACCTGCTTGGTCAGTTAGAAAGACTGGGGCAGGCTCATCTGTCCTATAATGCGCATGAAAGGTGCCTTTATGTCAACCCCTTGGATACTCATAAGGCGACAACTGTTGAAAAGTTATGTGGGGAGAACTTCATCGCCTTTGGAAATGACCAAAACGATATTGAACTGTTTAAAACGTCTCTCTATTCAGTCCAGATAGGCGATTTCACAGGCCTTACTCCATATGCAGATGGCACGTTAGAGATAAAAGGAGAACCTTCTCCAGCAGTGGCAGCTAAAATATTACAGACCTTTGCGGAATTTAAGGGAAAATAGATAAAAGGAGGTTCGCCCCTCCTTTTATAGTATAATGGAGTGAGAGGAAAATAACGATGAAAGTGATTGATCAAACTTTATTAGAAAAAGTCATTATTGAACGTTCTCGTCACAGCCATAAGGGAGATTACGGTCGTCTGCTCTTGCTGGGAGGGACCTATCCTTATAGGGGAGCTATCATCATGTCAGCCATTGCTGCTGTTAAAAGTGGGGCAGGGTTGGTGACTGTTGGTACGGATAAGGAGAACCTTTCGGCTCTGCACAGTCATTTACCTGAGGCCATGGCATTTTCTCTTCAAGACCAGCAATTGTTAAAAGAGCAGTTGGAAAAGGCAGAAGTTGTCTTGTTAGGTCCGGGTTTGCGAGAGGATGCATTTGGAGAAGAACTCGTAAAACGGGTCTTTGACAGCCTTAGAAAAGACCAGATTTTGATTGCAGATGGCGGTGCTTTGGGTATCTTAGCAAATGGCCAGTTACCATTTCCTTCCAGTCAGCTCATCCTAACTCCCCACCAAAAGGAATGGGAAAGACTGTCTGGTATAGTTCTTGACCATCAAAATACAGAGGCGACTGCCAGAGCTCTTTCTGCTTTTCCTCAAGGAACGATTCTTGTCGAGAAAGGTCCAGCGACTCGTATCTGGCAAGCTGGTCAGTCTGAATATTATCAGTTACAGGTTGGAGGACCCTATCAAGCAACTGGTGGGATGGGAGATACTCTGGCTGGGATGATTGCAGGTTTTGCAGGTCAGTTTGACCAAGTCAGTCTCTATGAGAGAGTGGTGGTAGCGGCTCACCTTCATTCAGCTATCGCGCAAGAACTAGCTCAAGAACACTACCTTGTCTTGCCTACCGAAATTAGTAAAGCTCTTCCGAAAACAATGAAAAAAATATCTCAAAAAGGCAGCTAATACCTTAGTTGTCTTTTTTTGTTGATGTAGCTTTGTTAATAAGGTTTTCAAATACCTCAGAACCAGGAATCAACTGCTGAATTTGCGTGAAATTCTCACTTTTAAGGTCTGGGTTTTTACTCAAACTCGCAATTAAAGGGAGATTGTTATCAAAGTTGAGGGGTGTCAAATCATGCTTTTTTTGATATAATTTTTAATGATGAATGCGAGAAATGATCGGTATGTGGTCGTTGATTTAGAGGCGACCAGCACCGGAAGCAAGGCAAAAATTATTCAAGTAGGCATTGTGGTGATTGAGAATGGTGAAATCATCGATCAGTATGCGACCGATGTCAATCCCCACGAATCCTTGGATTCTCATATCAAAGAATTAACGGGTCTGACCGATCAGCGTTTGGCTGCGGCACCAGAATTTTCTCAGGTGGCTGGAAAAATTTTTGAATTGGTTAAGGACGGTATTTTTGTTGCGCACAATGTACAGTTTGATGCCAACCTTCTTGCGGAATTTCTCTTTTTTGAAGGATATGAATTGCGCACACCGCGGGTGGATACAGTTGAGCTTGCCCAAGTTCTGTATCCTCAGTTTGAAAAGTATAACTTAGGTATCCTTTGTCAAGAGTTGGGCATTGAGCTGGAACATGCCCATACTGCCCTGTCAGATGCTCAGGCAACAGCAGAACTCTTGCTTTACATGCGTCAAAAACTTTTTGAGCTACCTAAAGGGCTCTTAGAAAGCTTGTTAGACCTTGCGGAGAACCTTCTCTATGAAAGTTATCTGGTGATTGAGGAGGTCTATCAGCAACAATCTCTCTTGTCTTTACCGGACTTGATGGAGCTTCATGGACTTTTCCTCAGAAAGGAAAGCAAAGGCTTAGTCCCACGAAAGTTATCCAAAGATTTTGCTAAAAATATTTCTTTATTGGGGCTGGAGGAGCGTCCGCAACAGTTGGAATTTGCGGAGAAGGTTGAGCACTTATTGGAAGAACACCAGACTTCCTTCATCCAAGCTCAAACAGGACTGGGCAAGACTTATGGTTATCTCCTCCCAGCTTTGAACTTGGAGAGTCAAGCAGGTGTCCTAGTGAGTGTTCCGACCAAAATTCTTCAAAATCAAATCATGCAAGAAGAAGGTCAGCGCTTAAAAGAGGTCTTCCATCTGGAAATTCATAGTCTCAAGGGGCCTCAAAATTATTTAAAACTGGATGCCTTTCACCGAGTTCTCCATCGACCGGAGTCCAATCGCCTTTTCACACGCTTTAAAATGCAACTGCTCATCTGGCTGACGGAGACAGAGACTGGTGACTTGGACGAAATCGGGCAGCTTTATCGCTACCAGCACTTTCTGCCAGAACTAGTCCACGATGGCAAGCTTTCAAAGAAAAGTTTATTTGCTACAGAGGATTTTTGGAAACGAGGGCAGGACAAGGCCAAGACCAGTCGCGTTCTCTTGACTAATCATGCCTATCTGGTCACTCGTTTGGAAGACAATCCAGAGTTTGTCAACAACCGTTTAGTGATCTTGGATGAAGCTCAAAAAATGCTGCTAGCTCTTGAAAATCTAGCCCAGCAGGCTTATCGTCTTGAGGATCTTGTAACTCAAATTGAAAAGTCCTTGGAGACAGAGGAAGATCTGATTCAGAAACGCTTGCTTGAGAGTATAGGTTTTGAATGTCGTTACTTGATGGAGCAGTATCAGTCAGGTCTTAAGAATGGAAAGTGGTTGGATTCTCTCGAACAGTTGCGCCAACATTTTTCAGAGTTAGCTCTCCCGGAGTACAGAGAAATTGCAAACTTTTTTACGTCGGATCGTGAATTTTGGCTTGCTCCAGCAGAGAAATCTAGTAAGGATGTCCTGATTTGTTCAAGCAAAGAAGGTCGCTTTATACTAGCAGATTTATTGCCAGAAGATTGTCGACTCCTAGGAGTATCTGCCACTCTTGAAATCAGCAATCGGGTTTCATTAGCTGATTTACTGGGATTTCCAGATGCTCCACTTGTTAGGCTTGATGTAGCAAAGCAGGAGCAACAAGAAGTCTTTCTAATCGATGACTTTCCTCTCGTTACAGAAGTTTCGCCTTTTGACTATGCTAGTGAAGTGGCTTCTGTCATTCGACGTTTACAAGCCTTTCAAGAACCCTTATTGGTTTTGTTTACCTCAAAAGAGATGTTGCTGGCAGTTTCGGACCTGCTCGACCAACCTCATCTAGCTCAGTATAAAAATGGGGAACCAAGCCAACTGAAAAAACGTTTTGAAAAAGGTGAACGCCAGATCTTGCTTGGAACAGGTAGTTTCTGGGAAGGAGTTGATTTTTCAACCCATCCATTTGTACTCCAAGTGATTCCGAGATTGCCTTTCCAAAATCCCCAAGAACCTTTAACCAAAAAATTAAACCAAGAACTACGTCGAGAAGGAAAAAATCCTTTTTATGATTATCAGTTGCCGATGGCTATTATTCGGTTGAAACAAGCCCTTGGTCGTACTGTTAGACGGCCTGACCAAGGTTCGGTTGCTGTAATCTTAGACAGTCGTGTCGTTAGCAAGCGCTATGGCAAACAAATCGCCCAAACCTTGTCAAAAGAAAGAACGGTTCGGGTCCTTGCTAGAAGTCAGCTAGAATCTGCAGTAGCAGATTTTCTACAATCCCATCGCAATAGAATGAAAGAAAAATCCAAGAAAGAGAAAAGGTAAAAAATATGAAACGTTCCTTCGACTCTCGAGTCGATTATAGTCTCCTTCTACCAGTGTTTTGTTTACTGGTGATAGGAGTAATGGCCATTTATATAGCAGTTAGCCATGACTATCCCAATAATGTACTTCCAATTCTAGGTCAGCAAATCGCCTGGATTGCTTTGGGGCTTGTCATTGGGTTTGTCGTCATGTTCTTCAATACCGAGTTTTTATGGAAGGTGACTCCCTATCTTTATGGCTTAGGTTTGGCTTTGATGGTTCTCCCCCTTGTTTTTTACAATCCGAGTTTAGTAGCTTCTACGGGTGCTAAAAACTGGGTGTCAATTGGGGGAACGACACTCTTTCAACCATCTGAGTTCATGAAGATTTCCTATATCTTGATGTTGGCTCGAGTCATTGTACAATTCACTCAAAAACACAAGGAATGGCGACGGACTATTCCGTTGGATTTCCTATTGATTGGTTGGATGATTGCCTTTACCATCCCAGTCTTGCTCCTCTTAGCCTTACAAAGTGACTTAGGGACTGCCTTGGTCTTCGTAGCTATTTTTGCAGGAATGGTGCTCCTTTCAGGTGTTTCATGGAAGATTATCGTTCCAGTTTTTGCGACAGGAGTGACTGCAGTTGCAGGCTTCATGGCCATCTTTATAAGCAAGGATGGACGTGCTTTCTTGCACCAGATTGGAATGCCGACCTACCAGATTAACCGTATTTTGGCTTGGCTCAATCCCTTTGACTTCGCACAAACAACAACTTACCAACAGGCGCAGGGGCAAATTGCTATTGGAAGTGGTGGCTTATTTGGACAAGGTTTCAATGTGTCCAATCTCCTCATTCCAGTACGTGAGAGTGATATGATTTTCACAGTGATTGCTGAAGATTTTGGCTTCATTGGTTCAGTCTTTGTCATTGCTTTGTACTTACTTCTTATCTATCGTATGTTGAAGATTACGCTCAGATCAAATAATCAGTTCTATACCTATATTTCGACTGGTTTTATCATGATGCTACTCTTCCATATCTTTGAAAATATCGGTGCCGTAACAGGCCTACTTCCTTTGACAGGGATTCCTCTGCCATTCATTTCTCAAGGGGGGTCAGCAATTATTAGTAACCTCATCGGAGTCGGTCTCCTCTTGTCTATGAGTTACCAGACTAATCTAGCAGAGGAGAAAAGTGGAAAAGTTCCTTTCAAACGAAAGAAAGTCGTCTTAAAACAAATCAAATAAGGAGGCCACTATGGCAAAAGTAGCAGTTATCTTAGCAAATGGCTTTGAAGAAATCGAAGCCTTGACAGTAGTTGATGTCTTGCGTCGAGCAAACATTTACTGTGATATGGTTGGGTTTGAGGAGCAAGTGACAGGATCACATGGCATTCAGGTGAAAGCCGATCGTGTCTTTGATGGTGATTTATCCGACTATGACTTGCTCGTTCTTCCAGGTGGCATGCCTGGATCAGCAAATCTACGGGATAATCAAGCCCTCATTTCTGAGATCCAAGCCTTTAATCAAGAAGGAAAGAAGATTTCGGCTATCTGCGCAGCCCCAATCGCCCTCCATCAAGCAGGTGTCCTGAAAGACAAGCACTTCACCTGTTATGACGGTGTTCAAGAGCAAATTACTGACGGGATTTACCAAAAGCAAACAGTGGTTGTGGATGGCAATCTAACAACTAGCCGAGGGCCGTCAACCGCCCTAGCCTTTGCCTATGAATTGGTGGAGCAGTTGGGCCGAGATGCCGAAAGTTTACGAATCGGCATGCTCTATCGGGATGTCTTTGAAAATCAACAATAAAACGAGAGGCAGACTCTCGTTTTTTACTTGGAAAAAACTTGGAAATCATCGCTTTTTTCATAAAAAAATGGTATAATGAAGGGTATGAAATATCACGACTACATATGGGATTTAGGTGGCACCCTATTGGATAATTACGAGACTTCTACAGCAGCCTTTGTAGAAACCTTAGCCCAATACGGAATAGAGCAAGAACACGACTGTGTATACGAAGCCTTGAAGGTTTCTACAGCTTTTGCCATTGAGAAGTTTGCCCCAGATATCGAGGATTTTTTAGAGAACTACAAAGAAAATGAAGCACGTGAGCTAGAGCATCCAGTTCTGTTTGAGGGAATTCCGGAGTTACTCAAAGACATCTCTGACAAGGGTGGTCGCCATTTTTTGGTTTCTCATAGAAATGACCAAGTGCTAGAACTTCTTGCTAAGACCCAGATAGCCAACTACTTCACCGAGGTGGTGACCGCCAGTTCTGGCTTTAAACGAAAACCAGATCCTGAGTCTATGATTTATTTACGTGATAAATATCATATTACATCCGGTTTGGTCATCGGAGATAGAAATATTGATGTAGAAGCAGGTAAAGCTGCAGGCTTAGATGCCTATCTTTTTGACAATGTTGCAACATTGAGACAAGCAATAGACATGTAAGAAAAGGGAAAAAATGACAGAAGAAATCAAAAATCAACAGGCACAGGATTATGATGCCAGTCAAATTCAAGTTTTAGAAGGTCTGGAAGCCGTTCGTATGCGTCCAGGTATGTATATTGGGTCGACTTCAAAAGAAGGTCTTCACCATCTAGTTTGGGAAATTGTTGATAACTCAATTGACGAGGCACTAGCTGGATTTGCAAGTCATATCCAAGTTTTTATAGAGCCAGATGATTCCATTACCGTTGTGGATGACGGCCGTGGAATTCCTGTTGACATTCAGGAAAAGACAGGACGTCCCGCTGTTGAGACAGTCTTTACGGTTCTTCACGCTGGAGGAAAATTCGGCGGTGGTGGATATAAGGTATCAGGTGGTCTTCACGGTGTGGGTTCATCAGTAGTAAATGCCCTCTCAACGCAACTAGACGTTCATGTTCACAAAAATGGCAAAATTCACTACCAAGAATACCGTCGTGGTCATGTTGTTGCTGATCTTGAGGTTGTTGGAGATACAGATAAAACGGGAACAACAGTTCACTTCACACCAGACCCAGAGATTTTTACAGAAACAACGACCTTTGATTTTGACAAATTAAACAAACGTATTCAAGAATTAGCCTTTTTGAACCGAGGACTTCGAATTTCAATCACAGATAAGCGTGAAGGTCTCGAACAAACCAAACATTATCACTATGAAGGTGGGATTGCTAGCTACGTTGAATATATCAATGAGAACAAGGATGTTATCTTTGATACGCCAATCTACACAGACGGTGAGATGGATGATATCACAGTTGAAGTAGCCATGCAGTACACAACTGGTTACCACGAAAACGTCATGAGTTTCGCCAATAATATTCATACCCATGAAGGTGGAACACATGAGCAAGGTTTCCGTACTGCTCTGACGCGTGTTATCAACGATTATGCCCGCAAAAATAAATTGCTAAAAGACAATGAAGACAACCTGACAGGGGAAGATGTTCGTGAAGGCTTGACCGCCGTTATCTCTGTGAAACATCCAAATCCACAGTTTGAAGGACAAACCAAGACTAAATTGGGAAATAGCGAAGTAGTTAAGATTACCAATCGTCTCTTTAGCGATGCCTTTTCTGATTTCCTCATGGAGAATCCGCAGATTGCCAAGCGCATCGTGGAAAAAGGGATTTTGGCTGCCAAGGCTCGTGTGGCTGCCAAGCGTGCGCGTGAAGTCACTCGTAAGAAATCTGGCTTGGAAATTTCCAATCTGCCAGGAAAACTAGCGGATTGTTCTTCAAATAACCCTGCGGAAACAGAACTCTTCATCGTCGAAGGAGATTCGGCTGGTGGATCAGCTAAATCAGGTCGTAACCGTGAGTTCCAAGCTATTTTACCAATTCGTGGTAAAATCTTGAACGTTGAAAAAGCTAGCATGGATAAAATTCTTGCCAACGAAGAAATTCGGAGCCTTTTCACGGCTATGGGAACAGGATTCGGTGCAGAATTTGATGTCACTAAGGCTCGTTACCAAAAACTTGTTTTGATGACCGATGCCGATGTTGATGGTGCTCATATTCGAACCCTCCTTTTGACCCTGATTTACCGCTATATGAAACCAATTCTAGAAGCTGGCTATGTCTACATTGCCCAACCGCCAATCTACGGAGTAAAAGTTGGAAGTGAGATCAAAGAATACATCCAGCCTGGTGCAGATCAAGAAATTAAACTCCAAGAAGCCTTAGCACGTCACAGTGAAGGGCGTTCAAAACCAACCATCCAACGTTATAAAGGTCTGGGAGAAATGGATGACCACCAATTGTGGGAAACCACCATGGATCCAGAACATCGCTTGATGGCGCGTGTTTCGGTAGATGATGCTGCTGAAGCAGATAGAATCTTTGATATGTTGATGGGGGACCGAGTTGAACCTCGCCGTGAATTTATCGAAGAAAATGCCGTTTACAGTACCCTTGACGTCTAAAAAATGTGGGAAATAGTTCCCATGACCTAAAAAATATGATATAATCAATACGATTGTTTCTAGTATAAAAGGAGTTTGATATGTCTAATGGACAATTAATTTATCTAATGGTTGCGATTGCAGTCATTTTGATTCTAGCTTATGTAGCGGCAATCTTCCTACGTAAGCGTAATGTAAGTAGATTGACGGCCCTCGAGGAAAGAAAAGAAGAACTCTACAACCTTCCTGTAAATGATGAGGTTGAAGCGGTTAAAAACATGCATTTGATTGGTCAAAGTCAGGTAACCTTCCGTGAATGGAATCAAAAATGGGTTGATTTATCCCTTAACTCATTTGCTGATATAGAAAATAACCTCTTTGAGGCTGAAGGCTATAATAATTCTTTTCGCTTTTTCAAAGCGGCTCATCAAATCGATCAAATCGAAAGTCAAATTGATTTAATTGAAGAAGACATTGCGGCGATTCGCAATGCGCTTTCAGAACTTGAAAAACAAGAGTCTAAGAATAGCGGACGTGTTCTGCATGCTTTGGACTTATTTGAAAGTCTGCAACATACTGTAGCAGAAAATTCGGAACAGTATGGTAAAGCCCTTCCTGAAATTGAGAAACAATTGGAAAATATCCAGTCAGAGTTTTCTCAATTTGTAACCTTGAACTCTTCAGGTGACCCAGTTGAGGCTGCAGCAATTCTTGATTCAACTGAAAATCATATTCTCGCTTTGACACATATCGTTGATCGAGTTCCAGCTCTTGTTGAAACCTTGACAAAGGAACTGCCAGAACAATTGGAAGATTTGGAGGAAGGCTACCGTAAACTCTTAGATGCTAATTATCACTTCACTGAAACGGATATCGAGTCACGCTTCCAACTTTTACATGAATCCTTGAAAAATAATCAAGAAAACATCCGCCAGTTGGAATTGGACAATGCGGAGTATGAAAATACACAAATCCAAGAAGAGATTAATGCGCTCTATGATATTTTCACGCGTGAAATTGCTGCTCAAAAAGTTGTTGAAAGTCTCCTTTCAACGCTTCCAACCTATCTCAATCACTTGAAAGAAAATAATCAGGTTTTGGTTCAGGATCTTGAACGCTTAAATAAAACCTATCTTCTCCCAGAAAGTGATGGGAACCATGTCCGCCGTCTTCAAGCTGAATTGTCAGGTCTTGATACCGCAATCACAGAGGCAACTGAAGATCAGACAGAACCTACTCAGGCTTACTCTGTTTTAGAGGAGCAGTTTAATTCACTTCAAAGTAATCTAAAAGACATTGAAGACGAGCAAGTTTCTGTTAGTGAACGCCTATCTCAAATCGAAAAAGACGACATCAATGCTCGTCAGAAAGCCAATGTTTATGTGAATCGTTTGCATACCATTAAACGGTATATGGAAAAGAGAAACTTGCCGGGTATTCCTCAAAGTTTCTTGAAACTTTTCTTCACTGCAAGCCATAACACAGAAGATCTGATGGCAGAGTTAGAGCAACCACAAGTGAATATTGAATCCGTTAAACGAATTCTTGAAATTGCGACCCATGACATGGAGGCTCTTGAAACAGAAACCTACAATATTGTTCAATATGCGACCTTGACGGAGCAACTCTTGCAGTATTCAAACCGTTACCGTTCATTTGATGAGCGTATACAGCAAGCTTTCAATGAAGCGCTTGAAATTTTTGAAAAAGAATTTGACTACAAGGCATCATTTGAGAAGATTTCTCAGGCCTTGGAAGTTGCAGAACCAGGAGTCACAAATCGCTTTGTTTCTTCTTATGAAAAAACACGTGAAGCGATTCGCTTCTAATACTTGAAAAGCTTAGATCATCTAGGCTTTTTATTATTTCTTTCAAAAATAGAAGAATATCGATTTATCATTGAAATTATAGTTCTGATTTGATATGATGGAGGTATGAAGAAAAATAGAGAGAAGCGTGTTTCCCACGATAAAAAGAGAAATGTATTACTTGTTTTAGTAGGTATTTTAAGTCTTGCTATGATCTGCCTAGGTGGCGTGATTGGTCACAAGATTTTGCAGAAACAATCCTATGAACAAAAAATTGAAACCTTAAAAAATGAAAAAGACCAACAATTCAACGCAGGCAGTCAGAAAGACCATTTCCGAAAAGGTCAAGCTGAAGTGATTGTCTATTATCCTCTTCAAGGGGAGGAAGTCATTGCGCCTGTTAGGGAAAAAATCAACCAGAATATTAAAGAAAAGCTGGAAGATAAAGAAGATTTGGTCTTTTATTATACCGAGCAATTAGATCCTGTTTTAAAGGGAGTTGTTGCTCGTAATATTAGTAAGCAAGTCTACGATTTGTCTGCAGCAAAGGTTGAAGAAAAAGAAAAGACGTCTTTAGGGAAAGTTCACTTGACAGAAGATGGTAAACTTTTTACACTTAGTCAACTTTTCAAAGATGATAGCAAGGCTAAGGAACTCCTGCTGAGTCAAATCAAATCAACTCTAGAAGATAAGAAACTTGACCAGACAAAAATTGATCAGGTCCTAAAATACTTTACAGACCAAGATCTGGCATCATGGAGCTTTGATTATAAAGATAGCCAAATCATCCTTTATCCTGCGAATCCAGGGGATACTCTGGAGGAAATTGCTCTACCAATATCCAGTTTCTTTGATGTATTGGAGTCCTCTTATCTATTAGAAAAGGATGCTGAGCTCTACCAAGCTTACTTTGTACAAAAAAATAAAAAAGTTGTAGCCTTGACTTTTGATGATGGTCCAAATCCATCTACAACTACACAAGCTTTGGATACATTGGCTAAGTACAATGTAAAGGCAACCTTCTTTGTACTTGGTAAAAACATTGCTGGCAATGAAGATCTTCTGAAACGAATGAAATCAGAAGGGCATGTTGTGGGAAATCATAGCTGGGATCATCCTGTCCTTTCTAAATTATCTCTCGAAGATGCTAAAAAGCAAATCACGGATACAGAAGATGCCTTGACCAAGGTTTTAGGATCGAGTTCTAAACTCATGCGTCCGCCTTATGGTGCCATTACTGATGATATCCGTAACAGTCTGGACTTGAGCTTTATCATGTGGAATGTGGATAGTTTGGACTGGAAGAGTAAGAATGAGACAGCCATTTTGACAGAGATTCAGCATCAGGTTCGTAATGGATCGATTGTTCTTATGCATGATATTCATGGCGCTACAGTTAATGCTCTTCCAAAGATTATAGAATATCTGAAAGAGCAAGGTTATACATTTGTGACTATTCCAGAATTGCTTAATTCTCGATTGAAAGCTCACGAAATGTATTATGACCGTGATCAATAATCGACAAAATCTAAAGAGACATGCCTCTGTTAATCCGGCTTTGTTTCTTTAGATTTTCTTCACATAGAAAGGAAAAACGATGAAATCTTATATCCTTAATAACGGCGTTTCAATCCCAGTTTTAGGATTTGGGACGTGGAAAGCTGAAAATGGAGAAGTGGCCTACCAAGCCGTTTTAGAAGCCTTAAAGGCTGGTTACCGTCATATCGATACTGCAGCTATCTACAAAAATGAGGAGAGTGTTGGTCGCGCTATTCGAGATAGCGGTATTCCACGCCAAGAAATCTTTGTAACGACCAAACTCTGGAACACCAATCACAGCTATGAAGAAGCTCATCAAGCTTTTGAGCAATCAATGGAAAAATTGGGATTGGACTATCTAGATTTGTACCTTATCCATTGGCCAAATCCAAAACCACTAAGAGAAAATGATGCATGGAAAACCCGCAATGCTGAAGTCTGGAGAGCGATGGAGGACCTTTACCAAGAAGGTAAAATCCGTGCTATCGGAGTTAGTAATTTCCTCCCCAAGCATTTGGATTCCTTGCTTGAAACAGCAAGAATCATTCCAGCGATCAATCAGGTGCGCTTGGCACCAGGAGTTTATCAAGAGGAAGTGGTTGACTACTGTCGAGAAAAAGGAATTCTCTTAGAGGCCTGGGGACCTTTTGGTCAAGGTGAGTTGTTTGAACAGAAAGAAGTCCAAGAAATTGCTGTAAAGCATGGGAAATCAGTGGCTCAAATCGCCTTGGCTTGGAGTTTGGTAGAAGGTTTCTTACCTCTACCTAAGTCCGTGACAGCCTCTCGCATCCAGAGCAATCTTGACTGTTTTGGGATTGAACTCAGCACAGAAGAGCGAGAAATCTTAAAGACTATCTCGGTGACTTCTGGTGCACCACGTGTGGATGAGATGGATTTTTAGAAAGTAAGAAAAAGAATTGTAAATTTTTTGCCTTTCTGATATAATATTCAACAGGAAAGAAAGTCTTATGGCGTTCTTCAAGCGAGCTTGGGATAGTGGGAGCCAAGTAGAACAAGCTAAGAAACTGGCACTTTCTGTCGTATTTTTTAAAAACAATGAAGTAATAAATTAGGGTGGAACCGCGTTTCTGACGCCCCTAGTCGTAAGGCTTGGGTGTTGAAATGCGGTTCTTTTGTTTAATCAGTCTATTGTGTGAAAGAAAGGAGAGCCGTGGATAACCTTTATCTTGTAAAAGATGATAGCCAACTAGTTGCATTTCGTGATTTTGTATTAAGAAATACTGAAAAGTTGGAGGCTTATCAATCTTTTTTAAAGAATGAACTTGCAGTCTATGATTTACCACAAGCCGTCATTTGGTCAGGTTTTAATGCTGCTACACAGATTATTAGGGAAATTCCTGTTCCTGCCTATACAAATAATAAACGAATGGTTATGACGCCTGATTTAACTGTTTGGAAAGAGCTGTATTTGTATCAGTTGATGGACTACGAGTGTTCTCAGCAAACTCAAGCAATAAAAAGTCACTATCATTCTTTATCTGAAAATTTCCTCTTACAGATTGTAGGACATGAGTTAGCTCATTGGTCGGAGCATTTTTTAGATGATTTTGATGGTTACGACTCTTACATCTGGTTCGAAGAGGGGATGGTTGAATATATTAGTCGCAAGTATTTCTTGACAGAAGAGGAATTTCAAGCGGAAAAAATTTGTAATCAATCTCTCGTAGAACTTTATCAGAAGAAGTATGGTTGGCATTCATTGAATGATTTTGGTTCCTCTACTTATGATAAGAACTATGCAAGTATTTTTTACGAATACTGGCGTAGTTTTTTGACAGTAGATAAGTTGGTAGAAAATCTAGGTAGTGTACAAGCGGTCTTCGATTCTTATCATCTATGGGCAAACACAGATAAAACTCTTCCCTTGTTAAATTGGTTTGTTCAGCAGAAATTAATTGAAAAAGAAATATAAAAACTAAAGGAGTAAACAATGTCTAAGAAATTAACATTTCAAGAAATTATTTTGACTTTGCAACAATTTTGGAATGACCAAGGTTGTATGCTCATGCAGGCTTATGACAATGAGAAAGGTGCGGGGACAATGAGTCCTTACACTTTCCTTCGTGCTATCGGACCTGAGCCATGGAATGCGGCTTATGTAGAGCCATCACGTCGTCCTGCTGACGGTCGTTATGGGGAAAACCCTAACCGTCTTTACCAACACCACCAATTCCAAGTGGTCATGAAGCCTTCTCCATCAAATATCCAAGAGCTTTACCTTGAGTCTTTGGAAAAATTGGGTATTAATCCTTTGGAACACGATATCCGCTTCGTTGAGGACAACTGGGAAAATCCTTCAACTGGTTCAGCTGGTCTTGGATGGGAAGTTTGGCTTGATGGGATGGAAATCACTCAGTTCACTTATTTCCAACAAGTTGGTGGATTGGCAACTGGACCTGTGACTGCTGAAGTTACCTATGGTTTGGAACGCTTGGCTTCTTATATTCAGGAAGTAGACTCTGTCTATGATATTGAGTGGGCGGATGGTGTAAAATACGGAGAAATCTTCATCCAGCCTGAGTACGAGCATTCAAAATATTCATTTGAAATTTCGGATCAAGAGATGTTGCTGGAAAACTTTGATAAGTTTGAAAAAGAGGCTGGGCGTGCATTGGAAGAAGGCTTGGTTCACCCTGCCTATGACTATGTTCTCAAATGTTCACACACCTTTAACTTGCTTGATGCGCGAGGTGCCGTATCTGTAACTGAACGCGCAGGCTATATCGCTCGTATCCGTAACTTGGCCCGTGTCGTAGCCAAAACCTTTGTCGCAGAGCGCAAACGCCTAGGATACCCACTTTTGGATGAAGCAACACGAGCTAAACTCTTAGCAGAAGACGCAGAATAGTGAGTAATACTGTGATCTAAAATCGTTAAAGGCAAGTCGAAGACTTGCTAGAGGGATATGCACCGCCGTACTGTTATGTGGGGATTTTTGAAACTTTAGGTTCAAAAATCAGTCAGCTAAATCCACTTTGATGAGACTGTGGGGAAATCTTGCTCAATTTAGTATTAGAATTCCCCACAGACTCACAAAGTTAGTTAGCGATGTCCCCAGTACCTAAGGTGCATATCAAAAAAGATTGAAGAAAATGTAAAGGAAAAAACATGACAAAAAACTTATTAGTAGAACTTGGTCTTGAAGAATTACCAGCCTATGTTGTGACCCCAAGTGAAAAACAACTAGGTGAAAAAATGGCAGCCTTTCTCAAAGAAAACCGCCTATCATACGAAAACATTCAAACCTTCTCAACTCCACGTCGTTTGGCTGTTCGTGTCACTGGTCTTTCAGATAAACAGTCTGATTTGACAGAAGATTTCAAGGGGCCAGCTAAGAAAATTGCCTTGGATAGTGATGGAAACTTCACCAAAGCAGCCCAAGGATTTGTTCGTGGGAAAGGCTTAACGGTTGAAGATATTGAATTCCGTGAAATCAAGGGTGAAGAATATGTCTATGTTACCAAGGAAGAAGTGGGCCAACCAGTTGAGAACATTGTTCCAGGTGTAGTAGATGTCTTGAAGTCATTGACTTTCCCTGTCAGCATGCACTGGGCTAACAATACTTTTGAATATATCCGCCCTGTGCACACTTTGACAGTTCTCTTGGACGAGCAGGAGTTTGATCTGGATTTCCTTGATATCAAGGGCGGTCGTGTGAGCCGTGGTCATCGTTTCTTGGGGCAAGAAACAAAGATTCAGTCAGCATTGAGCTATGAAGAAGACCTTCGTGAACAGTTTGTAATCGCGGATCCACGTGAACGTGAGCAAATGATTGTTGATCAAATCAAAGAAATCGAGGCAAAACATGGTGTACGCATCGAGATTGATGCTGACTTGCTGAACGAAGTCTTGAACTTGGTTGAATACCCAACTGCCTTTATGGGAAGTTTTGATGCTAAATACCTTGAAGTTCCAGAAGAAGTCTTGGTGACATCAATGAAGGAACACCAACGTTACTTTGTTGTTCGTGATCAAGACGGTAAACTCTTGCCAAACTTCATTTCAGTCCGTAATGGAAACGCAGAGCATTTGGGAAATGTCATCAAGGGTAATGAAAAAGTCTTAGTTGCCCGCTTGGAAGACGGAGAATTCTTCTGGCGTGAGGACCAAAAATTGGTCATTTCAGATCTTGTTGAAAAATTAAACAACGTGACCTTCCATGAAAAGATTGGTTCTCTTCGTGAGCACATGATTCGTACAGGTCAGATTGCCGTCCTTTTGGCGGAAAAAGCTGGTTTGTCAGTGGATGAAACGGTTGACCTAGCTCGTGCAGCAGCCATTTACAAGTTTGACTTGTTGACAGGGATGGTTGGTGAGTTTGATGAACTCCAAGGAATTATGGGTGAGAAATATGCCCTTCTTGCTGGGGAGACTCCAGCAGTTGCGGCTGCTATTCGTGAACATTACATGCCTACATCAGCCGAAGGAGAACTTCCAGAGAGCAAGGTTGGAGCCATTCTAGCCATTGCAGACAAATTGGATACGATTTTGAGTTTCTTCTCAGCAGGCCTGATTCCGTCAGGTTCTAATGACCCTTATGCCCTTCGTCGTGCGACGCAAGGTGTGGTTCGTATCTTGGATGCTTTTGGTTGGCACATTGCTATGGATGAGTTGATTGATAGCCTGTATGCTTTGAAATTTGACAGCTTGACTTATGAAAATAAAGCAGAAGTCATGGACTTTATCAAGGCTCGTGTTGATAAGATGATGGGTTCAACTCCAAAAGACATTAAGGAAGCAGTCCTTGCAAGTTCGAACTTTGTTGTGGCGGATATGTTGGAAGCAGCAAGTGCTATCGTCGAAGCAAGCAAAGAAGAAGATTTCAAATCGTCTGTCGAATCTCTCTCACGTGCTTTCAACTTGGCTGAGAAAGCAGAAGGCTCTGATACTGTTGATCCTGCCCTCTTTGAGAATGAAGAAGAGAAATCCTTGGCGGAAGCAGTAGAATCACTCGTTTTGTCAGGGACTGCAAGTCAGCAATTAGAACAACTCTTTGTGCTTAGCCCAATTATTGATGCTTTCTTTGAAAATACCATGGTAATGGCCGAAGATCAGGCTGTCCGTCAAAATCGCTTGGCAATCTTGTCGCAATTAACCAAGAAAGCAGCTAAACTTGCACGTTTCAACCAAATTAATACTAAATAAACTCAGTCAAACGGACTGTATCTTATCACAAAGGAGAAGAAATGGATCCGAAAAAAATCGCTCGTATCAACGAGCTTGCCAAAAAGAAAAAAACAGAAGGCTTAACTTCTGCTGAAAAAGTGGAACAAGCTAAACTTCGTGAGGAGTACATCGAAGGCTATCGCCGTTCTGTTCGTCACCACATTGAAGGAATCAAAATTGTGGACGAGGAAGGCAATGACGTCACACCAGAAAAAATACGCCAAGTACAACGCGAAAAAGGTTTGCATGGTCGTAGTTTAGATGATCCTAACTCATAGAACGAAAGGGGTTTATAGATGATTTACAATCCCCTTTTCGTTTGCAGTAAAAAAGAAGGAGCCCTTTGGCTCCTTTTTGGTTTCTTAGTTACTTGCGCCAGAAGTAGCGTCTGCGCCACCACCGTGGCCTCCAGCATCACCTGAATCAGAAGCGCCAGAAGTAGCATCAGCATTTCCATGCCCTCCAGCAGCAGGAGCAAATGGTCCGCTACCACCTACCAAACGTTGACCAGTTTCTTTTAGGTACCAGTCAAGCCATGGTTGGAAGTTAAAGACGATTTCATTGATACCAGCGTATGATCCATCAGGATAGTACATCGCTTGGTAGTTGTGAGTGTTGATAACACCTGCAGGTGAGCCTGGAACGATCGTACGAACGTATTCTTGGTTTCCGTTGCGAAGTGTTCCGATAACCCACTCTACGTTCTTCATACGTGCTGGTGGAAGAGAACCATGAACAGTCGACATACGGCTACCTGATTGAGGTGGTACACGTTTAGCAAACATGGTGTCTGGATCTTGGTGAGCGTTGTTGTAGTAGAGGAATTGGTTGTTGTCGTCAGCGTATGTCAATTCAAATGGCATAGCTTTCAAGAACATATCAATTTGATTAACTGTCAAGATACCGTGGTCCAATTTGACATAGGTATCACCAGAAACAGCTCCAGTGATTGCTGCAACTTTTTCTACCCATTCTGGATCGTCAGGATCAACTTCTGTAATGGTTGTAGCAATTGGTTTTCCACAATCCAAGTCTTCTGGTTCGATTGGTTTTGGTTTTTTCAATTTCGAAACTACTCCTACGTATTTTACAAAGTTATCTAAGCAAGTTTCAAGGAATTTAACAGTTCCTTCGTTGGTGATATTTCCGTCGTTATCAAAAGCTTCTTTAGCTTTGCCAAGAAGGAATTCGTTACCTGGAAGCGTGTAGGCATTGACACCAGGAGCGTCAAGGATTTTACGAAGGTGAACTTGAGCACGTGATGTTCCTTGGTCGTAGTATGATGCACCTACAATCATAACAGGTTTGTTTTCAAATGGATGAACTTCGTATGAAAGCCATTCAAGTACAGATTTGAGAGAAGCTGAGATAGTGTGGTTGTGCTCAGGAGTCGCGATAATGACACCATCAGCACGTGTAATCTTGTTATACAAGAAGCGCAATTGGAAACTTTCGTCCCATTTTTCGTCTTGGTTAAACATTGGAACTTCGTCGATTTCAAGAACTTCTAATTCAAATTTGAATTTGAAATTGCGACGGATAAATTCCAAGAGTTTGCGGTTATATGATTGATCGTAGTTTGATCCAACAAGTCCAACAAATTTCATTCTTTCGGTCTCCTATCTTACAAATTTTCCCAGTCGAATTCTTCAGCATCTTTGCGAAGCAATTCTTGTGCATTGCGCAATTTCTCAGTAATCTTCACAAAGATACGGAAGTCATCAAAGATGGCATCCAATTTCTTGATGACATCAAGGTCAACCAAGTCGCCACTTGGGTTAAATGCTTGAAGAGAGTGTGAGAGCAAGAATTCATCTGGAAGAACATTTGCCTTGATTTCAGGAGCGTTCAAGATTTGACGAAGCTGCAATTGGGCACGAGATGAACCAAGTGTACCATAGGAAGCACCAGTGATCATGATTGGTTTGTTCAAAAGTGGGTAGATACCGTAAGATAGCCAAGCAAGAGCGCTCATCAAAACCGCAGGGATAGAGTGGTCGTACTCAGGAGTACCGATAATCACACCGTCAGATGCTTCAATTTTAGCAGCAATTTCAAGAATTTCATCTGGAAGTTGCTTATCTGCTGGTTTGTTGAAAACAGGGATATCCTTGATTTCAACGAGTTCAATTTCAGCTTTATCAGCAAAGTGTTTTTGCATGTATTGGAGCAATTGGCGATTTGTAGAACGTTTAGAGTTCGTTCCAACAATGGCAATAAGTTTTAGCATGAGATTTCCTTTCTCTTTTTACATAATACAATTTTGAAGGCCTGAAGAACATGCAAGGCGTCCCTCTTTGTCGATGAGGATGGCTTCAATCCCATCTATACTTTCGACTTGCCAGAGGATAGAAGCGCTTCGTTCTCCGAAAAGGCGTGTTGTCCATATCTCACCATCAACGGATTTATCAGAGACAATCGTTAGGCTAGCAAGATCGGTTTCGACAGGGAATCCTGTCTTACTATCAAAGATATGGTGGTAGTCTTTTCCATCTACTGTCAGGTGGCGTTCATAGATACCTGAAGTGACAACGGATTTGTTAGAAGCAGGAATGGTTAGGAGATGGTTGCCACGAGGATTTCGCGGATCTTGAATCCCAATCTGCCAGGCATTCCCTTCTTTGGCTTGGTTATTCCCGATGGTGAGGATATTTCCTCCGAGATTGATCAAGGCAGAGGTGACACCGTGTGCTTTCAAATACTGGGCAACCTTATCTGCACTATAGCCCTTGGCTAAACAACCTAAATCAAGCTTCATTCCTTTCTTCTCTAAAAAAATAGTAGAGTTAGTCGGATCCAACTTGATAAAATGCGGGTTAACTAGAGGCAAGACAGCTTCGATTTCGTTTAATTCTGGAAGCCGTGCATCTGCAAATCCGATTCGCCAGGTTTGAATCAAGGGGCCAATGCTGATGTTTAGATGGCTAGATGGAGCTAGGCTATGCTCAAGTCCAAGAGCAATCAGTTCAAATAGATCAGGATGAACCTTAACAGGTGTGATTCCAGCCTGGTAGTTGATTTCCATCAATTCGGATTCTTGACTGTTGGCGTTAAAGCGGTATTCGAGCTCTTTGAGCAAGTCAAAGGCTCCTTGAAGTAGGCAATCAGCCCGTTCATCTACTAATGAAATCGTGATAGTTGTTCCCATTAGCCGTTCAGAACGTGAACGAAGAGGCAAGCTACCAACTCCTTTCTTCTTACAGGAAATCATTCAAGATAAGTTAGATTAATAGAAAATTTAACCCCTTACATTTTCTTTCCATGTATCTAGCATACCATAAAGTCAGCGTTTTCACAAATAAATTTTAACAAAAGTCAAGAAATATGCTTAAAAATTGGAAGGAAATGAAACAAACAATATAGTAAAGAATAATTTTTTCTGAAAAAAAGAGAATTCCAAGCAAATACCTTGTAAACGCTAACAGTAAATGATATACTAGGGGGGTAAATTAAATTTTAAAGGTGGAATTATTCTATGAGTAAAATCGTTGTAGTTGGTGCTAACCACGCTGGTACAGCATGTATCAACACTATGTTGGACAACTTTGGACATGAAAATGAAATCGTTGTATTTGACCAAAACTCAAATATTTCATTCCTTGGTTGTGGAATGGCTCTTTGGATCGGGGAACAAATCGATGGAGCTGAAGGCTTGTTCTACTCTGATAAAGAAAAATTGGAAGCAAAAGGTGCTAAAGTGTACATGAACTCACCTGTTCTTTCAATCGACTATGACAATAAAGTTGTGACTGCAGAAGTTGAAGGTCAAGAACATAAAGAATCTTACGACAAATTGATCTTTGCGACTGGTTCAACTCCAATCTTGCCTCCAATCGAAGGTGTTGAAATTGAGAAGGGCAACCGCGAATTCAAAGCAACACTTGAAAATGTTCAATTTGTTAAGTTGTACCAAAATGCAGAAGAAGTTATCAACAAACTTGCTGACAAGAGCAAACACCTTGAGCGCATCGCTGTTGTTGGTGGAGGTTATATCGGTGTTGAACTGGCTGAAGCTTTTGAACGTCTTGGAAAAGAAGTTGTGCTTGTTGACATCGTAGATACTGTTTTGAATGGCTACTACGACAAAGACTTCACTCAAATGATGGCTAAGAACTTGGAAGACCACAACATCCGCTTGGCTCTTGGTCAAACTGTTAAAGCAATCCAAGGTGACGGCAAAGTAGAACGCTTGGTAACTGACAAAGAAACATTTGATGTGGACATGGTTGTTCTTGCTGTTGGTTTCCGTCCAAACACAGCTCTTGCAGATGGTAAGATTGAACTTTTCCGCAACGGTGCCTTCCTTGTAGACAAGAAACAAGAAACATCTATCCCAGGTGTATACGCTGTTGGTGACTGTGCGACTGTTTATGACAATGCTCGTAAAGATACAAGCTACATCGCTCTTGCATCTAACGCTGTACGTACTGGTATCGTTGGTGCTTATAACGCTTGTGGACATGAATTGGAAGGAATCGGTGTGCAAGGATCAAACGGTATTTCAATCTATGGTCTTCACATGGTTTCAACTGGTTTGACTCTTGAAAAAGCAAAAGCAGCAGGTTACAATGCAACTGAAACTGGCTTTAACGATCTTCAAAAACCAGAATTTATGAAGCATGACAACCACGAAGTTGCCATCAAGATTGTCTTTGACAAAGACAGCCGCGAAATTCTAGGTGCACAAATGGTTTCACATGATGCTGCTATCAGTATGGGAATCCACATGTTCTCACTTGCTATCCAAGAGCATGTGACGATTGATAAGTTGGCCTTGACAGACCTATTCTTCTTGCCACACTTCAACAAACCATACAACTACATCACAATGGCTGCACTTACAGCTGAAAAATAAAAATTGATGAGCTATCTGGCCTTAACTGAAGGTCAGGTAGTTTTTTTGTTAATCTGTACCCATACAATTATAGTTTTTCTATCTTGTACTTCATTCTAATCTGGCTTAAAATGAAATGGTAGCTACCAATACAAATGATGAGGATTGAGAAATGACTGAAAATCGTTATGAACTGAATAAAAATTTGGCGCAGATGCTCAAAGGTGGGGTTATCATGGATGTTCAGAACCCTGAACAGGCTTGTATTGCAGAGGCTGCTGGTGCGGCAGCTGTTATGGCCTTGGAGCGGATTCCAGCTGATATTCGTGCAGCTGGTGGAGTTTCCCGTATGAGCGACCCAAAGATGATTAAGGAAATCCAAGAAGCGGTCAGTATTCCAGTGATGGCCAAGGTCAGAATCGGGCATTTTGTTGAAGCTCAGATTTTGCAGGCTATTGAGATTGACTATATCGATGAGAGTGAAGTACTTTCTCCAGCTGACGACCGTTTCCATGTGGATAAGAAGGAATTCCAAGTTCCTTTTGTCTGTGGAGCTAAGGACTTGGGTGAAGCCTTGCGTCGTATCGCTGAAGGAGCTTCTATGATTCGGACAAAAGGAGAACCGGGTACAGGAGACATTGTTCAAGCCGTTCGTCATATGCGTATGATGAATCAGGAAATTCGCCGTATTCAAAATCTACGCGAAGATGAACTATATGTGGCTGCAAAAGAACTCCAAGTTCCTGTAGAATTGGTCCAATACGTCCACGAACATGGAAAATTACCAGTTGTCAACTTTGCAGCCGGAGGTGTGGCAACGCCAGCAGATGCTGCGCTGATGATGCAATTGGGGGCAGAAGGCGTCTTTGTCGGTTCAGGTATTTTCAAGTCAGGAGATCCTGTTAAACGAGCAAGTGCTATTGTCAAAGCTGTAACCAACTACCAAAATCCTCAAATTCTGGCTCAAATCTCTGAAGACCTAGGGGAAGCCATGGTTGGTATTAATGAGAATGAAATCCAAATTCTTATGGCAGAGCGAGGAAAATAGATGAAAATCGGAATACTAGCCTTGCAAGGTGCCTTTGAAGAACATGCAAAAGTGCTAGAAAAGTTAGGTGTTGTTAGTGTCGAAATCAGAAATTTAGATGATTTTCAACAACATCAGAGTGACTTGTCCGGCTTGATATTACCTGGCGGTGAGTCTACAACCATGGGCAAGCTCTTGCGTGACCAGCAGATGTTAATTCCCATCCGAGAAGTCATTCTATCTGGACTGCCAGTCTTTGGAACCTGTGCAGGGTTGATTTTGCTAGCTAAGGAAATCACTTCTCGGGAAGAAAGTCATCTTGGAACCATGGATATAGTGGTTGAGCGCAATGCTTATGGGCGCCAACTAGGAAGTTTCTATACGGAGGCAGAATGTAAGGGAGTCGGTCAGATTCCCATGACCTTTATTCGTGGACCGATTATCAGCAGTGTTGGAGAGGGTGTAGAAGTTTTAGCAACAGTTGATGATCAAATCGTTGCAGCCCAAGAAAAAAATATGCTGGTAACTTCTTTTCATCCAGAATTGACAGATCATGTTGGCTTGCATCAGTACTTTATCAATATGTGTAAAGAAAAAAGTTGAGAAAAGATTCTCAACTTTTTTACATGTAATAAACAATCGCGATATATTGAAGTGCAGACGCAGCTAGGATAAAGAGATGCCAAATCATGTGGAAATAAGGTTTTTTCTTAGCGTAAAATCCAGCTCCAACTGTATAACAAAGTCCGCCAGTTACCATGAGACTCCAGAAAATTGGCGTTGTTTGACTAATGATGGCAGGAATGATAGCCAGAACCAACCAGCCCATAATCAGGTAAAGGGCAAGGCTGAATTTCTCATTGACCTTTTTAGCGAAGATTTTATAGAGGATGCCAAAGATGGTCGTTCCCCACTGAATGGCAATGATCAGATAGCCAAACCAGTTATTCATCAAAGTCAAGACGACCGGCGTATAAGAGCCTGCAATAGCCACGTAAATCATAGAATGGTCGATGATTCGCAAGACGTATTTGTGGGTCGAACCATAGGCCATAGAGTGGTAAATGGTTGACGAGAGGAACATGAGAAAGAGACTGATAACAAAGATAGAAACGCCAAAAGATGATAAAAATCCATGTGCTTCATAACTATAGGTGGATGAAATAGGGAGTAAGATGAGCATGATAACGGCACCCACAGCATGGGTCACGCTATTAGCAATTTCCTCTCCAAAACTGAGTTTTTTACTGAGTTTTAGACTGGTATTCATTGGATTTCCTCCTCTTCTTTGATAAGGATTAAGTCTAGAGTTTGATGATAGAGTTTAACCGTTTGACAGCTAGTTTGGATAATAGGATTCTTTGGATCAATCCCATGGTTCATGTAGTCTACAAAAGCGTCGTAGAGCTGGTCTGAGTTCGCTTGAGTTTGTAGAGTATTAAGTGTTTGAGCGATTTCTTGGATCGAAAAGACAGACTTGAGAGTGGTGATGGCAATCAAACGTGCAATCTGTTTGCGTTGGTATTTTTTCTTATCCGGCTTTGTCAGGTAACCATGTTTGACATAGTTATTGACCATGGATGCTGTTAGCCCCTTGTCCTTATCTGGAGAGATAGGGGCGCAGACTTGATTGACATAAAGTAAAACCTGATCCAGATAGAGGTCAATGTTTGGAATGTCTTCCCATTTTGGGTAGGAAAAGTTAGAATTCATTTCCAACTCCTTTTTATCTAGTTTTGATAACTAGATTATAAAATAATAAAAAACAAAAGTCAAGTTTCAACTGCTTGTAGAAAGCTTTAAATTATGCTATGATGAGAGAAAATAGTTAGAAATGAGGGGAAGAGATGGAGATTCGTTTAGCTTTTCCAAACGAAGTTGATGCGATTATGCAGGTGATGGAGGATGCCAAAAAGTGCTTAGCCAAGTCTGGTAGCGACCAGTGGCAAAATGGCTATCCAAATACCGACATCATTATTGATGATATTATCTCTGGTCAAGCCTATGTGGCCTTGGAAGAGGGAGAATTGTTAGCCTATGCTGCTGTGACCAAGAGCTCAGAGAAAGCCTATGAAGCCATTTATGAAGGAAGTTGGCAGGGGGGAGAATCAGAATATCTGGTCTTTCACCGTATCGCTGTGGCAGCAGATGTCCAAGGACAAGGTGTTGCTCAGACTTTCCTAGAAGGCTTGATTGAAGGTTTTGATTATCTAGATTTTCGTTCAGATACACATGAAGAAAATAAGGCCATGCAGCATATTTTTGAAAAGCTAGGATTTCAGCAGGTCGGAAAAGTTCCAGTTGATGGGGAACGCTTGGCCTATCAGAAATTAAAAAAATGAAGCAGAAAAAGTACGCAAAAATGCTCTACCCGTCGCCAATTGGAACCTTATCCTTAGTTGCTGACGAGCAATATCTGTATGGAATTTGGGTACAGGACCAAACTCATTTTGAGAGGGGGATAGATGCTGACATGGAAGTAGTTACAGAACATCCTGTCCTTGATCAAGTTATTTCCTATTTAGATACTTATTTTAAGGGACGTGCTCAAGATTTGTCTTCCTTGCCTTTGGCTCCCATTGGAACGGATTTTGAAAAGCGAGTCTGGGCTTACTTACAGGTCATTCCTTATGGTCAGACAGTGACTTACGGACAAATAGCGCAGGACCTGCAAGTAGCTTCTGCCCAAGCGATTGGAGGAGCAGTGGGGCGCAATCCTTGGTCCATACTTGTTCCCTGTCATCGGGTGCTGGGGTCAGGCAATCGCTTGACAGGCTATGCATCTGGAGTCGAAAAGAAAGCCTGGCTCTTGCAACATGAAGGTGCAGCATTTCAAGAAAATAAAAAATAGAAAGAAAAGAAGATGTTAGAATTTATCGAATACCCAAAATGTTCAACTTGTAAGAAAGCAAAAAATGAATTGGATAAACTTGGACTGGAATACCAAGATGTCCACATCGTAGAAGAAACACCAAGTGAAGACGTGATTTTGAACTGGTTAGAAACTTCTGGTTTTGAAGTGAAACAATTTTTCAATACTAGCGGGATCAAATACCGTGAACTGGGCTTGAAAGATAAGGTGGGAAGTTTGTCAAAACAAGAAGCAGCCAAGCTTCTAGCGAGTGATGGCATGTTATTGAAACGTCCAATTCTGGTGGAAAACGGTTCTGTTAAACAAATCGGCTATAGAAAAACCTATGAGGACTTAGGTTTGAGATAGTTTTTATTTATCTCCTTGATAGGTAAAATATATAGCCTCCCTGTTTTAAAGTGTGATAAACTAGAAGATAGACAAAGTCTGATCAGCCCGTAGCAAATAATTTGCTTGCGAGCAGAAGTATGATAGAATGAATCATTATCAGGAGAGGATGTTTTTATGACTGTTACAACATTTTTAGCATCAGATTGGTACCAAAGTTTGATGCAACTCATTCCGGATGGTAAGCTCTTTAGTTTGCGTTCGGTCTTTGATGGAATTCCAAGGATTGTCCAACAACTGCCTACAACCTTGATGTTGACGCTTGGAGGTGCACTCTTTGGTTTGCTACTTGCCCTGATTTTTGCCATTGTAAAGATCAATCGTGTTAAGATTCTATATCCCTTGCAGGCCTTTTTCGTCAGTTTCTTAAAAGGTACCCCAATCCTAGTTCAACTTATGTTGACCTACTACGGGATACCTTTAGCGCTGAAAGCTATCAACCAACAATGGGGAACTGGTCTCAATATCAATGCGATTCCAGCAGCGCTTTTTGCGATTGTGGCCTTTGCTTTTAATGAGGCGGCTTATGCAAGTGAAACGATTCGTGCAGCCATCCTTTCTGTTAATCCCGGTGAAATTGAGGCGGCGCGTAGTCTGGGTATGACTCGTGCTCAAGTTTATCGTCGCGTGATTATTCCAGATGCGGCGGTAGTTGCGACACCGACTTTGATTAACTCTCTTATCGGTTTGACCAAGGGAACTTCTCTAGCCTTTAGTGCGGGGGTTGTGGAAGTCTTTGCCCAGGCTCAAATTTTGGGTGGAGCAGATTATCGTTACTTTGAGCGTTTCATCTCCGTAGCCCTTGTTTATTGGGTAGTCAATATCGGAATTGAAAGCCTCGGCCGTTTCATCGAGAGAAAAATGGCTATCTCAGCACCGGATACAGTGTCTACAGATGTGAAAGGAGACCTTCGTTAATGATTAAGATTTCGAATTTAAGCAAATCCTTTTCAGGACAGACTGTCTTGGATCATCTGGACTTGGATATTCAAAAAGGTGAGGTAGTGGCCTTGATTGGTTCATCTGGAGCTGGGAAGTCAACCTTTCTTCGTAGTTTGAACTACCTTGAAACTCCAGATAGTGGAACGATTCAGATTGACAATTTTAAAGTTGATTTTTCTCAGATTAGCCAAGAAGAGATCCTAACCCTTCGTCGCAAGTTATCTATGGTTTTCCAACAGTTTAATTTATTTGAACGCCGAACTGCTCTTGACAATGTCAAGGAAGGTTTGGTTGTTGTTAAAAAATTATCGGACGATGAAGCAACAAAAATCGCTAAGAAAGAGTTGGCCAAGGTTGGTCTTTCTGATCGTGAAAACCATTATCCTCGCCATTTATCAGGTGGACAAAAGCAACGGGTTGCCTTAGCGCGTGCGCTTGCTATGAAACCAGATGTCTTGCTACTAGACGAACCCACTTCAGCTCTTGACCCAGAACTGGTCGGCGAAGTAGAGAAGTCTATTGCAGACGCCGCTAAGTCTGGTCAGACCATGATTTTGGTCAGTCACGACATGTCTTTTGTAGCCCAAGTGGCAGACAAGATTTTGTTCCTAGATAAGGGGAAAATCATCGAGTCCGGCACACCGGATGAAATCATCAATCATCCAAAAGAAGAACGGACAAAAGAATTTTTTGCTAGTTACAAACGGACTTATATTTGATATAATAGAAAAAGGAAAACTCAGTTAGTTGGACTAGCTGAGTTTACTCTTTAAAAAAGATAGAAACGAGAGAGATCATGCTGCTGCAACTGTTTTCTTTATATTTCGAGAGTTTGATCTTAACGACCATCCTGGTTATGATTTTTCTGGGGATTTGGATTGGATTGAGGGCCATGTCTGGTGTGGACAAGACGGCCAAAGCTCGCCAAGCACATCTCTATGATATGATTATGATTGGAGTTTTGGTCGTTCCGGTGTTATCCTTTGCCGTCATGAGTTTGCTCTTGGTTTTCAAGGCATAATCCTTGCGCGACTAGCAAGAATGAGTTAGAATAAAGATAGTTACAACAAGAAAGAAGGAATCGAAATGTACGATACGATTATTATCGGTGCTGGACCTGCGGGAATGACCGCTGCCTTATATGCTGCTCGCAGTAATCTGAAAGTGGCTTTGATTGAAGGTGGTCTGCCAGGCGGGCAAATGAATAATACATCTGATATTGAAAACTATCCAGGTTATGCCAACATCAGTGGACCTGAATTGGCTGAAAAGATGTTTGAACCACTTGAAAACCTTGGAGTGGAGCATCTTTATGGCTATGTTGAAAATATTGAAGACAAGGGTGACTTTAAGAAGGTAATCACTGATGATCAAGTTTACGAAACCCGTACTGTCATTGTAGCAACTGGTTCTAAACACCGTCTTTTGGGAGTTACCGGAGAAGAAGAACTGAACAGTCGAGGTGTTTCTTACTGTGCGGTCTGTGATGGAGCTTTCTTCCGTGATCAAGACTTGCTCGTAGTTGGTGGTGGAGATTCAGCGGTAGAAGAAGCTCTCTTCTTGACTCGCTTTGCCAAGTCCGTCACTATTGTTCACCGTCGAGATGAACTTCGTGCCCAAAAGGTTTTGCAAGACCGTGCTTTTGCAAATGAGAAAGTCAACTTTATCTGGGATTCTGTTGTCAAGGAAATCAAAGGTGAAAACCGAGTAGAATCTGTCGTATTTGAAAATGTAAAAACGGGTCAAGTGACAGAGCAAGCCTTCGGTGGTGTCTTTATCTATGTCGGTTTGGATCCTGTTAGCGATTTTGTTAAAGAGTTGAATATTCAAGACCAGGCAGGCTGGATTGTGACAGATAATCACATGAAAACTGCCGTTGACGGTATCTTTGCAGTTGGAGATGTTCGCCAGAAAGACCTTCGCCAAGTAACAACAGCAGTTGGTGATGGGGCGATTGCTGGTCAAGAAGCCTATAAATTTATCACAGAACATGGTTAAGCAAAAAAGTTTCCAATCAACTTGATTGGAAACTTTTTTATAGTCGGTTTCGGAAAACTTCGTACATGAGAATGGCTGCAGCAACACTGGCATTGAGACTTTGAACATGTCCATTCATGGGAATGGTAATCATCTCATCGACCTGTTTTTTGATGTTGCTAGAGATGCCTTTTCCTTCATTTCCGATGATGAGGGCGATTTTCCCTTTTGTATTCCACTTGTGGCAAGGAGTGCCGTTCATATCCGTTCCAAAGGTCCAGAATCCTTCATCCTTGAGTTTTTCTAGGGTTTGACTGAGGTTGGTCACTCGGGCAATCGGTACATGCTCAATAGCACCTGTGGCCGTTTTGGCAACGACAGGAGTCACTCCGACAGCACGGTGCTTGGGAATGATGACACCTGAAACATTGGTCGCATCAGCAGTTCTTAAGATAGAACCTAGATTATGGGGGTCAGTTAGACCATCCAGAATCAATAGAAGTGGATTTTCCTCTTGACGTGTTTTTGCAAGGATGTGATCCAACTCGCTATAGGCAAATTCGGACACTCGTAAAACAAAACCTTGGTGGACAGCACCTTCGGTCATTTCAGAGAGGGATTTTTTTGAAGTCCAAGAAATGGATACCTTCTTTTCTGTAGCCAGTTCCTTGATTTTTTCAACATTTTTGCCTCTGAGATCATCTTGGAGGTAGAGTTTGTTTCCTGTATTTGCAAGGAGGGCTTCTGTAACGGCGTGGACGCCATAGACAATATCATTTGTTTTCATGCCTCTATTATAACACAAAACCCCGTCTTGCAACGGGATTTTATTTATTCGAGGATGAGGAGTCCGTCTTTGACGGCAAAGGGATCTTTTTCGTTGATACGATCGTAAAACATGATTCCGTTTAGATGATCAATTTCATGTTGGACAACGATAGAGTTGTATCCTTTGAGCTTGATACGGTGTTTTTCTCCGTCCTTGTCAAAGTAATCAACAGTGACGCGGGCATGACGAACAACATAGCCTGGAACTACACGGTCGACAGATAGGCACCCTTCTCCTTCACCGAGGGCAGCGTCTTGAACAGAGTGAGATACGATTTTTGGATTGTACATAATAGCTTGCAGATCGTAGGCTTCCTGTGGAGTCTCACCTTCTTCTACAATATTTGGCACTAAAACAGCGATAATGCGTTTTGAGATATCTAACTGAGGAGCAGCCAATCCAACCCCACCGCGGAGCCCCATCTTTTCAGCCATAACAGGATCCTGAGAATGTTTGAGGAATTGCATCATCTTTTCTCCAAGGATGATTTCCTGGTCAGACAGTGGGAAAGTGACCTCCTCAGCAACTGCGCGAAGAGTCGGATTCCCCTCGCGGATAATATCGTTCATATTAATTAAATGAGCAGCTTTTGTAATACGTTCTATAGCAGACATTTTCTCTCCTTTCATTACCTCTACATGATAACACAAAATAGACGATAAAGAAAGTCACAGAAGTTCCTAAAAAATAATATAATAAACGGTATTCCCCTTTTATCTGTGATATAATAAAAGAAAAGGCTTGCAGTAAAAGCAAGGGGGGAATAAAGATGGAAAAGCGACAAGATAGACGGTCTCATGGTCCTATTTTTGGATTGTTGAAGAGTGGTATTGGTTTCTTTCGGAATTATAAATCTTGGACAAATGCCCAATTTATTACGGTGTTACTACTTGCAGTTACCTTGTCTATGGGATTGAACTTGTTGGCCCAAGCAGTACAAGGGAACAAGGGAACAAGTCCGAGTGGTCAAACTCTTGATTCTGCTCAGACGTCTGGTCAATCCAAGGAAAATCAGTCTGATGAAACGACAGCCCGTATCATGGCAAATGGTGACCTTCTCTACCATATTCCTATCTACCGAACAGCTCTGAAAGAAGACGGTAGCTACGATTTCTACGAAAATTTTGAATATGTAAAACCATGGCTCAAGCAAGCGGACTTAGTGCTTGGTGACTTTGAAGGAACGGTGAACAAGGATCACTATTTGGCAGGTTATCCTCTCTTTAATGCACCTGGTGAAGTGATGGATGCGATCAAGGATGCAGGCTATCAAGTTCTAGACTTGGCTCACAATCACATCTTGGATTCTCAGATAGAGGGAGTGGTTTCGACAGCAGAAGCTATCGAAAAGGCAGGAATGACACCCATAGGAGTCTACACACATGAATCCCGTGACCAAGCTCCACTAGTTATCAAGGAAGTCAATGGTATCAAGGTAGCTCTCCTAGCCTATTCTTACGGTTTTAATGGCATTGAGCAGTATATCTCTCAAGAGGACTATAATCGCTATCTTTCTGACCTGAATGAAGATAAGATGAAGGCGGAAATCGAACGAGCTGAGCAAGAGGCGGATATTACTGTCATCATGCCTCAGATGGGAATTGAGTACCAGCTAGAACCGACGGAAGAACAGAAAACACTGTACCACAAGATGATTGACTGGGGAGCTGATATTATCTTTGGAGGGCACCCTCACGTCGTTGAACCTGCTGAGACAGTTGAAAAAGATGGTGACAAAAAATTGATTATCTATTCCATGGGAAATTTCCTCTCAAATCAACGCATTGAAACCATGCAAGACGAGGAAAATGCCAAGTGGACGGAGCGCGGTGTTCTCATGGATGTGACCATTAAGAAAAAAGATGGCAAGACTAGGATTGAAACTGCCAAAGCGCATCCTACTTGGGTCAATCGAACACCCAAAGGGACTTACTCTCCAGAAGGTTATCCGCTCTTCCTCTATCAGACCTATATCCTAGAGGACTTCATCGAGGGAGGCAGTTACCGTGACAAGTTGGACGAGGCGACCAAGGAACGCATTGACACGGCCTATAAAGAAATGAATGAACATGTGGGATTGAAGTGGTAGGTGCTCACCCTAAAGGAGATATGATGACGATTAAATTAATTGCAACAGACATGGATGGAACCTTGCTAGACTCGAGGGGGCAGCTGGATCTGCCCCGCTTGGAAAAGATTTTAGATCAGCTAGATCAAAGGGATATCCGTTTTGTCATTGCGACGGGGAATGAAATCCATCGTATGAGAGAACTATTGGGACACTTGGCTGAACGAGTAGTCCTAGTAGTTGCCAATGGGGCGCGAATTTTTGAAAACAATAAACTGATTCAAGCTCAGACCTGGGATGATGCTATGGTTGACAAGGCTTTAGTTCATTTTAAGGGGAGAGAGTGCCGAGATCAGTTTGTCGTAACTGGTATGAATGGTGGTTTTGTCAAGGAAGGCACTGTTTTTACAGAACTTGATAAATTTATGACTCCAGAGATGATTGAAAGACTCTATCAACGAATGAATTTTGTGGAAGATTTTCAATCAGACCTCTTTGGTGGAGTGCTTAAAATGAGTATGGTCGTCGGTGAAGAACGTTCTAGTTCTGTTTTGCAAGAAATTAATGACCTCTTTGATGGCCGTGTAAGAGCCGTTTCTAGCGGTTATGGGTGCATTGACATCCTACAGGCTGGTGTTCACAAGGCCTGGGGATTGGAAGAATTACTCAAGCGCTGGAATTTGAAATCTGAACAAATCATGGCTTTTGGTGATAGTGAAAACGATGCCGAAATGTTAGAACTGGCTGGGATTGCCTATGCTATGGAAAATGCTGATGATGAGGCCAAGGCAGTTGCGACTGCCCTAGCTCCAGCCAACAGCCAGGCGGGTGTTTATCAGGTCCTAGAAAATTGGTTAGAGAAAGAGGGATAAGGTGGCAGTACAGTTGTTAGAAAATTGGCTCCTAAAAGAGCAGGCAAAGATTCAAACCAAGTATTGCGAATTGAATCAAGTCTCTGTCTTAGAGCCAGATATCATCTTTATTGGTGATTCGATAGTGGAGTATTACCCTCTGCAAGAGTTACTCGGGACTGCAAAGACGATTGTCAATCGTGGCATCCGAGGCTACCAGACGAGACTGTTATTAGAGAATTTGGATGCCCATCTTTATGGTGATGCTGTGGATCAAATTGTTCTCCTAATTGGGACAAATGATATCGGAAAAGATGTCCCTATGAATGAAGCCTTGGATAATCTTGAGCGTGTGATTCAATCGATTTCTCGGGATTATCCGCTGTCACAAATAAAACTCATTTCCATTCCGCCAGTCAATGAAGGAAAAGAATACAAGCAGACTGTTTATATCCGAACCAATGAAAAGATTAGAGAATGGAATCAAGCCTATGAGACTCTGGCATCTGCCTATATGCAGGTGGATTTTGTGCCGATTTATGATAGTTTGACAGACTCAGAAGGACAACTTAAATCAGCCTATACAACAGATGGCCTCCATCTAAGTGTGGCAGGTTATCAAGCCTTGTCAGATGCTTTGAAAATGTATCTTTTCTAAAGAAACGCCTTGATTTTGCATTTTTTATGAAGATAGGTTATAATGGTTCTATCGTCTTTTGGGGTCGTTACGGATTCGACAGGCATTATGAGGCATATTTTGCAACCCGTGTGGCGACGTAAACGCTCAGTTAAATATAACTGCAAAAAATAACACTTCTTACGCTCTAGCTGCCTAAAAAACAGCAGGCGTGACCCGATTTGGATTGCTCGTGTTCAATGACAGGTCTTATTATTAGCGAGATACGATCAAGCCTTGTCTAGTGGTTTGATAAGAGATTGATAGACTCGCAGTTCCTAGGCTTGAGTTATGTGTCGAGGAGCTGTTAAAACAATACATAACCTATGGTTGTAGACAAATATGTTGGCAGGTGTTTGGACGTGGGTTCGACTCCCACCGGCTCCATTATTTCTTTGCATTCTTTTGCATTCCTTGGTAAAACGTTGTTAAATCAACGTTTTTTATTTTTGTCTTTGGTATTCCTTGGCAGTCTTTTGTAAAAAAAGGATACAACATTTTTGTCGTATCCTAGAAATCTATATCCTTTTGTTTTATGAAATCATATAGTGTTTGTATTATTTGATTTTTAAATGCTTGCGATAAAAAAACTGCACCGAAATGCAGTTTTGGTTTTTCTACGGAAGACATGGGATTCGAACCCACGCACGCTGTTACACGCCTACCGCGTTTCCAACACGGCCTCTTAAGCCTCTTGAGTAATCTTCCAATACTTACTCAAATAGTCTACCATAAAGCCACTTATCTTGCAATAAAAATTTTGGAAATAAGAAAAAATGATAGAATTTGAAAGAAAATGATAAAAAATGCTTGACTTTGCCAGAAATTGTGCTAGAATAATTAGTGTAAACGATAACAGGAGGTGGTTTGGTGTTAAAAACTGAGCGGAAGCAACTGATTTTAGAGGAGTTAAATCAACATCATGTAGTTTCCCTAGAAAAATTGGTTAGTCTATTAGAAACATCAGAATCGACAGTACGAAGAGATTTGGATGAGTTGGAGGCGGAAAACAAGCTTCGCCGTGTGCATGGTGGAGCAGAATTGCCCCACTCCTTGCAGGAAGAAGAAACCATCCAAGAAAAATCTGTCAAAAACCTTCAAGAGAAGAAGCTACTGGCTCAAAAAGCCGCCTCTCTTATTAAGGAACAAGATGTTATCTTTATTGATGCTGGAACGACAACTGCCTTTTTAATCAAGGAATTGGTTAATAAGAATATCACAGTTGTGACCAACTCCATTCATCATGCGGTTCAGTTGGTTGAAAAACAGATTCCAACTGTCATGGTTGGAGGAAGTGTCAAGATGGCAACAGATGCATGTATCGGTGGTGTTGCTCTTAACCAAATCAATCAATTGCACTTTGACCGTGCCTTTATCGGGATGAATGGTGTAGACGATGGTTATTATACGACTCCTGATATGGAGGAGGGAGCTGTTAAGCGTGCTATTATAGAGAATGCCAAACAAACCTATGTCTTGGTTGATTCGTCTAAGATTGGACAAACTTGCTTTGCCAAGGTAGCACCACTTAAACGCGCCATTGTTATTACAAGTCAAGGGCATGAGCTCTTGCAGGCTATTAAGAAGAAAACGGAGGTAATAGAAGTATGATTTATACAGTCACACTCAATCCATCCATTGACTATATCGTGCGCTTGGACCAAGTCCAAGTCGGTAGTGTCAATCGTATGGACAGTGATGATAAGTTTGCTGGTGGGAAAGGAATCAATGTCAGTCGTGTCTTGAAACGCTTGGGTATTCCAAATACAGCGACTGGATTTATCGGAGGTTTTACTGGTAAATTTATCACAGATACTCTGGTAGAGGAAGAAATCGAAACACGTTTTGTCCAAGTAACAGAAGATACTCGCATCAATGTTAAAATCAAAGCAGACCAAGAAACAGAAATCAATGGAACGGGTCCAAATGTGGAACCGGCTCAGCTAGAAGAATTGAAAGCTATTTTGTCTAGTCTGACAGCAGATGATACGGTTGTGTTTGCGGGTTCGAGTGCTAAGAACCTGGGCAATGTTATCTATAAGGATTTGATTGCATTGACACGCCAGACTGGTGCGCAAGTGGTTTGTGACTTTGAAGGACAAACCTTGATTGATAGTTTAGACTACCAGCCACTTTTGGTTAAACCAAACAATCACGAACTTGGAGCTATCTTTGGAGTGAAACTCGAAAGTTTAGATGAAATCGAGAAATATGCTCGAGAATTGCTGGCTAGAGGTGCTCAAAACGTTATCATCTCTATGGCTGGGGACGGTGCCCTTCTTGTCACATCCGAGGGAGCTTACTTCGCTAAACCAATCAAGGGAACAGTGAAAAATTCAGTCGGGGCTGGTGACTCTATGGTTGCTGGGTTTACAGGTGAATTTGTCAAATCTAAAGATGCAGTAGAAGCCTTCAAGTGGGGAGTGGCTTGTGGAACAGCAACCACCTTCTCGGATGATTTGGCAACAGCGGAATTTATTAAAGAAACATATGAAAAAGTTGAGGTAGAAAAACGATGAAAATTCAAGACCTATTGAGAAAAGATGTCATGTTGCTGGATTTGCAAGCAACTGAAAAAACAGCAGCTATCGAAGAAATGATTCATAGCTTGGTAGATCATGGTTATGTGACAAATTTTGAAACCTTTAAAGAAGGAATTTTAGCGCGTGAAGCTCTCACTTCCACTGGTTTGGGTGATGGAATCGCTATGCCTCACAGCAAAAACTCTGCTGTCAAAGAAGCAACGGTTCTTTTTGCCAAGTCAAACAAGGGTGTTGACTACGAAAGCTTGGATGGGCAACCAACTGACCTCTTCTTCATGATTGCAGCTCCAGAAGGTGCTAATGACACTCACTTGGCAGCCTTGGCAGAATTGTCTCAATACTTGATGAAAGATGGTTTCGCTGACAAACTTCGCCAAGTAACATCTGCAGATCAAGTTATCGAACTATTTAACCAAGCTTCAGAAAAAGCTGAGGAGCCTGTTCAAGCACTTGCTAATGACTCTGGCGACTTTATCGTAGCTGTTACAGCTTGTACGACAGGTATTGCCCACACATACATGGCTCAAGAAGCCCTTCAAAAAGTGGCTGCTGAAATGGGTGTTGGTATCAAGGTTGAAACCAATGGTGCTAGCGGTGTTGGGAACCAATTGACTGCGGAAGACATCCGCAAGGCTAAAGCTGTTATCATCGCAGCAGACAAGGCAGTAGAAATGGATCGTTTTGATGGTAAACCATTGATCAACCGTCCAGTTGCAGACGGTATCCGTAAGACAGAAGAGCTGATCAACTTGGCTCTTTCTGGAGATGCCGAAGTTTATCGTGCTGCTAATGGAGCAAAAGCTACAGCAGCATCTAATGAAAAACAAAGTATCGGTGGTGCTTTCTACAAACACTTGATGAGTGGTGTATCTCAAATGTTACCATTCGTTATCGGTGGTGGTATCATGATTGCTCTTGCTTTCTTAATCGACGGAGCTTTTGGTGTACCACAAGATAGTCTTGGCAATCTCGGATCCTACCATGAGCTAGCTTCCATGTTCATGAAAATCGGTGGAGCGGCCTTTGGCTTGATGCTTCCAGTCTTTGCAGGATATGTAGCCTACTCTATCGCTGAAAAACCAGGTTTGGTAGCTGGTTTTGTGGCTGGTGCTATTGCCAAAGAAGGTTTTGCCTTTGGTAAAATCCCTTATGCCGCGGGTGGTGAAGCAACTTCAACTCTTGCAGGTGTGTCATCTGGTTTCCTAGGTGCCCTTGTTGGTGGATTTATCGCAGGTGCTTTAGTTCTTGCCATCAAGAAATACGTTAAAGTTCCTCGCTCACTTGAAGGGGCTAAATCAATTCTTCTCTTGCCACTTCTTGGAACAATCTTAACGGGATTTGTTATGTTGGCTGTCAATATTCCAATGGCAGCAATCAACACTGCTATGAATGACTTCCTAGGCGGTCTTGGAGGAGGTTCAGCTGTCCTTCTTGGTATCGTTCTTGGAGGCATGATGGCTGTTGACATGGGTGGACCTGTTAATAAAGCAGCCTATGTCTTTGGTACAGGTACGCTTGCAGCGACTGTTTCTTCAGGTGGTTCTGTAGCTATGGCAGCAGTTATGGCTGGAGGAATGGTGCCACCACTTGCCATCTTCGTCGCAACTCTTCTCTTTAAAGATAAATTTACCAAAGAAGAACGCAACTCTGGTTTGACAAACATCATCATGGGCTTGTCATTTATCACCGAGGGAGCAATTCCGTTTGGTGCAGCAGACCCGGCTCGTGCGATCCCTAGCTTCATCCTTGGTTCAGCAGTAGCAGGCGGACTCGTTGGTCTTGCAGGTATCAAACTCATGGCACCACACGGAGGAATCTTCGTCATCGCCCTTACTTCAAATGCCCTTCTTTACCTTGCCTTTGTATTGGTTGGAGCAATTGTAAGTGGTGTGGTTTATGGTTACCTACGCAAACCACAAGCATAAAAAGTATTAGAATAGAAAGATTGTTACCATTTGGTGCAATCTTTTTCTCTATTCGAAATGGCTGTGAAATATGGTATAATAAAAGAATGGCAAACAAGAATACTATAAAAACAAGACGGAGACCGTCTAAAGCAGAACTCGAAAGAAAACAGGCTATCCAGAGGATGTTGATTTCTTTAGGAATTGCCTTATTGTTGATTATTGCAGCCCTCAAACTCGGTGCAGCAGGTGTTACTCTTTACAATCTCATTCGACTGGTGGTTGGAAGTTTGGCCTATGTGGCCATAGGTGGCCTCCTCATCTATCTTTTTCTTTTTAAATGGATACGCAAGAAAGAGGGGCTTCTGTCAGGATTTCTCTGTATCTTTGCTGGCTTACTCTTAATTTTTGAGGCCTATCTTGTCTGGAAATTTGGCTTGGAGCAGTCAGTTCTAAAAGGGACCTTGGCTCAAGTTATGACGGACCTGACTGGTATCCGGGTGACTAGCTTTGCTGGTGGAGGCCTGCTAGGTGTTGGACTCTATATCCCCATAGCCTTTCTTTTTTCAAATATCGGCTCTTACTTTATTGGTGTTCTCTTGATTCTGGTTGGGGCTCTCTTGATCAGTCCTTGGTCTATTTATGATGTTGCAGCCTTTATTGGGGCTCAGTTCAGATCGTTTATAGAAAAACAGGAACAGAGAAAACAGGAACGCTTCATCAAGAGAGAAGAAGAGAAGGCTCGTCAAGAAGCTGAAGAAGCAGCAAGAATCAAGAGAGAACAAGAAGAACAGGATGCATTACCGCTTCCTCCTGTAGATCCTGAAACGGGAGAAATCTTATCTGAAGTACCAGAATACGACTTCCCACCAATTCCTGAGGAAGAATGGATCGAACCGGAGATTATCCTCCCTCAAGCTGATTTTGACGTTCCAGATGTGGAAGAAGACTTTGAGGATGAAGAGGTGCAGGTTGATTTTTCTGCCAAGGAAGCCCTCGAATACAAGCTACCAAGCTTGCAACTCTTTGCGCCAGATAAACCCAAAGATCAGTCCAAGGAAAAGAAGATTGTTCGAGAAAATATCAAAATCCTAGAAGAAACCTTTGCTAGTTTTGGTATCAAGGTGACGGTTGAACGAGCTGAAATTGGACCATCAGTAACCAAGTATGAAGTCAAGCCAGCAGTTGGTGTACGGGTTAATCGCATTTCCAATCTGGCAGATGACCTAGCGCTAGCTCTAGCTGCCAAGGATGTTCGGATTGAAGCTCCGATCCCTGGGAAATCCTTAGTTGGAATTGAAGTGCCCAACTCTGAGATTGCGACTGTTTCCTTCCGTGAACTCTGGGAACAGTCTCAGACTAAACCAGAAAATCTCCTCGAAATTCCTCTAGGTAAGGCTGTCAATGGAACTGCTCGCACCTTTGACCTTTCCAAGATGCCCCACCTACTCGTTGCAGGTTCGACGGGATCTGGTAAGTCAGTCGCAGTTAACGGTATTATCGCGAGCATTCTGATGAAAGCAAGACCCGACCAGGTCAAGTTTATGATGGTCGATCCTAAGATGGTTGAGTTATCGGTTTACAATGACATTCCTCATCTCTTGATTCCAGTTGTGACCAATCCACGCAAGGCCAGCAAGGCCCTGCAAAAGGTTGTGGATGAGATGGAAAACCGTTATGAACTCTTTGCTAAGGTTGGCGTGCGAAATATCGCTGGTTACAATGCTAAGGTCGAGGAATTCAATGCCCAGTCTGAGTACAAACAAGTACCACTGCCTTTGATTGTTGTCATTGTGGATGAGTTGGCAGACCTCATGATGGTGGCTAGCAAGGAAGTGGAAGATGCCATCATTCGTCTTGGACAGAAGGCGCGTGCCGCGGGGATTCACATGATTCTCGCAACGCAACGTCCATCCGTTGATGTTATCTCTGGTCTTATCAAGGCCAATGTTCCATCTCGTGTGGCTTTTGCAGTTTCATCAGGTACAGATTCACGAACCATCTTGGATGAAAATGGCGCTGAAAAACTGCTTGGTCGAGGAGACATGCTCTTTAAACCAATCGATGAAAATCACCCAGTCCGTCTGCAAGGATCCTTTATCTCGGATGATGATGTTGAACGCATCGTAAACTTCATCAAGGCTCAGGCGGATGCGGACTACGATGAGAGTTTTGACCCAGGTGAGGTTTCTGAAAATGAAGGAGAATTTTCAGATGGTGAAGCTGGTGGCGATCCGCTTTTTGAAGAAGCTAAGGCTCTGGTTATCGAGACGCAGAAAGCCAGTGCTTCGATGATTCAGCGTCGTTTGTCGGTTGGATTTAACCGTGCGACCCGCCTTATGGAAGAACTCGAAATGGCGGGTGTTATCGGTCCAGCTGAAGGAACCAAACCACGAAAAGTATTGCAACAATAAAAAATAGCTTCTTTCCAAAGCTGGAAGGAAGCTATTTTTGTGATTACTGGTTCGTTTTAGTTTCAGAACTCGTCGTATTTGACTGTGTACCGTTATCGCTTGTTTCTTTATTTGTAGCGGGTGTAGAAGAGTCCTGAGTTGTTGTTTTCTGCTCTTCATTTTTCTCCTCTTTCTTGTTGGATTGAGAAGTTTCTTCTTGCGGGGTACTTTCTTTAGTAGAAGTGTTGTCCTTGTTAGGTGTAGTATTTTCCTGAGGGGATTCCTTTTGAATTTCCTTGACAACAGTTGTTTGGGTTGTCGTCGGTTCTTTTTTGTTGTTTTTGTTATTATCCATAGCGTTCATAATGGTGATAGTAGCGGTGATTAGACCAAGGATACTACCGATGGTAGCAATCGTTTTTTGAAAGACAGTAAACCCCTTTTTGATATGTTCAGTTTTTGGTTTTGAAGTTCTATGATAGTTAGACATGATACTCTCCTTTAATTATGATTTATTATACCTCATTTCTTTAAAAAAATCTTAAAAAAAGAGGACTTGCCCTTTCTTGTCGCAAGCTTCGTTTCATGATACAATAGAGGGAGTGATTTTAGAAAGCGTGAAAAAACATGATTTACTTTGATAATTCGGCAACAACCAAGCCCTATTCTGAAGCCCTTGAAACCTATATGCAGGTCGCTTCAAAAATTGTAGGAAATCCATCTAGTCTCCATCGTTTGGGAGATCAGGCAACACGAATTTTAGATGCTTCCCGTCAGCAAATTGCGGATTTGATTGGTAAGAAAAGTGACGAAATCTTCTTTACCTCTGGTGGAACAGAAGGAGATAACTGGGTCATTAAAGGTGTAGCCTTTGAAAAAGCCCAGTTTGGCAAGCACATCATCGTATCAGCCATTGAACATCCAGCAGTTAAGGAATCAGCCCTCTGGCTGAAAAGTCAAGGGTTTGAGGTGGATTTTGCTCCAGTTGATGAGAAAGGGTTTGTGGATGTTGAGGCACTAGCGAATTTGATACGACCTGATACGACGCTTGTTTCAGTCATGGCTGTGAACAATGAAATCGGCTCTATCCAGCCCATTGAAGCTATTTCAAAACTTTTGGCAGACAAGCCGACCATTTCCTTCCACGTGGATGCAGTCCAAGCTCTTGCCAAGATTCCGACAGAAGAGTATTTAACGGATCGGGTGGATTTTGCAACCTTCTCAAGTCATAAGTTTCATGGTGTTCGAGGAGTTGGCTTTGTCTATATCAAGTCTGGCAAGAAGATTGCTCCTCTTTTGACAGGTGGTGGTCAAGAGCGCGATTATCGCTCGACAACTGAAAATGTGGCAGGGATTGCAGCGACTGCCAAGGCTCTCCGTTTGTCTATAGAAAAGCTGGATATCTTTACTAGTAAGACAGGGCAGATGAAGGAAGTTATTCGCCAAGCTCTTTTAGATTATCCAGACATTTTAGTCTTTTCAGACGAGGAAGACTTTGCCCCTCATATCCTGACTTTTGGAATCAAGGGTGTTCGAGGTGAAGTCATTGTTCACGCTTTTGAGGAATATGATATTTTTATTTCCACAACCTCTGCTTGTTCGTCCAAGGCTGGAAAACCCGCAGGTACCTTGATTGCCATGGGAGTGGACAAGGATAAAGCCCAGTCAGCTGTTCGCCTAAGCCTAGACCTTGAAAATGATATGAGTCAGGTCGAGCAGTTTTTGACCAAGCTAAAATTGATTTACAATCAAACTAGAAAAGTAAGATAGGAGCATTCATGCAGTATTCAGAAATTATGATTCGCTACGGAGAGCTATCAACAAAAGGCAAAAACCGTATGCGTTTCATCCATAAACTTCGCAATAACATTTCGGACGTTTTGTCCATCTATCCCCAAGTTAAGGTAACCGCTGATCGCGACCGTGCCCACGTTTACCTGAATGGAGCCGATTACACAGCAGTTGCAGAATCACTCAAACAAGTCTTCGGGATTCAAAACTTTTCTCCCGTTTATAAGGTCGAAAAATCTGTTGCGACGCTTAAGGCTGCTGTCCAAGAGATTATGCAGGACATCTACAAGGAGGGCATGACCTTTAAAATCTCTAGTAGACGTAGTGACCACAACTTTGAACTCGACAGTCGTGAACTCAACCAAACGCTTGGTGAAGCTGTTTTCGACGTAATCCCAACTATTCAAGCCCAGATGAAAAATCCTGATATCACTCTTCAAGTGGAGATTCGTGAGGAGGCGGCCTATCTTTCCTATGAAACTATTCGGGGAGCAGGTGGTTTGCCAGTGGGTACTTCTGGTAAGGGAATGCTCATGTTGTCAGGAGGGATTGACTCACCTGTAGCAGGTTATCTAGCCCTTAAACGTGGGGTGGATATTGAAGCCGTTCACTTTGCCAGCCCACCATACACTAGTCCTGGAGCTCTCAAGAAGGCCCAAGATTTGACCCGTAAATTGACCAAGTTTGGTGGCAATATCCAGTTTATCGAAGTTCCTTTCACAGAGATTCAAGAAGAAATCAAGGCAAAGGCGCCAGAAGCCTATCTCATGACTTTGACACGTCGTTTTATGATGCGGATTACTGACCGTATCCGTGAGGTGAGAAAGGGTCTGGTCATCATCAATGGTGAGAGTCTAGGTCAAGTAGCGAGCCAGACCTTGGAAAGTATGCAGGCTATCAACGCTGTGACCAACACTCCCATCATCCGCCCTGTGGTCACTATGGACAAGTTGGAAATCATTGACATCGCTCAGGAAATCGATACCTTTGAAATTTCTATCCAGCCGTTTGAGGACTGCTGTACTATTTTTGCGCCTGATCGTCCTAAGACCAATCCTAAGATAGAGAATGCTGAGAAGTATGAAAAATGGATGGATGTTGAAGGTTTGGTTGAGCGAGCAGTGGCTGGAATTATGATTACTAAGATCACGCCTCAGGCTGAAAAAGATGCTGTCGATGAGTTAATTGACAACCTCCTCTAATCAGAAAAACCAGAAGAATTTAGAATATTAAATGAAAAAAGTTAGTTATTTATCCTTAAAATGGACAATTACTGACTTTTTTTCTATTTTTATGGTATAATAAGATAAAATTTTGAATATAGAGAGTTTTCTGACAATGAATCATTCCTACTTTTATTTAAAAATGAAAGAACACAAACTTAAGGTGCCTTATACTGGAAAAGAGCGTCGTGTGCGTGTTCTTCTTCCTAAGGATTATGAGAAAGATACAGACAGTTTTTACCCTGTTGTTTACTTTCATGACGGGCAAAATGTCTTTTACAGCAAGGAGTCTTTCATTGGTCATTCATGGAAGATTATTCCGGCTATTAAGCGGAATCCTGACATCAGTCGCATGATTGTGGTTGCCATTGACAATGATGGTTTGGGGCGGATGCATGAGTACGCAGCTTGGAAGTTTCAAGAATCTCCTATTCCAGGTCAACAGTTTGGCGGTAAGGGCGTGGAGTATGCCGAGTTTGTCATGGAGGTGGTTAAGCCCTTTATCGATGAGACCTACCGTACCAAAGCTGATCGCCAGCATACGGCCATGATTGGTTCGTCACTAGGAGGCAATATTACCCAGTTTATCGGACTAGAGTACCAAGAGAGAATTGGTTGTCTAGGAGTCTTTTCATCTGCCAACTGGCTCCACCAAGAAGCCTTTAACCGCTACATCGAGCGTAAGAAATTGTCGCCTGATCAGCGCATTTTCATTTATGTAGGAACAGAAGAAGCAGACGATACGGACAAGACCTTGATGGCTGGCAATATCAAGCAAGCCTATATCGACTCATCGCTTCGCTATTACTATGATTTGATTGCAGGTGGAGTAGGCTTGGATAATCTTGTCTTAAAAGTTCAGTCTGGTGCCATCCATAGTGAGATTCCATGGTCGGAAAATTTACCAGACTGTCTCCGATTTTTTGCAGAGAAATGGTAAGTTAAGAAAGGAGAAAGCCAATGCATATTGAAAACCTCAGCCACTGGAGTGGTCACCTCAACCGCGAAATGTACCTCAACCGTTATGGACATGCTGGGATTCCAGTTGTTGTTTTTGCTTCATCTGGAGGTAGTCACAACGAATATTATGATTTTGGTATGATTGATGCTTGCGCTTCCTTTATCGAAGAGGGTCGGGTGCAGTTCTTTACGCTATCCAGTGTTGACAGTGAGAGCTGGTTGGCTACTTGGAAAAATGGTCATGACCAGGCGGAGATGCATCGCGCCTACGAACGCTATGTGATTGAGGAAGCCATTCCTTTTATCAAGCACAAGACAGGTTGGTTTGATGGCATGATGACGACCGGTTGCTCTATGGGAGCCTATCATGCCCTCAATTTCTTTCTCCAGCATCCAGATGTCTTTACCAAGGTGATTGCTCTCAGCGGTGTCTACGATGCACGATTCTTTGTTGGTGATTATTACAATGACGACGCCATTTATCAAAACTCACCAGTTGACTATATCTGGAACCAGAATGATAGTTGGTTTATTGATCGCTACCGTCAGGCAGAAATTATAGTTTGTACCGGTCTTGGGGCTTGGGAGCACGATGGTTTGCCATCCTACTACAAACTCAAAGAAGCTTTTGACCAGAAACAAATCCCTGCTTGGTTTGCAGAGTGGGGATATGATGTCGCTCATGACTGGGATTGGTGGCGCAAACAAATGCCCCACTTCCTCGGTCATCTGTATCTATAAAAGGAGTTGCCTATGAATTACCTTGTTATCTCCCCCTACTATCCACAAAATTTTCAACAGTTTACAATTGAGTTAGCAAATAAGGGAATCACGGTGCTGGGTATCGGTCAAGAACCCTACGAACAATTGGATGAGCCCTTGCGCAATAGCCTGACCGAGTACTTCCGAGTAAATGATCTTGAAAATTTGGATGAAGTCAAACGTGCAGTTGCCTTTCTTATTTACAAGCACGGACCAATTGACCGTATCGAGTCTCACAATGAATATTGGTTAGAGCTGGATGCAGCCCTTCGTGAGCAATTCAATGTCTGTGGTGCTAAACCCGATGACCTCAAAAAGACCAAGTTTAAGTCTGAAATGAAAAAACATTTCCAAAAGGCAGGAGTACCTGTTGTTCCGGGAGCCGTGATTAAGACAGAAACCGATGTAGCTCAGGCTGTGGAGGAGATCGGTTTACCATTGATTGCCAAACCAGACAACGGTGTGGGAGCAGCAGCAACCTTTAAACTTGAAAACCAAACAGATGTGGACCGTTTTAAGGCAGAATGGGACCATTCAACCGTCTATTTCTTTGAAAAATTTGTCACTTCTAGCGAAATCTGTACCTTTGATGGACTAGTGGACAAGGATGGCAATATTGTCTTTTCGACAACTTTCAACTATGCCCACACACCACTGGATCTCATGCTTTACAAGATGGACAATGCTTATTATGTTCTCAAGGATATGGATCCAAAATTGCGTAAGTATGGTGAAGCCATTGTCAAAGAATTTGGCATGAAGGAACGTTTCTTCCATATCGAATTCTTCCGCGAAGGAGACGATTATATTGCCATTGAGTACAATAACCGTCCTGCGGGTGGCTTTACGATTGATGTTTACAATTATGCCCACTCTTTTGACCTCTACCGAGGTTATGCGGCTATCGTAGCAGGAGAGCCGTTCCCTGGTTCATATTTTGAACCCCTCTATTGCTTGGCGACTGCTCGGCGTTTAAGTTCTCATTATGTTTACTCAGAAGAGGAGTTACTAGCTAAATACCAAGGAGGTTTTAAGGCTAAGAAAATCATGCCAGCAGCCTTTGCAGAGTTACAAGGAGATATTCTCTATATGTTGACAACTCCAAGTCGTGAGGAGCTGGATCAGATGTTAGCAGACTTTGGTCAACGTCAGGAGTAACGAAAAGGATGAAAGAAGTTTGACTTCTTTTGTCCTTTTCTTAAAGATAAGTTAAATAAAGCGTTTTCCAGAGATTCTTTTAGAAAATCGGTTGCGAAAAGGCCTAAAAATTGATAGAATAAGGATTGTCTAAAAAAAATTAAGGAGAATCTATCAAATGGATTTTACATGGGCTATTAAATATGCCACTGAATTTTTGGGAACTGCTATTTTGATCATTCTTGGAAATGGTGCAGTTGCCAACGTTGAACTTAAAGGTACGAAAGGTCACCAAAGTGGCTGGCTTGTTATCGCTGTTGGTTATGGTATGGGGGTTATGATCCCGGCCTTGATGTTCGGTAACGTTTCTGGTAACCACATCAACCCAGCTTTCACTCTTGGACTTGCTGTTAGCGGACTTTTCTCTTGGGATCAAGTACCATTTTACATTCTAGCACAAGTTTTGGGGGCAATTTTTGGTCAAGCTTTGGTTGTAGCGACTCACCGTCCATACTACTTGAAAACAGAAAACCCAAACAATATCTTGGGTACTTTCTCAACGATTTCAAGCATTGACCACGGTACAAAAGAATCACGTTTTGCAGCTACTGTTAACGGCTTCCTAAATGAGTTTGTAGGTTCATTTGTTCTTTTCTTTGCAGCGCTTGGTTTGACTAAAAACTTCTTCGGTGCTGAGGTTCTTCAATACATGAAACAAATGGCTACTCAAGCTGGTCAAACTGTTGACTTAAGTGAATTGGCAGTAAAAGCTCAAGTAGCACCACACACAGCTGCTGGACTTTCAGTTGCTCACTTGGCACTTGGTTTCCTAGTGATGGCCTTGGTAACTTCACTTGGTGGACCTACTGGACCTGGTTTGAATCCGGCTCGTGACTTCGGACCACGTCTTCTTCACGAACTCCTTCCAAAATCAGTTCTTGGTCAACACAAGGGTGATTCAAAATGGTGGTATGCATGGGTTCCAGTTGTAGCACCAATCGCAGCTGGTATTGCAGCAGTAGCAGTCTTTAAACTACTTTACCTATAATAAAATGAAACTGGGGAACCCCAGTTTTTTTATCGGAAATTTTTGTAAAAAATTCTAGAATTTAAGTGGAATAGCTTGTAAAAAATCCTAAAATCCTTTAAAATAAAAGAGTTGGAGGAAGCTATGAATGCAAATCAAATGATACAAATTATTCCGACTTTGAAGGTCAATAACCGAAAATTAAATGAAAAATTTTACATTGAAACTCTTGGGATGAAGCCCTTATTAGAAGAATCTGCTTTCCTTTCACTTGGTGACCAATCAGGTATTGAGAAGTTGATTCTCGAAGAGGCTCCCAGTATGCGAACTCGGCGAGTTGAAGGGCTTAAGAAACTAGCTAGACTCATTGTAAAAGTTAAGAATCCTTCTGAAATTGAGGATCTTCTTTCACAGATGAAGTCTCTTCCTCGCCTATTTAAAGGAAGCCGTGGTTATGCTTTTGAGATTGTTTCTCCTGAACAGGATGTGATTCTTGTTCATGCGGAAAATCATATTAAAGATTTGGTTCCACTGGAAACTGTTCCTGAATTTTCTTCAAGTACAGGTATAAAATACTTGAGTCAATTTGAGATTTCTATGGAGTTGCGTTTTCCTGAGGGGACGGAGAGTATACTCGATCCTGAAAAAGTTGGGACAGTTATCACCTTTACGGAAGGGCAAGGTCCAGATTTGACTGTTGAAAACAATGTTACCTGGGACTTGTCTATGCTAAAATTTTTAGTAAAGAATTTTGATTTAACCAGTCTTCGTCAGAAATTTGAAAAGACAGGCTATTTTGTTCCCAAGTCTGAAAAATTCTTCCTTGGTAAAGATACCAATAACATTGAATTGTGGTTTGAAGAAGCATGAAGTGGGAAAAAATTCAAAGAAAAATAGAAGATCAAATCGAGGCAGGGATTTATCCCGGGGCCTCTTTTGCGTATTATAAGGATGGTGAATGGAAAGAGTCTTATCTAGGATTGAGTGATCCTGAGAAAGGTTTGAAAACTGAGTCAGGGCTAGTCTATGACCTAGCCAGTGTGAGTAAGGTTGTGGGAGTTGGGACAATCTTCACCTTCTTGTGGCAGCAGGGCAAATTAGATATTGAGCGACCAGTGACGGATTTTTTAGCTGAGTGTGATTACCCAGATATTACTATACGGCAACTTCTGACCCATGCTACAGACTTAGATCCCTTTATTCCCAATCGGGATCTCTTGACAGCTACTGAATTAAAAGAAGCCATGTTTCACCTCAACAGACGAAGTCAGGCAGCCTTCCTCTATTCGGATGTTCACTTTTTACTCTTAGGCTTTCTTTTGGAAAAAATCTTTGACCAAGATTTGGATCAGATCATACAGAAGCAAGTTTTGGAACCATGGGAGATGAAGGAAACCATGTTTGGCCCCGTTGAGCGTGCTGTACCAACAATGAGAGGGGTGGAGGCCGGAATCATTCACGATCCCAAAGCTCGTCTTTTAGGAAAACATGCTGGAAGTGCTGGTTTATTTTCAACTGTTAAGGATTTGCAAATCTTTCTGGAGCATTACTTGAAAGATGATTTTGCTGAAAATTTGAGCCGAAATTACTCTCCCTTAGATGATAAGGAGCGTTCGCTAGCCTGGAATCTGGAGGGAGACTGGCTGGACCATACGGGCTATACAGGTACCTTCATCATGTGGAACCGAGAGAAACAGGAAGCCGCTATCCTTTTATCCAATCGAACGTATGAGAAGGATGAGCGTGCCCAGTGGATAATCGATCGAAACCAAGTCATGGATATGATTCGTAGGGAAAGGTAGGGAGAAGAATGTCAAAAACCGTAAAAGGAACGCTATTTACAGTAGTGGCAGGGATTTCTTGGGGCTTGTCTGGAACCAGTGGCCAATACCTGATGGCACACGGGATTTCTGCTCTAGTCTTGACCAATCTGCGACTTATCATTGCAGGATTGGCACTGGTATTCTTATCCTATGCAACTGCAAAGGATAAACTCCTATCTTTTTTAAAAGACAGAAAAAGTCTCTTATCTCTGCTGTTATTTGCCTTGTTTGGACTTTTCTTAAACCAGTTTGCCTATCTTTCTGCCATTCAGGAAACCAATGCTGGAACGGCGACAGTTCTCCAGTATGTATGCCCCGTTGGGATCTTGATTTATACTTGTATCACGGACAGGGTGGCACCAACTCTGGCTGAGATTGTTTCGATTGTTTTAGCAATTGGAGGAACTTTTCTTATCGCGACGCATGGGGAACTTGACCAGTTGTCTGTCACACCTGCTGGTCTTTTCTGGGGCCTCTTTTCAGCCTTGACCTATGCCCTATATATTATCCTTCCCATCGCTTTGATTAAGAAGTGGGGCAGTATTTTGGTGATTGGTGTAGGCATGGTTATTTCTGGTGTAGGGGCTATTCCCTTCACAGGAGTTTTGCAGGCCAGTATACCGACCAGCTTGGATTTTCTCTTTGCATTTGCTGGCATTATCATTATTGGCACAGTATTTGCCTACACAGCTTTTCTAAAGGGAGCTAGTTTGATAGGCCCTGTTAAGTCTAGTTTATTGGCTTCCATAGAGCCCATATCAGCTGTTTTCTTTGCTTTTCTGATTATGAAGGAGCAATTCTACGCGATTGATTTTGTCGGTATGGCTATGATTTTACTTGCGGTAACCATCATTTCTTTGAAAGATTTGTTGATAGCAAACAAACGGAAGGTTGCATGAGAAACTAGTTACTCGTAAAAAGTGGTTGGTTTGAATATCCTATCGAAATATTGATTACGGCTAAGGAATGAGAGTGGAATTTTATAAAATTTTAAGTTTCTTTTCTTACAATAAACCAATCTTTAACTGCTAGAAGGAGGAGATATGAAGATTTTACAAAGTATTCACCCAACTAAGCCCCTGCGCTACTTGAGATGGTTTGACATTCTGATTATTACAGTTCTGATGTTTGGCCTGTTTATCATTCGATCAACGGAGCTCTTTTTAGCAAGTACGTTTCCGACAGACTTGTCAAGTGCCGTGGACACGACAAGTTATACTGTCAGCGAAGGAGCAGCCTATTCCAGCAACTTCACCTTGCAAGTGATACTTCTGACCTTAGCCTTGCTTTACCTTTTGATTCGGAATTATGATTTCAAACAACTTCCTATTCGTTGGACCTGGTCCCTTCTCTTTTGGGTTCCATTTATATTTGCCATTGTGGGATTGTTTGGAGACTTGGTGACGACACTAACTGGTGAATACAATTACTTAAATCCAGCTCTTTTTGCCCACATAGATCCCATGGAAATTATACGGAAATTCCTAGCGCTTAGTCCGATGGCAATTGCCTATGCCTTGTTAAATGGCTTCTATGAAGAGTTTTTCTTTCTAGGGTTGTTGACCTCAGTGAAAGAAAAGCACAAGTGGCGGGTTTTGTTTTATTCTACCCTCATTCGGATTTCTTTTCACACTTATCAAGGATTGGTGTGGGCACTGGTTATTGGTGTAGTTTATGGTTTATTCTATTATTTTCTATACAAGTATAAGGTTAAAAATCTTTTGCCATTTTTCCTTATGCATGCTCTGGCAGATATGTTTGGTTCTAGCCTCATGTATCTCTTGATTGCATGGGGAAGGTAAGAATCAGAAAAATCCACTCAACTGAGTGGATTTTGTGTGTATAGATGACTAGTCTTTATTTTCGTATGGTAAGATCAGGTTTAAGATGATACCTGTCATAGCTGATAGGGCAGTACCTGAAAGGGTAACTGGTCCTACTTTGAGGATGGCTCCACCAAGCCCAAGAACCAACATAGCACTAGCAATGATGAGGTTACGCATTTGACTGAAATCAACGCGCTCCTTGATCAAGACTTTCAAACCGTTGCTGGCGATAACTCCGTAGAGAAGGATGGACATCCCACCAAGTACAGCACTTGGGATTGTTGAGATCAAGGCAGTAAATTTGCCAAGGAAGCTAAGTGCAATTGCGATAAAGGCTGCGTTACGGATAACTGAGACAGAAGCGATACGAGTCATCCCGATAACCCCTGTATTTTCACCGTAAGTCGTATTAGCTGGTCCACCGAGGAAGGCTGATACAGATGTCGCGATACCGTCACCGAGAAGCGTACGGTGAAGTCCTGGTTCTTTCAGAAATTGACGGCCACAGATTTGGCTCAAAACTGTGTGGTCTCCGATGTGTTCTGAAATGGTCACGATAGCAATAGGCAAGATGGCGATTGTTTCAGGACCGAAGTAGAGGTTATACTCTTTGAAGGCTCCGCCTGTACTAAATGGTAAGTAGAAACCAGGGATTTCAAACCAGTTAGCTTCTAGGACTGGAGTAAAGTCAACCAAGCCAAGTGTCACTGCGAAGATGTAACCACCGATAATGGCAAAGAGGAAAGGAATGATACGAAGGAAGCCTTTTCCTTTTGTATTGATAAAAGCAGCAATCAAGAAAGTTACGACAGCTACAAGTGCATTTTTCCAATTTCCATCTGCTACAAGTCCAGCGTTCGTAACAGCTGAATTTGCCAGTCCAAGACCAATAACAATAATCATGGGTCCGATAATGATTGGTGGTAAGAGTTTATCGATCCATTTTGTACCTGCAAAACGAACACTTGCAGCCACAAGGACATAAACCAAACCAGTCAGGATAACCCCTGTTTGAGCAGCAGAGACGTCACCACCCATCTCTTTCATAGCTAGAGACATGGCCGTGATAAAGGCGAAGGATGATCCGAGATAGACTGGAACTTTAAAGCCAGTTGATATCATGTAGATGAGTGTCCCAACACCTGATGCAAAAAGGGCAACAGATACAGGCATTCCCAAAATTAAGGGAACGAGAATGGTTGCACCAAACATGGCAAAAACGTGCTGGAAGCTGAGGAGAATGCCTTTACCAGCTGAAGGACGTTGGTCAACGTCTAGTAACAAATCAATAGTTGATTCTTGTTTCATATAAACCTCACTTTTGGGCATCAAAAAAGAGCCCATTATTTTACAGCAACAGGCTCTCAGAGTAAGACTTCTTTAAAAAGATTATTCCATTCTTAAAGAACTTCATATATTTCTGCGTCTTCGTCACCTCACGGGATGACATTAAAAACCTTTGCTTAAGATAGTATAGCAGAAAAAAATGATTTTGTAAATCATTTTTTCCCGAGCCTAGAAATGAGGGGAGGTATGATTTTGTAAATCATTTTTACTCAACTTTAAACAAGGGCGCGCTATTGATAGGATTAAAGCGGGCGTTTGTTAGGCATGCCAGCCTTACGTGGATATTTGTTTGGGGTTTCCTTTTTCTTTTCGACGACAGTGATATAGCGCGGATCTCCATTTGGCAGGGCATAGCTGAGGTTGTTCTCTACCTTGCTAAAGAGGAGGTTGAGGGCATTCTTGGCTTCTAATAACTCCTCAGGCGCATTGCTGGCCTTGAGTGCCAATAGTTTTCCGCCAACTTTAAGGTAGGGAATAGTCAATTCAGACAAAACCTGCATGCGGGCAACCGCACGAGCTGTTACAAAATCATATTGAGCACGGAAATTCTTGTCTTGAGCAAAGTCTTCAGCGCGTCCATGGTAGAAGTGAACACCATCCAAATCCAACTCCTGAGCCAAAAGCTGAAGGAAGTTGATTCGTTTATTTAGCGAATCAATGATGGTCACATCTAACTGAGGATAGAGGATTTTCATGGGTAGACTAGGAAAACCTGCCCCCGCTCCGATATCAAGAAGTTTGATAGTTCCATTTGAAATCAAACCTTGCAGTATGGGTGCAATCGAATCATAAAAATGTTTGAGATAAACTTCTTCTTTGTCTGTAATAGCGGTCAGGTTAATCTTTTCATTCCACTCGACCAAGAGTTCAAAATACTGTTCAAATTGGTTCTTTTGCTGGTCAGAAAGTGGGAGATTTTGCTCAGCTAGTAGGCTGTAAAATGTTTCTGGTTTCATAGTAGTTTCCTTCTCTAGTATCATCTTATTTTACCATATTCATTAAAAATTTGATATACTGGTAGTAATCTAAAAGCAGAAAGGAATAAGATTATGACTTGGATTATTCTTGGAGTTTTGGCTCTGATTGTTATTTTTGTGATTGTTAGCTATAACGGTTTGGTTAAAAATCGTATGCAAACCAAGGAGGCTTGGAGCCAGATCGATGTTCAGTTAAAGCGTCGTAATGATCTCCTCCCAAACTTGATTGAAACAGTCAAAGGCTATGCGAAATATGAAGGTTCTACCTTGGAAAAAGTAACAGAACTTCGTAGACAAGTAGCCGCAGCAACTTCACCGGCAGAAGCTATGAAGGCCAGTGATGCCCTTACCCGCCAGATTTCTGGTATCTTTGCAGTAGCAGAGAATTACCCAGACTTGAAAGCTAGTGCTAACTTTATCAAATTGCAAGAAGAGTTGACCAATACAGAAAATAAAATTTCTTACTCTCGCCAACTCTACAACAGTGTTGTCAGCAACTACAATGTAAAACTTGAAAGCTTCCCAAGTAACATCATCGCAGGACTATTTGGCTTTAAAGCTGCAGACTTCCTTCAAACACCTGAAGAGGAAAAGGCAGTTCCTAAAGTTGACTTTAGCGGTTTAGGTGACTAAGATGTTGTTTGATCAAATTGCGAGCAATAAACGAAAAACTTGGATTTTGTTGCTGGTTTTCTTCCTACTCTTGGCCTTGGTTGGTTATGCTGTTGGCTATCTCTTTATGCGCTCAGGTCTTGGTGGCATGATTATTGCCTTGATCATTGGTCTTATCTACGCTCTGACCATGATCTTTCAATCAACAGAGATTGTCATGTCTATGAATGGGGCGCGTGAGGTTGATGAGCAAACAGCTCCAGACCTCTACCATGTAGTAGAAGATATGGCCATGGTCGCTCAGATTCCCATGCCGCGTGTTTTCATCATTGAGGATTCTTCTTTAAATGCCTTTGCAACAGGTTCGAATCCGCAGAATGCGGCAGTTGCGGCCACTTCGGGTCTCCTAGCCATCATGAACCGTGAGGAGCTAGAAGCGGTCATGGGTCATGAAGTCAGTCACATTCGGAACTACGATATCCGCATTTCGACCATTGCTGTTGCACTTGCTGGTGCTATTACACTGCTATCTAGTATGGCTGGTCGGATGATGTGGTGGGGTGGCGCAGGCCGCAGACGGAGTGATAATGATCGCGATGGAAATGGTCTAGAGATTATCATGCTTGTCATCTCTCTCCTAGCAATTGTTTTGGCTCCCTTGGCAGCAACCTTGGTACAACTAGCCATTTCCCGTCAGAGGGAATTTCTGGCGGATGCATCTAGTGTGGAGCTGACCCGCAATCCTCAAGGGATGATCAATGCCTTGCGTAAATTGGACAATAGCGAGCCGATGCATCACCATGTTGACGATGCTAGCAGCGCTCTTTATATCAATGACCCTAAGAAAGGTGGCGGACTACAAAAACTCTTTTATACCCACCCACCTATCTCAGAGCGAATCGAACGCTTGAAACAAATGTAAAAAGAATCCAGAGACAGTTCTCTGGATTCTTGCTATGTTCAACATTTATAAATCTTGTAAATCGACGACTTCTAAACCATGTTCTGTTAAACGATAGAGACTCGTACAGACCTCTTTTAAGAAGCGTCTGTCATGCGAAACATTGATCAGACCGCCGGGATAAGAGGCAAAGAGTTTTCTGATTTCGGGTTGAGAAGTGGGAGAAAAGTTTCGTGTAGGCTCATCCAGAATGAGAAAGTTTGGTTTTCGCAGGACTAATTCCAAAAGAAGCAGTTTACCCTGTTGACCACCAGATAAGGAGCGGATTTGGTGGTGCATCTCTGGATAACTGAAATTGAGACTGGCTAAGTGAGATTGGATTTTCTGTAATTCCTCTTTTTCCCCAGTTTTGCTGAGATAGGCTACTGGAGATAGATCCAATTCCAGTTTTTTGTGGTAATCTTGTGGCATAAAACCAAGAGAAATTTCTCTTTTGTCGCTTAGGAGTTGTTGCAACTTGGCTAACAAAGTCGATTTTCCAACACCATTGGGCCCGATAATACCGATTTTATCTTGACCACGGACAGTTAGTTGCAACTCCTGGGCTAAAATGCGCTCGCCAATGGACAAATTTTCTTTTTCAAGTTGGACTAAGACTTTAGAAGCCGCTAATGGTTGGATGTCTGAAAAGAAAAGTTGGATTTGTTCCTCTTCAAGTGGTTTTTGGATCATGGACTGAGCTTCCTTTTCAAAGCGTTTTTCTTGAGAGAGAACTGTTTTCATCTTTTTAGCCAATAGGCGACCAGCAGTACTGTCTTTGGTAGCTCGAAGTGCAGTTTCTACATTTTGCTTAACTCGGCGATGTTTTTCTATAGTTTTGTCATAAGCTCTCTGGTCGTTAGCAGCTTGCTGGCTTTGTCTGGCAAAATTAGCCTTTCTCTGCTCACTATAGAGATCATAGTCTAAATGCTCTACTAGTGTTTCCGCTTCTTTCCGGTGCTTGACCAGGCGCAAGTGGACAATAGTATCTGCCGTTTGAGAAAGAAAGTCTTCATCATGGGAAATGAAAACAACAGTTTGCCTAATCTTTCGAATCTGCCTTTTTAGCCAATCAACCGTCTCAAGGTCTAGGTCATTTGAAGGTTCATCTAAAAATAGAATCTCAAAAGGTTTTGCTAACTCGTGGATGAGCTGAATTTTCAAAGCTTCGCCCCCTGATAGACTGCCAATCTCTTGGTCGCTAGCAAAACGGTCGCTATCAAAGTGTAATTCCTCCGCCAAACGATAGAGGAGACCGTAGCCTAGATTAGCTGAATCTAAAAAGAAGTAGTCGTGTAGAGATCTTTCTTTCAGGTCCTCGGATAACTTTTGAGGAATGTAGGCTAGTGACTGAAGGTCAGACTGGATGTCGCCCTTGATAGTAAAATCAGGTAATGCTTCCCCCATTAAAGCTCGTAGTAAAGTCGATTTACCATTTCCTTCTTCACCAATAATAGCAACCTTTTCCCCGTCTCGGATAGTCATGGTTAGGTCAGATACAAGATCTCGTAGATCTTTGTTTTGAGTGATGGTTAGATGATTGATTTTTATCATATTGTTGCCCTTTCTAGAATGTCCATAGTGCATAACAAAAAGCTCTACTTTATCTAGTAGAGCCCAAAGTCACTGTCAAAAACACCATTATCCATGTCAAAAATCTTGTCAACCTAGGTCCGTCTAACTCTATCCAAGCCAAGAGGAGCAGATGGTTAGCTTTCTAGTTTTTTGATTTTCAAAGAGGATAAAGTACTAGAAAATCTAGTACCAAAAGAGCATGCAAAAAGAGACAAAAACAAGATCTACTAAATAAAGTTCTTTATTTGATAGACTTAGTTGTTCATGTCTCCCTTACCTCCGAGTATTAGTACCTCTATCCTATACCTTTCAGGAAATTTTGTCAATAGAAAATCCAAAATTCTAAACTCTAAAATCCAAAAACAGGTCCATAGAGAGTTAGTACGTGTTTGACATGCTCATAATGGAACTTGTCATAGTTGCGCCAAGCGTTGCGTGCTTGGTCGTTTAGTTTTAGACTGCCCAGTCCAATCAGAAGACTGGTACGTTGGTAAAATTTCTCGAGGTCGATTAAGATACTGTTGTCCAACTTTTCCGCTTTTTTAAGTTCCTGGAGAGTGCTGTTTAGCAGCTCTTGCAGTCGAATATCATCGGCTGTACCTTGTTTGCAGCTTTGGTAGCTTTTATTTAACTCGGAAAGGAGTTGGTAAGCTTCAGCGATGAGTGCTTTGTCTTCCATATGAGCATCCTCCTTGCTCTGGTGTATTCTTGCCTATAGTATAGCACTAATAGGAAAGTTTGTCATAGTAAATATATTAAAAAATAAGGTTTTAATATCAAAGTTTGGAAAGCTGACTTATAGCCTTTTCATGGTATAATCAAGTGAGTACATCTTTATGGAGGAAATATGAAGTTAAATATTCAAGAAATTCGTAAGCAGCCTGAAGGCCTACACTTTGAACAAGCTTTAGACCTGGCAGCAGACTTGCGTAAACGGAATCAAGAGATTTTAGATGTCAAAGATATCCTTACGGTAGGGAAGGTCCAATACGAAGACCGTATGTATTTCTTAGATTATCAACTATCTTACACCATTGTCCTTGCTTCCAGTCGCAGTATGGAGCCAGTTGAGTTGGCAGAGTCTTATCCAGTGACAGAGGTTTTCATGGAAGGCGCAACCAACCAACTAGATCAGGAAGTTTTAGATGATGACTTGGTCCTGCCTATCGAAAATGGGGAAATCGACCTTGCTGAGAGTGTGTCAGATAATATCTTGCTAAACATTCCAATCAAAGTCTTGACAGCTGAAGAAGAAGCTGGTCAAGGATTTGTTTCAGGTAATGACTGGCAAATCATGACGGAGGAGGAGTACCAAGCTCAACAAGCAGTCAAGAAAGAAGAAAACAGTCCATTTGCTGGCTTGCAAGGACTATTTGACGGAGACGAATAATGGTCTTGTCAAAAAAACGAGCACGAAAAGTGCTAGAAGAAATCATAGCTCTCTTCCCAGACGCCAAACCCAGCCTTGATTTTACCAATCATTTTGAACTACTGGTTGCGGTGATGTTGTCAGCTCAGACAACAGATGCTGCAGTCAACAAGGCTACGCCAGCTCTCTTTGCAGCCTTTCCAACGCCTCAAGCCATGTCTGTCGCGACTGAAAGTGAAATTGCCTCACACATTTCCCGCCTAGGACTTTATCGAAATAAGGCCAAGTTTCTAAAAAAATGTGCCCAACAGTTACTAGACGATTTTGACGGTCAAGTGCCTCAGACACGAGAGGAATTAGAAAGTCTAGCTGGTGTTGGTCGTAAAACAGCTAATGTAGTACTGAGTGTGGGCTTTGGAATTCCAGCCTTTGCAGTGGATACTCATGTTGAGCGTATCTGCAAACATCATGATATTGTTAAAAAATCGGCCACACCCCTCGAAGTAGAAAAACGTGTCATGGACATTCTGCCACCAGAGAAATGGTTGGCAGCCCATCAAGCCATGATTTACTTTGGACGGGCTATCTGTCACCCAAAGAACCCAGAATGCGATCACTATCCACAATTATATGATTTTAGTTCGTTATAAGATGAAAATTTTATGTTTTTTTCTTGCATTGATCCTTTCTTTGTGATATAGTAATAACAATAAAATATTCCTTTAAACCTGTCCCGTGAGGCAGGCAAGGAGTCGGATCAATAGATAGCAGAAGTCTATACTCTTTACAGTAGAGCTGGCTTGGCTATACATTCTGAAGTCTCCTTGTTAAGGAGACTTTTCTTTTTGGAGGTTTGTCATGAGGACAAAAGAAGTTGTAGACGAATTGACCGTCAAACGAGCGATTACTCGGATTACCTACGAGATTATTGAGCGAAACAAAGATTTGAATAAAATCGTTTTGGCTGGTATTAAAACGCGAGGTGTCTTTATCGCTCGCCGTATCCAAGAACGTTTGGAACAGTTAGAATCTCTTTCAGTTCCAGTGGTAGAACTGGATACCAAGCCTTTCCGTGACGATGTCAAAAGTGGAGAAGATACCTCTGTAATCTCTGTTGATGTGACAGATCGGGAAGTCATCTTGGTGGACGATGTACTCTACACTGGTCGGACTATCCGAGCTGCTATTGACAATATTGTTAGCCATGGTCGCCCTGCTCGTGTGAGTTTGGCAGTCTTGGTTGATCGTGGCCACAGAGAACTTCCAATCCGTCCGGACTATGTTGGAAAAAACATCCCAACCAGTCGTTCTGAAGAAATTATCGTAGAGATGACAGAACTAGATGGACAAGACAGAGTACTAATCACAGAACAAGCCTAAAACACTAAAAGGAGTAAAAAAATGTCAGAAAATCAACAAGCTTTGCAACATGTCGTTTCAATGGAAGACCTTACTGTAGAACAAGTAATGAAATTGATTAAACGAGGAATCGAATTTAAAAACGGAGCGAGTACTTCTTATGAGGAACAGCATATTGTTTCCAACCTTTTCTTTGAAAGTTCAACTCGTACCCACAAATCCTTTGAGGTAGCAGAACTGAAACTTGGACTTGATCTTTTGGATTTCGATGTGAAGACCAGTTCAGTGAATAAGGGTGAAACACTCTATGACACAATCTTGACGCTTTCCGCACTAGGAGTGGATGCTTGTGTCATTCGTCACCCAGAGGTGGACTACTACAGAGAATTGATTGCTAGCCCGACCATCACAACTTCGATTATCAATGGTGGGGACGGTTCAGGGCAACACCCTAGCCAAAGTTTGCTTGACTTGATGACAATTTATGAAGAATTTGGACATTTTGAAGGTCTTAAGGTGGCTATCGCTGGCGATCTAAACCACTCACGGGTAGCTAAGTCTAATATGCAAATCCTTAAACGCTTGGGAGCGGAGCTTTACTTTGCAGGTCCTGAGGAATGGAGAAGTGAGGAGTTTGAACATTACGGTCGCTTTGTATCAATTGATGAGGTGATTGATCAAGTAGATGTTATGATGTTTCTTCGTGTGCAGCATGAACGTCATGAAATTGTGACAGGATTTTCAAAAGAAAACTACCATATCCAGCATGGTTTGACACAAGAACGCTATGACCGCCTGAAAGAAAAAGCAATCCTTATGCACCCAGCTCCAGTCAATCGTGATGTGGAAATCGCTGATCACTTGGTAGAAGCACCGAAATCACGTATTGTTCAGCAAATGACCAACGGTGTCTTTGTCAGAATGGCAATTTTAGAATCCGTGCTGGCCTACAGAAAAGCAAAATAAGGCACAAAGCGTTAAAAGATGTCTGAGAGCATCAACGAGAGGTGAGTAGATGAAAAAACGACTTCTAGTATTAGAAGATGGTACAGTATTTGAAGGCAAGTCCTTCGGAGCAGATATTGATGTAACAGGGGAAATCGTCTTTAACACAGGGATGACTGGTTACCAAGAATCCATTACAGACCAGTCTTATAATGGACAAATCTTAACCTTTACCTACCCTTTGGTGGGAAATTATGGAATTAACCGTGACGACTACGAGTCAATCACTCCTACATGTAAGGGAGTAGTAGTTTTTGAAGAAGCGCGTAGAGCTAGCAACTGGCGCAATCAAATGACCTTGGATGAATTCTTGAAAGTTAAGAAAATTCCTGGTATCTCAGGAATTGATACCCGTGCTCTTACAAAAATTATCCGTAAGCATGGTACTATGCGTGCAACCCTTACGCATGTTGGTGATACCATGGACCATATCATAGACCAGCTCCAAGCGACAGTTCTACCGACAGATAATATCAAGCAAGTCTCTACTAAGACAGCTTATCCTGCTCCTGGAGTTGGATTGAGTGTCGTATTGGTAGACTTTGGTCTCAAACACTCCATCTTACGCGAACTATCTAAGCGTAACTGTAACGTGACCGTTGTTCCATACACAACAACAGCAGAAGAAATTCTCCATCTCCATCCTGACGGGGTCATGTTGTCAAACGGTCCAGGAAATCCAGAAGATGTTCCTCAGGCACTCGATATGATTCGTGGTGTGCAAGGGAAAATTCCAATCTTTGGTATCTGTATGGGGCACCAACTTTTTGCTATGGCAAATGGAGCCAAGACCTACAAGATGAAGTTTGGTCACCGTGGATTTAACCACGCGGTGCGTGAAATTGCAACAGGTCGAGTAGACTTTACTAGCCAGAACCATGGTTATGCGGTTAGCCGTGAGGATTTGCCAGAGCATTTGATTATTACCCATGAAGAAATCAATGACAAGTCAGTTGAAGGTGTGCGTCACAGATACCAACCAGGTTTCTCTGTGCAATTCCACCCAGATGCAGCTCCAGGACCGCACGATGCAAGCTATCTCTTTGATGAATTTATCGAAATGATGGAGTCGTTTAAATCTGCTAATCGCTGATATAGGAAACTCTGTCAGAGGCTTGTCGAATAAAAAGGCAAGTCCTTTCTTTTAGTTGATCAATGAGATGCTGAAAATTTTTACACTCGATTTATTATTGAAAAATCATCGGAGAATTTATTTAATGGCAACCTGAGAGTTGCCGAATAGAAAGGAGAAGGGGGTGGTCCGTATTTGCTGAACTGAATACGGGCTACGGACGGTGCTAAAAAGATAGTTATTCCTAGAACTGAGGGTTCTTCGTCATAACTCCTATTTTAGCTTTGTCCGCTTGACGCCCTTAATATCTTATAAATGCCTAAACGTACTGATATTCAAAAAATTATGGTGATTGGTTCTGGTCCGATTATTATTGGTCAGGCTGCTGAGTTTGACTACGCGGGGACCCAGGCCTGCTTGTCGTTGAAAGAGGAAGGTTATGAAGTTGTCTTGGTGAACTCAAACCCTGCCACTATCATGACGGATAAGGAGATTGCGGACAAGGTTTATATTGAACCAATCACACTTGAATTTGTGACACGTATTCTCCGTAAGGAACGTCCTGATGCTTTGCTGCCTACTCTCGGTGGTCAGACGGGTCTCAACATGGCCATGGAATTGTCTAAAAATGGCATTCTAGATGAGCTTGGAGTAGAGCTTCTAGGTACTAAATTGTCTGCCATTGACCAAGCGGAGGACCGTGACCTCTTTAAACAATTGATGGAAGAGCTTGAGCAACCAATTCCAGAATCTGAAATTGTCAACACAGTTGAGGAAGCTGTTGCTTTTGCAGCATCAATCGGCTACCCAGTGATTGTCCGTCCAGCCTTTACCCTTGGTGGTACTGGTGGTGGTATGTGTGCCAATGAGGAAGAATTGCGCGAAATCGCTGAAAATGGGTTGAAATTGTCACCTGTTACCCAGTGTTTGATTGAGCGTTCGATTGCAGGCTTCAAGGAAATCGAATACGAAGTGATGCGTGACTCGGCTGACAATGCCCTTGTTGTTTGTAACATGGAAAACTTTGACCCAGTTGGGATTCACACAGGGGATTCCATCGTATTCGCCCCTGCGCAAACCATGTCTGACTATGAAAACCAAATGCTACGTGACGCGAGCTTGAGCATTATTCGCGCCCTCAAGATTGAAGGTGGGTGTAACGTTCAGCTGGCCCTTGATCCCCACAGCTTCAAGTACTATGTCATCGAAGTAAACCCTCGTGTATCGCGTTCGTCAGCCCTTGCTTCTAAGGCGACAGGTTACCCAATTGCCAAATTGGCTGCTAAGATTGCCGTCGGTTTGACCTTGGATGAGGTTATTAACCCAGTCACGGGTTCAACCTATGCCATGTTTGAACCAGCCCTTGACTACGTGGTTGCCAAGATTCCACGTTTCCCATTTGACAAGTTTGAAAAAGGTGAGCGCCGTCTTGGGACACAGATGAAGGCCACTGGAGAAGTCATGGCTATCGGTCGAAACATCGAAGAATCTCTCCTTAAGGCCTGTCGCTCCCTTGAAATTGGGGTGCACCACAATGAAATGCCTGAACTTGCAGCAGTTTCTGATGATGCCTTGATTGAAAAAGTTGTTAAAGCCCAAGATGACCGTCTCTTCTACGTATCAGAAGCCATTCGCCGTGGCTATACTCCAGAAGAAATTGCTGAATTGACTAAGATTGATATCTTCTATCTGGATAAACTCTTGCACATCTTTGAAATTGAGCAGGAATTGGGTGCCCATCCACAAGATTTAGAAATCTTGAAAACAGCCAAACTCAATGGTTTCTCAGACCGTAAGATTGCTGAACTCTGGAAAACGACAGCTGACCAAGTTCGCCAACTTCGCTTGGAAAACAAGATTGTCCCAGTTTACAAGATGGTCGATACCTGTGCGGCAGAGTTCGACTCTGAAACACCATACTTCTATTCAACCTATGGTTGGGAAAATGAGTCTATCAAGTCTGATAAGGAATCCGTTCTAGTTCTAGGTTCAGGTCCAATCCGTATCGGGCAAGGGGTTGAGTTTGACTATGCGACTGTTCACTCGGTTAAGGCTATCCAGGCAGCTGGCCATGAAGCTATTATCATGAACTCAAACCCAGAGACAGTTTCAACGGACTTCTCGGTATCTGACAAGCTCTACTTTGAACCGTTGACTTTTGAAGATGTCATGAATGTCATTGACCTTGAGCAACCAAAAGGGGTTATCGTTCAGTTCGGTGGTCAAACAGCTATCAACCTTGCAGAGCCATTGGCAAAAGCAGGTGTGACCATTCTGGGAACGCAAGTCGGTGACTTGGATCGCGCGGAAGACCGCGATCTCTTTGAGCAAGCTCTTAAAGACTTGGATATTCCACAGCCACCTGGCCAAACAGCCACCAATGAAGAAGAAGCTGTGCTTGCAGCTCGCAAGATTGGTTTCCCAGTCCTCGTTCGCCCTTCATATGTCTTGGGTGGACGTGCCATGGAAATCGTTGAAAACGAAGAAGACCTTCGTTCTTACATGCGTACGGCTGTTAAGGCAAGCCCAGATCATCCAGTCCTTGTTGATTCTTACATCGTTGGGCAAGAGTGTGAAGTCGATGCCATTTCAGATGGAGAAAATGTTCTCATCCCTGGTATCATGGAACATATCGAACGTGCTGGTGTCCACTCAGGTGACTCAATGGCCGTTTACCCACCACAAACCTTGTCGCAAAAGGTTCAGGAAACCATCGCAGACTACACGAAACGCCTAGCAATTGGCCTTAACTGTCTTGGTATGATGAACATCCAGTTTGTTATCAAAGATGAAAAAGTCTATGTCATTGAGGTGAACCCACGTGCCAGCCGTACGGTGCCATTCCTTTCTAAGGTAACTAATATTCCTATGGCTCAAGTAGCGACTAAGCTCATTCTTGGGCAAAGTCTTGAAGAACTTGGTTACCAAGATGGACTTTATCCTGAAAGCACTCGCGTTCATATCAAGGCGCCTGTCTTCTCCTTTACGAAACTAGCTAAGGTAGATAGCTTGCTCGGTCCTGAAATGAAGTCAACAGGTGAAGTCATGGGTTCTGATACTACTCTTGAAAAAGCTCTCTATAAGGCCTTTGAAGCTTCTTACTTACACTTGCCAACTTTTGGTAACGTTGTATTTACCATCGCTGATGATGCCAAAGAAGAAGCCTTGGACTTGGCTCATCGTTTCCAAAATATTGGTTACGGTATCCTCGCGACAGAAGGAACAGCAGCCTTCTTTGCTAGTCATGGACTGCATGCCCAGCCTGTTGGTAAGATTGGCGATGATGAGAAGGATATACCAAGCTTTGTCCGCAAAGGGAAAATTCAAGCGATCATCAATACTGTCGGAACCAAGCGAACTGCTGACGAAGATGGTGAGCAAATCCGCCGTTCGGCCATTGAACACGGTGTACCACTCTTTACAGCTCTAGATACGGCAGATGCCATGCTCAAAGTACTAGAAAGTCGTAGTTTTGTCACAGAAGCTATTTAATCAAGAAAAAAGAATCTGAGAACTATTTTGTCTCAGGTTCTTTTATAATTATTTGATACCGTATTGTTAAACCAAGACGGTAGCAAAAAGGTGCCAAAAATTAAGGTTTCGGAGCTTATAAAATTAAGAAAGTTGTCTCAAGTATTTGGGCTTTTTTTTATTGCCTTTTTGTAGCAAAGTGACATAGTCGCTTTTTGTGTGGAATAGGTGAGATAAAAAAACAGTGTTTCGTTTTTGGTCGATGAAGTAAAGCAAAACATATTGGTCAATAATTTTTCCTCGTGTGGGATACTTGCTGTTAATCTTTACTCCGATTTTCTCATTATCATCAAAACCTGCTTCAGGAAAGATTTCTAAACTTTTTAAGCTGTCTAAAATTTTAGCCACAGTATTTTTGGCAGATTGAGGAGATAGAAGTACCGTAGCTATATAGTCGTGTATATTGTCGATAGCTTGCTCGACCTCTTTTGAAGCAATCACTTTATAAACCATAGCGTACCCTCATATCGTCTAGGGAAGTCCCTTCTCCTGCTTCGTATTCTCTCAAGGCACGTTCAGATTGGGCTTGTAATTCTTCAATCAACTGTTCTCTATGTAGATCTTCGGCCGTCTTAATAGGCAAATCTTGCTCCAGGACTATTTGCTCCACAAATAAAGAAATAGCATCTGTCATGGTCATCCCCTTTTCCTTGATAATGGCTCTAGCTTGCTCCATAGTGGCTTCATTCAGTTTAAAATTGTATTGTTTCGATAAATTTATAGCCATGATATATCTCCAATATATACGTTATAAATTGATTATATACTAGATATAGATTTTAATCAAGAAAAAAAGGCTTCAACCCTGTTTTGGTTAAAGCCGTTAAGGAATTTATAGCTGATGTGAAACAAGGTCTTATTCCTTTCCTGATTAACAAATCAGGAAAGGAAGACTCTCCTTATCATTATGTCTGGGAGGCATGGGTAGAGAGTCCTTTATATCAGGACTATATCAATAGTATACTGAAGCGCATTATCAGGAAACATGGCTTGAAGAAGATAACTCCTCATGGTTTCAGACATACTCATGCTACCTTGACGATTAAAACGGGTGTTGATCCTGTAAATGCAGCCAAAAGGTTAGGGCATGCAAGTAGTCAGATGACCTTGGATATCTATAGCCATTCTACGGTAGCAGGAGAGAAGAAAGCTATCACAAAATTTGTAGATTATCTGGATAGTGCAAAAGGTTAGTTTTCCAAGACGGTACCAAAAACGGTATTAAAAACAAAAAAGCCAATTCCAATTTCTTGGAAAAGGCTTTGTATCAACGTTTTTAAGCAATAAATGCGGTTGATTATTTGAGACCGTATTTTTTGTTGAAACGATCCACGCGTCCATCTGCTTGAGTGAACTTTTGACGTCCAGTGTAGAATGGGTGTGAGTCTGATGAAATTTCCACACGGATCAATGGGTAAGTTTCGCCTTCGAACTCAACAGTTTCGTTAGAGCGTTTTGTTGAACCGCTAAGGAATTTGTAACCAGTAGTTGTGTCCATGAAGACAACTGGGCGATATTCTGGATGGATATCTTTTTTCATTTTGCAATATTTCCTTTCTGCCATGGTCTCTTTGCGAGCCATAGATTGTTACCCTACTAGTCTATCAGATTATGAAAAGTTTGGCAAGTATTTTATCAGTTTTTAAGCAAGTTTTTTAGTTTTTGGTAGATGATTTCGTTTTCTTCTAGACTATAGGAATTGGCGCCACTGGCTAATGGGTGTCCTCCTCCGTCGTGTTGTTTGGCAATGTCATTGATAGGGGTGATTTTACTGCGCATACGAACGCGGAAGTGGCCATCATTTTGTTCAACAAAGATAGCCCAAGCCTTAACAGTATCAATTCGACCAGGTGCACCGACAATCGCTGCGGTTTCAGCGTCGGTAACATTGTACTGTTTCAAGATTTCTTGACTGAGAAGAACGCGAGCAGCTCCATTTTCATCAACTTCTAAGTGATCATAGACATAGCCTTGAAGTTTTGCAATCTTGAAGCTCATGGTATCCATTTGACGAGACAATCCAGCAAAGTCAAAATCAACTTCTCGGAGCTGGGCAGCTATTCTAAAGGTACGAGCACTAGTTGACGGGTAGAGAAAACGCCCAGTGTCCCCGACAATTCCTGCATAGAGAAGTCGTGCCGCTTCACTAGACAAAGCCAGCTGATTTTCTTGAGCAAATAGAGTAATCATTTCACTAGCACTGCTTGAACTTGTATCCACCCAAGATAGGTCACCATAAACATCATCATTTGGATGGTGATCGATTTTGATGGTAAAATCAGCTTGTTCATAGCGTTTATCATCGATACGCGGACGATTCGCTGTATCACAAATAATAGCAAGAGCACCTTGGTAGTCACTATCTTGGACAGTATCCATTTCTGCCATCCAAGTCAAAGTCGGTTCATTATAACCAACAGCTTTGATGGTCTTTTCTGGAAAATGGTGATTGAGCAAGGCTTTCAAGCCTACCTGACTTCCCAAGGCATCAGGGTCTGGTTTCATATGACGATGAATGATAATAGTATCGTATTCTTTGATTTTCTCTAAAATTTGCTGGCAAATTTCCATAAGTAACCTCAATTCTTTCTCATTTCATTGTAGCACAAGAATTTTTATTTTTAAAATGAAAAAGATATGATATAATGGAGGGAGATAAATTGAGGAGGACGATATGGCATTAGCAAAAATTGTATTTGCCAGTATGACCGGTAATACCGAAGAAATTGCAGATATTGTAGCAGATAAATTGCGTGATTTGGGCTTGGATGTCGATGTTGATGAATGTACGACTGTTGACGCTTCAGACTTCTTGGAAGCGGACATCGCTATCGTTGCGACTTACACTTACGGAGATGGAGAATTGCCAGATGAGATGATGGACTTCTATGAAGACCTAGCAGACCTCAACTTGAATGGTAAAATCTACGGAGTGGTCGGTTCAGGTGACACCTTCTACGACGAATTTTGTAAGGCTGTTGATGACTTTGATCGCGTTTTTGTAGCGACAGGAGCAGAAAAAGGTTCAGAGTGTGTTAAAGTTGATCTTTCTGCCGAAGAAGAAGACATCGAACGTTTGGAACAATTCGCAGAAGAATTGGCTGCAAAAGTAGGATAAGAATCAAACTGCGCTGACTGGAAGGAGTCGGTGCGTTTTTTATTAGCTATTTTGGGATTTTACTAGCCTATTTGGTGGCTTTTTGATACAATAATTCAAATAAAGGAGGAGACACTATGGATTTAGATAGTATTCGGCAAGAAATTGATCAAATTGACGATCAAATCGTCAAGCTCCTGGAAGAAAGAATGCATTTAGTTGAAGGGGTTGTCGCTTATAAAAAAGCATCTGGTAAACCAATCTTAGATTCTAAGAGAGAAGAAGTTATTTTTGAAAAAGTCAAAAATCGAGTAGAAGATAAGCGCTATCAGGAGACCATTGTTGCGACTTTTTCAGACATTCTCAAACGTTCGCGTGATTATCAGGATCAAAACATCAAATGAAAAAAGAACAATTTTATCCGCTAGGGATTTTTCTGGCTGCTATGTTGGGAGGTCTTGTCCGCTATCTGGTTTCCACTTGGTTACCAGCTAGTCCAGACTTTCCTTGGGGTACCCTCCTTGTCAACTATCTGGGTATTTTCTACCTGGTCTATCTGGTAAAAGGCTATCTGGCCTATAAGGGAACCAGCAAGGGCTTGGTTTTGGCGCTTGGGACAGGATTTTGTGGTGGCCTGACAACCTTTTCTAGTCTAATGCTTGATGCCGTGAAATTGCTCGATACCGGGCGTTATCTTAGCTTAATTAGCTATCTGCTTTTGAGTATTGGAGGAGGTCTGCTATTGGCTTATATTCTAGGGAGGAAGAAATGGTAATCATCTATCTTGCAATCGCCTGTGGCTTTGGAGCCCTAGTGCGCTATTTCTTTTCCCGATACAATCAATCCTCGAAATTGCCCCTAGGAACTCTCATAGCCAATCTTCTCGGTTGTTTTTTGATTGGCTTGCTCTACAACCATGTGGAGTCCAAGGAAGTCTATGCTATCCTAGCGACAGGTTTCTGTGGTGGGTTGACGACCTTTTCAACCTTGAATGATGAGCTGCAAAGACTACTTAGTGACAAGAAGGTATTTTATAGCTATTTAGTCTTAACCTACATAGGTGGTTTTCTAGCGATTTTTTTAGGAATTCTGCTATGTAAGTGTCTAGTGTTTTGAGGTAAATAGAAAATATTGAGTTAACGGAAAATTCCGTTAGCTCTTTTTTGTATTTTGGGAGAAAAAATGTCAGATAATATTGAAATTGTAATGGATATGTCTAGGTAGGAAGGAGTAAAGCGTGGAAACTGGAATTTGTAGACGATGTTCTTGCAACTGGGTTACACCTTGCATTAATGAAAAGTATGGTCCTTGTTGGTGGGTAGATAAAAACAGAACGCTGTGTAGCCACTGTTTTTATGGATTTAATGATGAATCTTGTCAGACAAAAGTTTATTACAGACCAGGGTATGATTGGCTTGAGAGAGATTGGGAATTTGCTTGGGAGATACTGACAAATTCAAAAAGTCATTGGGTATATGATATGGAACATGATGTGTTGTGTGTGGTTGGTTTAGGAGATCATATTGGAGCCGTTAGATTTATTGTAAGGAACTTTTATGGACTTAATCGCATTTATCGTGAGGAGATTCCTAAATGGCAAGAAATTATTGGGAATAATATGATTTTTTATAATGCAAAGGTCAATGATTCAAAACATTACGCTAGTTCTTTGCCTAGAAAGTATAAACATGTGGATTGATATGGATAATAAAATTATTGAGAAGATACAAAATCTTTTAGAGTTAGCTTACGATGCACCAAACGATGAAGAGGGGCAGACTGCCCTTCTGATGGCTCAAAGACTTATGGTGAAGCATAATCTTTCTATGAATGATTTAACGAATAGTAAAACTCAAAAAGATATTGGTGAAACAATAGGAACATGGGAATACAGACTTCCATGGTGGCAAGAAAAGTTGGCAGGTATTTTAGGTGAAAATTTTAGATGTAAAACGATAAGAAGACGACTTCCTGAAGACGGCATCACACAGATAATTTTCTTTGGATATCAATCTGATGCTGAATTTTGTAGCAAGGTTTACGAAGGTGCGCTCTTATACCTTAAATATCGGCTGAAACGACTTTTCCCTACAGTCTCAAGAGCAAGATGGAAAGACTATAAGAAATCGTACTTACTAGGTTTCTTAAACGGAATAGATCAACGTTTTCAGGACCAGGCTCAATCATCAGAAGAATTTGGTTTGATGGTAAAAATCCCAGCAGAAGTTTTGGAAGAACAACATCGTCGCATGGGAAGTTTAAATAATAGAACCATTAATGTTAAAGTTGACGTTGATTATGAGGCCTATATTGCTGGTTTTGAAAACGCAAAAGAGACTAGCTTGCTATCAGAAGAATTACTACAAGTATGAATATAAAGTGGCTTACTTAAAGAAAGGATCACATATGAAGCAACACCAAACAAACGTCTCAAGTTTGACTAGAGACGTAATGATTTTAGACTTGATGAAGACGATGGGATGGACTAGAAAGCGTGCTATGGCGGCTATTGAAGAATTAGAAAAGTCCCACCTTGTCTATTTTCCTGATGCTGGTGGTTTGAGGTTACAAGTTGTAGGAGGATTTTAATGGCGGATATCACGATTGATCAACTATCAACACAAACTTTTTATCAAATTCCAGAAATCTTTTTCACTCGTATTCAACATAATGAGAACGGCTACATCAAATTGACTAGTTCCTATACTGGTCTTTCATCTGATGCCAAGTTAGCATATGGCGCTCTCTATAATCGTTGTAAATTAAGTATCAGTTCTTTTCAGAAGGGAAATAGAGATTACGTTGATGAGAACGGAGCAGTCTTTCTAATTTTTACAGTATCTGATTTGATGTTGTTACTGGATAAGGGAAAGATGAAGGTTACCAAGATTAAGAAAGAACTGCAAGAACATGGTCTCTTACGAGAAGTTAGGCAGGGCCTCAATAAACCCAACAGACTTTATCTTCAGCTAGTAGATGCTAATTTAGAAATAGTGGAGCACTATTCAATCGATGGTGAGTTGTTAAAGAGGATAGATGCTTTTGGTAAAGTTCTCTATGAAAAAGAGTGTGATATAGAAAAAACACCAAAACCCCTCGGTAATAGCGGAAGTCCACAAAACGGACGTCCACAAAATGGACTTCAAAACGTCCATAAAACGGACGGAATAAATACAGAGAGGAGTCAGACAGAGTCCTCATACGATACTAATCGATACGAGGGCGAGTCATCTTTATCTGGTTTATCAATTTCTGAAGCATTTAAAATGGGGCAACATGGTTTTCTTTCTCCTCAACTAGTTCAGAAACTCAGTATGTTTGGAAAAGATGCAAAAATTCTTGAAAATAAAATCTATCAATCGAAACGTCAAGTTGAGAAGAATTACAACAACCTCTTAGCCGGTCAGGAAATTTATGGAGAGGTTTGGCTGCAAGATCTTGAACGTGAGCTTGATAAATTGATTTTCAAAATTAAAACAGGAGAGGCTGAAGGAAAATCAATCCAGAATGTCCCAGCCTACTTCTACAAAATGATGATTCGCTTCTGGAAAATGGCTCTACTTATCGAAAAAGAACAGGGATTTATGGAGCTATCAGGACAAAGTGAGCACGCTAGAAAATTCCCTGATGAGTGCCCTGGTCTGATTGCATACTATTATCCAGATAAATTGTCGGAGACGAAACTCAATAGCTATTTATCAGAATTGTCTAAGGGAGTTGAAACATGTTAAAAGATGAATTTAGACCAATTGATGGTAAAGTGCTAACGGTAGGTCGTAGCCCGAAGGAGAAAATCTACATGGTTCCTAAAGCTGTTTTTGATTTACCGAAAAAAGAAAGAGCTGAGAAACTCAGCCAAATTTTCTCATCATGACAACAGAAAGAGGATTGATTTTATGGGATTGTTTAATCATCAAGAGAGAATTAACAGAGGACAAGCTATGAAAGCTACACCTTCCCAACCAGTTCAAGAGATTGAAATGATTGTAGAGTATTTTGATAAAACGGTAGACAGTATTTCCGTCACTTCCAACTTAGAGGAACTAGAAAAATTGGTATCAAGTTCATTTGGAACAGGAGCGAGTATGAATTTTCCATCAGCGACTCCACCGTTTTCTATCAATCCTAGATGGGTGAAGAAGATAACCTATCAGACAAAATAAGGATAGGAGATTACCATGCTAGTAGATTGTCCAATGTGTGATACAGAGTTCGATTCTGCTGAGGAGTGCGGATTCTGTCCGTGTTGTGGAGAAGATTACGATTCTTTAGTAGGTGAAGACTGGAATTAAGATAGCTCCATATTTCTAAAATACTTGACCTGAGCAAGTCATAAAACTACTTATGACCTTTGAAAATTGAATATCCCCACTGTCCCGATTAGCGCAGTCTAGGCATAAAAAGAAGAATAGGGGCGGTGTGTAGCTAGAAAGTATATCTAGTGCTGACTGCATTATGTAAAGTCACGGTTGACTTGTCCCGTAAGACGAAAGAGTTTGCGATTCCTAAACTATAAATCGTGCGTAAAAAACACAGTAGAGATGCTACGGCATCAACTCGGCATGGCTGTAAATCAGCCTTTGATTCAAAAAGGAGGACAATATGAATCAAATAAAATCAACTAGTGAGGTTACACTCACTGATTTAAGACGACTAGGTTTGCAAGGTGATGCAACCGCACGGCTTGCAAGTGGTGAAGAAATGAAATTAACTAGTAAGTATGGTCTTATTCCTAAAAAAGGATATGTGGCAGGAAAACTTCAAACTGTTGAAATGATTGCAGAATACTCTAAAATCTATAGAGATATACGCACCATTAAACGTGGAGATATTTTAGTTGCCAGACGAATTAAACAAGGAAATAAATCAATCTTACAGCTAACCGGTAAAGGTTATCACCGACCTAGCGGTAAAATTTAACAGATAGAGTCCTCATCTATCTGTTTTGGGGAGCAAAGAACTGTTTCTTTGTTGCTGAAAGCAGATAGGTGATGTTATGAAAAGGTGAATAAATGAGTACTATACAGCTAATATTTACAGTTATTCTTTTAGTCTCAGGGATTCTAGTATTTATGACTTTTATCCCAAATAAATTGTCTGATAAAATCTCACGAGAACTAAAAGACTATTCAAATAAGCATTATTTTAAGTAATATCAAAAAGGAGAAATCAAATGGAAATGATGAATGAAGTTAAGAAATTTATGTTGGCTAGCGCAATTGCAACCGCAGCGGTTGGAGTAACGACTCAGGCTTCCGCAGAAGAAGTAAAGCCTGCAGAGCCAATTTCAGGGAGCCAACAGAAGACAGCAACTCAAAAAACAATTACAGAAACCGATATCGTTATCTCCAAAGCAAATGTGGAACAGGCAAGCTCAGTTGTAAAAACCCAGGAGGAGATTGTAAAAACAGCTCAAAACGAGGTAAACGATGCAGAGAAAGTAGTAGAAGAAGCTACAGAAGCTGTTACTCAAGCGGAGAAAGCTGTCCAGGAAGCTACTCCTAAAAATATCCAGGATGCAAAAGAAGATGTCTCTGCAAAAGAGGCTGCTGAGAAGAAGGCTCAAGAAGAACTGTCCTCTGCTGAAGAGGAACAAAAGCTAGCTGAAAAGAATGTTACTGATCAGGAAGCAAATGTCACAGAAGCTACGAGAAAGCTTGCTGACAAAACAAAAGAAGTTACAGATGCAGAACAAATTGTAGCTGAAAAACAGGCTATTTTAGACGGAACTGGAGTTGCAGGCATTGTTGCCAACGCTGAAGCGGCTGAGCGAAACTTAGAAAGGAGCGAAAAAGCCGAATCACAAGCTCGACAAGATTTGCTACTCGCTAAAGAAGCAGATGATCAACGTGCTTCTAAACTGAAACAGGCAGAAGATGAAGTAACGACTACAGAAGCAACTAGATTAGTGAAAGCGGAGGAACTAGATCAAGCAACCACTCACGCTACTAACGTTGAAAATCAGTATCGAGTAGCTAAAGAGAATCTATCTAAGGCTCAAAGTATCCTGGATAGTTTGACAACGACCTCTATCACTTATCCTGCTGGCTATGTAGAAGCTTTAAAGGCTTACTTCAATAACCCCACTGAAGAAAATTCAAATAAGTTACAAGAAATTGCCAAGAAAGGAATGACTGCTGCTGGCTTTAGTTCGCCAGATGGTGGTGAGACTTATTACGGCAATCCAACTTCTCCATTTAAGCAGAGTGAAGCAGATAAAAAGACTGTGATTACTGATGTCAATCATTTATCTGCTGAAGTTCAAGATGAACTTGCTGCTTTCAATGCGCATATGATCAATGATTTTCGTAGATTGATGGGAACAGATGATATTCCAGTTTTAGTGAATCGTGATATGCAGAAAGTGGCACAGAAAGCAACTCAACTATCTACTAATCAGTACGGCCATGACCTAGATGCTTTGAATATAGTTGCGAAAGAAGTTGGTTTGAATCAAGGGAATCAAGGCCTACTTGCTGAAAACATAGGCTTTCAAAATGCAGGTGATGTAGTAACATTAGCTGATCTGAAACAACAGGCATACAACAACATGATTATGATGCTGTTTTATGATAAACATGCTGATTGGGGCCATGCTTTAAACTTTGCAGGACTAGATCGTAAGTCAGTCACGCTACAATATATCGGTGTAGCAACCCGAAAGACAGATCTTGGTTTGATTGCGATGCACTATGTTGGAACAGATTCTAAAACAATTGATTTGCTGAAAAATGATTTCCATCAAAATGTTAAAGTTGATACTAAGAACAATCTGGCTAGTCTTCAGGAAAGAATTCAAGTAGCTAGAAATTCTGTGGCACAAGCTCAGGATACTTATGATACTGCGAAAACGAATCGTAAAGATGCTCTAGCTAGAAAAAAACAAGCACAGACAGAATATACTCAAGCAGAAGTTGCTGCGCAAAATGCGGTGACTAATCGTAAAGCCATTCAGAATATTGCTTTAAAAACTCCTGAAGCGAAAGCTAAATTGAAACAGGCAGAAGAAAATCTTGAAAAAGCTGGTTTAGAAAATAAACAAGCGCAAGAGGCTTTGGAACAGTTGAATGCGGACGTACAAAACAAACGTGAAGTACTTGCGTTAGCTAAAGATAAACTAGTTAAAAAACAAACTGAAAGGAAATCACTGAATGAAGCTTTGACTGCTGAGAAAGAGGCATTGATTGCTAAACAAGGTGACCTTACTCGAATTAAAGAACTTGTCCTCAATCGTCAAACCTTACTTTCAGAATCAACTAAAGCCTTAAAAGCATCAAAAGAGCGAGTGGAAGTTTTGAAGAATGCCCCTCAGCTCTTAGAAAAGGCTAAAGTTAATCTAGAAGCTGCTCAAGAAGTTTTGAAAGAAAAGAAATCAGTTCTTGAGTTAGCACTAGCAAAACTAGAAACTGCGAAAGCAGGTCAAAGAAAGGTATTGGAGGCTCATAAAGAGTTGTTGTCGGCTTATCGTGATTATCTGGAAGCACAACTGGAAATCGAGCGCCAAGAAAAATTGGCTGCTCAGAAAGCTAGTATTGAGCGATCTGGAGGGCATCCGATTCCAGTATTTCAAAATGGTAAGATTGTGAAGTATGTGCAAGATCAAGTTGAAAATCAAGCATCAGAAGTGAAAAATCCAGTCTATCAAGCACCTGCTGCAACATACGAATTACCTAAAACAGGGGAAAAAACTTCTAGTCTTTGGTTCTTGGGGATGGTAACTATTTCACTTTTGAGTTTGTTGAAAATCAAACGAGAATCTAAGGAAAACTAAACATGCTAAAGTCATCAAGATTTCTTGGTGACTTTTTGATTGGAGAAAGAAATGAAAATTATACATTTTAGGGCGAGAGCTCCTTCAAATTATATCGAAAGCGAATAATATTGAATACTATATTAAAAGTTAAAGGAGAAATCATGAAATTCAATAATGAGACACGAGCATTCGGATCAATCCGAAAAACACGACAATGGGGAACATGTGGAGTAATTCTTGGTCTAGCTGCCCTGGGTTTGATAACTAGTCCAGTTAGAGCAGATGAACGAGTAAATCCAAATCCTGCTACAAATGCAAAACCTTTGCAAGATTCTCCAACTACGGAGTCTAAAAATGATCAAGGTAGTGCAGGGAAATCAACAGGTTCTGTTGAGGTGACTGTGGATCGTGCTAAGGTAGAGTCTGCGGTATCCACTGCAAAGAAAGCTGGCTTGACTGTTAAGGAGACTGTGGTTGATGGTGGTTTAATTGCTAATTCAGAAGAGTTAGCTAAGAAAACTGCTGAGATTGAGTCTAGTTACGACAAGCAAGCAACTACTATTGTAGACGAGTCTGAGAAGTACAAAAAAGAAGTAGAAACTCGTAAAGAAGAGATTAAAACGATTACTACTGAGAACCAGGAAAAGCAAGACTCTTATGACAAAGCTAAAGCTCAGTATGAGAAAGACTTAGCAGATGCTACTACTAAAAACGCTCAGATTGATAAAGAAAATCAAGAAAAGAATGAGCGCTTAAAAGATAAGAGAGAGCGTGTAGCAAAAGAGAATGAGCTTATCAAACAAGAAAACGCTCTTGCTAAGTCTACTTATGAAAAAGCAGTAAAAGAAAAAGCTAATAAAGACGCTGCTATTGATAAGGAAAACGCAGCTGCCAAGAAAGCTTACGAAGAAGCTTTAAAACAGTGGACTATTGAAAAAGGTAAGTCTGAGGCTGACTTAACAAAATACAAAGAGCAATTAGCTCAGTATGAAAAAGACTCAGCTGAATATAAACGTAAATTGGCAGAGTTACAAACACAACGAGTCCAAGGTCGTGCTAACGGTGTCACAATCTATGGTGAATTTGATGAGTCGAAACGTGGCTCATTGGATTACTATTCTAAGTTAACAGCAGTATTCGATGCCAATCCAGAATTGGAAGTTGTGGATGGTGTTTTAGCTGCTAATAAAAACACAACTATGACCCTCGATAAAGATTTACAGCATGACAGATTAGAAAATAAAGATTTCTATGGTCACTCTGATTCTAAGGGAACCTATGGTGGTTATGTAGTTACGGGTATCAAACAAGGTTCTACCTTCACTTTACATAATGTTGGTAAAACAAAAACGGGAAAAACAATTTCTGCAAGATTTGTGGCTCGTAATAATCCTATACCAGAGCATAAAATTGCAGGCAACCCTTCAACTTATACTCGTTTGAATGTTTGGTGGAATAAAGTTAAAACTGATACGGAGACTTCTTCAGTTAACTTCAACCCATATAATTACTTTAATGTTGAGTGGGATATTCATTACTATGATGAGAAAACAGGTAAACCTATCGACTTAGGTTCAGTCTCTTTTTACTCTGACCTAGATTTTGGACAAGCCGTAAGACATACTTATGGAGATGGTAACACGGGCACTGTAATCAACCCATCAGGTTCTTCTGTTAAAGAAACCACAGTCAATGGGAAAAACTATTGGATGGGTGTGAAATCTGATGGCGTGTATAAGAAAGATGATCCAAGTGGGTTGAACCTTTATAAAGCAGGTGACCCTTACTATACCGATGTAGATGATTACAATTCTATCCCAGAGGGTTCTGTTGTAAGTGCCGGTCATGGTTCTGTTCAACACTTAACTTACTTACACTATGGAGATAAACCTTTCAGTACCTATACAGAGTCGCAGTCAGCTTCTTACCGTAAGTATTGGAATGATGAGCGTAGAGCTAACGGGCAACCAGAGGATAATGATGATGAAATCTTTTCATCAGGGTTTGCGTTCCAACTATGGGGTGGTCGCTCTGTTATTAATCAACTAGAGGAACCAAAACCGCCACTTAAACCAAGTGAATCTACAAAACCAAGACCTTTAGAACCTAAATATAAGGAGAAGGATAAGACTCCATTGACACCTCCTACGGAGAAACCTTTATTAGCCTCACCAAAAGATGAACCAGATAAACCTCACGTTCCTATTCCGAGTGAACCTCCTACACCAGACTTAAAACCTGTGCCAAATGAGGTCGCACCGAGAGAAATTAAGGTTACATACACTCGCTTGAAAACTACGCCTACTGTAGAAAAGTTGGTTAAGAACTCTGCAGGTACAAATGTGAATAATTCGTCAGTACCCAAGTTATCAGAAGTTGTTTGGGAGTTGAAAACTAAACCTCTTGCTGCTAATCGTAAGAAAACTACAATTTATGAGTTAACAGATAACTTACCTCAAGGGTATCAACTTGATTTAGCAAAAACTGTAGCTCAAAACTCAGATTTTACAATAACTTATGATAAAGCTAAACATCAGTTAAAAGGGTTATTGAAGTCTGAAGGTTTAGCTAAAGTTAATTTGGATTTAACTAAAGTATTTACCGCACCTGTTCTTAAAGTGTATGGTACAGTAACGAATGATGGTGCAACCTATAAGAACAACTTCCGCCTGAATTTGAATAATGAATTTGAGTCTTATTCAAATATTGTTAAGGTAACAACCCCAGGTAAACCGAATGATCCTGACAATCCGAATAACAACTTGATCAAACCTCTCAAACACAATCATAACAAGGATGGTGTTATCATCGATGGAAAGACAGTTCTAGCTGGTTCAACGAATTACTACCGTATAACCTTGGATTATGATCAGTATAAAGGGATAAAGGCAGCTCCATCTGCTATTCTAAAAGGCTTTGGTGCGATTGATGATTATCCAGAAGAGGCAGTGACTATTAATAAATCAGATATTCGTTATATTGATAGCGAAGGAAAAGAAGTTTCTGGTATTTCAGTGTATCAGTACGATTCTATTGAATCTGTTGATAATGATAAGGTTAAAGCTTTTCTAGAAAGTTCTGAAATTAAGCCTAAGGGAGCTTTCCAAGTATTTTTAGTGGATGATCCAGAAGCCTATTTTAACAAATATATCAAGGCAGGAAAATCTGTTACAATTATTGATCCAATGGTAACTAAGGAAGAATTGCGAAATACAGGAAAATCATTTGAGAATACGGCTTACCAAGTTGATTTCGGTAATGGCTATCAAACTGATACAGTTGTAAATAATGTTCCTACTGTTAAACCAACCAAAAAGAATCTTAACAAGGAAGGTGTTAACATCGATGGGAAACAGGTCTTGTCAGGCTCTGTCAACTACTACAAGGTAACGGCAGATTATAGCCAATACAAGGGCATTGAAGTAGATAAAGATCGTATTGGCAAAGGCTTCTATATCGTTGATGATTACCCAGAAGAAGCTGTTACGATCAATCAAGATGGTGTTCAAGTGACTGATTCTAAAGGTCAAGTAGTTAAGGGGTTGAGAGCTACTATATATGAAAGTCTAGACAAAGCTCCAGTAGGAGTTCAAGAATCTTTGAAAAAACAAGGATTTACCCCTAAAGGAGCGATTCAAGTATTTGAGGCGGAGAATCCAGAGGAATTCTACAAGACCTACGTTCAAACTGGAGAAGTTCTGACGATTACTAATCCAATGACTGTTAAGAAGGAATTGGGTCAGACAGGTGGTAAGTATGAGAATACAGCCTACCAAATTGATTTTGGGATGGCCTATGTGACTGAAACAGTAGTCAATAATGTTCCAAAGATTGAACCAAAGAAAGATGTTGTAATCGACCATCTAAGCAAAGAAAGCTTGGATGGAAAAGAGGTAAAACTGAATCAAACATTTAATTATAAATTAGTTGGTTCCTTGATACCAAAAGATCGCTCAGAACAGCTATTTGAGTATAAATTTAGCGATGATTACGATGAGACACATGATGATTATCAGAGTGTTTACAAGGTATTTGCTGCTGTAGATTTTGAAACAAGTGACGGTCAAAAATTTAAAGCTGGTGATGAATTAACTAAGTTTACCAGTCAAGTGGTAGACAAGGCTAAAGGTAAAGTAGATATTAGCTTTGATGATGCTTTCTTGAAGTCAATTTTAGAGACATCAGAGTTTCAAGCAGAAGTATATCTACAAATGACACGCATTCAGTCAGGAACAGTAGAAAATACTTACTATCATACAGTTAACGGTGTGGAAGTTGTTTCCAATACGGTTGTGACTCATACTCCAGAAGAGCCAAAAACTCCTGAAGAACATCCGCAACAACCAGAACGAAGCCTGCCATCTACAGGTGAGCAGGCCTCTGCAGAATTGCTGTTAGCTGGTCTGGCAATGGGGGGTGCTGCTGCAGGATTGCTCTACAGCAAGCGCAAGAAAAAAGAGGCTTAGAATACTCTAGGAATCTTTAAAATAAGCTATTTTTATGGTATAATAATGATAAATCGTGGAGGAGTAGGATTATGAAATTTGGGAGTGATTTTTCCTGGTTATGGGTAGCTATTATTAGAATTTTTACGGCTCCCTTTTATATCATTCTTTGGTGTATTAATTTCGTAAAATCAGTTTTTGGAGTTATTATATTTTGGATTGTATCTAAATGCTGTGTTGGGTTAGCTATGTTTTTGCCATTCTGGCTTTTGATTGATATCTTACATTGGGTCAGTCCTTCAGTAGGAGATGATGTTTTTCGGTGGTATGGAATTCATGTTATGGGCTTTGTTCAACGTGCTTGGATTGATGGCGAAGTTCGTGAATTTCCAATTCCTGTAGGCGGAACTAATTTCATTCCATATCCACATATTGAGGTTCCTATTATGATTGTACTTGCTCTTCTGGTAGCTACTATTCGGACGATTTATCGTGAAGAATTTGATTAACTATAAAAATAGAACCGTGCTAAGCACTGTAGGTAATTTCTACAGTGCTTTTTATTATAAATAAAATTAAAAGAGGTAAAATCAAAATGGAAATTATTACAAAAATTATTACTGGTCTAGGTGTTGTTGGAACAATTACAGGTCTTATCTGGATCTGGAATGGTGCGGTCGATTATATTCAAGGAAGAAAGAACAAAGATAAGCAAAGGCAAGATGATGGTTCTGATTCTATGATTAATGGTGCATTTCTGGCCGTAGCTTCTGCGGGGATTGCAGCCGCAATCGTTGCAGCATTATCACAGCTAAAATTTTAGGAGTAGCCTATGAATTTAGATATTAGAGAGTTGACTAGCTCTCTTTCCAGTTACAGTTTTGATACTAACCAAGCTGTAACCATGATGGCCAATGCTGTCCGACCTATTGGGTATATCCTTTTAGGTCTTTTTTTCTGGTTTGAAATGGCATCATGGTCACAAATGGTCAAGTCGAGGGGAGGTGCGCTAACGCAGAAGATTTGGCTAGAGGCATTGATGAAGTATTTATTTGCTTTCATCTTGATTTCGGCCTCATCCCAAATTTGTGATGCCATTCTGGAATTGCTTAATATTGTCGTGAAGGTAATTGCCCATGTAGTACCCTCACAACTTGATAAATATCAATATGCGCAAGGGGCGGTCAAAGGCTGGTTTGAAAAACTGATTTTTGGTCTAGTTGGCGGTTTAACTGAATTTATTGCTAATATTACGCTGGGAATCATCATCTTCTTACGATATTTAGATTTGTATATGCTCAAAGCCTTGGCTCCATTATTAGTGACGTTCTTTATGATGGATTCCTTACGCTCTGTTACGATTAACTTCCTGAAATACTTTGCTGCTTCTGCCTTTATTGGAGTTGTTCTAATTGTGGTATCTGTTGTATATAACGGTTTAGTCACTACAGATATGTTAAAAGTTGCGGCAGGATCTAGTGGAAGTTGGGGAACAGCATTGGCTTCAATCGCTAAAGGTGTTATATACATCTTTACACTTGTTGGAACCAGTCGAAAAGCTAAGCAACTTTTAGGAGTGTAATCCATGTCTAGAAAAATTAGAATTGATCAATGTGATTTTGTATGAAAGGAAAATAATTGAAAAAAATTGGATCAGAATTTTTAAGAGAATTTGAAACCGAGGACAGACCAATTTTATTTGGATTAACAGGTAGAATGATTGTTCTCTACGTATGTTTGATAATAGCTGTCTCAGGGACAATTACGATATATTTCTTTGGTTTACCTGATTGGTACATTTATCTTTGGGATGCTCTATTTGTAGTTCCTGGGGCAATGTACGGTACAGGCATGACCAAGCGAATGCGGATTAAAGAAAAAATCGATTTCTTTTTCCGGATCCAACAAAGAACCTATGAGACAGAATTTAGAAAGGTAGGAATGTATACGAAAGATGAGTTTATTCAAAAGCAAAAGAGAAAAACTAGAAAAAGCAGAAAAGAAAAAAATTGAACGCTTGCGTCGTCAGATGAAACCTACGACACAAAATACTATCAATTATACACTACTACATGAAGACGGATTGATGCACATTGCACGTGAGAAGTATTCTCGGAGCTTTATGTTGGGAGATGCTTCTTACTCGACAGCTCAACAAGATGAAAAAGAGAGTATCATCGATACAACGATGGATGCTCTCAACTCACTGGATGAAGGTAGTAACTATCAACTCTTAGTAATCAACCGTCGAGTATCGGATAACTCCTTGCAGAATATCTTGTTTGAAGAAACAAACGATGGCTACGATGACTATCGTGAGGAGCTAAATGAGATGATTAAGGAGCGATTTACAACACATGCTAACAACTTCGAGGTACATAAGTATGTGACCATTTCAACGAACGCTGACGACCGAAAACAGGCTCAGTTGTTACTACAAGATATTGGAGTTTCCCTGGGAACGCAATTTCAGGAATCTGATATTACATTTAAGGAAATGAATGGTTTGGATCGTCTAAAGGTCTTTTCTGAACTGTTACGAGATAACCCGTATGTCAATTTTGATTACAAAGAAATTGCTTTATCTGGTCTGTCAACGAAATCATTTATTGCTCCAAACCGGATTGAATTCCAGGAAAAACGGATGGTTATAGATGATCGTTGGTGCAAGGTGCTCTATGCACGTCGCTATCCTAACTGGATGTCTGATCGTCTTATTCGAGATTTGACGACACTGGGGCTGGAGCTAGCTATTACGATCCATGCAGAACCCTATGAGAATGTTGAAATCTTAGAGAAGATTGATGATGCAGAAACAGATGCTGAAATTGGGAAATTACGTTCTAAACGTAAGGCTGCTCAATCTGGTATCTTTGATGATGCGGTCGTTGCTGGTCGTGACCAAGAAATCTCAGAAGCTACTAAGAAGTGGCGAGATGAGATTACTGAGTATGATCAGAAAATCTTCTCTGGCTTTATTGCGGTGTATTTTAAGGCAGATGACCAGGAGGAACTACAACGTAATGAACAAAAGATTAAGCGTGCTGGCCGGAAGTTAGGGGTAGAATTTGAAGATCTCTATTATTACCAGGAAGAGGCTCTAAATACAATTTTACCTATCGGTGAGTGCTTCGTAAATGTGAAGAAGAATTTCATGAGAAAGATGACTACAGCTAATATTGCTACGCAAGTCCCTTTTACTAACGTGGATTTGAAGTCTGACAGCTCACTTGCCCGCTACTATGGCCAAAATCAGTTATCAAACAATATCATTACACTAGATCGAAAACGTGATCTGAATACGGGTTCAGGTGTCGTGCTTGGTTCCTCTGGATCTGGTAAGTCTACTACTATCAAGGGTGGAGAAGTCATTCCGACTTTGCTGAAATATCCAGAAGATCGAGTAATCATTGTGGATCCCGAAGATGAATATTCTGATATTGGCCGTGCTTTCGGTGCTCAGATGGTGGATATTTCGATTGGATCTAAAACACATATCAATCTTTTAGATCTGCCGGATCTAGATCGTTTGGACGATGAGGATGACGATCCGATTGGAGATAAGGCAAACTTATTGATGGGATTGTTTGAATCAATTCTATCTGAGGTGACAGATGCACAGATTGGGATTATTGACCGGGTAACAGGTGCGACTTATGAGCGATATTTGACAGAGAATTTTACACCAACGTTAAAAGAGTGGCACCAGGTATTGAAGGAACAACCAGAGCCAGAAGCTCAAGATTTAGCTTTGGCAGTGGAAACCTATACAACTGGTTCTCAAGATATTTTTGCTCACAGTACCAACGTGGATCTCAATCATCGCTTTGTTATCTTTAATTTGAAGAAGTTGTCTCACAAATTGAAGCCATTCGCTTTGATGGTTATTCAGGATTATATCTGGAATCAAATTGTAGAAAATCAAGGAAAATGTACTACTTGGGTTTACTTTGATGAGATGCAGATTTTATTTAAAAACAAGGCACAAGCGGATTTCTTTACTACATTGTATTCACGGATTCGGAAATACGGTGCGATTCCAACAGGAATTACCCAGAACGTAGAAACGCTGGCTGCTGTTGAAGAAGGTCGGAAGTTGCTTTCAAATAGCGAGTTCATGATTTTGCTCAAACAAAAGCCCCAGGATTTGGCTATCTTAAAGGAGATTGTCAATCTGACTGACAAACAGATTCGCTACTTGGCTCGACCAAAAGCTAAAGGTACTGGCTTAATAGTAGCAGGGCCAGTTGTAGTGCCATTTGAGAATCCAATACCTAAGAATACTAAGTTATATAACTTAGTCGCAACAGACGCTTAGGAGTCTCATTATGAATCAGGATCAAGGCAGACCAAACACAATCGGTCATAAGTTAGATCAAAAACTGGAGACGGTTCGGAATAATTACCGAACTGTTCAACAAGATAGTGCTAAGCAAATGAAGGAGCTAAAAGAACAAACACGTTCTAAGCGCCATATAGTGAAGAAGAGTCGTAAACAATTTAGAGCTTCAAAGGCCAAGGTAAAATCTCTTAAAAAGGCATATAAAAGTTTACAGAAACAAGGAAAATCATTAACTCCAGAAGGTGCTAAAAAGTTAGCGTCACTCAAGAAAGAACTGGATAAGGCAAAACTAGAGAAGAGAGTTTCTAAAAAAGTCTTCAAAGTTGCTCAAGAGGCTAATGGTGGTTCACGTAAGAAGAAGTTTTATCGTGCTACTAAACAGGCTTTAGAACGTTCTGCGAGTCAACAAGCTAGTTCTGCAGCGCATCAGGATGATACGCTATCAGATTTAGCACGTGCTAAATATCGGTATCAGGATATTCAGATTCAAGGGAAACGTACCAAAACGATTGGGAAATATAGCGGTAAGATTGGCCAAGGAGTAGTTAAATCAAGCTATAGTCTAGGAAATAGATTCTATAATAAAGCTAAGGGGAGAGGTTTCACCCGAACTCCAAGAGAGTTTTCCTGGGAAGGACGGCTATCACGTCGTATCCAGGACTATAAGAAACGTTTGGCCGCTTCTAAAGCTGGGAAAGCTGCCAAGAAGGCCAGGAAGGTCTACCGTGTAGGTTCTAAACCGATTAGAAGCATTATCAAAAATCCATTTAGCTTAAAGGCGTATCTGATTTCTTTTGGTTTGCTTTTGTTTCTGGCAATTCTTGGTATTGGTAGTTCAGGAATTACCCGTCAAGATGAGTTTGATATGAATGATACCTGGTTGTATCTTTCAAAATTGGATCGTGAAAAATCTAATGATAAGGTAGATTATTGGACAAAAATTGATGATCCGCTTTTGTACTTGAATTATAAGTATGATGATATTTCAGATAAACTTCGTATAGACGGGAACAAGTATTTTTCGCAAAATAATCGAGGGAAGCTTTACTTAGATACCTTATGGAAGAATTTGAATGGGGATAAAGATAATCTTAAAACAATGGAAGATCTTTATACTAAAAATGACCTCTACAAGTTGAGTGAGGATGAGTTAGAAGAGTATAAAGAACTATTAGAAATTGCTCGAGATAGCGGAAAATATATGTTGCTACAAGAGCTAGATAATCCATTTTATACAGAAGATCAGCCTGAATCGCAAACTCCACTTCAAATTATTGAGCGGTTTGGGTATAAAACTAGGACGGAAATTTTTAATGGTTCTGTTCTGCAGGCCTCAGGTGGTCAGACTCTATTAGCCGTTTTAGATGGAAAAGTCGAAGTAAATGGGAATGACCTAGAAATTAGTGATCAAGACTCTAAGTTTCTGTATAAGAACGTAGATACGATTCGTTACAAAACAGGAGACCATGTTAAGTCTGGGGATATTATCGGAAAGGTGGCTGCTGAAGGAAATCAAACAGTCTATTATCAAAAGCTAGAACCTGATCGATCAAATAAGAAAGACAAAGATGGTAATGTTGAAAAGAGTTGGACCTATGTCAATGTCGGTTTTTACTTCCAGCGTGTAGAGTACACACAAGCAACGTCTGTTGTTAGCAGTATTGAAACATCTGGAGAGAAGGGAAAACGTGCAAGAGCTTTTGCGGATGCAATCAAAAAGAATATACCCGAAGCAACTGATGAAGGGATTGCAACTGTTTTGGGAGGATTTGATATTGAGAGCTCCATCACTTTTAAACGATATGAAACGGACTACCTAACCAATAATCAGTTTGATAAGGTTGCTAAAGAGCCTACTGCAGAAAATCTAGTTGGCAATTGGGGAGCCTTTCAAGCTATGTATCCTACCTTACCTTTAAACGAAAGAGGTTATCTGGTCAATGGATTGCACTATATCGGGATTGGGATTGGTCAATTTACTGGTCCTCGTGCTCTTGCATTGTGGAATTTTGCAAAAGCTGTGAATGGAGATATTTGGTCTGCAGAAGTTCAAACAAAATTTCTGCTAGAAGAAGATGATCCGACTAGACGGGCAGCCTTTAGAAGAATTGTAACCTCAACTGGATCCGTAGAAGCCCTTTCAGAGGACTTTTTAAATGCTTGGTTGGGAGTTCCAGGGAACAAGCTCTTAGAACGGCAATCTGCGGCTCGTCAATGGTTGAATTTCTTAAAAAACAAAGGAGGAGGTTCAACAGGTATTTCTAGTCAACAAGTCCCAGCAGAGTATAAAGATAAGCTCCCTTATGGACTACCTACAGATCAAGCAATTTTAGAAGGCCAAGGTTATTCAGGTAATGCTTATGAACTAGGCAATTGTACTTGGTACGTCTACAATCGCTTTGCTCAGATTGGGATTGGAATTTATCCGTATTTAGGTAATGCCAATCAGTGGGTTGACAGTGGTCAAGCTCAAGGATATGAAATTTCAACGACTCCTAAACCAGGTTCTGCAGTTGTATTCATGAATGGTGTAGCTGGAGCATCACCAATCTATGGTCACGTTGGATTCTGTGAGTACGTTAATAGTGATGGTAGCTTCTTAATGTCAGAAATGAACTTTGGTGGTTTATATGTAACGACTTGGCGTACCTTGACACCACAATCAGGCATCTATTTTGTTACCCCTAAATAAGAAAGGAAAAGAATGTATAATCAAAAGTTAATCAAAATGGTCAAGAGACTTCTCATCGGGGTCGCTGCTATTTTATGTATTGTCCTGGGCTATTCTATTGCTCAAGTACAACAGAATTTGAGACAGAATAGTCAAGTTCAGGAAGAGGCGAAGCAAAAACCAGAAGAGAAACAACAGGAACAACTATCTCTTACTGAACAGCAGGTCGAGGACTTTCTAATTGCTTACTATACTAAAAAGGATTTAGAAGAGAATCGTCCACGATATAAGCCTTTTATGACTGATTCTATGTATCAGGAAACCGTTCAAGAAGAACAAAAGCCAGTCAATCAAACCTATAAGGGGTATGTGGTTGACCAATCTTATGAATCAGGCTCTATCTACATTGATAAAACACATAAAGTTGCTTTAGCTCAGATTAAATATACTAGTACAACCTTAACAGAAAAAGATAATCGAGATTCTAAGGGGCTTACTGGTACCACTAAGGCTACAATTCGGTTGACCTATGTGGAGCAATCAGGGAAGCTATTGATTAATAAAATTGAGCCGATCGTCTTGACTGAAGCAAAGGGGCAAAGTATAGGAACTTATTCAGATACTAGCAGTTCAAGTTCGACTTCAGTTTCCTCTGCTGAACAAACGACCTCATCCAGTAGTAGCCGATAAGGAGAATTGAATGAACAAGAGAATAAATCAACTTGAAAATAAACTTGAAAAAATCAGAAGGGACAAGGCGAAAGCGCAACGACAAAAAGAAGAAGCGACTGACAAAATCAAGAACTACACAGTCCAGGAAAGAGATGTGGAGGCTCAACTTTTCGTTGCCCTTTCGGAAGAAAGTGGGCTATCTTATCAGGAAATGAAGGATCTAATCCTTCCAGCACAATCAAGTAACCAAGGAGTGAACCATGTATAAAATTATCAATCAACTGACTAAACAAGAGGAAACATTTGAGCATCGAGACGAGCTGTTTTCAAAGCTAGAAATCATCAACGAACGAATGAAGAGTAATAAAATAAACGGAATCTATCTACTCTATTCTCTCAATACTGAGGGTGAAATCCTACAAGAAGAGAGACTTGAAATACCTTTTGTTGGAATTATTGATCAGTTGCTGGAAAATTTTGGTATGAGTGTTGGGAAGAAAAAAAGAGGTTTTCTTCATTTTTTGGCAAAACATAAAGAAAAGAAGTCCTCACAAGGCATACCAGAACCAGATCCTGAATTAGAGAATCTAACGTTAAAGGAAGAGGCTGATATGGCTCGACAAAGAATTGCTGAGCTAGTTTCTCAGAAGCCTCAAGATCAGGTTGGAAAGGAAGTGCCTTTGGAAGATAAAATTAACTATTCTTCTAGTGAATGGACTACAGATCATTTCAGTAGATTAGATGAAAATGAGGAAGAACAAGTAGAACCTTCACAAGATGAAAATACACAGGATGCAGCTACAGAAGAAGTATCGCCGGTTGTTGAAACATTTACTCAGAAAGAGAATAAAATGATTCCTGATCAAAAGGTTGAATCTTCTTTCTCTCTTTCTCATGCGACTACAGTAAATTTACCTTCAGAGGTTATTGATAGCTTTGAGGCTCAGACGATTACTTATAAGCAATCTATTAAAAATAAAATCAAATCTAACGAAGATTTTATCAAAGAAGCAAACGAGGAAATTGCCCAGTGCCAAAATAGGATCGATGAGTTGCAACAACAGATTTTGACTAAAAAATCTCAAGCCACTCAATTGAAAGATCTTTATTTCAAAATTGAAGAGGTGAGCTAAAATGGAACAAGAACAAGTGGTAGCCCAGTTAGGACGGGCAACTCTTGTGACAGGAGAAGTAATTTTAAAAGGTCTTTTCCTGATGTGCTCTAAAGGAATTGAAACTTATCAAGCCAGAGGGGAGAATGTAGTCTTTACTGGTGAGACAGACTGGAATAAATTCATGGCAACAGCAGATGCTAAAGAAGTCCAGCAATTATTACATAATGAAGTCAATCTCGAGGCAGTTCGAAAAGAACTTGGCCAATACGGGATTGGCTTTTCTTTTTATACACACCCTGATGGTAAGACAACTCTTGCTTTCAATGCAAAAGATAAAGGTGTTGTCGAACAAGCCTTTAAGGATGTACTAGAAGGGATCACAAGAGATCCGAAAGGATTCAATGATCGGAATCTTAAAAATGGTAAAACAACTTCTTTTGAGGAGAAATTGAAACATTTCAAAGCAGTTGAACAAGAGAAAATTGCTTCCCTGCAGGTAAATATTCATACCAAAGAATTTGTTCTTCCGGAAAATATCGAACCACAGATTGGAGGGAAAATGAAGTGATTACAGAAAAGAAGAAACGGAGACTTAGGCCGTATTTGTTTTTAGGACTGGGTCTATTCTACCTCTTTCATTGGCTTTTTAAACTGTGGCTGTTAGCACCAGATACCGATTCAGTAACGGATGTATTTGGATTTGGAAAGCTTAACTGGATGAGCGACCATCTAAGCGATAAATCTTGGCTTGATTTTCAATTTACTCCTGCTTCTTTATTGGTTGGTATGGGCGGATTTTTGATTGCTTTTCTACTGTATTTGAGGGTATCTGATACAGGCACGTACAGGTATGGGGAGGAGCATGGGTCGGCACGTTTTGCGACGAAAGACGAATTGATGCGCTTCCGAGACGCAGAGCCTGAAAAGAATATGATTTTTACACAGAATAGCCAGATGGGACTATTTAATAGCCGATTGAGCTATGAAAATCAGATTAATAAGAATGTCTTAGTTTATGGAGGTACCGGGGATTCAAAGACTCGAAGCGCTGTTAAACCGAATATTTTACAAGGTAACTCTAGCTTTGTGACGACAGATACCAAAGGACTTCTCATTCATGAAACGGGAAAATCCCTTGTAGAAAAAGGATATAAGATAAAAATCTTTGATTTGATTACTTTCCTGAATTCAGACGGCTTTAATGTGTTCAAATATATCCATACTGAAATGGATATAGATCGAGTGTCAGAGGCCATTACAGAGTCGCTAAACAGAAATGGTCATGAAAGCGATCCTTTCTGGCCGGCGGCCAATAAGCTTCTGATGCGTTCTCTAATTGGCTATCTTTATTTTGATGGTCAGCTCGATCACTATCTTCCTAATTTGGGGCAGGTTACAGATATGATTCGAGAATTGAGACGGAATCATCCAGAAGCGGAGAGTCCAGTTGAATTGATGTTTGAAGACCTGGAGAGAAGGAGCCCAGGGAATTATGCCTGCAGGCAATGGAGCTTGTTTAATAAAAACTTTGATGGTCAGACAAGGGCTTCTGTCTATGCTATCTTTGCGACTACTTTCTCAGTATTTGATCATGAACAGCTGAGAAAGATTATTGAAAAAGACACGCTGGAGATTGAAAAATGGAATATAGAAAAGACGGCTGTCTTCATTCATATTCCAGAAGTCGATCCAGCCTACCAGTTCTTGTCAGCGTTGCTATTTAGTACACTCTTTGATGTGATGATGAAGACTGCAGATGCCATCTTGCTAGGTGAGCACCCAACAAAGACCAAGGAAGATCTGTCGCATGTCCAGGTATGGGCGGATGAGTTTGGTCAGATTGGGAAGATTCCTAATTTACCGCCAATTATCTCTGTTATTCGTTCTCGAGAGATTTCTATCAAGATGATGGTGCAATCTCAAAGTCAGATCGAAGTATTATACGGGAAAGAGAATACGAAGACAATTATCAATAACTGTGGAGCTATTCTCTATTTGGGGTCTAATGACTTAGATACGCTCAAGTATTTATCTGAGCGATCTGGTAAGCAGACTTTGAATGATCAGAACTATAGCGAGAGCAGGGGAAGAAATGGCAGTAGTTCCAAGCAGAACTCAAAAATTGGCCGAGAATTGTTGACACCGCATGAGGTTGCTACAATTGGAACAACAGAAGCCCTGCTCTTCCTATCCAAACAAAATGTTTTTCGAGATCAAAAATTTAACCTGGACACGCATCCAAGAGCCTACCTCTTAAGTAATGGCCCGAACGATGATAACTGGTATCGTTACAAGCGATATCTAAGCGATATTGATGAGTGGAAAGACCAGGTTGGGGAAGAAAATGTTATTCATATTGGGATTAAGGAAGTCGAGGAAGTTCCTCTCAAAGTGAGTTAGAAAGGATAAAGAATGAATACATTACTACAAAAACAATTTAAACGAATGAAGCGTGAAGTTGAGGAAGAGACTGCTCGAGGGATTGGTTATTTTGAGGGGATTTTAGAACATATCCCTTCTTACCCCCTATCTGAAGCAGTAAAAGAGTTGGCTTTATCTGGCTGGATTACTCCTCATACAGATGTCATCGATGTCCAAAATATGATTGTTACAGAATCTATAAAATGGATGAACTACCAGGACTTCAAAGAAGTTGCTCCCTACTTGTTTTCTTACCCTCGAGAACAACGAGAGAAAGATTTATTGGTTCAACCAGTGAAGATCTCCAGAGAGTATTTTGAGGAATTACAAGCCAATGCAGAAGAATTATTTCATTTGAAGCAAGACTTGCTTCAGGTTAATAATCAATTAGATGCTAAGATTCAGGAATTGGAGATGGATCAGCTACCAAATGGGGATCAGGTCATTGGAGTTGATCTAGAAGCTGAGGAGGTATTGTTACTACGAACTTCAGAAAATGCTCAAGTTGAGGAGTGGGAGGTTCGTAAAGATGGCTTGATTACTGATTATCGTTCCAATCTTTCAGAATCAGCTCAAATTGTAGAGGCTTTGCTTGAAATGAAGAATTCAGAGATTGATACTATTCTCTACGAGGAAGTAATCAACTATTCTAAGAGAACTTGGCCAGATTCGGAGCCAATACAACTTCCAGAAAGTATCAAGGAAATGTTGAATCAAGAAGCTAAGCTCGATCCATCATATTATCAAATAGCCCAGTTTGAAACATTAAGACAAGCCTATATCTATGGGATGATTTCGCCTAGCTTTCAGGAACATTTCCCTCATTATTCAGATTTCGTTAGGAACTATGTCGAAGATAGGGAACAATATGAATTTTTCGACTATCGTACAGAAGCAGTCTCTCTAGCTCAGGAAATCTTAGTTCCCCGTTTAGACGATATTAATCGGATTTTAAGCACTAACAACCAGGAGCTAATTGTTCAAGAAGTCACTGGGTATTCTCAGGGTGAAAGCTGGGAACTGGCCTATTTGCGAGATACAAATACGGAAGATAGAGAATCAGTTCAGTTCTATCTTGAAAGTGAGATTGGAGCTTGGTATAAGGGAAGTTTGACAGAATTGGCTGTCATCCGCTTTGATGATATTGATTTAGAGAAAGGTTTCAATGGCCATCAGGAAGCAGTCTATCATATCGATGAGAGCTTGTTAGTTCATGATAAGCTAAAACAAACCCAACTCCATTTTCCTAGTTTAAACCGTTTTGTAGAAGCAGAAGAGCTTGAAAAAGAGCGAACACAAGATGTATTAGAAAAAGAAGTACCAGAATTTTCATTGTAGAGGAGACAAAAGATGGTATTAACTAAAGAAGCGGCTAAAAATCTATCTATCCTTTCTGTTGCGGAACAGCTGGGAATGGAGTTAAAGCGCACGGGGAGTTATAGCTATACATGGATAGAACACGATTCATTTGTCATCGATGCAAGGAAGAATGACTTTCATTGGAATTCTCGATCAGAATTTGGGGATGTCATTCAGCTAGTTCAAACTATTAGAGGAGTTTCATACAAAGAAGCAATGCACTTCTTGGAAACTGGGGAATTTAAGGAAGTAGATTTAGCGAATCAGACGGGCGTAAAAGAGCCCTTTCACTATAGCTTAGGAAGATATGAGCATCAGGATTTCAATGCTTCCAGAAGCTATCTGAAGACTCAGAGAGGCCTTTCAGATGACACGATTAATTTCTTTATTAGCCAGGGGAGTATGGCGGAGGCGACCCGAAAAAAAGGAGACTATTTTGAGCCTGTGATTGTCTTTAAATATAAAGACAACACGGGCTTTTTAGCTGGTGCTAGTCTCCAGGGAATAGTAGAGAATCGAGTGCACTATCCAGAACGTGGTCGCTTAAAACAAATTATGAGAAATTCAGACGGCCAACTAGGATTTTCAATTGATATTGGTATCCCTAAACGTTTGGTATTTGCGGAAGCTCCAATCGATCTGATGAGCTACTATGAGCTTCATAAGGATGCGCTTCAGGATGTTCGCTTAGTAGCTATGGATGGTGTCAAAGAGGGCATCATTAGTCGACGTTTTATGGAATTGTATGCAGAGATGAACGGTAAATCCTATCAAATAGATCAGAATACTGGAAAAGCTCTAGAAACTGTCGCTAGAACAACAAATTATTTTAAAAATGGTCAGCATCAGGATATGATTACGCTTGCTGTAGATAATGATGCTGCAGGGCAGAATTTTATCACTCGCTTACAAGAAAAGGGCATTCCGGTACAGATCGCCATTCCACCTATTATCCAGATTGACCAGGAAAAGGAAGATTGGAATGATTTTCTGAAGCGAGGGAATGAGGTTCCTAATGAGCTAGTGCATGTTTATAGCGCAGACGAAGAGTCCTGGCATTACCAGGGCTATTTTTCAAAAGAAATAGCTCTCGCAAAAGCGCAAGAGCTAACTGAAGATGATGTAAAAGCCTTTGTCTCAGCTAGGCAACTGACAAAGGAAGAAGTCCATCAGGAATATACAAGGATTATCGATCAAGAGAAAGAAAGGGGAAATAGTATGTCGGAAGTACACGAAGCTAGGGCTGAGTATGAAGCAGAAAAGCCAGATAACAGTCGCTTGGCGCAAGCTAAACGAAAGCTAGAGAGACTTAAAGGGGAAGCTGATGAGGCGATTAATGCAGCCTATTCTCATCAGTCCCTAACGAATGGCCAGCCTATGAATGATAAACGAGGTGGAGGCCGTTTTATGCAGAAGCAAGAACAAATTGAAAATCGTGTCTTCTCTAAATTGGATGAAATCAAGGAACAAGAAGAGCGAATTGAAAGGCTCCAGGAAAGAAAAGACCGAAAAGCAGCAGGTCTCAACCGGCAGGGGAATGGTCTGGAGATGAGTGTCCAAAATATTCCCCGTATTCGGGAAGAAATTGAGAAGGCAGAACGTGGGGAATCGAGTTATAGGCCTGAAACTATCAAGCGTTACAAAAAGGAATTAGAACGCCTAGAAGCCATTCAAGATAAAGTTGATGGACTGGTTATTCAACCAGAGACACAAGCTTTAATTGATTCGGGAGAGGTCAAGCAGTGGGCTAAGCAGCCAAATATCTACTTCGTAAAAGGGCTACGTCGAGTTGCTTTGGAATTGAGCGAGGAAGGGAGATTTGAACTATCTCCTAAATATCGCCCTAATACGGATGAAGAAAAAGAGATAGTAAACAAGTTACTGTCCAATCAGAAGAAACGTGAGGATGATACTCAAAAAGCAGCCTTGACTCCAGATAATAGTAATCTATCTCCAGAAGATGCGGAATGGCTGAAGCAGAACTGGGATAATATCAGCTTTTCAGTAGAGCCAAAAAAACAGATGGTTATTGATTCAGATAAAACAGTAACCTTTGAAAAACCTTCCAATCCTCTTGGAGATACTTATGAAGCACTGGAAGAAAATCAGAGCACAGAAAAAGCCCTTGGGAAGTCTCAAGAGCAAAATGTGAATTCAGAGTATCAAAAAAATGAGAGGACCAATGGTAGTCAGGGGTTTTTACAGCCCAGGGCTGAAGGCAGTCCCACACCCGTACCAGAAGTTGGTACCTTTGAACGCTCTGTTACCAGTCGTCCTACGTTATCCTCTCATTTATTATATTTTACCATAAATGAAGAGTTTCAGTCAAGTAACGATGGCCACTATCATTCTATTTCCTCGCATGAATTAGCTAAATTGAATCGTCCAATTCGTAGTCAAACTATTCAGAATGCAGCGCAGTATTATTTGGCTGAATTGGCTAACTCTAAGATTTATTATGTCACTCCTGATAAGACTGTACAAGTAAATTTTGAAGAAAAACACTTCATGCACTTGACGGGGATCAAGCCACTTGCACCAGGGCAGACACCTGAAAAAACTTTACGTGATTTTGCAGAAGGAAACGGGCACTTTGATAATATTCTTTTGGCTAACAATGATGCGGCTTTTGACAAAATCAACGTCCTGTCAGATCTTTCAGTCGCAACAGAAAGTACCTCTTTCTATTTTGATGATTTAACTAATCTTAGACGATATAATGGGCGCTTTGACAGCCTTATAAAGTCTGATGATAAAGATATTATTTTACTGTTTAAAGAGCTGGAAGAAGAAAATTACATTCCAGTATCAGTATTTCAATCTAGAGCAAGACTGGTCAAAGAACTGGAGACGGCAGATAAAACTCCTATTCTTGCTGTATTCCGTGAACGTAATGGCCACATTGAACAGCTATCGATCAATGAGGACTATATTAAGGATGGGGGCAAAGAATTGCAATCCATTATGAAAAATGGCTTGTTTGAGGAAATCCAACCTGATGCAACTAAAGAAATTGAACAGATTGCTCCAAAGAACACATTGAATAAAATCTCACTTGATTCAGCTACGTTTACTCAAGTCTTAGATACTGTCTATAATGTAGGTGTGCCAGGTGACATCTCAAAAACTCCAGAAGAATTTCATCAAGCCTGGAATCAGTATCTTGACTATGCGGAGCAGTACAATGATAAATTTGATCAGATTGTTGCTGCAGCTGGAGAAGATCATCTTTTAGATACAAATTCAGATTTTTATAAAGAATGGAAACAAGATTATATCTATAAGGAGAACTACCATGTACGGCTTCAATGGGCTGAAGAGCGCCCAGATGGGCCTAAATTGCCATTTAAAGAAACAGAGCTGATATCTTATCAAGATTTTGCTAAGGAACTATATAAGGCCAATCAGAGCTTCTATCAGCTACATCAGGAAGGGCTACAACAAGTAACTAGTGGTCACCCAGAAGCCTACATCTCTCCAACTAAGATCCAGTTTAGTATCTACGCTCCTGATGGTGAACTGATTCAGGATGGCATTCGTTACGATATTGGGGACGAGATTAACCCAATCGCTCACAAAGAGAGACTTGGAACACGAGAAATGCGAGAGCATCCAGAGTTGATGAAGATAGATGGGGCATTATTCAATCAGTATCATATGGAGAAATTGGCGAGTGAACAAACCATCGAAAACATTCGGGATGAATTTGAAAAAGCACAAGTCAAGAATTCGCAGAATACACCAGATAATCCATACGAAAAAATTTATCAGTATAACCGAAAAGATGAGAGGGATCGTGATTTGGATGGTGATGGTATTTCTAATTCTGATGAGATGTTGCAAGGAACAGATCCATACAATGCTGCTTCTAACCTTCATAAAAAGCAGGAAGATCGAGAAAGAAGGACAGATGCCGAAGTAGCTGCAGGTGCTATTATTATCGAAGAAATTGCTACTAAAAATTCGGAACAAACCATTTCCCAGTTGGTCGCAAATAAAGATACAAAAGGTTTAGCTGAACACTTGAAAGAGGGAATGAAGAACTATTTGGATTCAGAACAGTTTAAATCTTTCTTGGATACGATGAGTAAGTTTCATAACTACTCCCTCAACAATATTCATTTGCTGAAGATGCAGAATCCTAATGTTTCCCAAGTCGCAAGTTTTAATAAATGGAAAACGGATTTTGAAAGAACAGTCAAAAAAGGTTCTAAAGCTCTGAAAATTTGGGTTCCGTATCAAGTAAAAACTAAGATTTCTGCTAATCAAAATGAGTTGAGTTTTTCTCCGTCTGAGAATGGAATGGAAGAGAAGGAAGTCACTGTGACTCGATTCAAATTAGGGAATGTCTTCGATGTTTCTCAAACAGAAGGAAAAGAATTGCCAAAAGCAATTAATGAATTGACTGGTTCTGTTAAAGATTATGAAGATTTATATCGAGCAGCCAAAGCAGTTTCGATGGATAATCAGGTTCCTATCAGTTTTGAAGATATTAAAAGAGAAAGCGCAAATGGTTATTACTCTCCAGATGAAAATCGAATTGTCATTTCAAAAGGATTAAAGGGGCAAGAACATATTCTAAAAACAATTTTTCATGAAATGGCTCACTCAGATTTACACAGAGGAACTAATGCCCAATATGGGGACGACCAATATCGTAAGCAAGAATTACAAGCTGAAAGTGTAGCCTATGTCGTAGCTAATCATTTTGGTTTTGATACGAGTAGTTACAGTTTTGGATATTTGGCTATTTGGGCGAAAGATAAAAATGGTTTTGAAGATATGGTGGAACAACTGCAGATTGTTCAGAAGGAAGCAAAAAGTTTGATTGACCGAATGGATGCTAAGTTAGAACTGGTGAAAAATAAAAGCGTAACGAAAGATAAGTTTGCTGATAAACTCCAACAGGCAAAAGAAAAATCTGAGCAGTTGGGTAATCAAAAGGCGGAGGCTGTAAAGCAGGTGGAAGAAAAAAAGTCCCTGAGCAGCCCTCACTAATGGAGGCACTACTAACCCGTCGGAAGAAAAATAAAAAAGGAGAAACAGAAGATGATTGAAAATCTAAGACAAGAAACTTTTGATATTTTAATGGAGATATTTTTTGAGAATGAGGCTACAGATTCGCCAAAAGTGAATGAAGTCAACCAGCATATTTCTCGTAAAGAATGCCTCTACATTCTTCGTAGAGATATGCGAATCAAAACAAACTATGAGTTAGAAGAAGTAGAAATGTATCCCATTGCACTTAAAGAAATTGAAGGAATGAGTGATGAAAGATTTGAGCAACTAAAAGACGAAATTTTAAAAATGGAGCTGGTTGATACAATGGAGCTTCTACTAGAAGACTTAAAAGTTTAGTCAAACTTTTCCCTCGTGATAGAACAACATTCCTGCTTGCAGGGATTAGGGGATTGGGGATTTCCCCAAAGATTTAAAAAGTCAAGAATAGTCAGGGGCGACACCCTGACTATCTTTGACCTTTTTAAAAACAGCATTTGGGTACCCAAGTGCTATGCTTGCCAGAAGAAAGGGGGCTGGGCCCCTCAATCAAGAAATAGCAGAACAGAGGTGATGATTTTTGAAAAATGGAGAAAAACGAAAGCGAATGATTCAGAAAAAAATTCGTTTGACGGAAGAAGAGGCACGGTTTATTTCAACTAAAGTTGCAGAATCTGGAATGACAAATTTTAATGCCTTTGCCCGAATTATGTTGATTATGGGCGAGGTCAAAATCTTAAATTTTGAAGAATTGAGAGAACTGCGTAAAGAAATAAATCGGATAGGGGTCAATATTAATCAGGTTGCAAAAAAGGTAAACGAAGATAATCAAGCTAGTCTCAATGAATTGAGTCAGATTCTTGAATTGCAAAAACATCTGAAAGATACCGTCAATCAATTTATCCAAAAACAGGAAAATCAAACAAAGGAACAAGAGCGATGGTTGTAACAAAAGTGTTGCAGATAAAAGGAGTGGCTTCTTTAGGACGATCTACAAAATATATTGAGGATGAAGCAAAGACGGTCGAGCTGACTGATACAAAAAGTTTAAATAATGCTTTACGCTATATCGAGAATCCATCTAAAACGAGTTTCTTAGAACAAGATGAACAGCTTGAATTTCCAGCAGTGGTTAAAGATGGTCGAGTAGTCAAGCAACTTGTATCTACTTATGGAATTACAGATGCTAGCACGGCGACAGAAGAATTTCTTTTGACCAAAAAGAATGCAGCTCAGCGAGCAGGAACAAAGGAATTATCGGATATTCAAAATCCGAATCGAGTTTTGGCTCATCATATCATCCAATCATTTTCGCCTGAAGATGATTTGACTCCACAAGAAATTCATGAGATTGGTCGTAAAACAATTTTAGAATTGACTGGTGGTCAACATGAATTTGTCATTGCAACACACATGGATAAGGGGCACATTCATAACCACATCATTTTCAATTCTACTAATTCTGTAACCTTAAATAAATTTCGCTGGCAGAAAGGAACGAAAAAAAGTTTAGAGAATATTTCAGATAAGTATGCGGATTTAGCTGGAGCTAAAATTCTTAAAGAGCGATTATGGACTAATCGAAAAACCTATCATGCCTATCGCAAAAAAAATTCTTTTCGCTATGAGATTAAATCTCGTTTAGATTTCCTTTTAAAACATTCAACCTCATTAGAAGATTTCAAATCGAAGGCTCAAGCATTAAATCTTGTAGTTGATACTTCAGGAAAGGAAATAAAATATCGTTTAACTGATCAGGAACAAACAAGAAATGTTAGGGATCGTACACTGTCCAAAAAAGGAAATTATTCTTTAGAGAAAATTTCTGAGAGAGTGGTTGCTAACGAGGTGACTTTTTCTGTCGATGAAATTAAATCCGAATATGAAAAAATGGTAGCAGAACGAGAAGATGATTTTGAAATGAGAATCACAGTTGAAGAATGGCAGGTGATGGAAGAAACAAAAAATGGAATCTATCTTGAAATGGAATTTGGGATTAGAAATAAGGGAACCATTCTTATTCCAGCTCATCAGATTGAAAAAGCAGAAGATGGCTCTTATGAAATTTTTATCAGAAAGAATGACTTCTACTATTTTGTTAATCCTGAACACGCTGATAAGAATCGATACATGAAAGGAGAAACAGTCGCTTCTCAGTTGTCGTATGATAACGGAGAAATGATTGTCCGGAAAAATCCGAAAATCTCCAGTTTGGATCAGCTTGTTCGTGAATATAATTATCTATCTGCTCATGGAGTGACAGAAGGACAGCAATTTGATGAATTGTTAAATCGTTTTGAAGAGGAACTAGAAGAAGTAGATAATTTGCTTGATAAATTAGATCAACGCTTGGGTGAGCTTAATAAAATTCAGTCTGCATTTCTTGCATTGGAATCGAGCGATCCTCAGGAAGTTAAACTAGCTGTTTCTATTTTGAAAGATTTGAGAGTAGATCCTAGCACTCGCAAAGCTGAGATTGATAAACTTGTTAAGGAGGCGACTTTTGAGCGTCAGGCTTTGTATCAACGAGTAGAAGCAATTACAAAAGATTATAAGTTACATCAAGACATTGAGAAAAATGTGGAGCAGCGTAAGGATAGAGAAACTTCATTGTAAAAAAATAATTATAAATATAATTATAAACATATTGACAAATATAATTATAATGGTATAATAGAAGTATAGAAAATAACAAGGAGATAGGTAGATGGCAGAAGAATCTCATTGCAAAATTTGCGGTTGCACTTGGAACAATGCTTGCTATACTCCTGACGAAGGAGCTTGTTGGTGGATAGATGAAGAAGAAACAATGTGTAGCCATTGCTATTACGGATGGAATGGAGAAATAGAATGAAAATTATTACATTTGCCGCTATTAAGGGCGGTGTTGGGAAAACAACTTTAACTTTTAATTATGCTGAATGGCTTGCCAAGAAAGGTCATAAAGTGCTTTTGATTGATCTAGATCATCAGTGTAATTTGACTCAGTGCTACAATATCTATGAGAGCAAGAATACAATTGCCAATGCTTTTAAAGGAGGCGATGTGGATATTAAGCAAGTCAAGGAAAATATCAGTTTAATTCCAGGTTCAGTTCAGCTTGATACGGTGGAACGAGATCTGGAGAACAGCGATAAAAAAAATATGTTACTTTATCTTTGGCTAGAGGATAACTACGAAAAGAAAAAGTTGGATCAGTTTGACTATATCTTGATTGATTGCAGACCAGACTTTGCGACAGCTACTAAAAATGCTGTTGCGGTCAGTCACGCTATTATTAGTCCCTTGACTCCTTCAGAGTTTGGTTATAATGCCAAATTCAATCTATCAACTCGGTTAGAAGCATTCAGAAAGGATGTAATTGACTATCGCACAAGGGAATCATACATTACTGCTGAGTTATATTTCTTAGCAAATATGATCCGACCAAACTATGGGTCATCAAGAGAGTTACTGGAAGCCCTGGGACTTGAAGCTAAAGAGAAGGGAACAGACAACCTTCTAGGCATCGTACCAGCAAAAGAGTTATTCAATCATTCCACGATTGATAAGATCTCTATTGCAGATATGAAGGAGAATCCTGAGCTTTATCAAAAACACAAAAAGTTTTTCATTGAGTTGGAGCAGACTTTTTCAAAAATTTATGATACAATATAATTATATTTATAAACACAAATACAATTATAAATATAATTAGAAGGAGATCGTTATGGCATTCACACCAAAAGAAAAAGAGATTTCGCAGATTATTGAAGCAACTCATCAACCTGAGCAACTTTCAGATGTAGCTAGCTTTGAAAGTTTTGAACGTAAGAAACAATTTCAGTTTACTTTGAAACCAAGCAATCGGAAAAAATTGGATGAAATTGCTAAAGCAGCCGGCGCAAAGTCTGCATCAGATTACCTTGATAAACTAATCGAAAGTTTATCACTATAATTATAAATATAATTGTATTTATAATCAAACAGCCTTCCCAATAAGGGAAGGCTTTTATCTTTTCTGACAAAAAACATTTGAACTCCTGAACTAAAATCTCTATACTTTTTATTATGATTTTAGTTGGGAGTGTTTTTATTTTGGATACAAAAATTATTGATGAAAGAGAATTTGTAGAGAAATTTAAAGAGAAAAATCTACAAGGATTTCATAAATTTGTAAGTGACTATGACAACTATATTGCTCCCACAATGAGAGCTAGAGGTTACAAATTTGTAAACTATGCTGAGAGAACCGTTACTTTTACGTTTGGCCAGGTAACTTTTTCAAGAAGGCGCTGGTATAAGAATGGAAAATGCAGGATTCCAGTAGATGAGAAGTTAGGTTTGGAGAAACGTATTGCCTATTCCAAAGAACTGCTGTATCAAATCACTAAACTAGCTACAATGTTACCGTATCGGAAAGTAGTGGAAGTTATTGAACTGATGTACCAGGTTTATATCACTAAAGACACGGTGTTAAAAGCGATTAAACTAGCAAGTCAATTGTTAAATGAAAAAGAAGATTATCGTTTCTATAGCGATGAAGTACCTGTCAAAAAAATTGAGGCTCCTGTTATTTATCTTGAAGGAGACGGTGTCTGGATAAAGGTCAGTGGACGTGAAAAAGAACAACAGAATAAAGAGTTATCTCATTTTGTCATCCATACCGGAACGGAGGTGTACGGAAAGAGGAAAATTTTAAAAAATAAGGTCGAAATTGTGTCACCCAATAATCGAACAGCAAGAAAAAGAGTAGTAGATTATATTTATAATCATTTTAAAATTACGTCAGATACTCTACTTGTGACAAACTCAGATATGGGTCACGGATATACTCCACATTTATTTAAGGAAATATCACACGATCTAGGGATAAAGCATCATCAACATTTTTGGGATCGATACCATCTAAACAAAGAAATAAAAAAGTTGGTCAAACCGTATTCTGTAGAGCTACTAGAGCAATTTATGAAAGCCATAGATAGCCATTGCAAGAAGAAACTGAAAACAACTATTGATACACTAGAATCATTCGTCCTACTTAATCAGAACGAAAAGAAGATTGATACTTTTAAGGTTTTTAAGAATAGAATCCTTGGAAATTTTAAATATACACAACCTCCTGAACAGAGGAATCTAGATACAGCAAGTTTAGGAATTATGGAAAGTCAGCATCGTAAAATCAGTTACCGAATGAAAAATAGAGGGATGTATTGGTCATTAAACCATGCCGATGCGATGTCCCATCTTATTTTGCTGTCTTACAATCAAGAACTCCGAGATTTATTTTTTGGTAATTGGAGAAATGAATATGAAAAATACCACTCAGAAGGAATGAGCAGTGCAAAAGTACGAAAAAAGATTAATCAAGCTCCAAGGAGTTTAGGAACGATTGTAAATGCTTCTTGGAAGGGGCGAAAGCAGAGAGATAAACAACGTTTTGTAGGGAAAAAAATAAATAGATAGTATGCTTCAAAACGGTTTAAACTCTTGACTTACAGGAAGAAATAGTGTATAATATTCTTATAATTAAAAAGAGGCACGCAGCAACGTACCTCTCATAAAGATAAACAATTGGTGCTTGTTTATCAGTAAGATTAATACTATCAGAAATTTTAGTAGATGTCAAGGCTGAGCAAGTAAAATTGTTTAGCCTTGTTTTGATATTTCCGTTTTTGATGTATTTTTTTACTACCTCAAAAGAATAGACACAAACTTCTGCTATAAATTTCTTTACTTTTATGTGGAAATTTGGTAAACTGTATCTTGTGTGTAATGGACGCACAAAAATACAGTTTATCCGCTGAGGAAGGTTCCTCAAGATTGACAAAGATAGGAGAATAAAATGAATCCATTAATCCAAAGCTTGACTGAAGGTCAACTTCGTACAGATATCCCATCATTCCGTCCTGGTGACACTGTTCGTGTACATGCGAAAGTTGTCGAAGGTAACCGTGAACGTATCCAGATTTTTGAAGGTGTTGTTATCGCACGTAAAGGTGCTGGCATCTCAGAAAACTACACAGTTCGTAAAATCTCTAACGGTGTAGGTGTTGAGCGTATCTTCCCAATCCACACTCCACGTGTTGAAAAGATCGAAGTTGTTCGTTACGGTAAAGTACGTCGTGCGAAATTGTACTACTTGCGTGCACTTCAAGGTAAGGCAGCTCGTATCAAAGAAATCCGTCGTTAATTCGACTAAAAAACTCTGCTTACCTAGCAGAGTTTTTCTCTAGCTCCCTTAGTTCAATGGATATAACAACTCCCTCCTAAGGAGTAGTTGCAGGTTCGATTCCTGCAGGGGGCATTTTAAGTAATGCAAAGAAAAGCAAAGAATATGCAAAGTGTTTATTTTAAGGCAATCATCACAAGTTAATTTTTAAAAATAATTTAGTATTTTTTGTTTTTTTGACCAAATCATGACCAAATTTTGACCAAAATTAAATTTTTAGAAATTAATATAAAGTAAAGTAGATCAAGAAATTGGTCTATTTTTTGTGAAACAGTATTAAGAGTTATTAAAAAATATTTTATCATTTTCACTATGAAATTGTTCTGTCCATTTAAAAATGTTGGAAGAGACTAAATAATATTTTTGGTTTATAGAACAGATATAAAGTTTTAAATATGATTACGCTTTAAAAAAATGTTGTATTTTATTGTGTTATCCCTTGACAATTTTATTTAGAAAATATATGATAAGGATAATGACAGCGGTGTCATTTTGTCTGATGTAAAAAAATTTAGTGATACATAGTAAAAAAACAATAAAAAATTTGGAGGTGTTTTATGAAGCATTTTGTTCACAATGAGGTTTTTAGTATTCGGAAACTTAAGGTTGGATTGTGCTCTGTTTTGGTAGCGGTTTCATTCTTGGGGGTACAAAGTGTTTTTGCTGATGAAGTTATTACAAGTACTTCACAGATATCTATAAATAAGCTTTCTACTTCAACCACCAATAGTTTAGAAAGCTCATCAACTAATAATTATGATAAACCTACTGGGATTGACTCTTCTACTTCACAATTAACCGATAGTAATGTTGATTCTCCTTTGACACCTAATAAAGAATATAAAGAAGATGGGGTAAATACTGGAACTTTTGAAGATGAAATGAAAGATTCTCCTCTTGTTTCTAATAGTGACCTTTCTACTTCAACTATCAAAACTTTAGAAGGTTCCTTAACTAGTAAACATGACAGTTTGACTGATTTTATTAGTACTTATTCAAAGTCAGTTAGTTCTGAGAACGAAGTTGCAGATACCTCTAATAGTAATGAAGTGCGAGAGAGTAACACTGCCTTAGAAAAAGGAATTGAAGTTTCGGCTTTAAATGTAAAAGATTATGGTGCAGTAGGCGATGGGGTTAATGATGACAGACAAGCAATTCAAGATACAATAGATGCAGCTGCTAAAGGATTAGGTGGAGGAAAAGTATATTTTCCTGAGGGGACTTATTTAGTTAAAGAAATTGTCTTTTTGAGAAGTCATACACACCTAGAAGTACATGAAAAAGCTACAATATTAAATGGTATCAATATCAAAAATCATCCTTCTATTGTATTCATGACAGGTTTATTCACTGATGATGGAGATCAAGTTGAGTGGGAACCAACCGAAGATATCAGTTACTCTGGTGGAACAATTGATATGAACGGAGCTTTGAATGAAGAGAGGACAAAAGCTAAGAATCTCCCTTTGATTAATTCTTCAGGAGCCTTTGCTATAGGAAATTCAAAAAACGTAACAATAAGTAATGTAACCTTTAAAGATAGCTATCAGGGACATGCCATTCAAATTGCAGGTTCAAAAAATGTACTAGTAGACAACTCTCGGTTTTTGGGACAAGCTCTCCCTAAGACTATGAAGGATGGTCAGATTATCAGTAAGGAGTCTATTCAAATAGAGCCATTAACCAGAAAAGGCTTTCCATATGCATTAAATGATAATGGTCAAAAATCTGAAAATGTAACAATTCAAAATTCTTATTTTGGTAAAAGTGAAAAATCAGGTGAATTAGTAACTGCAATTGGGACACATTATCAAACTGCAACAACTGAAAATCCTTCAAATATTAAAATTCTAAATAATCATTTTGATAATATGATGTATGCGGGTGTTCGCTTTACAGGATTTACTGATATTTTAATAAAAGGAAATAGGTTTGATAAGAAAACTAAAGAGGAAAGTGGACACTATCGTGAAAATGGTGCCGCTTTAGTTAATGCTTATAGTTATAAAAATGTTAAAGATATATTAGATTTGAATAAACATGTGACTATTACTGGAAATGTATTTAATATTGCTGATTCTAACACTAAAGCAATACGAGTTGCAAAAGATAGTGCAGATTATCTTGGAAAAGTAACTGATATTACTGTAACAAAGAATATCATTCGTAATAATTCGAAAAATCCTGAACAGCCAAATATTGAAATGTTAAGAGTCAGCGACAATTTGGTAGTGTCTGATAATATCATTTCAGGAGGTAAAGACGGAATCGTAATTGAAGAATCCGCTGGAAGTATCACTGTCTTAAATAACCAACTTTCCAATTTAACTGGAAATCATGTTTCTTTACTTAAAACTGATTTTAATGGGACCAGTTCAGACACAAATAATAGTGTCGGTGATTTTAATATTATAACTGAGAATGAAAGTTATAAAATCTTTTCGCAAAATTCAGTTAATCACTCAGATAACCACTCAGATAAGCATGTAGAGGAAATAAAACCTGTAGCTGAAAACAATAATAATTTAGCTAATAATTACTCAGTAAATAGTGTAGATGATAAAATTGAAAAATCAAATCATGATTCAGGTAATGTAGTAACAGGAGAAATTTCACAAAAACAATATGACGTAACTAATGTTAGTGAAGTAGTTAAGACAAAAAATAATCAACATGCATTACCAAAAACTGGATTAAATAAAATGATTGAGTTGCTTTTAACTATTATTGGAATTTGCCTTCTATTTGGACAAAGGAGTTTTAAACGTCATTATGAAGATAGATAGAATATGCTCAATACAAGGTAGCACTATAGAGAACGAAGATAGCGTAGATTACAAAAATCAATATTTCTGGATTATAGATGGAGCAACAGATTTATTTAATTCAAAAGACTCTATAGGTTATTCAGTTTCAGAAGTATCTCACCTTATTTCTGAATGTCTCAAGCAGTATTGTGACGATTCGTTATCATTGAAGAAAATTTTCGAGCTTGTTTTGGATGACGTGAGAAAAATAATAGAGATAGATAAGTGTGAGTTTGATGATTATTACCAGTTACCAACTTTTGCCTTTATTTTTGCGAAATTATCTGGTTTAAAATTAGAATACATAATGATTGGCGATTGTGTTATGATAGTCAACAATCAAACTATTACAGACCATAGAGTAGATTGCCTTTTTGAACAAGGAAAATTTTCAATCAAATCTAATGATGAAGCTGATAAAAAGACTATATTACAAAATATTAGGAAGCTAGCTAATAAACCAGATGGATATTGGATAGGTTCACTAGACAAAAGTAGTATAAATCATGTTATCAATGGTAGTTTGGAAGTAACTAGTAATCATATTGTTTTAATGACTGATGGTTTTTACGATTTTTATACTCAAAATTCAGGCTACAATTTTGGAGAGTTAATTGAAATGAGAAAAGAATCTACAAATATTGATCCTATTTATGGTAAAAAAGATGATGCAAGTATTTTGATAATTGATGTTTAAAATAATTTCATCATATGATGAACTATAAAGACAGTTATCTATACGAGTTCTTTATAGTGCAATTGATTATTGAGGTTAGATAATGTTGAGAAAGCATTTTGACAATGAAATTATTGAGTTGTCTAATAATCTAGAAGATATATGGATTTCTATAATAAAAAAATATGAAATTATATTTGATGACTTAACCGAAGTTCAAAAACAAAGTATTATAGATAATGATTTAGTTATTAATGAAGCAGTTGTTACAATAGATATGAAAGGTATTGAACTCATCTGTTTACAACATCCTGTTTCTGTTGATTTGAGAAGAATTATAACTATAGTAAAATTATCAACAGATATTGAACGTATTGGTGATCGAATCATTGAAATAGTTAAGAATTTAAAAAATATTCATACAATGCATGAATGGGGACCATTATTTTATGAAATGCTAAAAATACATTTTATTATAGGGGATCACTTAAAGAAAACTCTAACATGGTATAAGAATAGAAACTATGAACCTGACGTATATGACTATAATAAAAAATGTAAGTTGATATCTGGTCTATGTCAAAAACTAGGAGACAAAGTAGTAGAGAACTTTCTTATTGAATTCTCAAATGTTGATGAAGCTATTGTATTTTTAGAAGTTATTAATATTCTTGATAAGATATCCCATACAACACAATCTATTTATAAATGGTTAGATTATCAGGAAATTGGAGTATTATAGTTAAAGAGGAGTATATATGCAGACAATAGTAGATAATTTTGCTAATAAAGTTATTGAATATGGAATTTATAAATCGATGGACCAAATATATATAAAAAATAGAATATTGGCTTTAATCGGTGAAGAAGGAACTGATAAGATTTCAAATGATAGTGATCTTAAAAAATTAAAAGACAATTTAGTAGAAATAGCTTTAAAGAATGGTAAAATTGCTGATTTAGCTGAGGCAAAGGAATGTTTAGGTGCAGAGCTGATGAATTTTATCGTTCCATTACCAAGTCGCCTTAATGATATTTTTTGGAGTTCATATGATGTTTCGCCACAGGAAGCAGTTGAAGAGTTCTATCAGTTAAGTAAAGATAGCGACTATATTAAATTGTCAGCTATCGCTAAAAATATAGCTTTTCATACTGAAACTAATTATGGTTCACTTGAAATTACAATCAATTTATCAAAACCGGAAAAAGATCCGAAAACAATCGCAGCAGAGAAATTGGTAAAGTCATCTAATTATCCAAAATGTTTACTTTGTATGGAAAATGAAGGTTATCAGGGGAGAATAAATTATCCAGCACGTGCTAATCATAGAATTATTCGGTTGGAACTGGGAGACGAAGTATGGGGTTTCCAGTATTCCCCATACTCATATTTTAATGAGCATGCGATATTCTTGAATAGTCAACATGTACCAATGGCTATTACGTCCAAAACATTTGAACAATTATTGGAGATTGTTGATATTTTACCAGGGTATTTTGCTGGTTCAAATTCTGATCTTCCTATCTCAGGAGGTTCTATTCTTAGTCATAATCACTACCAGGGAGGAAAACATATTTTCCCAATGGAAAAAGCAAAAATTGAGAGAGAATTTCTTTTTAAAGACTTTGAGGATGTTAAAGCAGGTATTGTAAAGTGGCCGATGTCAGTGATTAGGCTACAAGGTGAAAATAAAAATCGTTTGGTAGAATTAGCTACTAAAATCCTAAATATCTGGAGAGAATATTCAGATTTAGAAGTAGACATCATTGCTAAGACTGAAGATATTCCACACCATACGGTGACTCCTATTGCTCGTAAAGTGGATGGAAGATATGAATTGGATATTGTTCTGAGAGATAACCATACTACTAAACAATACCCAGATGGTGTTTACCACCCTCATCAAGATGTACAACATATTAAAAAGGAAAATATCGGGTTAATCGAAGTGATGGGACTTGCGATTTTACCACCTCGTTTGAAAACAGAGTTAGAAGAAGTTGAAAAATATCTTTTAGGAGAAAAAAATTCAATTGCAAACTATCATTTAGAATGGGCTGATCAATTGAAAGAAAAATATCCTAATATTAAAAAAGAAGAGGTTAATCGCGTAGTTCAACACGAAGTAGGACAAGTGTTTGCGAGAGTTCTCGAAGATGCTGGCGTTTATAAGAATACTCCGTTTGGACATGAAGCATTTATGAGATTTGTTAAGTCGGTTGAAATTAATTAGGAGGAACCCAAATGGCAATATTGGTGACAGGCGGAGCTGGTTATATAGGTAGCCATACCGTAGTAGAATTATTAAATTTAGGGAAGGAAGTTGTCATTGTTGATAATCTTTCGAACTCTAGCATCTTAGTGTTAGATCGTATTGAAGCAATTACAGGAAAACGTCCTACGTTTTACGAGTTTGATGTTTGCGATAAACAATCATTGAGAAAAGTATTTGAACAAGAATCAATTGACGCTGCAATTCATTTTGCAGGATACAAAGCTGTCGGCGAATCCGTGCAAAAGCCTGTGATGTACTACGAAAATAATATTATGAGCACATTAGCTCTTGTTGAAGTGATGTCAGAGTTTAAAGTTAAGAAGATTGTATTTTCATCGAGTGCGACTGTATACGGCATTCACAATCAATCACCCCTCATTGAGACAATGCCGACAAGTGCAACAAACCCTTATGGGTACACCAAAGTGATGCTTGAACAAATTTTAAAAGATGTTCATGTAGCAGATTCAGAGTGGAGTATTGCATTGCTTCGTTATTTTAATCCGATTGGGGCTCATGAGTCTGGGCTTATTGGTGAAGACCCCTCTGGAATTCCCAACAACTTGATGCCTTTTATTGCACAAGTAGCTGTAGGCAAGCGATCAGAGCTAAGTGTTTTTGGAGATGATTATGATACGGTAGATGGTACTGGTGTTCGCGATTATATCCATGTAGTGGATTTAGCGATAGGGCATATAAAAGCTTTAGAAAAAGTATCCGAAAAAACAGATGTTTATATTTATAACCTGGGCTCAGGAGAGGGAACTAGTGTATTACAACTTGTAAATACATTTGAAAGTGTCAATAAGGTTCCAATTCCTTATAAAATTGTTCCAAGACGATCAGGAGACGTTGCGACTTGTTATGCAAATGCAGACAAAGCGTATAAGGAGTTAAATTGGAAGACTACGAAAACGGTTGAAGACATGTGTAGAGATACATGGAATTGGCAATCCAAAAATCCTAATGGATACAATAAATAATAAAGCACAATAGTCTTGTGATATGTATATATAAAAAAAATCAAAAAAAAATTATGAAAGCGCTTGACAAAGTAATCGTTTACATTGTATAATGTAAACATGAATGACACCGATGTCAAAAATAAAAAAGAAGGTCTTTTTATGAAAAACTTAACAAAAATTAAGTTCAAAGAGAACGGGGAATTCAATCATTTCCCAGGGAATACAGTTGTTGCAAATCTTTATACTAATTCAGATTTGATGGAAGTTGTTGATATCATTCAATCACGTTATAGAGAGTTGCCATTTATAGATAAATTTACATTAACTCCAAGAGATTCTATTCATATGACAGTAATAGAGTTACTTTGTCACGAAAATCGTGAGTCTGAATTTTGGAGTAGTCATCTACCACTAGATACACCATTACAAGAAATTCATGATTACTTTGCTAAGCAACTAGAAATCTTCCCATTACTAAACGAAGAGATTCATATGCGTGTGACTGAAATGGGCAATCAAAACATTTTAGTTGAACCAGCAGATGAAAAATCAGCTAAACGATTAGAAGAAATTAGAACGTATGTTTCAGAAAAAGCAGGTGTTCGATTCCCTAATCATGATCGCTATCAATTCCATATCTCAATTGGATATCTTCGAGTTCCATTAACTGAAGAAGAAAATGAAGAGTTTACTAAAGTGAAAAAGGAATTAACGGAAGTTCTGCTTGAAAAGATTCCTGTCATTACAGTAAATCGTATCGATTACACAGTATTTGAAGATATGAGACGTTTTGTTCCATATTGTGAAAAATTTTAAAATAAAATTATAATTAAAAATAAAAAGGAGATTTCATATGAAAAAATCTAAATTATTATCGTTTTTAGCTACAGGGGTTGCGGTTACAACATTGGCAGCATGTTCAGGTGGTTCAACTAATTCATCAAATTCTTCGAGCGATACACCTCAATCAGAAGAAAAAGCTGACAAGAGCCAAGAATTAGTAATTTATTCTAACTCTGTTTCAAACGGACGTGGGGATTGGTTAACTGCTAAGGCTAAAGAAGCTGGTTTCAATATTAAAATGGTTGACATTCCAGGTGCTCAGTTGGCCGATCGTGTTATTGCTGAAAAAAATAATGCAGTAGCTGATATGGTATTTGGTATTGGAGCTGTTGATTCAAATAAAATTAGAGATCAAAAATTATTGGTACAGTACAAACCTAAATGGTTAGATAAAATTGACCAATCTCTATCAGATAAAGATAACTACTACAATCCTGTAATTGTTCAGCCATTGGTCTTGATTGGTGCTCCTGATGTTACTGAAATGCCTAAAGATTGGACTGAGTTAGGCAGCAAATATAAAGGTAAATATTCAATTTCTGGACTTTCAGGGGGAACAGGGCGTGCGATCTTGGCAAGTATCCTTGTTCGCTATCTCGATGATAAAGGAGAATTAGGCGTTTCTGAAAAAGGTTGGCAAGCAGCTAAAGAATATTTGGAAAATGCGTACACTCTTCAAAAGGGTGAAAGTTCAATTGTTAAAATGTTAGATAAGGATGACCCAATCCAGTACGGTATGATGTGGGGTTCTGGTGCATTAGTTGGACAAAAAGAACAAAATGTTGTATTTAAAGTAATGTCTCCTGAAATTGGTGTTCCGTTTGTAACTGAACAAACAATGATTTTGAATACTAGTAAGAAACAAGCTTTAGCTAAAGAATTTATTGATTGGTTTGGTCAAACAGAAATTCAAGTAGAGTACAGCAAAAACTTTGGTTCTATTCCTGCAAATACTGAGGCAGTGAAAGAGTTACCAGAAGCTACTAAGAAATTTGTTGATCAAGTGAAACCGCAAAGTATTGATTGGGAAGCTGTTGGAAAACATTTGGATGAATGGGTTGAAAAAGCTGAACTAGAATATGTAAAATAGGACATAAGTGTAAATTTTAAAATTCCAGGTCTCTCTAAAGTTTCTAAACCTACATGAGAAATTAAGAGAGACTTTTCATTTATAAGTAAAGGAAGTTAGTAATATGATTAAATTTGATAACATTCAAATTAAATACGGTGATTTTATCGCGATTGATAATCTAAATTTAGATATTAAGGAAGGAGAATTCTTTACCTTCCTTGGACCATCTGGATGCGGTAAATCAACAACTTTGAGAGCTTTGGTAGGTTTTTTAGACCCTTCATCTGGAAGCATTGAGGTTAATGGGAAAGATGTTACTCATATGGAGCCAGAAAAACGTGGAATCGGGATCGTATTCCAATCTTACGCACTATTTCCAACAATGACAGTTTTTGATAATATTGCATTCGGTCTAAAGGTTAAAAAAGTTGCTCCAGATGTTATTAAAGCCAAGGTTTCTGCAGTGGCTGCTAAAATTAAGATTTCAGATCAACAATTGCAACGTAACGTTTCAGAATTATCTGGAGGACAACAGCAGCGTGTAGCTTTAGCTCGTGCTCTTGTTCTGGAACCTAAAATCCTATGTTTGGATGAACCCTTGTCAAACCTAGATGCAAAATTACGTGTGGATTTGAGAAAAGAGTTGAAACGTCTTCAAAAAGAATTGGGAATTACGACTCTATATGTTACACATGACCAAGAGGAAGCGTTAACGCTATCTGATAGGATTGCTGTTTTTAATAATGGTTTTATTGAACAAGTGGGAACACCAGTAGAAATTTATCATAATTCTCAAACAGAATTTGTATGTGATTTCATTGGAGACATTAACGTACTTACAGATGAAACTGTTCACGGAATTCTTCTAAATAATGCTCATGTTCTTTTGGAAGATAAAAAAGGTTACATTCGTTTAGAAAAAGTTCGCTTCAAACGTGAAACGGATCAGGATTTTGTCTTAAAAGGTTCAATTATTGATGTGGAATTTTCAGGAGTTACAATTCACTATACTGTTCAGGTATCTGAAAATCAAATTCTTAATGTAACAAGTATCGATAGTCAGTCAGCTATTAGATCTGTCGGAGAAAGTGTGGAATTATTTATCACACCATCAGACGTTCTGCAATTTTAAGGAGGTGCAGTATGCGTCATAAATTAAATTGGAAAGATTGGCTCATTCGTTTAGGCTTAATCTGGTTCTTGGTAACTTTCATCATTTATCCAAACTTTGATTTAGTAGTTAATGTATTTGTGAAAGGTGGGGAGTTTTCACTTGATGTCGTACAACGAGCTCTTAAATCTCAACGTGCGATTCAGAGTATTATGAACAGTTTTAAGTTAGCATTCTCACTAATTATAACTGTTAATGTTGTTGGTGTACTTTGTGTATTGTTTACAGAATATTTTGATATTAAAGGAGCTAAAATATTAAAACTAGGATACATGACGTCACTAATCTACGGTGGAGTAGTTTTGGCTACTGGTTATAAATTCGTTTATGGACCATATGGAATGATTACCAAATTTTTACAAGGTATTATTCCATCTTTAGATCCTAACTGGTTTATTGGTTATGGTGCAGTTCTATTTATTATGACATTTTCTGGTACTGCTAATCACACCTTATTCCTAACTAATACAATTCGTAGTGTAGACTATCATACTATTGAAGCTGCACGTAATATGGGTGCAAAACCATTTACAGTGTTTAGAAAAGTAGTATTGCCAACTCTTATTCCTACTTTATTCGCTCTGACAATTATGGTTTTTCTAAGTGGGTTATCAGCAGTAGCAGCACCTATGATTGTTGGTGGGAAAGAATTCCAAACTATTAACCCAATGATCATAACTTTTGCTGGAATGGGAAATTCTCGTGACTTAGCCGCCTTTCTAGCAATTATTTTGGGTGTTGCCACTACGATTTTGCTTACTATTATGAACAAGATCGAAAAAGGCGGAAATTATATTTCTATTTCTAAAACGAAAGCACCTTTGAAAAAACAAAAAATCACATCTAAACCATGGAATATCATTGCACATATTGTTGCTTATGCTTTGTTCACTGTTTTCATGTTACCATTGATTTTCATTGTATTGTATTCATTTACTGACCCAGTTGCAATACAGACAGGAAACTTATCATTATCAAACTTTACTTTAGATAATTATAAGTTATTCTTTAGTAATAGTGCTGCGTTCTCTCCATTCTTAGTCAGCTTTATATACTCTATTATTGCTGCAACTACTGCAACAGTTCTTGCTGTTGTGTTTGCGCGAGTAGTTCGTAAACATAAAGCTCGATTTGATTTCTTGTTCGAATACGGAGCTCTTCTTCCTTGGCTATTACCAAGTACACTTCTAGCAGTTAGTTTATTGTTCACTTTCAACCAACCTCAACTTTTAGTCTTTAACCAGATTCTAGTTGGTAGTTTAGTAATTTTGCTAATCGCTTATATTGTTGTAAAAATTCCATTCTCTTATAGAATGGTGCGTGCAATCTTATTTAGTGTTGATGATGAGATGGAGGATGCTGCTAGAAGTATGGGGGCTTCACCATTTTACACAATGATGAAGGTTATTATTCCTTTCATCTTGCCGGTAGTTCTTTCTGTTATCGCACTCAACTTTAACTCTTTATTGACCGATTTCGATTTATCTGTATTCCTTTATCATCCATTGGCTCAACCATTAGGTATTACGATTCGTTCTGCAGGTGATGAAACAGCAACATCTAATGCACAAGCTCTTGTATTTGTTTATACAATTGTTCTAATGATTATTTCAGGAACTGTATTGTACTTCACACAGAGACCGCGTGGTAAGAAAAGGAAATAGTAATGCAATCATCCAGCATTGGACTATCATACATTGAAATTATTATTAGAGTCGTGTTATCTTTGGTCATTGGAAGTATTATTGGCTTAGAAAGAGGAAGTAAATCTCAACCAGCAGGTATTCGTACACATAGTATCGTTTGTATGGCTGCTTGTTTGATTATGATGACTAATGAATTTGTATCTTATAAGTTTGGAACAGGAGATCCGACACGTTTAGGTGCTCAAGTTATTTCTGGTGTTGGTTTTCTTGGAGCTGGAACAATTCTTATCACAGATAAAAAGAAGGTTACTGGTCTGACAACTGCAGCAGGAATCTGGGCTTCTGCAGGAATAGGTTTAGCTATTGGAGTAGGTTTTTATGAAGGTGCTCTGTTAGTAGCTATTTCTGTGTGGAGTGTGATTTCTATGTTTCAGCCTTTAAAAAAATATCTGCAAAGTCGTTCAAAAGTTATTGAATTATATATTGTAGTTAAATCTACTGAGGCATATAATCGAGTATTAGTTTATTGTGCAGAAAATGGAATTCGATTGAATGATTCAAGAACTGCTTTTGGAGATGTTAATTCTGAAAGAATTGAATATTTTGATGTTCCAGACAAAAGAATAGCATCATTTATGACTCTAGAACTTTCAGGTAAGTTTGAACATCTTAAACTAATGGAAGAAATAGCAAATATTGTTGGTGTTATTTATGTCGAAGAAGTTAGTTGATATAGAATAAACAAAGGGGCAGTTATTCTTGCCCCTTTGTTTTTTAGGTGATAATTGACTCGAAATTATTTGCAAAGTATAAGGATAAACATAAATGAAGGTATATAATATTAATTTTGACTGTGGAAGAATAACGTATTTTGAATATAATTCTTTAGTGCAAGTATATAGATTTCATTCTTTTCATGATATTTGTGAAATTGTATTTTCGTCTTCTTTACCAGCTGATGATATATTAGCAAAAGTTATTGTTAAGGAAAAGATTATTCCGATCTTAGACTGCTATGTCCAAATGTTATTAGATACTTTTATAGTTTCAATGGATTTTACCGAAAATGATTTTTTATATTTTCGTGGTAAGTTATTTTCATACAAGTTTATCAGTTGTGAAGTAGAAAAAATTGTAAAGAATAAAAATTTTAATTGTCAATGTTATTTTTTTGAATCGGAAGAATAGAGTATAAAATAGAAAATTTTGAAATTAAAGTTTTTGTTAAGATACATTAAAATGTTTTACTAAATTCTCTTGTTAAAAAAAGTAAATATTGTATAATGATATTAGATAAATCATAAATGGAGGACTAAAGTGAAAAATTTAAACGGTAAAAAGGTAACTATTTATGATATTGCGAATTTATCAGGTTTTTCTCCAAAAACTGTTTCACGTGTTATTAACGGTGGTGAAAAGGTAAAAGAAGAAACTTATCGAGCTATTCAAAAAGTCATTGATGAGTTGTCGTATGTTCCAAATGCATATGCAAAAAATTTGACTAAGAAAGAAACTACAAATATTTTGATTTCCGTTAAAAAGATTGATTCTTTTCCCTTGATTTGGTTTCAAACTTTACTAGATAGAGTTCTACAAACTTGTAAAGAGTTTGGTGTAAACGCTATTGTTGAATACTTTGGTGAAGAAGATACGATTAGGAATTCAATAATTTCAAGTACAGGAAGCTTAATAGATGGAGTAATAGTATTTTATGAAAGTAAAGACGATATTCGGATTAATTATTTACAGAAGAATAATATGCCTTTTATAGTTTTTGGAGAATCTCGAACACCTGATGTTGTTTATGTATCTAATAACAATTTTCAAGCCACTTATGATATGATGGAATTAGTAACAAAAGAGAATATTAAAAGTATGTTGTTACTTATGGGAGGGGAATCTCTTGTTAATAAGGATCGTGAAAAAGGTATTCGTACTTTTTTGACTGATAAAAATTATTTAATGGATTTGCAAGTTATTTATGGCTTAACTACAATTGATTCAGTTTATTCATATGCAATAAATAATTTATCTAATCAAAATCATCCGGATATGATATTTGTTTCTGGGGATGAGAAGGTTCAAGGGCTGATTCGTGCGTGCTATGAGAAGGGGATTACCATTCCTGATGATATTTCAATAATTGGATTCGATAATATTCCTATTTCGCAATATTATACTCCAGCTCTGTCTACTATTTCTCCTAATTATGCTATGTTAGCCCAAAAAATGATAGAAGGTGTTTTAGCAATTATTAAAGGGGAAAGTGTCACATCTGTTGAAGTTTCTCCTAAATTTGTTAGGAGACAGAGTTTCTAGTATTGTTTAATTCTTGAAAATCCTAGTGGAAAAGATGGAGTGTTCTAAAATAAGTTCTGTTTAGCCTCCATTTAGTTTCTAATGAGTTGTTTAGTCGCTTTTCATTATAGATGATATGGGACTTTTTTCTACAACAAAATAGGCTCCATAATATCCATAGGGGGCATTTTGGGAAGTGTAAAGAAAAACAAAGAATATTTAAAGTGTTAGTTTAAAGGTAATCATCACAATTTAGTTTTTAAGATAGGATAGTATTTTTGGAATCTTTGACCAAAGTGTGACCAATATAGAATAAAGTGGATCAGGAAACTGGTCTATTTATTTTGTAATTATTAATGAACAGTATTTTTTAAGTTTATAATATTCAGTTTAAGTTAAATAGTTGTAATTATAGTATATAAGTTTTTCTTTGTTAATGTTATAATATAAAGTATATAGAGCTATTTTTCGAGGTGCGGATTTGGCAAATAATAAAAAAATTGAGACATTAGGTGTTTCATATCTGTCGACATTTATAGATAAGCATGAGTTACTTCAATCTTATTTTGATAGAAATGATAAAACTCCAGTGTGGGATGGAGAAATTCATGTTCTTAAATCATCGAGTGAGAAGAAAGACGAAATATTAGGTAAAGTACCTGTTCAGATTAAAACCACTAGACAGAAAAAAGATGTGTTAAAATCCTTTCCATTAGATGCTAGAGATTTAGAATTATATAAATCAAATGGCGGCGTAGTTTTATTTGTAGTTTGGTTGAGTGAGAATAATGACTTACGAGAAATCTATTATAAATCATTGCCTCCTTTTTCTATAAAAGATTTGCTCAAAAAAAGTAAATTAAAAAATAAATCTACAAATAGTAAGAAACTGTCCATACAGATATTTAAACTAGATGAAAAAAAGATGTATCCAATGTTAGTGGATTTTATAAATAATAGTCAGAGACAGTATAGCTTCATAAATACTGATGGTATCTCAGTTGAAGATATCTCTGACGATAATAATCTTAAATTCTATTTTTATGGACAAGGAAAAGGAGAGATATTTAACTATCAGAAAGAACACGATCTCTTCATTTATTATAAAGATCCTTTAACTGGTATTGAAATACCACTTGAAAATACAATAAAGGTTGTCGAAACTTACGAGGAAACTGATTTAATTATTACAATTGGAGATTTTACTTTTCAAGATGTAAAAAGACATCGATTCCCTGATGGGAGTGTACAACTACATTTTGGTGAATGCTTTAAAATGTCCTTTGATGTAAATAAAAAAATATTTAAATTTAATTATACAAGGTCTAATATGCTCTCAAAAGCCATGGAGTGTACGGAGGTACTTCAAGAGCTAGGAAGAGTAGGATATTTCAATCTCAATGGAAATAAAATAGAACTAGATAATCAGTCAATATCGGATATTACTTCACGGAATTTAGATAGCGATATAAAGGATTTGAGACAGATTTCTAACTTCTTGGAAAATATGGGTGTACAAAAGGATCTTGATCTAAACTACTTTGATAAACAATCTCAAAAAAATCTAAATATCCTTAATTCAGGTCTTGTTCTAAAGAAGAAGGTTGCCTTAGATTATAATGAATCTAAATTACTTCATCTAAGAATTGCTAATATCCATATTATTGCCTTATATAATTTTACAATAGATAAGAACGGAACTATGATTGATATCTTTACTGAAATTCCCTGGTGTAGGAGAGGTGAGGGTAAAGATTCTTCAGATATTTCAATTTTTGAAGTTTTTGAACCTAACGATTGGCTAAAAATAGATAATTGTAATTTTGATTCGGTTATTGCCTCATATCAAAGATTAGTTGATAATGACTTGAAATTTGAAGATGCTAATAACACTATTATAAAAATAGTTATTGCTGCTGACATGGCAGAAGATGTTTCTAGAAGAGAGTTATTGCTTAATTGGGCACAATGTCTTTCTAATTGGAACTTAAAATACTCCCAAAATAGTGAGATAGCTATAATAAATGACCTTCAAATAAAATCTAGAGTTCGTAAATTAAACAGCAAAGAAATGGAGATTCTAAGCAATATTTTAGTAAATAGTAATGATAACTATGAACTTTGTTTCGGTTCATCAGTGTTATTAAAATCGAAACCGCAAGCTGATTTGTTTTGGAATAAACTGGATAACGAGACAAAAGAAAGATATAAAGACTTTCCTATTTATACTTTGTATATGAAATTATCGTAAAATTAAAAGAGATTATAAAGAGATAAAATATGGAAATAAAGAGGGTGATTTATTATAATTCAGTACCACAATTAAGGAAGCAATACCTATTTTTGCACTCTCAAGATTTAAGTAACTGTAAAACTGCAATTTAATTTATTGATTTACCCTCATTGTGATATGTTCATACTAAAAACCGCTCTGCTGAGCGGTTTTCGTCTATTCTTACCTTTTTACAGTACCCACGTACGGATAGCATGGGCAACGCCGGATTCGTCATTAGACTTGGTGATGTATTTGGCGATTTTTTTGAGTTCTGGATTTCCATTTTCCATAACAACGGGGTTTCCAACGACTTCGAGCATGGTACGGTCATTTTCTTCGTCACCGATCGCCATGGTTTCATCTTTGGTTAATCCGAGTTTTTCAGCTAAGTGTGTAATGGCTGAACCCTTGTCTACATTCTTTTTAAGGAGTTCAAGGTAGAAAGGAGCAGATTTGTTGATGGAGTATAGTTCGTAAAATTCTGCTGGGATTTTTTCAATAGCCGCATCGAGTATTTCAGGTTCATCGATAAACATACACTTGACGATTTCCTTGCCAGCCATTTCTTCAGGAGTGCGGTAGAAGATGGGCATGCTGACGAGGGTTGATTCGTGCACTGTGTATTTTCCGATATTGCGATTGGCAGTATAGATACCGTCCTTGGTAATAGCGTGCATGTGGACACCGAGTTTGCGACTGAGAAATTCCATATCGAGATAGTCCTCATAGGCTAAAGATTCGCTGATAATCTCATGGCCAGTAGCAGTTTCTTGGACAAGGGCACCGTTGAAGGTAACGACATAGTCACCCTCGTCTCTCAACTGCAAGTCGTCCAGAAGTTTAGCAACACCTGCGATAGGGCGGCCAGTTGCAATCACGACTTTGACGCCAGCTTGTTTGGCATCTTGGATGGCAGAAAAGACTTCAGGAGTGATTTCCTTTTTACTGTTAACCAGAGTACCATCGATATCGACGGCGATTAGTTTAATACTCATAAATTTCCTCTTCTAGTTTTTATTTGGGGTAAAATGATCGTTCTCAATCAAGTGTAAAAATTGCTGGGTGATACTTGCGAAGATGCTATTTTGATCCAACATTTCTTTTGGAAAATAGAAACGATTGTCACCGTGGCGGCTGCCAGCAAGGGATTGGACGATAGGGGACAGGCTAGATAGTTCTGCCAGTTCACCATTTTTTTGTAAAATCTCAATCTGTGTCCTTGGATTTTCAGATTCGGGTCGATAGATATCATAAGGGAGGTCAAAGTTCTTATGAATAGCAGTATAGTAGTCTGGATCAAAACCGATATCTTCAACCAGTTGTCTCATGGTTGCGAGTTGGTCTTGGTCTTTTTCTGAAAAAGTAATGGATTTAAAGACCTTGCGGTTGACAAAGCGTTGCGACAAGTCGGCTAGTATCTTGTCAGGACTGGTCATCCAGAGTTGGAAGTAGGTATTCATCACGCCATCATCCAGAGCTAGATAGTCAGACAAGGTCACATTTTTTTCAAAGAAAGGAAGGAGATGTGGAGAAGTTCGTGCAAAGAAATCTTTGTCTTCAGGATAGAGTTCCTTAGCGCGTTTGAGGAGATTCTGTAGAAGAACTTCCATGGCGCGTGTTGCTGGGTGGAAATAAACCTGCATATACATCTGATAGCGACTGAGCACGTAGTCTTCGATGGCATGCATGCCATTACGCTGAAAGGCGATCCCATTTTCGACTGGGCGAATGACTCGGAGAATTCGAGTCAAGTCAAATTCCCCATAAGATGCTCCTGTAAAATAGGAGTCGCGCAAGAGATAGTCCATACGGTCCGCATCGATCTGACTGGAAATGAGCTGTACGACCTGCTTGTTAGGGTAGGTATGGTCGATGACACTAGCCACCTTTTCAGGAAAATCGGGCGCCACTTGTAGTAGGACTTGGTGAATCTCTGTCTCAGGACTTTGGATGATTTCCTGGGTAATGGCCTCATGATCTGTATCAAAGAGATGTTCAAAAGTATGGGAGTAGGCACCATGCCCGAGGTCATGAAGGAGCGCAGCGGTCATGGTCAAGAGAGACTCAGCAGGATCCCATTCTTTAGGATATTTTTCTTCAAAAATCTCTGTGATGCGTCGTGCAATCTCATAGACTCCAAGACAATGGGAGAAGCGACTGTGCTCTCCACCGTGGAAGGTATAGCTGGAAGTTCCTAGCTGTTTGATACGACGCAATCGTTGAAATTCTTTTGTATTGATCAAGTCGTATATGACCTGATTATTGACGTGGATATAGTTGTGAACTGGGTCACGGAATACTTTTTCGTTCATATGACCATTATAGCAAAATCCTGCTCTTTTTGGTAAAATAGTAGAACAAGAGAGAAGAAAGAGGACCTGATGTGAAGATTCGGATGCGAAATACGATTCAGTTTGATGAGCAGTTGGAAGTCATTGACCAACTCTATGACGTGGAAGTGCGTGAAAAGGGAGATTATCACTATCTGCTTTTCTACAATGAGGAAAAGGAAAAAGTGGTTCTCAAGTTTCATGAAGAAGAACTGGTGATGACCCGTTTTTCCAATCCGAAGACCATTATGAGATTTCTAAAGGATAGTGATAGTTTAGCCTATATTCCTACACCTATGGGCATGCAGGAGTTTATCATCCAAACGAGTCACTACAAACTGGATGGGCAAAAGATTGAGCTAGCCTATCAACTGCAAAACCAAGAGGGACACCCCTTTGCCAGCTATCAATTAGAAATCACTTGGGGATAAGAAAAAGGTTGGCGAATGCCAACCTTATTTGATATAGAGTTCTTGGTTTTTTAGGACAATTTCACGTACATTTGCAAACTTCTTGAGTTTTTTAAGTTCTTCGGGATGGGTTACAAGAGTGATGACATAGCCCTCTTTACCCATGCGACCTGTACGTCCTGCCCGGTGAGTGTAGGTTTCAGTATCTCTTGGGACGTCAAAGTTTACGACACATTCTAGGCTATCGATATCAATTCCACGAGCCAGAAGGTCAGTTGCAAGGAGCAGGGTCAGTTGGTTATCTTTAAACTTTTCCAAGATAACTTTTCGAAATTTAATATTGACATCGCTAGCGAGGGAAACAGCCAAGATATCGCGATACTGTAATTTTTCTTCTGCACTTCCAAGATCTGATAGGCTATTAAAGAAAACTAGTCCGCGGAAATCCTCTACATGAGCCAATTTTCGTAGCATATCTACTCGGTGACGTTGGTCTACCTGCATGTAGAAATGTTGGATGTTGTCCAGTTTTTGATCAGAGAGATCAATGGTGCGCGTGTTTGGTGCAATCTTTTCTTGGTCAAACTTGGTCGTCGCACTCATGTAGATGAGTTGGTGGTCACGAGGTGCGTAGTGAGTGATTTTCTCGACAAAGTGAATCTGAGAATCATCGAGCAATTGGTCAAATTCATCCAGAATGATGGTTTCCACATTCATCATCTTGATTTTTTTCAATTTAATCAACTCAAAGATACGGCCAGGAGTTCCAATTAGAATTTCTGGTCCTTTTTTAAGGCGTTCAATCTGGCGTTTCTGACTGGAGCCTGATAGGAAGAGTTGAGCTGTTAAACCAATAGCTTCAGCCCAGGTTTTACACACGTCAAAAATCTGTCCAGCTAGTTCTGTATTTGGTGCTAGGATCAAGATCTGTTGGGCTTTTTTCTTTTTCAGTCTGAGTAGACTTGGGAGTAAGTAAGCGAGGGTCTTACCAGTTCCTGTCGGGCTTACTCCTAGGAGGTTTTCTCCAGCAAGTATAGGCTCAAATAGTTGAGTTTGAATGGGGGTGAATTCTTGGAAACCGAGTTGGTCACTCAGTTCTTGCCATTCAGTCGGTAGTTTGGTTTTCATTTTTCTGCCTCAAATCTAATGCCAGCAGTCTGGCGCATGGTATATAATAGGTCATGAACAGAACCTGCATCATTCAGCCAGTTCTGGTAAAGCGTCTGGTCTGGTTGCTGGATCATGTGTGCAAATGCAGCTGCTTCCTCAGTCATTGTATGAGGAGCCTGTTGGATAGGGAGTTGGACTTGATTTCCTTGGTGGTTGGTAAAAATAGCTGAGTGGACATGCTCAATCGTGTTGAGTGTCAAGGTTCCATCTGCTGTGTAAATCTCGCAAGGGAGATTGGAAGTGATGTTTTTCCCAGCTTTAATGTGAACTTGAAAGTCAGGGTAGAAGAGGATACCGTCGCCATTTAGGTCAATGCTATTGTCAAGCTGTTGAGCCTGATAAGTCGCGTCCTGAGCCTTTCCAAAGAGACGAACAGCGGCATAGATAGGATAAATCCCCAAATCCATAAGGGCTCCACCAGCAAAACGATCTGAAAAGACATTTGGCGTCTGCCCAGCCAACAAGTTCGGCATCTTGGAAGAATACTTGGCATAGTTGAAATCTGCGCCTAAGATTTGCTTGTCTGCTAAAAAATTCTTAATAGTAGTAAAGGCTTCCTCGTGGTAATTACGAGCTGCCTCAAAGATAAAACAGTGATTTTTCTCAGCCGTTTGCCTTAAATCTAGCCATTCTTGTGGCTGAGTGACAGCTGGCTTTTCAAGAATGACGTGCTTACCAGCAGACAAGGCAGCCTTGGCTTGCACAAAATGCAAGGAGTTTGGACTAGCGATATAGACTACATCAAAGGAAGACTTAAAGAAGTCTTCTAATTGATCAAAGAGTTGAATATTCTGATAGCGAGAAGCAAAGGTTGTGGCAGTTTCTAGTTTTCTAGAATAGACTGCAACCAGCTGGTATTCTCCGCTAGCATGGGCTGCTTCTATGAAATGATGGCTGATAGCCCCTGTTCCGATGACACCTAATTTAAGCATAGATACTCCTTTTCCGACTTCAAATCCTTCCTTCATTATAACATAGAAAAGAAGGACTATCCAACAGATGGTAAAAATTTTCAAATGGACTACGAATTTCTTGGAGAAAGTGGTACAATATTTAGATAAGTAGATGAAATAAGAAGGGGGAGAAAATGAGATTATTACCAATAAGAAAAATATCACGTCAGTCTAAGCGACTAGCGCTTTTTTTGACTTTTTGTGCAGGATATGTCGATGCTTATACTTTTATCGTGCGAGGGAACACCCTTGTGGCTGGACAAACTGGGAATGTGGTTTTTCTTTCTGTAGGACTCATTCAGCAGAATGTCTCGGATGCCAGTGCCAAAGTAATGACCTTGCTTTCCTTTATGATGGGTATCTTTTTTCTGACATTGTATAAGGAAAAACTTCGAATTGTTAAAAAACCGATTTTATCCTTGATTCCACTTGCAGTCCTGTCCCTAATTATTGGCTTTGTACCGAAAACTGTTGATAATATCTATCTCGTACCGCCATTGGCCTTCTGTATGGGACTGGTGACAACTGCTTTTGGAGAAGTGTCAGGTATTGCCTATAATAATGCTTTTATGACAGGGAATATCAAACGTACCATGTTAGCTTTTGGGGATTATTTTCGGACCAAACATACGCCTTTCCTACGAGAGGGCTTGATTTTTGTTAGCTTGCTTAGCAGTTTTGTCTTTGGAGTCATTTTTTCGGCTTATTTGACGATTTACTATCAGGAGAAGACAATTCTAGGTATTCCTCTTATGATGAGTATCTTTTACATCAGTATGCTTTTTGCTTCTTGGAGAAAAAAAGGGAAAGAAAAAGCTTAAATTTGATTGATTTTACTTGTAAGAAAAAAGAAGATATGCTATACTTGAAGAGTTGACTATGCACAATCCTGTGCAACCGCACGAACATCGTTGCTCGTCGTATACAAAATTTAAACTTTGTTATGCTTAGAGCTCTTCTTTTAAGTGGTTCGTCCCACGATGCTAGGCGAGTCTTCACAAAAATACGGGGAAACCCTAAAAATCATAGGAGGTGCATAATGAGCACATACGCAATTATCAAAACTGGCGGAAAACAAGTTAAAGTTGAAGTTGGTCAAGCAGTTTACGTTGAAAAATTGAACGTTGAAGCTGGTCAAGAAGTTACTTTTAACGAAGTTGTTCTTGTTGGTGGTGAAAACACTGTTGTCGGAACTCCACTTGTTGCTGGAGCTACTGTAGTTGGAACTGTTGAAAAACAAGGAAAACAAAAGAAAGTTGTTACTTACAAGTACAAACCTAAAAAAGGTAGCCACCGTAAACAAGGTCACCGTCAACCATATACAAAAGTTGTCATCAACGCGATCAACGCTTAATTTTAAGGAGAACACATGATACAAGCAGTCTTTGAGAGAGCCGAAGATGGCGAGCTGAGGAGTGCGGAAATTACTGGACACGCCGAGAGTGGCGAATACGGCTTAGATGTCGTGTGTGCATCGGTTTCTACGCTTGCCATTAACTTTATCAATTCCATTGAGAAATTTGCAGGCTATGAACCAATCTTAGAATTAAACGAAGATGAAGGTGGCTATCTAAAGGTTGAAATACCAGCGGATCTTCCTTCGCACCAGAGAGAAATGACGCAGTTATTCTTCGAATCATTTTTCTTAGGTATGGCAAACTTATCGGAGAACTCTTCTGAGTTCGTCCAAACCAGAGTTATCACAGAAAACTAACACGGAGGAAAACATTATGTTAAAAATGACTCTTAACAACTTGCAACTTTTCGCCCACAAAAAAGGTGGAGGTTCTACATCAAACGGACGTGATTCACAAGCGAAACGTCTTGGGGCTAAAGCAGCTGACGGACAAACTGTAACAGGTGGATCAATCCTTTACCGTCAACGTGGTACACACATCTATCCAGGTGTAAACGTTGGACGTGGTGGAGACGATACTTTGTTCGCTAAAGTTGAAGGCGTAGTACGCTTTGAACGTAAAGGACGCGATAAAAAACAAGTTTCTGTTTACCCAATCGCAAAATAATCGCTCTAAGTAGCATTAAATAAGGCTTTCCGAGTTTTCGGAGAGCCTATTTTTTTGTTTTGATACCCATAATTCTTTGTTAATAGTGTAGATGAATTTTATGAGCGATATTATTTTTCCTAAGTGGATAATTTCTAAAATATGGTATAATGAACAGATAGAGAAGTTGGGGGTAAAAGATGAACATTCAACAATTACGCTATGTTGTTGCTATTGCGAATAGTGGTACTTTTCGTGAAGCTGCTGAAAAGATGTATGTGAGTCAGCCGAGTCTGTCTATTTCTGTGCGCGATTTGGAAAAAGAGTTAGGCTTTAAAATTTTCCGTCGGACGAGTTCGGGGACATTTTTGACTCGTCGTGGAATGGAATTTTATGAGAAAGCGCAAGAATTGGTCAAAGGCTTTGATGTTTTTCAAAATCAGTATGCCAATCCTGAGGAAGAAAAGGATGAATTTTCCATTGCCAGTCAGCACTATGATTTCTTGCCACCAACGATTACGGCTTTTTCAGAACGCTATCCTGACTACAAAAACTTCCGTATTTTTGAGTCCACTACCGTTCAAATCCTAGATGAAGTAGCTCAGGGTCACAGTGAGATTGGGATTATCTACCTTAATAATCAAAATCAAAAGGGAATTATGCAACGGGTTGAGAAGCTTGGTTTAGAAGTTATTGAACTAATTCCTTTCCAGACTCACATTTATCTTCGTGAAGGACATCCTTTAGCACAGAAAGAGGAATTGGTCATGGAGGACCTAGCAGATTTACCAACAGTTCGGTTTACTCAGGAAAAGGACGAGTACCTATACTATTCAGAGAACTTTGTCGACACCAGCGCGAGCTCCCTAATGTTTAATGTGACCGACCGTGCTACTTTGAATGGTATTTTGGAGCGGACGGATGCTTATGCGACTGGATCTGGATTTTTAGATAGCGACAGTGTTAATGGGATTACAGTCATTCGTCTCAAGGATAATCTAGATAACCGCATGGTCTATGTCAAACGGGAAGAAGTTGAGCTTAGTCAAGCTGGGACTCTTTTCGTAGAAGTCATGCAAGAATATTTTGATCAAAAGAGGAAATCATGAAAAAAAGAGGAATAGTGGCAGTCATTATACTGCTTTTGATTGGGCTGGATCAGTGGGTTAAAGCCTATGTTCTCCAGCAGATTCCACTGGGTGAAGTGCGTTCGTGGATACCCAATCTTGTTAGCTTGACCTATCTGCAAAATAGAGGAGCAGCCTTCTCCATGCTGCAAGATCAGCAGTGGTTATTTGCTGTTATTACACTGGTCGTTATGGTCGGTGCCATTTGGTATCTACATAAACACATGGAGGATTCTCTCTGGATGGTTTTTGGACTGACCCTGATAATAGCGGGAGGTCTGGGCAACTTTATCGACAGAATGAGTCAAGGTTTTGTGGTGGATATGTTTCACCTAGACTTTATCAACTTTGCGATTTTCAATGTTGCTGACAGCTATTTGACAGTTGGTGTGATTGTTTTATTGATTGCAATGCTTAAAGAGGAAGTAAATGGAAATAAAAATTGAAACTGGTGGGCAACGACTAGACAAGGCTCTGTCGGATCTGACAGAATTGTCACGCAGTCTCGCGAATGAACAAATCAAGGCTGGACAAGTCTTGGTGAATGGGCAAGCCAAGAAAGCAAAATACACTGTCCAAGAGGGGGATGTCGTCACTTATCACGTGCCAGAACCAGAGGTTTTAGAATATGTGGCTGAGAATCTGCCGCTCGAGATTATCTACCAAGATGAGGATGTAGCCGTTGTTAACAAACCTCAAGGCATGGTGGTCCATCCGAGCGCCGGTCATACAAGTGGAACCTTGGTCAATGCCCTCATGTACCATATCAAGGATTTGTCAGGTATCAATGGGGTTCTCCGACCGGGTATCGTTCACCGTATTGATAAGGATACGTCTGGTCTCCTTATGATTGCGAAGAATGACGAGGCCCACTTGGCACTTGCCCAAGAACTCAAGGACAAGAAGTCTCTACGTAAATACTGGGCGATTGTTCATGGCAATCTTCCCAATGATCGTGGTGTCATTGAAGCGCCGATTGGTCGTAGTGAAAAAGACCGTAAGAAACAGGCTGTGACTGCTAAAGGAAAGCCTGCAGTAACACGTTTTCACGTCTTGGAACGCTTTGGAGATTATAGTTTGCTAGAGTTGCAACTGGAAACAGGGCGTACTCACCAAATCCGTGTTCATATGGCTTATATTGGCCATCCAATCGCTGGTGATGAAGTCTATGGTCCTCGTAAGACTTTGAAAGGACATGGACAATTTCTCCATGCCAAGACTCTAGGCTTTACCCATCCGAGAACAGGTGAAACCTTGGAGTTCACAGCAGATATTCCAGAAATTTTTAAAGAAACGCTGGAAAGATTGCGTAAAACTGAGAATAGATAAAAGAGTTGAGATGCCTTGTCTCAACCTTTTTCATTTCAAGTCTTTTCTATTTTAAAGTATTCATGTTATAATGGATAAATATGAAGAATCGGAGTGAGAATATGAAGTACAAACGAATCGTCTTTAAGGTGGGGACCTCCTCCTTGACAAATGAAGACGGGAGTTTATCAAGAAGCAAAGTAAAGGCAATTACCCAGCAATTGGCTATGCTGCATGAGGCTAGACATGAGTTGATTTTAGTGTCATCTGGGGCAGTAGCTGCTGGATTTGGAGCTTTGGGTTTTAAAAAACGTCCGACCAAGATTGCAGATAAACAAGCTTCGGCTGCAGTTGGTCAGGGACTTTTGTTGGAGGAATATACAACCAACCTCCTCATGCGCCAGATCGTTTCTGCACAAATCTTGCTGACACAGGATGATTTTGTAGATAAACGTCGCTATAAGAATGCCCATCAGGCCTTGTCTGTATTGCTTCATCGTGGTGCAATCCCCATCATCAACGAGAATGACAGTGTCGTTATTGATGAGCTCAAGGTGGGGGACAATGACACTCTGAGTGCCCAGGTAGCGGCGATGGTTCAAGCAGACCTTTTAGTTCTCTTGACCGATGTGGACGGTCTCTATACTGGAAATCCCAACTCAGATCCAACAGCCAAACGTTTGGAGAAAATCGAGACTATCAATCGTGAGATTATTGATATGGCTGGTGGAGCAGGTTCGTCAAACGGTACTGGGGGCATGCTGACAAAAATAAAAGCTGCAACTATTGCGACGGAGTCAGGTGTACCAGTCTATATTTGCTCCTCTTTGAAATCAGATGCCTTGATTGAGGCAGCGGAGGAGACCAAGGATGGTTCTTACTTTGTTGCGCAAGAGAAGGGCCTTCGTACTCAGAAGCAATGGCTGGCCTTCTATGCTCAAAGTCAGGGAACGATTTGGGTAGATGGTGGAGCTGCAGAGGCACTTTCAAAAAACGGGAAAAGTCTCCTTTTATCGGGTGTGGTAGAAGTGGAAGGAAACTTCTCTTACCACGATATTGTAACAGTAGCAGATAAAGAAACAGGTCAATCTCTTGGAAAGGGACGTGTCCAATTTGGCGTCTCAGCTCTAGAAGATATGCTCCGTTCTCAAAAAGCTAAGGGAGTCTTGATTCACCGTGATGACTGGATTTCCATCACTCCTGAAATCCAGCTGCTCTTTACAGAATTTTAGAGGTGAACGATGGTAAGTACACAAGAACAATTTGAACAGGTACAGGCTGTTAAGAAATCAATCAATACTGCCAGCGAAGCAGTGAAAAACCAAGCCTTGCTAGCTATGGCTGATCATTTATTGGAAGCTACTGAGGAGATTTTAGCGGCCAATGCCCTCGATATGGCAGCGGCCAAGGGAAAAATCTCAGATGTTATGCTAGACCGTCTTTATTTGGATGCAGGACGTATAGAAGCGATGGCAAATGGGATTCGTGAAGTGGTTGCTTTACCAGATCCTATTGGTGAAGTCCTAGAAACAAGTCAGCTTGAAAATGGCTTGGTTATTACCAAGAAACGTGTGGCCATGGGGGTTATTGGTATTATCTATGAAAGTCGTCCAAATGTGACGTCTGATGCGGCTGCCTTGGCTCTCAAGAGTGGGAATGCGGTCGTTCTTCGTAGTGGTAAGGACGCCTACCAAACAGCTTATGCTATTGTCACAGCCTTGAAGAAGGGCTTGGAGACAACTGCCATTCATCCAGAGGTGATTCAACTGGTGGAAGATACCAGCCGTGAAAGTAGCTATGCCATGATGAAGGCCAAGGGTTATCTAGACCTTCTCATTCCTCGTGGAGGTGCTGGCTTGATCAATGCTGTGGTTGAAAATGCTATCGTACCTGTTATCGAGACAGGAACTGGAATTGTTCATGTCTATGTGGATAAGGATGCCGATGAAGACAAGGCTCTATCTATCATCAACAATGCTAAAACCAGTCGTCCTTCTGTCTGCAATGCTATGGAGGTTTTATTGGTTCATGAAGACAAGGCAGCGGATTTCCTTCCTCGCTTGGAGCAAGTTCTGGTTACAAGTCGGAAAGAAGATGGGCTGGAACCGATTCAATTCCGCTTGGATGAGAAAGCAAGTCAGTTTCTTTCAGGTCGAGCAGCTGAGGCCCAAGACTTTGACACTGAGTTTTTAGATTATATTCTAGCGGTTAAGGTCGTGAGCAGTTTAGAAGAAGCGGTTGAGCATATTGAAGCTCACAGTACCCATCATTCAGATGCCATTATGACAGAAAATGCTGAAGCTGCAACTTACTTTACAGATCAAGTAGATTCAGCAGCAGTTTATGTCAATGCCTCGACTCGTTTCACTGATGGTGGCCAGTTTGGTCTTGGATGTGAGATGGGGATTTCTACTCAGAAACTGCATGCGCGTGGGCCTATGGGCTTGAAAGAGTTGACCAGCTACAAGTATGTGGTTACTGGTAATGGACAGATAAGGGAGTAAGAGATGAAGATTGGATTTATCGGTTTGGGGAATATGGGAGCTAGTTTGGCCAAGGCTGTTTTGCAGGCCAAGACGGGTGCTCAGATTCTCCTTGCCAATCGTAGTCAAGCAAAAGTAGATGCTTTCATCACTAATTTTAGCGGTCAGGCTTCCAGCAATGAAGAAATATTTGCAGAAGCAGATGTGATTTTTCTAGGAGTGAAGCCTGCACAGTTTTCAGACTTGCTTTCTCAATATCAGACCATTCTTGAAAAACGAGAAAGTCTTCTTTTGATTTCCATGGCAGCTGGACTGACCTTGGAAAAACTGGCTAGACTTCTTCCAAGTCACCACCGAATCATTCGCATCATGCCCAATACTCCAGTGGCTATCGGGCAAGGAGTGATTAGTTATGCCATGTCAGCAAACTGTCGTACTGAGGACAGTGAACTCTTTTGTCAACTCTTAGCCAAGGCTGGTCTCTTGGTCGAGCTTAGAGATGGCTTAATCGATGCGGCGACAGGTCTCGCAGGTTGTGGACCAGCTTTTGTCTATCTCTTTATCGAGGCTTTGGCAGATGCGGGTGTAAAGACAGGATTGCCACGAGAAACGGCTTTGAAAATGGCAGCCCAAACAGTAGTCGGCGCAGGACAAATGGTCCTCGAAAGTCAGCAACATCCTGGAGTCTTGAAAGACCAAGTTTGTAGCCCAGGAGGTTCGACTATCGCTGGTGTAGCAAGTCTGGAAGAACATGCCTTTAGAGGCGCAGTCATGGACGCAGTTCATCAAGCCTATAAACGAACACAAGAACTAGGTAAATAAGAGGTTGGATGACTCCCAACCTCTTTTATGGTCGATTGAATTGAGAAGAAACAAAAAGATTGTCACAAAAACCTATTTTTTTGATAGAATAGAAGGTAGAAAAAAAGAAATGAGTTAGACATGTTAAAAGGATTTTTAGTCTCTCTTGAGGGACCAGAGGGAGCAGGAAAGACCAGTGTTTTAGAGGCTTTACTCCCAATTTTAGAGGAAAAAGGAGTAGAGGTGCTGACGACCCGTGAACCAGGCGGAGTCTTGATTGGAGAGAAGATTCGTCAAGTGGTTTTGGATCCAAGTCATACTCAGATGGATCCTAAAACAGAACTCCTTCTCTATATCGCCAGTCGCAGACAGCACTTGGTGGAAAAAGTTCTTCCAGCCCTTAAAGCTGGCAAGTTGGTCATTATGGACCGCTTCATCGATAGTTCTGTTGCCTATCAGGGATTTGGCCGTGGCCTGGATATCGATTCCATTGATTGGCTCAATCACTTTGCTACAGATGGCCTCAAACCCGATTTGACACTCTATTTTGACATCGAGGTTGAAGAAGGGCTGGCTCGCATTGCTGCCAATAGTGATCGTGAGGTCAATCGTTTGGACTTAGAAGGTTTGGACTTGCACAAGAAAGTTCGTCAAGGCTACCTTTCTCTTCTGGAAAAAGAAGGAAGTCGTATTGCCAAGATTGATGCCAGTCTTCCTTTGGACCAAGTAGTGGAGCATACCAAAACTGTCTTGTTTGAGAGAATGGGATTGACAAGATGAAACAAGATCAACTAAAGGCTTGGCAACCAGACCAGTTTGACCGCTTTATCCGTATCTTAGAACAAGGGCAGCTCAATCACGCCTATCTCTTTTCAGGTTTCTTTGGGAGCTTGGAAATGGCGCAATTTTTGGCCAAAAGTCTCTTCTGTACGGATAAAGTAGGCGTTTTACCATGTGAGAACTGCCGAAACTGCAAGTTGATTGAGCAGGAAGAATTTCCAGATGTCACTTTGATTAAGCCTGTTAATCAGGTCATCAAGACAGAACGCATTCGAGAATTGGTGGGTCAGTTTTCCCAAGCAGGAATTGAAAGTCAGCAACAGGTCTTTATTATCGAGCAGGCGGAGAAAATGCATCCCAACGCAGCCAATTCTCTGCTCAAGGTCATTGAAGAACCCCAGAGTGAGGTTTATATTTTCTTCTTGACCAGCGATGGGGAAAAGATGTTACCGACCATCCGTAGTCGGACCCAGAATTTCCACTTTAAAAAGCAAGAAGAGAAGCTCATTTATCAATTGGAACAAGCAGGTCTAGTCAAGAAAAAAGCGACTTTCTTAGCCCAGTTTTGTCAATCAAGAGCTGAAGCAGAAAAGCTGGCCAATCAAGCCAGTTTTTGGACCTTGGTGGATGAGAGTGAACGCCTGCTGACCTGGTTATTAGCTAAGAAAAAAGAAAGTTATCTGCAAGTTGCTAAATTAGCCAACTTGGCAGATGACAAGGAAAAACAAGATCAGGTCTTGCGAATTCTCGAAGTCCTCTGTGGGCAGGATCTCTTGCAAGCAAGGATTCGACAGATTTTACAAGATTTGCTGGAAGCTAGAAAAATGTGGCAAGCCAATGTTAGCTTTCAAAATGCCATGGAATACCTGGTTTTGAAGGAAATATAAACTTAAAAATGAACGATAAAGAAAGGAAAGGGCTGTTTTATGGACAAAAAAGAATTATTTGATGCGCTAGACGATTTTTCCCAACAGTTACTAGTGACCTTGGCCGATGTGGAAGCCATCAAGAAAAATCTCAAGAGCCTGGTAGAGGAAAATACAGCTCTTCGCTTGGAAAATAGTAAGTTGCGCGAACGCTTAGGCGAGGTAGAAGCAGATACACCCGTTAAGGCCAAGCATGTTCGTGAAAGTGTCCGTCGGATCTATAAAGACGGGTTTCACGTATGTAATGATTTTTATGGACAACGTCGGGAGCAGGACGAGGAGTGTATGTTCTGTGACGAGTTGTTATACAGGGAGTAAACATGCAGATTCAAAAAAGTTTTAAGGGGCAGTCTCCCTATGGCAAGTTGTATCTAGTGGCAACACCGATTGGCAACCTAGATGATATGACCTTTCGTGCTATCCAGACCTTGAAAGAAGTGGATTGGATTGCGGCTGAGGACACGCGTAACACGGGGCTTTTGCTCAAGAATTTTGACATTTTCACCAAGCAGATCAGTTTTCACGAGCACAATGCCAAGGAAAAGATTCCTGATTTGATTGAGTTTTTGAAAGCTGGGCAAAGTATTGCTCAGGTTTCTGATGCGGGTCTGCCTAGTATCTCAGACCCTGGGCATGATTTGGTCAAGGCAGCTATTGAGGAAGATATTGCAGTAGTGACAGTTCCAGGTGCTTCTGCAGGAATTTCTGCCTTGATTGCCAGTGGCCTAGCGCCACAGCCACACATTTTTTACGGCTTTTTACCTAGAAAATCGGGCCAGCAAAAGCAATTTTTTCAAGCCAAAAAAGACTATCCTGAAACACAAATTTTCTATGAATCTCCTCATCGTGTGGCAGATACATTAGAAAATATGCTAGCAGTTTACGGCGATCGCTCGGTGGTCTTGGTCAGAGAATTGACCAAAATCTATGAAGAATACCAACGAGGAAAGATTTCAGAGCTACTAGAAAGTATTGCTGAAACACCACTCAAGGGTGAATGCCTTCTCATCGTTGAAGGTGCCAATCAGGATGTGGAGGAAAAGGACGAGGAGGACTTGTTTTCAGAAATCCAATCTCGTATCCAAGAAGGCATGAAGAAAAATCAAGCTATTAAGGAAGTTGCGAAACTCTACCAGTGGAATAAAAGCCAGCTTTACGCTGCCTACCACGAATGGGAAGAAAATCAAGAAAATGACTAAACAGGGAAGTTTGCCTTCTTCCCTTTTTTTGTTATACTAGTAAAAGAAAAATTAGAAAGATTTGTGGGTGTCAAATAGTCTAGTAGCTTGTTTTTATTTGGACTTAGTTTCCACCCAAAGAGGTATTAGTGTCATGTCTCAATCTTATATCAATGTTATCGGAGCAGGTTTGGCAGGGTCTGAAGCTGCCTACCAAATCGCAGAACGTGGTATTCCAGTTAAACTCTATGAAATGCGTGGTGTTAAGTCAACACCTCAGCACAAAACAGACAATTTTGCAGAGTTGGTTTGTTCCAATTCCTTGCGCGGGGATGCTTTGACAAATGCTGTTGGGCTTCTCAAGGAAGAAATGCGTCGCTTGGGTTCTGTCATCTTGGAATCTGCTGAAGCTACACGTGTTCCAGCTGGTGGTGCCCTTGCAGTGGACCGTGATGGTTTCTCCCAGATGGTGACTGAGAAAGTGGCCAACCATCCCTTGATTGAGGTGGTTCGTGATGAAATTACAGAATTACCGACAGATGTTATTACAGTTGTAGCGACTGGTCCTTTGACCAGCGATGCCCTAGCTGAAAAGATTCATGCCCTTAATGACGGTGATGGTTTCTATTTCTACGACGCGGCAGCACCTATTATCGATGTCAACACTATCGATATGAGCAAGGTCTATCTCAAGTCTCGTTATGACAAGGGAGAAGCAGCCTATCTCAACGCTCCCATGACCAAACAAGAATTTATGGATTTCCATGAAGCCTTGGTCAATGCGGAAGAAGCACCGCTCAATTCATTTGAAAAGGAAAAGTACTTTGAAGGATGTATGCCTATCGAAGTCATGGCCAAGCGTGGGATTAAAACCATGCTTTATGGTCCTATGAAGCCAGTTGGTCTGGAGTACCCAGACGACTACACAGGACCTCGTGATGGAGAGTTCAAAACACCGTATGCAGTTGTCCAGCTTCGTCAGGATAATGCGGCTGGTAGCCTCTACAATATCGTCGGTTTCCAGACCCACCTCAAATGGGGAGAACAAAAGCGCGTCTTCCAAATGATTCCAGGTCTTGAAAATGCTGAGTTTGTTCGCTATGGTGTCATGCACCGCAATTCTTACATGGATTCACCAAATCTTCTTGAGCAGACCTACCGTTCTAAGAAACAATCAAATCTCTTCTTTGCAGGTCAGATGACGGGTGTGGAAGGCTATGTTGAGTCAGCAGCGTCAGGCTTAGTTGCAGGTATTAACGCGGCTCGACTCTTCAAGGGTGAAAGTGAAGCTATCTTCCCAGAAACAACAGCGATTGGAAGTCTGGCTCATTACATCACCCACGCTGACAGCAAGCATTTCCAACCTATGAACGTCAATTTCGGGATCATCAAGGAGTTAGAAGGCGAGCGTATCCGTGATAAGAAGGCTCGTTATGAAAAAATTGCAGAGCGCGCTCTTACCGACTTAGAGGAATTTTTAACGGTCTAATTTTTTTGAAAGAATTGCTCATGGTACTATAAAAATCTAAGAAATTGTGATAAAATAGGTAGGATGAAAAAAGGAGAGTAAAAATGGCGAACCCCAAGTATAAACGTATTTTAATCAAGTTATCAGGTGAGGCTCTTGCAGGTGAACGTGGCGTAGGGATTGATATCCAAACAGTTCAAAAAATCGCAAAAGAGATTCAAGAAGTTCATAGTTTAGGTATCGAGATTGCCCTTGTTATTGGTGGAGGAAATCTCTGGCGTGGAGAACCTGCTGCAGAAGCAGGAATGGACCGTGTTCAGGCAGATTACACTGGAATGCTTGGGACCGTTATGAATGCTCTTGTGATGGCAGATTCATTGCAACAAGTTGGTGTCGATACGCGTGTACAAACAGCCATTGCTATGCAACAAGTGGCAGAACCTTACGTACGTGGACGTGCTCTTCGCCACCTTGAAAAAGGCCGCATCGTTATCTTTGGTGCTGGTATTGGTTCACCTTACTTCTCAACAGATACAACAGCAGCCCTTCGTGCAGCTGAAATCGAAGCGGATGCCATCCTTATGGCTAAAAATGGCGTAGACGGTGTTTACAATGCCGATCCTAAGAAAGACAAGACTGCCGTTAAGTTTGAAGAATTGACCCACCGTGATGTTATCAATAAAGGTCTTCGTATCATGGACTCAACTGCTTCAACCCTCTCTATGGACAACGACATTGACTTGGTTGTCTTTAACATGAACCAACCAGGCAACATCAAACGTGTCGTATTTGGTGAAAATATCGGAACAACAGTTTCAAACAATATCGAAGAAAAGGAATAAGAAAATTATGGCTAATGCAATTGTAGAAAAAGCTAAAGAGAGAATGACCCAGTCTCACCAATCACTTGCTCGTGAATTTGGTGGTATCCGTGCCGGTCGTGCCAACGCAAGCTTGCTAGACCGTATCCACGTAGAATACTATGGAGTCGAAACTCCTCTTAACCAAATCGCTTCTATCACTATTCCAGAAGCGCGTGTCTTGTTGGTAACACCATTTGACAAGTCTTCATTGAAAGACATCGAACGTGCCTTGAACGCTTCTGATCTTGGTATTACACCAGCTAATGATGGCTCTGTGATTCGCTTGGTTATTCCTGCCCTTACAGAAGAAACTCGTCGTGACCTTGCCAAAGAAGTGAAGAAGGTTGGTGAAAATGCTAAAGTGGCTGTCCGCAATATCCGCCGTGATGCTATGGACGAAGCTAAGAAACAAGAAAAAGCAAAAGAAATCACTGAAGACGAATTGAAGACCCTTGAAAAAGATATTCAAAAAGTAACAGACGATGCTGTGAAACACATCGACGACATGACTGCCAATAAAGAAAAAGAACTTTTGGAAGTCTAAAAATAAACAGAAAAACTCAGTTGGCATTGCTGGCTGAGTTTTATTCGAAAGAAGGAAATATGAATACAAATCTTGCAAATTTTATCGTTGGACTTATCATCGATGAAAATGACCGTTTTTACTTTGTGCAAAAGGATGGTCAAACCTATGCACTTGCCAAGGAAGAGGGGCAACATACAGTAGGGGATACGGTCAAAGGTTTTGCCTACACGGATATGAAGCAAAAACTTCGCATGACAACCTTAGAAGTGACTGCCACTCAGGACCAATTTGGCTGGGGAACCGTAACAGAAGTTCGTAAAGACTTGGGAGTTTTTGTGGATACTGGTCTACCTGACAAGGAGATCGTAGTGTCACTTGATATCCTCCCTGAGCTCAAGGAACTCTGGCCCAAGAAGGGTGACAAACTATACATTCGTCTTGAAGTGGACAAGAAAGACCGAATCTGGGGAATCTTGGCTTATCAAGAAGACTTCCAACGTCTGGCGCGTCCTGCTTACAACAACATGCAGAACCAAAACTGGCCAGCCATTGTTTACCGTCTCAAGCTGTCTGGGACCTTTGTCTATCTGCCAGAGAATAACATGCTTGGTTTTATCCATCCCAGCGAGCGCTACTCAGAGCCCCGATTGGGTCAAGTTTTAGATGCGCGTGTCATTGGTTTCCGTGAAGTGGACCGCACCTTGAACCTATCCCTCAAACCACGTTCTTTTGAAATGTTGAAAAATGATGCCCAGATGATTTTGACCTACTTGGAAAGCAATGGCGGTTTCATGACCTTGAATGATAAGTCGTCTCCTGAGGATATCAAGGCAACCTTTGGTATCTCTAAAGGTCAGTTCAAGAAAGCACTCGGTGGCTTGATGAAGGCTGGCAAAATCAAGCAAGACCAGTTTGGTACAGAGTTGATTTAGGTCTTATAGACATGATAAAGAAACTTGAAGAAATGAGTTTAGAGGAACTCTGGCAACTTTTTCCTATTTTTCTAGTAGAGCACAGGTCAGAGTGGAAAGACTGGTATGAATCGGAAAAAACAAGTCTGAAAAAAATATTGGGTGCAAATGTTATTAAAAGAATAGAACATATCGGTAGCACTGCTATCCCTAATATTTGGGCTAAAAATATCGTTGATATTCTGTTAGAAGTAGGTAAAATAGAGGATTTAGCAAGAGTTAGGGATTTATTGGTGAAGAATGGTTGGCTACTGATGTCGGAGAGTCCTAACAGGATTTCGCTAAATAAAGGATACACAGAGCAGGGATTTGCTGAGAAAGTTTTTCATTTACATTTGCGAATGACGGGAGATCATGACGAGATTTATTTTAGAGATTATCTCTGCCAGCATCCAGATATTGCCCAAGCGTATCAGGAATTAAAACTAAGTTTGTGGAAAAAATTTGAACACAATCGAGACGCCTATACTGATGCTAAAACAGATTTTATAAACCACTACGTTTCAGAGGCTAAGTCCAGTAATTTTCAAGAATCAGAAAAGTGTCATTAAAAAACTCTTGATAGGAGAAAGAATTGAGAAAATCATTTTACACTTGGCTCATGACCGAGCGCAATCCGAAAAGTAATAGCCCAAAAGCCATCTTGGCAGACCTCGCTTTTGAGGAGTCAGCCTTTCCAAAACACACAGATGATTTTGATGAGGTGAGTCGCTTTTTGGAGGAGCATGCCAGCTTCTCTTTTAACCTAGGAGATTTTGACGCTATCTGGCAAGAATACTTAGAACACTAGAGACAATGAGATGAGGCTAGTATTTTATTGTTCTCTTTGCTATAATAAAAAGAAATAAAAGGATTAGAGAGGTTCTTTATTTGAAGGAACATTCAATAGACATTCAACTGAGTCATCCAGATGACTTGTTTCATCTTTTTGGTTCTAATGAACGCCATCTTCGTTTGATGGAAGAAGAGCTCGATGTTGTGATTCACGCCCGTACGGAAATTGTCCAGGTTATCGGAGAAGAGTCTGCCTGTGAGGAAGCCCGTCAGGTTATCCAGGCATTGATGGTTTTGGTGAATCGGGGGATGACCGTTGGCACACCAGATGTGGTGACTGCGATTAGTATGGTCAAAAACGATGAAATCGACAAGTTTGTCGCCCTTTACGAAGAAGAAATTATCAAAGACAATACAGGGAAACCGATCCGTGTCAAAACCTTGGGTCAAAAACTTTATGTGGACAGTGTCAAACAGCATGATGTGACCTTTGGAATCGGACCTGCAGGGACAGGGAAGACCTTTCTTGCAGTGACCTTGGCAGTGACTGCCCTTAAACGTGGGCAAGTCAAGCGGATTATCCTGACTCGACCAGCAGTGGAAGCAGGTGAGAGTCTAGGATTTCTTCCGGGTGATCTTAAGGAGAAGGTGGATCCTTATCTTCGACCAGTTTATGATGCCTTGTATCAGATTCTTGGGAAAGACCAAACGACCCGTCTCATGGAGCGTGAAATCATTGAAATTGCGCCCCTTGCCTACATGCGTGGTCGGACCTTGGATGATGCCTTTGTCATTCTCGATGAGGCACAAAATACGACCATCATGCAGATGAAGATGTTCCTGACTCGTTTAGGATTTAATTCGAAGATGATTGTCAATGGAGATATCAGTCAGATTGACCTACCACGTAACGTCAAGTCAGGTTTGATTGATGCTCAAGAAAAGCTCAAGAACATTCACCAAATCGACTTTGTTCATTTTTCAGCCAAGGATGTGGTTCGTCATCCAGTTGTCGCTCAAATCATACGAGCTTATGAACCAGCTCCAGTTAAGGTTGAAGAAAAGAACCAAGAAACAGAATAGCAAAAAAGAGCAGTTCAGATGCGAACTGCTTTTTTTAATGAGTGTCTAGCTTTAAACAAGTTCGTCGATAGACGTGTGCTCTTTAGCGAGGCCTTGAGCAACTGGGAGGCTAGTTAAGTAACCTTTATAAGTGGTCACACCTTGACGCAAGCCCTCATCTTCAGAGATTGCATGTGCGAATCCTTTGCCGGCCAAAGCTTCGATATAAGGAAGAGTGACATTGGTTAGGGCGATGGTTGAAGTACGGGCAACCGCGCCAGGGATATTGGCAACGGCATAGTGGAGAACACCGTGTTTTTCATAGACGGGTTCATCGTGTGTTGTCACACGGTCAGCTGTCTCGATAACACCACCTTGGTCAACGGCAACATCAACGATGACAGAGCCTGGACGCATTTGTTTGACCATCTCATCTGTCACCAATTTTGGTGCTTTGGCACCAGGGATGAGAACCGCACCAATCACTACATCAGCATCTCTCACACTTGCTTCAATATTGAAAGAATTTGACATAAGAGTTTGGATTTGGTTTCCGAAGACTTCTTCTAGAACTGAGAGACGTTTAGCACTGATATCTAAAATAGTTACTTGAGCACCAAGACCAAGGGCAATGCGGGCAGCATGTGTACCGACGACACCACCACCGATGATGGTTACTTTTCCTTTTGGAACACCTGGTACACCACCTAGTAGGACACCAGAACCACCAGCTTGCTTAGTAAGGAAGTGAGCTCCGATTTGAACAGCCATACGACCTGCAACCTCACTCATAGGAACGAGGAGCGGTAGTTGTCCTTGATTGTCACGAACAGTTTCATAGGCAATTCCTGTTGTTTTGGCTGCTAACATAGCTTCTGCTAATTCTGGAGCAGCGGCCATGTGCAAGTAGGTGAAGAGGAGAAGGTCGTCGCGCAAGTAAGCATATTCAGAAGCTAATGGCTCTTTTACTTTCACGACTAACTCAGCTGCCCAAGCTTCAGCAGCAGTAGCGACAATCTCAGCACCTTGCTTTTGATAGTCCGCATCAGTAAATCCTGAACCGAGACCAGCATTTGTTTCGATGAGGACGTGGTGACCACGGCTAACTAAGCTATAAACACCAGCAGGTGTGAGGGCAACACGGTTTTCATTGTTCTTAATTTCTTTTGGGATTCCGATTAACATATAGGTTTACTCCATTTTCTAAATTCGGGTCTTTAAAATCAAACATCACAGAGAAACCCGATTATTGTGATGTTTTTATTTTATATAAAACTGTTTCGAAAATCAAGAAAAACTTTTGCTTTGATGAGCTTTTTTTGATAAGCTAGTAGGAAAATACTTGTAAATAGGGGAAGTGTGTATGGAATCAATCTTTTTAAAACTAGCCCAGTATCCAATAGTGGAGACAGAACGTTTATTGCTTAGACCTGTAACTTTGAATGATGCGGAAGCTATGTTTGAGTATGCTTCGGATAGAGAAAATACACGCTATACCTTTCCAACAAATCAGAGTCTAGAAGAGACCAAGAACAACATTGCTCAGTTCTACTTGGCTAATCCCTTGGGACGGTGGGGGATAGAACTAAAAAGCAATGGTCAGTTTATCGGAACCATTGACTTGCACAAGATTGACCCCATTCTCAAAAAAGCAGCTATTGGTTATATTATCAACCAAAAGTATTGGAATCAAGGATTGACGACAGAAGCCAATCGTGCAGTGATTAAGCTGGCTTTTGAGAAGATTGGAATGAACAAGTTGACCGCGCTTCACGATAAAGACAATCTCGCATCTGGAAGAGTCATGGAGAAATCAGGTATGCATTTTTCCCACGAAGAACCCTATGCCAGAATGGATAATAGAGAACCAGGACGAATTATCACAAGAGTTTATTATGTCTTGACTAAGGAAGACTATTTTGCAAATAAATAAGCAGTTGAAAAGAAATTTTTGACTGTTTTTTCTTTCTCTTGCGAATAACTTAAGAGAGGAGAAAATATGGAAGCAATTATCGAGAAAATCAAAGAGTATAAAATCATTGTCATTTGTGCTGGTTTGGGTTTGGCCTTGGGCGGATTTTTCCTACTAAAGCCATCTACACAAACACCTGTGAAAGAAACAAATTTGCAGGCTGAAGTCGCAGCTGTTTCAAAGGATTCATCTTCTGAAAAAGAAGTGAACAAGGAAGAAAAGGAAGAGTCTGCTGAACAAGATCTAATAACAGTAGATGTCAAGGGTGCTGTTAAATCGCCAGGGATTTATGATTTGCCAGTAGGAAGTCGAGTTCATGATGCCGTTCAGAAGGCAGGTGGCTTGACAGATGAGGCAGATAGCAAGTCGCTCAATCTCGCTCAGAAAGTCAGTGACGAGGCTCTTGTCTATGTTCCAACTAAGGGAGAAGAAGCAGCTAGTCAGCAGGTTGCCTCTGGAACGACTCCTTCGACAAGTGAAGATAAGAAGGTCAACCTTAATAAAGCTAGTCTGGAAGAACTAAAACAGGTCAAAGGCTTGGGAGGAAAACGAGCCCAGGATATTATCGATCATCGTGAGACAAATGGCAAATTCAAGTCGGTAGATGAATTAAAGAAAGTTTCTGGTATTGGCGCTAAGACCATAGAAAAGCTAAAAGATTATGTCACAGTGGATTAAGAATTCCCCAATTCCCCTAATCTATCTGAGTTTTCTATTGCTCTGGCTTTACTATGCAATTTTTGGAGCGTCCTATCTCGCACTGCTAGGTTTTGTTTTTTTGCTTGTCTGTCTCTTTTTCCAATTTCCTTGGAAATCGGCCGGTAGAGTTCTAGCGATTTGTGGAGTTTTTGGATTTTGGTTTTTGTTTCAAACTTGGCAACAGACACAAGCTAGTCAAAACCTAGTGGATTCTGTTGAGAAGGTACGGATTTTGCCTGACACTATTAAGGTCAATGGAGATAGTCTGTCCTTTCGGGGCAAGGCTGAGGGCCGCACCCTCCAAGTTTACTATAAACTCCAGTCTGAGGAGGAGAAAGAGCTCTTTCAGGCCTTAACAGACCTTCACGAGATAGAGCTAGAAGGAAAACCTTCAGAGCCTGAAGGTCAGAGGAATTTTGGTGGCTTTAACTATCAAGCATATCTAAAGACTCAAGGAATTTACCAAACTTTGACTATCAAGAGTATCCAGTCAATGAAACAGGTTAGCAGTTGGGATATAAGAGAAAATCTGTCTAGTTTACGTCGAAAGGCTGTAGTTTGGATCAAGATGCACTTTCCAGATCCTATGCGCAACTATATGACAGGTCTTCTTTTAGGACATTTGGACACGGACTTTGAGGAGATGAATGAGCTTTATTCCAGTCTTGGAATTATCCATCTCTTTGCCTTGTCTGGTATGCAGGTGGGCTTCTTTATGGAGGCCTTTAAGAAACTCCTCTTGCGATTGGGCTTGACTCAAGAAAAGTTGAAGTGGCTAACCTATCCCTTTTCCCTTATCTATGCAGGTCTGACAGGATTTTCAGCTTCGGTCATTCGTAGTCTCTTACAAAAGTTACTAGCCCAACATGGTGTTAAGGGCTTGGACAATTTTGCCTTAACAGTCCTTGTCCTCTTTATCATCATGCCCAACTTTTTCCTAACAGCAGGAGGAGTCTTGTCTTGCGCTTATGCTTTTATCTTGACCATGACAAGCAAAGAAGGGGAGGGACTCAAGGCTGTTGCCAGAGAAAGTTTGGTCATTTCTTTGGGAATATTGCCCATTCTATCCTTTTATTTTGCAGAATTTCAGGCTTGGTCTATCCTTTTGACCTTTGTATTTTCCTTTCTGTTTGATCTGGTCTTCTTGCCGCTTTTGTCCATCTTATTCATTCTGTCTTTTGCTTACCCAGTCACTCAGTTTAACCTTGTCTTTGAGTGGTTGGAGAACATCATTCGCTTGGTATCGCAGCTGGCAAGCAGGCCTCTGGTCTTTGGTCAACCCAACGCATGGCTGCTGATTCTACTGTTAGTTTCATTAGCCTTAGTCTATGACATGAGGAAAAACATCAAAAGACTAGCAGGAGTCAGTCTTTTTATCGTGGGGCTCTTTTTCTTGACCAAGCACCCACTTGAAAATGAAATCACCATGCTGGATGTGGGGCAAGGTGAAAGTATTTTCCTACGGGATGTAACTGGTAAAACTATTCTCATAGATGTTGGTGGTAAGGTAGAAGCTAGTAAGAAAATCGAGGCTTGGCAAGAAAAGGTGACAACCAGCAATGCCCAGAGAACCTTGATTCCCTATCTTAAAAGTCGAGGAGTAGACAAGATTGACCAGCTGATTTTGACCAACACAGACAAGGAACATGTTGGTGATTTACTGGAGGTGACCAAAGCTTTCCATATCGGGGAGATTTTAGTGTCAAAAGGAAGTTTGACACAGAAGGAATTTGTAGCGGAACTAGAAGCAAGTAAAAACAAGGTACGTAGTGTGACAGCTGGGGAGTATTTCCCGATTTTTGGCAGTTACTTAGAACTTCTATCTCCAAGGCAGATTGGAGATGGGGATCGTGATGATTCTCTGGTTCTTTATGGAAAACTTTTGGATAAGCACTTTCTCTTCACAGGAAATTTGAAAGAGAAGGGAGAGAAGGATCTTCTAAAGCAATACCCTGACTTAGAGGTGGATGTCCTGAAAGCAGGCCAACATGGTGCTAAAACATCATCCAATTCAGCTTTCCTAGAACAGCTCAAACCTGAGTTCACTCTCATTTCAGTTGGAAAGAGCAATCGAGCAAAACTCCCTCATCAGGAAACCTTGACACAACTGGAAAATATCAAGAGTAAGATTTACCGAACTGACCAGCAAGGGGCTATCCGCTTTAAAGGATGGAATAGTTGGAGAATTGAAACGGTTCGATAAAATAGACAAACTTTTCGAAAAATTGACTTTTTATCTTGACAAGGGATAGAAAACTTGGTATCATATAAAAGTTGAGAAAAGCAGAAGTGAGAGCTTCTCGCCTTGTGACATCAAGTTGCCTGGCCCTACGGATGAAAAGTTTCTAAGAAACGCTATCATAACGTGCGGGCTTGTATCATTACGAGTCCGCTCTTGTTTTTCTCTAATAATAAAAAAGAGGTGAAAACCATAGCAAAGCAAGACTTATTCATCAATGATGAAATTCGTGTACGTGAAGTTCGCTTGATCGGTCTTGAGGGAGAACAGCTAGGCATCAAGCCACTAAGCGAAGCGCAAGCATTGGCTGATAGTGCAAATGTTGACTTAGTATTGATTCAACCCCAAGCAAAACCACCTGTTGCTAAAATTATGGACTACGGTAAGTTCAAATTTGAGTATCAGAAAAAGCAAAAAGAACAACGTAAAAAACAAAGTGTTGTTACTGTGAAAGAAGTTCGTCTGAGTCCAACTATCGACAAGGGTGACTTTGACACAAAACTTCGCAATGCACGCAAGTTCCTTGAAAAAGGAAATAAAGTTAAGGTATCCATTCGCTTTAAAGGGCGTATGATCACCCATAAAGAGATTGGTGCAAAAGTTTTAGCCGAGTTTGCTGAAGCAACACAAGATATTGCAATCATCGAACAACGAGCTAAGATGGATGGACGCCAAATGTTCATGCAGTTGGCGCCAGCAACTGACAAAAAATAATTGTCAGAAAGTTAAATAAAGGAGAAAAAATCATGCCAAAACAAAAAACACACCGCGCATCAGCTAAACGTTTCAAACGTACAGGTTCTGGTGGACTTAAACGTTTCCGTGCTTACACATCTCACCGTTTCCACGGAAAAACTAAGAAACAACGTCGTCATCTTCGTAAAGCATCTATGGTGCATTCAGGAGATTTCAAACGTATCAAAGCAATGCTTACTCGCTTGAAATAATAGCCTGACAGTAAGTAAACAATTCTAGGAAATATTTGGAGGAAATAAAACATGGCACGTGTTAAAGGTGGCGTTGTATCACGCAAACGTCGTAAACGTATTCTTAAATTAGCAAAAGGTTACTATGGAGCTAAACACATCTTGTTCCGTACTGCAAAAGAACAAGTAATGAACTCTTACTACTATGCATACCGTGACCGTCGTCAGAAAAAACGTGACTTCCGTAAATTGTGGATCACTCGTATCAATGCGGCAGCTCGTTTGAACGGACTTTCATACTCACAATTGATGCATGGTTTGAAATTGGCTGAAATCGAAGTTAACCGTAAAATGCTTGCTGACTTGGCTGTTAACGATGCAGCAGCTTTCACAGCTCTTGCAGATGCAGCTAAAGCAAAACTTGGTAAATAATCACTTATAAGGCTGGTACAGGATTGTTCCAGTCTTTTTTGACATAAAGGAGAGAAAAATGGCTTCAAAAATGCTACACACTTGCTTGCGAGTAGAAAATCTTGAAAAATCCATCGCATTTTATCAGGATGCTTTTGGATTTAGAGAATTGCGTCGCAGAGATTTTCCAGACCATGCCTTCACGATTGTCTATCTAGGACTTGATGGTGATGACTACGAGTTGGAATTGACCTATAACTATGACCACGGCCCTTACATGGTAGGAGATGGCTTCGCCCATATCGCCCTCAGTACACCTGACCTTGAGGCTCTTCATCAAGAACACAGCAACAAAGGCTATGAGGTTACAGAGCCAAAAGGCTTACCTGGTACCCCACCAAACTATTACTTTGTCAAGGATCCTGATGGCTACAAGGTCGAAGTGATTCGTGAAAAATAATCCAGTAAAGTCAAGTAGAATGTTCGTTTTCTACTTGACTTTTTTTTCTTGAAAGAGTATACTAATACAAATTTAACCTTTAAGGGGGAGTCCAGAGAGACTCACAAGGTGTCAGATAAAAGGGATAGGGAACTCTCTGTGGGGACTTTTTTTAGTGTACGCATGAGTTCTAGCCTAACCTAACTGAGGCCTTGCTACTGCAAGGCCTTTTCTTTATCTGGTCCCCTTAAATTTAAGGAGGAAAAGTCATGAATCCCACATGTAAAAAACGTTTGGGTGCCATTCGTTTGGAAACCATGAAGGTGGTTGCACAAGAGGAAATTGCGCCAGCAATCTTTGAATTAGTCCTAGAAGGGGAGATGGTTGAAGCCATGCGAGCCGGCCAATTTCTTCATCTGCGTGTGCCTGATGACGCCCATCTCTTGCGCCGCCCTATTTCAATTTCGTCTATTGACAAAGCAAACAAGCAGTGTCACCTCATTTATCGGATTGAGGGAGCTGGGACAGCTATTTTTTCAACCTTAAGTCAGGGAGATACTCTTGATGTGATGGGGCCTCAGGGAAATGGGTTTGACTTGTCTGATTTAGACAATCAGAGTCAAGTTCTCCTCGTTGGTGGGGGGATTGGTGTTCCGCCCTTGCTTGAGGTGGCCAAGGAATTGCATGCGCGTGGAGTGAAAGTAGTGACAGTCCTCGGTTTTGCCAACAAGGATGCTGTTATTCTCGAAACCGAATTGGCCCAATATGGTCAGGTTTTTGTAACGACAGATGATGGTTCGTATGGCATTAAGGGAAATGTGTCAGTCGTCATCAATGACTTAGACAGTCAATTTGATGCTGTTTACTCATGTGGAGCGCCTGGAATGATGAAGTATATCAATCAAAGGTTTTATGACCACCCAAGAGCCTATCTATCTCTGGAATCTCGTATGGCTTGTGGGATGGGGGCTTGCTATGCCTGCGTTCTAAAAGTGCCAGATAGTGAGACTGTCAGCCAACGTGTCTGTGAAGATGGCCCTGTTTTCCGCACAGGAACAGTTGTATTATAAGGAGAAAGTCATGACTAACAAACGTTTACAAGTTTCTCTACCGGGCTTGGATTTGAAAAATCCGATTATTCCAGCATCAGGCTGTTTTGGTTTTGGCCAAGAGTATGCCAAGTACTATGATTTAGACCTTTTAGGCTCTATTATGATCAAGGCGACGACACTTGAACCCCGTTTTGGCAATCCAACTCCGAGAGTAGCTGAGACACCTGCTGGTATGCTCAATGCAATCGGTTTGCAAAATCCTGGTTTAGAAGCTGTTTTAGCTGAAAAACTGCCTTGGCTGGAAAGAGAGTATCCTACGCTTCCTATCATTGCAAATGTTGCAGGTTTTTCAAAACAAGAGTACGCTGCTGTTTCTCGAGGAATTTCCAAGGCAGCCAATGTAAAAGCTATCGAGCTCAATATCTCTTGTCCGAATGTGGATCATGGCAATCAAGGACTTTTGATTGGGCAAGATCCTGATCTAGCTTATGAAGTGGTAAAGGCAGCTGTGGAAGCCTCTGATGTACCGGTTTATGTTAAGCTAACCCCTAGTGTGACGGATGTTGTCACCATCGCAAAAGCTGCTGAAGATGCGGGAGCAAGTGGATTAACCATGATCAATACTCTAGTCGGTATGCGCTTTGACCTTAAAACCAGAAAACCAATCCTAGCCAATGGAACTGGTGGAATGTCAGGTCCAGCAGTTTTTCCAGTAGCTCTCAAACTCATCCGACAAGTGGCCCAAACAACTGACCTTCCTATCATTGGAATGGGGGGAGTGGATTCGGCTGAAGCAGCGCTAGAAATGTATCTGGCTGGGGCATCTGCTATCGGAGTTGGAACAGCCAACTTTACCAATCCTTACGCTTGTCCTGATATCATCGAACATCTACCAAAAGTCATGGACAAATATGGCATTAGCAGTTTGGAAGATCTTCGTCGAGAAGTTAAAGCCAGTCTGAGATAAGCTAGACCTTCCTTATCCTCAACAAGACACAGAATCTTCATCAATTTGTAATATTTTCGTCTGTTAACTATGTTACAATAGGTTCTATAAAATAGTGTAGATAGTTTTCTACTGAGGAGAATAAAATGAAGAAGATACTACTTGCAAGTACTGTCGTTCTTTCTATGGCAGGATTTGCAAAGACATCTGTATATGCTGAAGAATCTCAGGTTACGAAAAGAACTCAGACCATAGATGTAGTCGAGAAAAAAGAAGAAGCTACTCCGAAAAAGGAAGTTCCCCAAGTGGAGCCCAAGAAAGAGCCGGTTGTAAAAGAGGAAAATTCTTCTAAAGATGACTCATCCAAAAAGGAAAAAAAAGAGGAAGTTATCATGGAAGGTTGGAAAAAAGAGCAAGGAAACTGGCGTTTTTATGAAAATAACCAGCCTGTCTTAAACTGGAAAAAAATTGGTGACGTCTGGTATTACTTTGATAAAAATGGCATTATGCTCAGTAATACTATAATTGATGATTACCTTGTCAAAGGTAACGGTGCTATGGCGGAAAACGATTGGGTTAAAATATCTGACAAGTGGTACTATGCAACAGCTTCAGGCAAGATTTCTCGCGACAAATGGGAAAAGATTGAAGGCATCTGGTATTACTTTGATAAAGATGGTGTCATGCTTAGTCGCACCATCTATAATGACTATCTCTTCCAAGGTAGTGGTGCCATGGCAGAAAACGATTGGGTGAAAATATCTGACAAGTGGTACTATGCAACAGCTTCGGGAAAGATTTCTCGCAATAAGTGGGAAAAGATTGAAGGCGTCTGGTATTACTTTGATAAAGATGGTGTCATGCTTAGCCGTACCATCTATAATGACTATCTTTTCCAAGGTAGTGGTGCCATGGCAGAAAATGATTGGGTAAAAATTTCTGACAAGTGGTACCATGCAACAGCTTCAGGCAAGATTTCTCGCAATAAATGGGAAAAAATCAAAGGAACATGGTACTATTTCAATAGCGATGGTGTGATGGCAAGTAGCCAGTGGAAAAGTGACTATTATCTGAAAGATAGTGGCGCTATGGCGGAAAAAGAGTGGATTTTTGATAAATCCTACAATAGCTGGTTCTACTTGAAGTCAGGTGGGGCCTACGCTTCCCGTGAATGGATTGGTTCATACTACCTTAAATCTGGTGGCTATATGGCCAAAAATGAATGGATTTTTGACAAAGATTACGATGCTTGGTACTATCTAAAAGATGATGGTCGATATGTAACGGGTACTTTTACGATCAAAGGTAAAGAGTATTCCTTCCAGAATAATGGGAAGTGGATCTCAGAGGCAAAATATTACAAAGTGAAACCAATTACTGCTTATGTTTACAGCGCTTCTGGTGAAAGATTGAGTTATGTATCAAAGGGAACTATCGTCTCACTTGGAGATGTCCAATCTAAAAAAGATAGTCAAATACCAGTCAATATTTCTGGTTTATCAGGCTTCATGAATAAAAGTGATTTAGAAGCTATTGATAAGGACAGTGAATTTGTCCCTCATTATACAAGTGATGGCAAGTATTTTTACCATGAGTTATCACCTTATGTAAGTCTCCGTGTTGCGCCACATAGCTCAGCTATGACTATTGGTAAGAAATATTATTCAACTGATGGGATTCATTTTGATGGCTTTACCATTGAAAATCCCTTCCTCTTTAGAAATTTGACTAAACCAAGTAATTACAGTGCAGCCGAATTGGATAAAGTTTATTCTTTGATGAACATTAGGAATAGTCGCCTCGCTGGTAAGGGTGCTATTTTTAAGGAAGCTGAGAAACGCTATGGTATAAATGCCCTTTACTTGATGGCGCATAGTGCACTCGAGAGTGCTTGGGGTCGGAGCCAGATTGCCAAGGATAAGAATAACTTCTTTGGAATTGCAGCTTATGATTCGAGCCCGTATACCTCAGCCAAGAAATTTGATGATGTGGACAAGGGGATTCTCGGTGCGGCCAAGTGGATTCGTGAGAACTATATTGACCGTGGAAGAGACCACCTTGGGAACAAAGCTTCTGGTATGAATGTACGCTATGCTTCTGACCCATACTGGGGAGAGAAAATTGCTAGTATCATGATGACTATCAATAGCAAACTTGGTGAGAAAGACTAATCAAAAGAAATCAACGGTAACTACTGAAAAGTGGTTATCGTTTTGTTTTGGGCATTGAAGTGAAAATAGTATAATAACAGTCTCTTTATTCTTGAACAATTAACAAAATGATAGTAAAATGTAAGAGGAGATGTTAATCTAATTACTATATAAAAACAAAGGAGACTTTTATGAAAAAGCTACTATCCTTCTCAATTGCCTTGCTTTCGATCACAACACTAGTTGCATGTTCTGGACATAAGGCAGAATCAAAGGTCCCAGAAGAAAAAATTGAACAAAAGCAAACCAAGTTTGATGAGAAGTTGTTTAAAGAAGCCGGACTCTTGCCTTTTAAAAATGAGAAGCAACTAGAACTTGGGGAAATGGATTTTAAATCACGCGCAACGGGTGCTCATATTCAACTTAAGGACAGCGATGAGCCAACTGAAAAGAGAGAGCCTAAGATAAGTTATAACCCAGTTGGTTGGCACAATTATAATTTTTATTATGGAGATGGCTCTAAAAAGGCTTGGTTGATGAATCGTGGTCATTTGATTGGGTACCAGTTTAGTGGATTAAACGATGAAAAGAAAAACTTGGTTCCGATGACTAACTGGCTAAATGCTGGAACTTATTATGGTACAGATAATACTAATCAAGAAAGTATGCTTTATTACGAAAATCGATCGGACTCTTGGTTGGCCAATCACCCAAACTACTATCTGGATTATAAGGTGACCCCAATCTATCAAAAAGATGAGTTGATTCCGAGACAGATTGAATTGCAGTATGTGGGAATAGATGAAAATGGTAAACTCTTGGAAATCAAGTTGGGTGGTAGTAAAGAAAAGGTTGATCAGTATTCAGTGACGCATGTCGTTTTAGACAATGTTTCAGCTAATGCGGAAATCAATTACTTGGATGGTACGGCTAAAAATACAGTCGAAAACAAAGAAGAAAAAGCTAAAAAAGAAGCTGAAGAAAAGGCTAAGAAGGAAGCTGAGGAAAAAGCCAAGAAAGAGGCTGAAGAAAAAGAAGCCGCTGAAAAGAAAGCAAAAGAAGAAGAGGGAAAAGCTCGCCAAGCCGCACAAGAAAAGGAAGAAAGCCAGGAATCAAACTCGCCATCAATAAATTCAGGTGGCTACTTTAGAGATAGAAACGGAAGATGGCACAGACCAAATGGTAAATTTGCTTCCAAGAAAGAAATTAGAGAAGCTGGATTGCAGTGGTAGGGAGAAATTTGGTAGATACACAGTCAAAAAGCCGTTGGAAAGCGGTTTTTTGTTATAATTAAATGAAGAATGTAGAATTAAAGGAGACAGTCATGACATTTGAAGAAATCCTGCCTGGATTAAAAGCTAAGAAAAAATATGTACGAACTGGTTGGGGAGGGGCTGAAAACTATGTACAGCTTTTTGATACCATCGAGCAAAATGGGGTTGCACTTGAAGTGACGCCTTATTTCCTAATCAACGTATCTGGAGAAGGGGAAGGTTTTTCAATGTGGAGCCCGACACCTTGTGATGTTTTGGCGACGGACTGGGTAGAAGTGCATGACTAGACGTGTATTGATCACGGGAGTGAGTTCAGGGATCGGACTTGCTCAAGCTCGCCTCTTTTTAGAGAAGGGCTATCAAGTTTATGGAGTTGACCAAGTTGAAAATCCCCAATTGCAGGGTGATTTTCACTTTTTACAGAGGGATTTGACATTAGACTTGAAACCTGTTTTTGACTGGTGTCCTCAGGTGGATGTTTTGTGCAATACTGCTGGAGTTTTGGATGCTTACAAACCACTTTTGGAACAGACAGCGCAGGAAATTCAAGAAATCTTTGAAATCAACTACGTGACTCCAATTGAGCTGACTCGTTATTATTTGACACAAATGCTGGAGAATAAAAAAGGAATTATTATCAATATGTGTTCGATTGCCTCAAGTCTAGCTGGTGGAGGTGGTCACGCCTATACTTCCTCTAAGCATGCCTTGGCAGGCTTTACCAAGCAGTTGGCTCTAGACTATGCTGAAGCTGGGATTCAGGTCTTTGGGATTGCTCCCGGAGCAGTCAAGACAGGTATGACTGCTGCAGACTTTGAACTAGGTGGATTGGCGGACTGGGTAGCTAGTGAAACGCCTATCAAGCGTTGGATTGAACCAAGTGAGATTGCTCAAGTTAGCCTTTTTTTGGCTAGCGGTCAGGCATCTGCCATGCAAGGACAAATCCTGACAGTGGATGGTGGCTGGAGTTTGAAGTGATGCTTTGGTACAGTTTGCATTGTTCACTATTGGAGGTTAAAGATGGAACAAGATATATTTGGATTTGAGTTTCCAAGTTTCTACCATCAGTTTTTATTGGAATGGGACGAAGTGGATCCTTATGAGATTGGTGACTCAGGTATCTGTTTATATGCTAAGGAGGATCTCTTAGAGCGTAATGAGACCTATCAGATAGAAGTAGATGAACCAGACTTCTTTATGATTGGTCAAGAGGGAGATTTGGCCTACTTTATCAAGAAAAATGCTGATGATTGCATTTATGAAAATGATTTGGGTGCTTTGGGCTCTTTAGAAATGCAAAAAGTTGCTGCAACTGTCTATGACTTTATTGACAAGGTCTTAGAAGAAAGATTGTAAAAACCGGAGGGATAATTATGCTGAGAGCAACAGATGCGAATGAGCCAATTACAAGAGAAGACCTTTTACAATTTGAGGAGAACCTTGGAAAGAAATTGCCGGAAGCCATGTTAAACTTTTATCTCAAGTACAATGGTGGTCAATCTTGTGTGTCTGGTGTTCATGATGACAAACATCTCTTTCCTTTCAATGCTTTTTATTCATTAGAGGAGATGGAGAAGGCCCTCAACTGGTTTGACGATGAGGTTGTTCCTGCTGGATTTCAGGCTAAAGACCTCCTTCATTTTGCCTATGATCCTGGGTCTGGAAACTATGCTCTGTCTCTAAGGGAAGAAGATTTTGGCAAGGTTTATTACTATGTTTTAGAAGAAAGAGCCGAAATTTTTGGTCAATGGTTTTCATTTGAGGCTTTTCTGACTAGTTTTGTGGAAGGTGAGTAGAAATAAAAGGAGCAATCATGCGTAAACACCAATTCTTTTCACTAGCAGATATTTTAGAGCAAGTTCGCATGGAACAGCTAGCTTCAGATGATTTTTGTCTTTACGGACGGGATGAGGGTGACTTAACACTTGATAGTCTTTATCTGATTTCTGATTATCCAGATTTAGTTGATGATAAAGATGTCTACCCTGTGGAAGTAGTAGAGAGAAATCTTAATCTGGTATATTATGGTGAACAGTTGATTGATGTTTTGATTGTAGCCTTGGAAGAAAAGCCAGACGCAAGTCTCCAAGACTTGGTCGATGCATTGAATTACTATAATCGGAATGATACGTTTATGCCTTTTGCCTGGTAACTAAGCTGGATTTACATAGTTCCATTAAGTATAGGCGAATACAGTAAGTATAGGCAAATACAGTAAGGAGTTAAAATGAAGCTGACAGAAGTATTTGAGCTAGTGGAAAATCATCCAGATTTAAAACCCTATGTAGAAAAGATTTTAAAAAAGCACATGAAGACCAACTGTTCCTATCTTGAGTCTCTTAATCACCTTGCTTATTTACTCTATCTAGATGGTCAAAAAGAACTAGCTAAAAAGTTGTTAGATATTTTGCTACAAATTCCCTTTGAAGGAGATTATAATAGTTGGACCTTTGTTGAGAGTTCAATAGTCTTGTTGGCCTATATGGAAAAGCAGACGGAAAATCAGGTGTTCATCTATCAAAATCTCCTTTTAAGTCCATTGGATTCTGGGGAGGAAACAACTAGAAAAATAAGAAGGAGAGTACATCAGAGATTTTTGAATGGTGATACCTTGGAACAAAAGCTTGCAAAAATCGAGCAAGCTTCGACCCTTACATCTGAGATGGAATGGTGCTTACTTTACTTAGCAGACTTGTTAAAACTTCAGTTGTTTAGTGCGGAATCAACTCTGGACGAGGCGGATATCCAGTCTAAAATAGAAGAACAAATCGAAAGATTACAAAGCTTTATCAAGGAGCAGGGGATGTATGTACTTTTTCCATTTAGGGTATGAGGACGTGTAGCTAAATTTGAATGATGGAAAGAGGGGAAGAAATGAATAACCAACTAGCCCTTAGTGGCGAAAAAATTGTTGAAAAGGTTCATCCTAAAATATTCCACCATATTGGCATGATTCGTGGTGAATACTTGTTGAGAGAGCTCATTCAAAACATACTGTTACCAAGTTGTCAGCAATTTGTGAAAGATTATCTATTAAACATCAGTTCCTTGTACTCTGATGAGGAAGTTTGGTATCGTTTTTCAGAATTGACCAATGAAGAAGCTAATTGTCTCGAGGGGACTAAAGAGTATTTTGATGAAAATCATCCCTTGTTTGGATACAGAGGAACTAGGCGTTTACTGGCGTGTCCAGATGAATTTCAGGCTGAGGCAAATGTCGTTACAGAAGTTTATCAAACCAATCCCAATCTGTCTGTTATCTTTCCTTTTGTCAATGATGCCGACCAATTAAAACAAGCTATTAGAGTATTGCGTGAGCATGGTTTTACTGGGAAAATTGCCACAATGATTGAATTACCGTCAGCTTATTTTGACTTGGATAGGATATTGGAAACAGGCATTTCAAAGATTGTAGTTGGAATGAATGATTTGACTTCTTTTGTTTTTGCGACTGTGAGAAACAGTCAATGGCATGATATGGAAAGTCCAATAATGTTAGATATGCTAAGACAGATGCAGGATAAAGCAAGGATAAAAAAGATTGACTTTGCTGTAACAGGCTATCTGAATGCCTCTTTCATAGAAAAAATGAATCAGATGGGTATCAAATGTATTATCCACTACAGTTCTATTCCAGAGATTTTTAATTTAGAGATTGATCATCCAGACCATCTCAAACGTATAAAAGAAGTAAGTAAAAAATTACAAAGGAGCAACCCATGACACCGCAAGAAATGTGGAAAGCATACAAGCAAATCAACTCCTCTATCGGCGATGAGATAGATGCCTGGGCTTTTGGAGTGGAAGCCGATCTCTTGGCAGACCTAGTTCTAAGAGGCGAAAAGACAGCAACCGCCTCAGCCTATGATCTTTATGCAGTTGATAACGAACCACTTCCACGAGAAGGAACATTTGACGTCATTTTAGATGGCCAAGATCGGGCTGTCTGCATTGTCGAAATTACAAAGGTTTCCGTTCAGCCTTTCAATCAAGTTTCTGCTGAACATGCTTTTAAGGAAGGGGAAGGTGATAAATCCCTAGCCTATTGGCGTCAGGTTCATGAAGACTGTTTCGCCGAGTGGCTGAGAGAGGTTGGGCTGGCTTTTACACCTGACAGCAAAGTTGTTTTGGAAGAATTTCGCAAGGTTTACCCTCTGTAGACAGATGGAAGGAAGAAAGTTTTGGAAATCACCGTCCAATCCTTTTTTCTCAAGCAAAACATGATATAATAAGTTTGTTTGAAGAAGAGTAGCAGCTCTTAAACTTAGAATAGGAGAAAACTATGCAAGCAGTTGAACATTTTATTAAGCAATTTGTTCCTGAACATTATGATTTATTTTTAGACTTGAGTCGTGAGACCAAAACGTTTTCTGGTAAGGTGACCATTACTGGTCAAGCACAGAGTGACCGTATTTCCCTTCACCAAAAGGATTTGGAAATCGCCTCAGTAGAAGTCGCGGGTCAAGCTCGTCCGTTTACAGTTGACCATGACAATGAAGCTCTTCATATCGAATTGGCTGAGGCTGGTCAAGTTGAATTAGTTCTTGCCTTTTCAGGAAAAATCACAGATAACATGACAGGGATTTACCCTTCTTACTACACTGTTGATGGAGTCAAGAAGGAAGTCTTGTCTACTCAGTTCGAGAGCCATTTTGCGCGCGAAGCCTTCCCATGTGTGGACGAACCTGAAGCCAAAGCAACCTTTGATCTCTCTCTTCGTTTTGACCAAGCAGAAGGTGAAGTTGCCTTGTCAAACATGCCTGAGATTGATGTAGAAAACCGCAAGGAAACAGGCATCTGGAAGTTCGAGACAACACCTCGCATGTCTTCTTACTTGTTGGCCTTTGTAGCAGGTGATTTGCAAGGGGTAACAGCGAAAACTAAAAACGGTACCCTCGTCGGTGTCTACTCAACGAAAGCCCACCCACTATCTAACCTCGATTTCTCACTAGACATCGCCGTTCGCTCGATCGAGTTTTACGAAGATTACTATGGAGTTAAGTATCCAATCCCTCAATCACTTCACATCGCCCTTCCTGACTTCTCAGCTGGTGCTATGGAAAACTGGGGTCTTGTTACTTACCGTGAAGTTTACTTGGTTGTGGATGAGAACTCAACTTTTGCTAGCCGTCAACAAGTTGCCCTAGTTGTAGCACATGAGTTGGCCCACCAATGGTTTGGAAACCTCGTGACTATGAAATGGTGGGATGACCTCTGGCTTAATGAAAGCTTCGCTAACATGATGGAATACGTCTGTGTCGATGCCATCGAGCCAACTTGGAATATCTTTGAAGACTTCCAAACAGGTGGTGTGCCGGGAGCACTTAAACGTGATGCGACGGATGGCGTTCAGTCTGTCCACGTCGAAGTTAAACACCCAGACGAAATCAATACCCTCTTTGACGGAGCTATCGTCTATGCCAAAGGAAGCCGCCTCATGCACATGCTTCGTCGTTGGCTCGGCGATGCTGATTTTGCCAAAGGTTTGCATGCTTACTTTGAAAAACACCAATACGGAAATACCATTGGTCGTGACCTTTGGAATGCTCTTGGTCAAGCGTCAGGCCGTGATGTTGCAGCCTTCATGGATTCTTGGTTGGAGCAACCTGGTTACCCAGTTCTCACTGTCAAAGTTGAAAATGATGTCTTGAAGATTTCACAAAAACAATTCTTTATCGGTGAGCACGAAGACAAGAACCGTCTCTGGGTTGTGCCACTCAACAGCAACTGGAAAGGCTTGCCAGATACACTCGAAACTGAAAGTATCGAAATCCCTGGCTACGCAGCTCTTCTTGCTGAAAACAAGGGCGCCCTTCGTCTCAACACGGAAAATACAGCCCACTATATTACCGACTATCAAGGAGACTTGTTAGAAGCTGTTCTTGCTGAGTTAGAGACACTTGATAACACAAGCAAACTGCAAATCGTTCAAGAACGTCGTTTGTTGGCTGAAGCAGGGCACATTTCTTATGCAGACTTGCTTCCAGTCCTTGATAAACTTGCTAAGGAAGAGTCTTATCTAGTGGTTTCAGCTATTTCTCAAGTGATTTCTGCCCTTGAGCGTTTTATCGATGAAGGAACGGAAACTGAGAAAGCCTTTAATACACTCGTTGCTAAATTGGCTCGTCACAACTATGACCGTCTTGGTTTTGAAGCTAAAGATGGTGAATCAGATGAAGACGAATTGGTTCGTCAGTTGACCATTTCCATGATGATTCGCTCCAATGATGCAGAAGCTAGTCAAGTCGCTAGTCAAATCTTTGCAGCTCACAAGGATAATCTTGCAGGACTTCCAGCAGCAATTCGTGCTCAAGTTCTCATCAATGAAATGAAACACCATGAGACCAAGGATTTGGTCGCAACTTATCTTGACCTCTACACTCATGCGACGGATGCGGTCTTCCAACGTCAGTTGGCAGCAGCTCTCGCTCACAGCAAGGGTGCTGACAACATCCAAACTTTACTTGCAACTTGGAAAGATAAATTTGTCGTGAAACCACAAGACCTTTCTTCATGGTACCTCCAATTCCTCGGACACCAAGCAACTCAAGAAACTGTTTGGGTATGGGCGCGTGAAAACTGGGATTGGATCAAGGCAGCTCTTGGTGGCGACATGAGTTTTGATAGCTTTGTCATCTTCCCATCGCATATCTTTAAAACAGAAGAGCGCTTGGCAGAATACAAGGCCTTCTTTGAGCCGCAACTCTCTGACCTCGCTCTCAGTCGTAATATCGGTATGGGAATCAAGGATATTGCAGCCCGCGTAGAATTGATTAATCGTGAAAAAGCAGCAGTCGAAGCTGTTGTAGCCCAATATGGCAAAGCTTAATTCATTCGAAATGTAAATAAAAAACTCAACTTTCTTTCTGAAAACGAGAGAGAGTTGAGTTTTTTTTAAGGCAATTTTGGTATAATAATCATAACAAGGAGGAGTTTCTGATGATAAAAATCTTATTAGTAGAAGATGACCTGGGTCTGTCAAACTCAGTATTTGACTTTTTAGATGATTTTGCAGATGTCATGCAGGTCTTTGATGGAGAAGAAGGTCTCTACGAAGCTGAAAGTGGCGTCTATGACTTGATTTTGCTTGACCTGATGTTGCCTGAAAAAAATGGATTCCAAGTTTTGAAAGAGTTGCGCGAAAAAGGAATTACGACACCAGTCCTTATCATGACTGCTAAGGAAAGTTTGGATGACAAGGGACATGGTTTTGAGTTGGGAGCGGATGACTACCTCACCAAACCTTTTTATCTAGAAGAACTCAAAATGCGGATCCAAGCCCTTCTCAAACGTTCAGGTAAGTTTAACGAAAACACCTTGACCTATGGGGATATTGTCGTCAACCTTTCAACGAATGAAGTGAAGGTGGAAGATACTCCTGTGGAACTACTCGGAAAAGAGTTTGAGTTATTGGTTTACTTCCTTCAAAATCAAAATGTTATTCTTCCCAAGACACAGATTTTTGACCGTCTATGGGGATTTGATAGTGATACGACTATTTCCGTTGTAGAAGTCTATGTTTCAAAAGTTCGTAAGAAACTGAAGGGAACAGCCTTTGCTGAAAATCTTCAAACCTTGCGTAGTGTCGGGTATATTTTAAAAGATGTTCAATAAACTAAAAAAAACATGGTATGCGGATGATTTCAGCTATTTCATTCGAAACTTTGGAGTGTTCACCCTAATCTTCTCTGCTATGACCTTGATTATCCTCCAGGTCATGCACTCGAGTCTCTACACTTCTGTAGATGAAAAACTACAAGCTCTTAGTAGTAGTCCCCAAGCGGTTATCCAGTTAGCCCTTAATCGGGCAACTGAGGAAGTCAAGGATATTCAACCAGCAACAGCGGATGCCAGCAAGGCTGAAATCAAGCCCAATGTTAGCTCCAATACAGAAGTTTTGCTTTTTGACAAGGATTTTAACCAACTCTTACTGGGCAATCGCTTTTTAGGCTTGGACAAAATCAAGCTGGACAAGAAAGAGTTGAATCATATTCGGCAAATTCAAGTTGTCAACAGCTATGGTCAGGAAGAAACCTATCGAATGGTCTTGATGGAAACCAACTCTTCCACCGTATCAAGTAATGTCAAATATGCGGCGGTTCTAATCAATACCAGCCAGCTTGAGCAAATCAGCCAAAATCACGAGCATTTAATTGTTGTAGTGATGGCTAGTTTCTGGCTCCTGTCTTTAATTGCCAGTGTTTACCTGGCACGTGTCAGTGTCAAACCCCTATTGGAAAGCATGCAAAAGCAGAAGTCCTTTGTTGAAAATGCGAGTCACGAACTGAGAACGCCCTTGGCTGTTTTACAAAATCGTTTAGAGACTCTCTTTCGAAAACCAGAAGCGACGATTATGGAATCCAGCGAAAGTATTGCTTCTAGCCTTGAAGAAGTTCGCAACATGCGTTTCCTCACGACCAACCTTCTCAATCTAGCACGTCGAGACGATGGGATCAAACCAGAAATAGCAGAAGTTTCTCCACAATTCTTTAAAACAACCTTTGCCAACTATGAGTTGATTGCTTCTGAAAATGATCGTGTTTTTGACTATGAAAATCGAGTTTATCGCCCATTCATGACCGATCAGTTGCTCCTAAAACAGCTCATGACCATCTTGTTTGATAATGCCATCAAGTATACCGAAGAGGATGGCAAGATTGAGTTTGTAGTTCATGCCACAGATCGCCATCTCTATCTTACAGTAACAGATAATGGAATTGGGATCTCAGCTGCCGATAAGAAGAAAATCTTTGACCGCTTTTATCGTGTAGACAAGGCGAGAACCCGTCAGAAAGGTGGTTTTGGTCTAGGACTATCTTTGGCCAAGCAGATCGTAGATGCCTTACGAGGAACGATTAGCGTAAAAGATAACAAACCTAGAGGAACAATTTTTGAAGTTAAGATCGCTATTCAATCTCCTTCAAAACGTAAGAATAAATAAAAAAGACAGTTTTAAAACTGTCTTTTTTGATAACTAGAAAAGAGGTTGGTAGTGGTACCAACCTTTATTTTGAAATTTTTCGTTTCATCATCTTTCGTTGAAGTTGTAAAAGTGCGAAGCTTGTTCCCATAGCAGCAATAAATGATAAAGCTGTATTTAATTTTAAGGCTAAAAAGATAAAGCTAAAAAGCACCATAAAAATACAAAAACAAGCAATATTTACAAAAAATAAAATCTCTTTTAGGTTAGGGCTGACTGGGGCTTCTGGTGTATAGTCTTGATAAAGCGGAGTTTGTTTCGATTCTGGAATTTGTTCAAACTCATAAGCTTCTAATTTTCTTGCGGGCATGATTCTCTCCTTAACAATACCTAACCATTTTATCATTTTTTATGCAGAGAATTGTTACAGAATGGTTACAAAACTACTAAAGTCTCTTATCATCTTCTAAGTCACTCTTCTTGACACCCACTGGGGAAAGTGATAGCATGGATATTACACTTAAAACAGATGACCCGACCTTCTCTACTATAAATATACTGAGTAAGGAAGGGACAACTTATATAAATTGATAGCAAGCAAGGGCTTTTCCTAATATAATTTGTTGAGTTGCTACCTAGATACTTTTGAAGAGTATTGGTAGGAGTTGTTTTGAATGGATGGAAGGACAGAGATTCTGTCTATTGGATTGGGTGGCCTTTTTGCTACCTCTGGGGGGAAAGTTAAAGGAGATAAGCATGTATCTTGCTATCAAAGAAATATTACGAAACAAACTTCGATATAGTTTGATTCTAACTACCATTTTTCTTATCGCTTTTATGGTCTTTTTTATGACCAGTCTAGCTCTTGGTCTTGTGCGCAACAACCGGGCCGCTATTGATAATTGGCAAGCTACGGGTGTGGTTTTATCTGACTACGCAAATGATAATTTGACGGCATCTTTTATTCCTGAAAAGGACTACAAGGATAAGAGTTCTGAAGAGGCTGCTCCATTGGGCTATATGTTCGCTGTGACCAATCTAGTCGATGATAGTGAAAAGGTCAATGTTTCCATTTTTGCTCAAGACTGGGACTCTTTTATCTCTCCTAGTTTGACGGAGGGTCGTTACCCTGAAGGTGATGATGAGGTTATCGTGGATCAGTCCTTTGAAAATTATGGAATTAAGCTAGGTGATGCCATTCAGCTCAATGGAAGCGAGGCAAGTTACAAGATTGTAGGCCTGACCCAAGGAAATAAATTTTTCACCGAACCTGTTGTCTTTACGAGTCTGACAACTTATTGGACCTTACAAGGAACCTTGAAAGCCAATCGTTCCATCTCTGCCTTAGTTTTGAAAAATGACATAGAAGTGTCTGGCGATGGACTGAAACAGATTTCCATTCCAAAAATGATATCGAAAATTCCTGGTTACACGCCTCAGGTGAATGTATTTTCGGGAATGATTCTCGCTATGATTATTATCACGGGCTTGATTGTGGGTATTTTTGTTTATATCATTACCATCCAAAAACTAGGTCTTTATGGAATAATGCGAGCCCAAGGGATACAGATTAAAACCATTGTATGGTCTCTGTTCTGTCAAATCTTCCTCCTAGCTGGTATGGGGATTGCTTTAGCCTTGCTGGCAATCGGAGGAGTGATTTCAGTCTTACCAGCTACCTTCTTTTTCTATCCAAGTTGGATAGCCTACTCGGTCCTAAGTTTGGTAATTTCCTTGATGGCCCTTCTAGGTGGTGTCATTTCACTTCCACGCTTGCTAAAGGTGGACCCGATTACTGCGATTGCAGAGTGATAAGGAGAATAGTATGACAGCATTGATAGAAATGAATCAAGTGACAAAAACCTACGGGGAAGGAAAGATGAAAGTCGTAGCCCTGCATGAGACGAATTTTCAGCTAAATGCGGGAGAGTTCGTAGCTATCGTTGGACCTTCAGGTTCTGGAAAGACGACCTTTCTAACAACTCTAGGACAACTACAGGAAGCATCGAGTGGAAAGATTCTAGTCAAGGGGAAGGAAACAGGTAGTTTGACGGAGAAGGAGAAAACAGACCTCCGTTTTAGAGAGTTTGGCTTCATTCTTCAGGCTTCAAACTTAATTCCATTTCTAACGGTCAAGGAACAGCTGGATTTGATTGACAGACTAGATAAGGGAAAAAATAGTAAAAGTGATCGAAAAGAACTCTTTGAGTTGTTGGATTTGGAAAAAGTAAAAGATCATTATCCCAAAGCTCTATCTGGTGGTGAACGTCAACGTGCGGCGATTGCTAGAGCGCTTTATAACAATCCGAGCATCGTTCTTGCAGATGAGCCGACAGCTAGTCTGGATACCCAGCGTGCCTACCAAGTAACGGAGATGTTGGCTGCCATTGCCCATGAACAAGGTAGAGGAGTTGTCATGATTACACATGATACACGCCTTCTTGATAAGGTCGACCGTATCTATGTTATGAATGATGGCCACCTAGTTGAAGAAACACAGGCATAAAAAAGAGTGAATGGTACAAGTTACTGTTCACTTTTTTGATTGCAACCTTTAAAAAATGACTTTGACTTTTTATAAAACTACTAGTATTCATAGCTGATTTTTGAGAAATGTGGTATAATTTTCCTTATGGAAAAGATTATCATTACAGCAACTGCTGAAAGTATTGAACAAGTTGAACAGTTACTTGAAGCTGGCGTAGACCGTATCTATGTTGGTGAGAAAGATTTTGGTCTTCGTATGCCAACAACCTTCAGTCATGAAGAGTTACGCACCATCGCTAAGCTCGTTCATGAGGCAGGCAAGGAATTGATTGTTGCGGTTAATGCCCTCATGCACCAAGATATGATGGACCGCATCAAACCTTTCCTAGACTTCTTGGAAGAAATCAAGACAGACTATATCACTGTTGGGGATGCAGGTGTTTTCTACGTGGTAAACCGTGATGGTTATTCCTTTAAAACCATCTACGATGCTTCAACTATGGTGACAAGCAGTCGTCAGATTAACTTCTGGGGTCAAAAGGCTGGCGCATCTGAGGCTGTTTTGGCGCGTGAAATTCCATCTGCTGAACTCTTCAAGATGCCCGAGATTTTGGAAATTCCTGCTGAAGTGTTGGTTTACGGAGCTAGCGTCATCCACCATTCTAAGCGTCCGCTCTTGCAAAACTACTATAACTTTACGCATATCGATGATGAAAAAACACGCAAACGTGATCTCTTCTTGGCAGAGCCAAGTGACCCAGAGAGCCACTATTCCATTTTTGAAGACAATCATGGTACCCACATCTTTGCCAACAATGACCTTGATTTGATGACCAAATTGACAGAACTGGTCGAGCATGGTTTTACTCATTGGAAGCTAGAAGGTCTCTACACCCCAGGTCAAAATTTTGTAGAAATTGCCAAACTCTTTATTCAAGCGCGTGGCTTGATCCAAGAGGTTAATTTCAGCCATGACCAAGCTTTCTTGTTAGATGAGGAAGTGCGCAAGTTACACCCTAAAAACCGTTTTCTTGACACAGGATTCTATGATTACGATCCTGATATGGTTAAATAGGACACGAAAACCCGAAATAAAAATGTTCGGGTTTTTCAAGTGTATGCATGAAATAAAAACGGATACATGTTATAATAAAAGTAGCTCTTTAATGGAGGTGTTTAAGTGGAGAATCTGAAAAAGATGGCAGGTATCAAGGCTGCTGAGTTTGTCAAGGATGGTATGGTAGTCGGACTTGGAACGGGCTCTACTGCCTACTATTTCGTAGAAGAAATCGGTCGTCGCATTAAGGAAGAAGGTTTGCAGATTACTGCTGTAACGACTTCCAGTGTGACCAGTAAGCAGGCTGAAGGTCTTAACATCCCGCTCAAGTCGATTGATCAAGTGGACTTTGTCGATGTGACAGTCGATGGAGCGGATGAAGTAGATAGCCAGTTTAACGGGATCAAAGGCGGTGGTGGTGCCCTTCTGATGGAGAAGGTTGTCGCAACGCCCTCAAAAGAATACATTTGGGTGGTGGATGAAAGCAAACTGGTAGAGAAACTAGGTGCTTTTAAATTGCCTGTAGAAGTGGTTCAGTATGGTGCAGAACAGGTCTTTCGTCGGTTTGAGCGAGCTGGCTACAAACCAAGTTTCCGCGAAAAAGACGGTCAGCGTTTTGTGACCGATATGCAGAACTTTATCATTGACCTAGCCTTGGATGTCATTGAAGATCCGATTACTTTCGGACAAGAATTGGACCATATCGTTGGTGTTGTAGAGCACGGATTATTCAACCAAATGGTGGATAGGGTCATCGTTGCTGGACGAGACGGGGTTCAGATTTTAACTTCAACAAAAGCAAGATAACTAAAATAATAAGGAGATACACTATGTCAAAATTTAATCGTATTCACTTGGTGGTACTGGATTCCGTGGGAATCGGTGCTGCGCCAGATGCCAATAACTTTGTCAATGCAGGGGTTCCAGACGGAGCTTCTGACACACTGGGACACATTTCAAAAACAGTTGGTTTGAATGTGCCAAACATGGCTAAAATCGGTCTAGGAAATATTCCTCGTGAAACGCCTCTGAAGACGGTACCGGCAGAAAGCAATCCAACTGGATATGCAACTAAATTAGAGGAAGTATCTCTTGGTAAGGATACCATGACTGGACACTGGGAAATCATGGGACTCAACATTACGGAGCCTTTTGATACTTTCTGGAACGGATTCCCAGAAGAAATTTTGACAAAAATCGAAGAATTCTCAGGGCGCAAGGTCATTCGTGAAGCCAATAAACCTTACTCAGGAACTGCTGTTATCGATGATTTTGGACCACGTCAGATGGAAACTGGGGAGTTGATTATCTATACTTCAGCTGATCCTGTTTTGCAAATTGCTGCCCACGAAGACATCATTCCTTTGGATGAACTCTACCGTATCTGTGAATACGCTCGTTCGATTACCCTTGAACGTCCTGCCCTTCTAGGCCGTATCATTGCCCGTCCTTATGTGGGTGAGCCAGGTAACTTCATTCGTACGGCAAATCGTCGTGACTTGGCCGTCTCTCCATTTGCCCCAACTGTTTTGGATAAATTGAATGAGGCTGGTATCGATACTTATGCTGTGGGTAAAATCAATGATATCTTTAACGGTGCAGGAATCAATCATGACATGGGCCACAACAAGTCAAATAGTCACGGAATTGACACACTATTGAAAACTATGGGACTTGCTGAATTTGAAAAAGGATTCTCTTTCACAAACTTGGTTGACTTTGATGCCCTTTACGGCCACCGTCGCAATGCTCATGGTTACCGTGATTGCTTGCATGAGTTTGATGAACGCTTGCCTGAAATTATCGCAGCCATGAGAGAGAACGACCTTCTCTTGATTACAGCGGACCATGGAAATGACCCAACCTATGCTGGAACTGACCACACTCGTGAATATATCCCACTTTTAGCTTACAGCCCTAGCTTTAAGGGAAATGGTGTCATTCCGGTTGGACATTTTGCAGATATCTCAGCGACAGTTGCGGATAACTTTGGTGTTGAAACTGCCATGATTGGGGAAAGTTTCTTAGTTAAATTGGTATAAGATGATGCGACACGCTTTACTGGTAAGGGGCATTAATGTAGGTGGGAAAAATAAAGTTGTCATGGCGCAACTTCGTCAAGAACTGACAGAGTTGGGACTGGAAAAGGTTGAAACCTACATCAACAGTGGCAACATTTTCTTTACTTCTACAGCTCCCAAAGCCCGATTGGTTGAAAAGTTAGAGGCTTTCTTTGAAATCCATTATCCATTTATTCAGAGCTTTTCCTTGCTGTGTCAGGAAGATTATGAAGAAGAGCTGAAGAATCTGCCAGATTGGTGGACCAAAGATTTGGCACGAAAGGATGTCCTCTTTTACACTGAGGGCTTGGATGTGGCTCAAGTCATTGAGAAAGTTGAAAGTTTAGAACTGAAAGATGAAGTGGTTCAGTTTGGAAGACTTGGGATTTTCTGGGGGAAATTCTCTGAAGAATCTTACTATGCAACTGCCTATCATAAGTACTTGCTCAAGATGCCTTTTTATCGCCACATCACCATTCGCAATGCAAAAACCTTTGACAAAATCGGTCAAATGCTAAAAAATAATAAAGGAGACACAGAATGACATTTTTAGATAAAATCAATGAAACAGCTGCCTTCCTGAAAGACAAGGGAATCCAAGCGCCTGAGTTCGGTCTAATCCTTGGATCAGGACTTGGAGAATTGGCAGAAGAAATCGAAAATCCAGTTGTAGTAGACTATGCAGATATTCCAAACTGGGGCCGCTCTACAGTCGTCGGTCACGCCGGGAAATTGGTATATGGTGACCTTGCAGGTCGAAAAGTCTTGGCTCTTCAGGGTCGTTTCCATTTCTACGAGGGAAATCCTCTTGAAGTCGTGACTTTCCCAGTACGTGTGATGAAAGTTCTCGGATGTGAAGGTGTCATTGTAACCAATGCAGCTGGCGGTATTGGATTTGGTCCTGGTACCTTGATGGCTATCTCAGACCATATCAATATGACGGGGCAGAACCCATTGATGGGTGAAAACTTGGATGATTTTGGTCCACGTTTCCCAGATATGTCTAAAGCCTACACTCCAGAATATCGTGCTACTGCCCATGAAGTGGCTAAGAAACTTGGTATCAAGCTTGATGAAGGTGTCTATATTGGTGTAACAGGTCCGACTTATGAAACACCTGCAGAAATTCGTGCCTATAAGACATTGGGAGCAGATGCAGTTGGTATGTCCACTGTTCCTGAAGTTATTGTGGCCGCTCACTCAGGCTTGAAAGTTCTAGGAATTTCATGTATCACTAATCATGCTGCTGGTTTCCAAGAAGAACTTAACCACGAAGAAGTTGTAGAAGTGACAGAGCGTGTCAAAGGTAACTTCAAAGGCTTGCTTAAAGCGATTCTTGCAGAATTGTAATCATGTTAATAGAATTGAGGAAAATTTTTCTAAAAATCCCTTATAATTTTAGATTATTCATAGCAGTAATTCTGCAAGGAATAGTTTCGGGTTTATCTGGTATATTTCTCCATTATCTTTTAGAGATGGCGGAGGGGCTAGCTTTTGGTCAGTCAGAGCATCATAATGGATTTTTGACAGATGGAGTTTCCTCTTCACGGATAGGACTAAGTTTAATAATCGTGGGTCTTAGCTCGTCCTTAGTCTGGTACTTCTTGCAAAAAAGGTCGAAGATTTATTCCATCAAAGATCAGATGAAGGATGAGACTTCACAATACAAGCTTCATTTTTTAAGACAGCTATTTCATTCAATTTGGCAGATTATTGCAGTTGGAGGGGGAGCACCTATTGGCAAAGAAGCTGCACCACGAGAGATTGGAGCCCTATTTGCAGGTCCAATTGGAAAAATATGTACACTGTCTATGAAGGATCGTATCTTTCTCCTTGCTTGTGGTGCTGGTGCTGGTTTAGCAGCTGTCTATCAGGTTCCATTAACAAGTGTTTTCTTCGTTTTTGAGACTCTAGGAATTACTTTATCTATCAAGCGATTTGTCTTAGTCGGTTTGACTACCTATGTGTCTACCTATATAGCAGGCTTGGTTATTTCAGATCATGCTCTTTACCAGCTTCCAACTATCTCATGGTCATTAAAGGAAGTGTGGATTGTCCCTTTATTACTTCTTTTCTTAACCCCCCTAGCTTGGCTTTTTGGTCGTTCAAGTAAAGAAGTGTCTTCAAACAGGATAAAAGATAAACGAATACTTCTCACTTTGCCCTCAGCTTTTCTGTTTCTTGTTGGTCTGGCAAGTTATTTTCCACATCTACTTGGCAATGGACGCATGATGGCTCAGGAAATTTTAAATGGTAGCAGTGGTCAAACAGTGCTTCTTATGTTTTTCCTAAAAGCAGTGGTCGTTCTTATTATCCTTTGGGCAGGGGCCTATGGCGGTACTCTTACACCATCTTTTGCCTTGGGGATGGCTGGAGCTGCTCTCTTGGGCATGATTCTAGGTTTGGACAGTCAGCCAACCGTTTTACTTTTGGGATCTGTTTGTTTTTTATCTGTGACCTTGAGGGCGCCCATTTCTGCAACCGGATTAGTTATAGGTTTCACTGGGTTAGGTTTAGATTCTATTCCGTATCTCTTACTAACAGCTTTCCTAGCTTATGGTTTTGCAAAAGTGTTAGACCGTTTTCCTTGGGCTAGTATACTGTGTAAGATGTCAAAGAATAAAGTAATTAGGTAGGAAATGCCCGTTTCTTCTAATCAAGGATTTATCTTAGAAGATAAAAAACTATTGTCAGTTTATCAATAACTGTTTTAAATAAAAATGTAGTAGGTTTATCAGAGTCTTGATTGAATACGATTTTTCCTAGCTATGAAATATAAACATAAAAAAAGAAAGGTAGAGCGAGTGTTTTGATTTGAACACGAGCGGAAAACTCGGAAAATAGATAATCTGACTGAGAAATTAGGATTTCTCGTCAGATTCCTAATTTTCATTCGTTTTCTTGTCGCTCTTTAATCTTCATAAAATAAAGAAAGGATGGGCTAACTGTATTCGCTGAACTGAATACGGGCGGAGAACTGTGTAAAAAAGATAAACTGCCAAGCATCTGCGATGCTTCGTCAATTTCCTATTTTTACTTTGTTCTCTGTCGCTATCCTAAATATACAAAAAGAAAGGTAGAGTAAGGTGTTCAGATTTGAACACGAGCGGAAAACTTTTCTAAAAACATTGAAAGGAAGGGTAGTTCGGGTTTGAGTTGAATCCGAGCTATTCTCCTCTATATTATCAAAATTAAGAAAGAAAGGAATTGAACCCACCCTAAAAGCAGTGGGAAAAAGATAGTTGGTCTAGCGAGCATCGCTCACTGCACCCAACTCCTATTTTCCCTTCGCTTTTTGACGGGTTTGGTATCTTTCTAAATATTAAATATAAATTAAAGAAAGGATGGGCTCCTTGTATTCACTGAACTGAATACGGGCGGAGAACTGTGTAAAAAAGATAAACTGTCTAACATCTGCGATGCTTCGTCAGTTTCCTATTTTTACTTTGTTCTCTGTCGCCCTTTATATCTTAAACATGTCTATCCATATTGCTGCTAAGCAGGGTGAAATTGCTGATAAAATTCTTCTTCCGGGGGATCCTCTTCGTGCGAAATTTATTGCGGAGAACTTCCTTGAAGATGCTGTTTGTTTTAACGAAGTGCGTAACATGTTTGGCTACACTGGTACTTACAAGGGTCACCGTGTATCTGTCATGGGAACTGGGATGGGAATGCCATCTATTTCGATTTATGCGCGTGAGTTGATTGTGGACTACGGTGTGAAAAAATTGATCCGTGTGGGAACTGCTGGTTCTTTGAATGAAGATGTCCACGTCCGTGAATTGGTTTTGGCACAAGCAGCTGCAACCAACTCAAATATCATCCGCAACGACTGGCCACAGTATGATTTCCCACAAATCGCTAGCTTTGATTTGTTAGACAAGGCCTACCATATCGCCAAAGAACTTGGTATGACCACCCACGTTGGGAACGTTTTGTCGTCAGATGTCTTTTACTCAAACTACTTTGAAAAGAACATCGAGCTTGGTAAATGGGGAGTCAAAGCTGTGGAAATGGAAGCAGCAGCCCTTTACTACTTGGCTGCCCAACACCACGTCGATGCACTTGCTATCATGACCATTTCTGATAGCTTGGTCAATCCTGATGAAGACACTACTGCAGAAGAACGCCAAAATACCTTCACTGATATGATGAAGGTTGGTTTGGAAACCTTGATTGCAGAGTAAACATCGTATTACTTTGAGATTAGGTTATTTCTAAGATTGATTCAAATGCTTTAATCTCAAATACATAAGTAATGATAAAGGAAGAGTTGAAAATCAGATTGCTTGGAGCGATTGGTTTTCAACTTTTTTAGAATGTAAAATACAAGGAGAATAGGATGGATAAAATAGAACTATTACAAGACTTGATTGATAAAAGCCACAGAATAGTCTTTTTCGGAGGAGCTGGAGTGTCAACCGAGTCTAGTATCCCAGATTTTCGTAGTTCAGATGGTGTTTATAGTCATCAGTTAGGCCGTCATTTTACGGCAGAGCAACTCGTTTCTCGGACCATGTTTGAGCGCTATCCAGAAGATTTTTTTGACTTCTATAAAAAATACCTGATTTACCCAGAAGCCAAGCCTAATGCTGCTCATTACTACCTAGCTGCTTTGGAAAAAACTGGCAAGCTAAAGGCTGTTGTGACACAAAATATCGATAGTCTTCATGAAATGGCTGGCTCCCAAAAAGTCTTTAAATTGCATGGGAGTGCGGACCGTAATTACTGCCTAGGTTGTCAACGTTTCTATGACTTAACTGCTTTTCTGGCCCTTGAGGGACCTGTTCCCCACTGCTTAGACTGTGGCAAGGTGGTCAAGCCTGACGTGACCTTGTATGAAGAATCACTTGACATGGATGTTTTTAGCCAGGCTGCACAAGCTATTCGGCAGGCAGACTTGCTGATTATCGGTGGGACTTCTTTGGTTGTTTATCCTGCTGCTAGCCTAGTAAACTATTTTTCTGGGACAAATCTGGTCGTTATCAATAAAACCAGTATTCCACAAGACAGCCAAGCTACATTGGTCATTGAAGGCAAGATTGGGGAAGTCTTTTCGAAATTGAGACAATAAAAGAATTTTAGAAGATAGCAACAAAATCTTGTTACTTGAAAGAGAAAACTATCTCATTTATTGACCACTATCTCGCTCTTTTAGACTTGTTAAAAACTGGCTGAGAAAATCAAAACACCTTCACCGATATGATGAAGGTTGCTTTGGAAACTTTGATTGCAGAGTAAATTTGTAATAGAAAATCCTGATTTCAAGAGAAATCAGGATTTTTTCATAGATGCGATTTTTTCTGGGTCTGGTGTAACACGGAGGGTCTTTTGTCCTGTATAGGTAACAAAGCCAGGTTTTCCACCAGTTGGTTTGTTGAGTTTTTTAACCTCAATCATATCCACTTGAACCAAGTTCGACAAGCGTCCCTTAGAGAAATATGCAGCAAGTTCTGCAGCGTCCGTCTTAACTTCATCAGAAGGGTCAAGGTTGCCTGAGATAACGACATGGCTGCCAGGGATGTCCTTAGCGTGGAACCAAAGTTCCTCCTTGCGGGCCATTTTAAAGGTTAGCTCTTCATTTTGCAAGTTGTTTCGACCGACATAAATGATGGTTTTGCCATCACTTGCTAGATACTGCTCTGGTTTTTTGCGCTTGTGGATTTTCTCCCGTTGTCGTCTACGGATAAAGCCTGTTTGGATCAATTCTTCACGGATTTCAGCGATTTCCTCTAGTCCAGCTTGATTGAGAACAGTTTCCACGCTTTCTAGATAGAGAATGGTTTCCTTGGTTTCTGCGATCAGTTCAGTTAGGTATTTTACGGCTTCTTTGAGCTTCTGGTAGCGTTTAAAGTAGCGCTGGGCATTCTGGCTGGGAGTCAGGGCCTTATCAAGCGTGATGGTAACAGGTTGATTCGTGTAGTAGTTATCCAAGGTAACCTGGTCTTGGTCATTTGGAACTTGGTGGAGGAAGGTTGTCAGTAATTCTCCTTTTTGGCGAAACTCCTCAGCATTGTCTGTCGCCAGTAACTCTTTTTCTTGTTTTTTAAGCTTATGTCGATTTTTCTGAAGTTCATTTTCAACACGACGAATCAGTTCGCTGGCTTGCTGTTTAACGCGGTCCCGTTCAGCCTTGTCCTTATAGTAAGTGTCAAGCAAGGCAGAAAGACTGGTAAAAGTCTCTCCCACCTGATTTGCAAAAGGAACTGGACTGAAGGAAGTCTCCGTTAGGTAAGGCTTGGTTTCTTGATCGAAAAAGTTTCGGAAAGTAGACAGTTTGTCATGAACCAATAGACTTTCCAGTTCGTTTGCCGTATCGCGTCCTAGACCTTGAAAGAGAATTTGAAGATTTTTAGCCGTCATTTCCTGTGTTTGCAAGATTTCAAAGAGCTTCTCATCCTTGATTGTGAAAGGATTGAGCGATTCCGTGCTTGGCGGAGCGATATAGGCCGATCCAGGCAACAAGGTGCGGTAGCTATTTTGCGAAAAGCCAACGTGTTTGATGACTTCGAGGATTTTATGGCTACTTTTATCCACAAGGAGAATATTACTGTGTTTGCCCATAATCTCGATAATCAAGGTAGCCTGAATATGGTCCCCAATTTCGTTTTTATTAGAAACCGTGATCTCCACAATACGGTCATTTTCGACTTGCTCAATCGACTCAATCACGGCGCCTTGTAAATACTTTCTCAAAACCATGATAAAAGTAGAAGGTTGGGCTGGATTTTCAAAAGTCGTTTGGGTCAGCTGAATGCGACCAAAAACGGGATGGGCAGAGAGGAGCAGGCGATGGCTTTGGCGATTGCTACGGATTTGCAAGACTAACTCTTGTTCAAAAGGTTGATTGATTTTCTGGATGCGACCATTGACCAACTCTCTTCGTAACTCCTCAATCATGTGATGTAAAAAAAATCCGTCAAATGACATCGTTCTCTCCTTGTGATTGTATTCCATAGTATTATATCAAAAAGGTAGAATAAAATCATGGAAATGTGGTATAATAAAGCCAAGTAAAGAGAATCGAGAAGTACATGTATATTGAAATGGTAGATGAAACTGGTCAAGTTTCACAAGAAATCTTGCAACAAACCCAAAAGATTTTGGAATTTGCAGCCCAAAAAATAGGAAAAGAAGACAAGGAGATGGCAGTTACTTTTGTGACCAACGAGCGTAGCCACGAACTCAATCTCGAGTACCGTGATACCGACCGTCCGACAGATGTCATCAGCCTTGAGTATAAACCAGAGTTGGATATTGCCTTTGATGAAGAAGATTTGCTTGAAAATCCTGAATTAGCAGAGATGATGTCTGAGTTTGATGCCTATATTGGTGAACTTTTCATCTCTATTGATAAAGCGCATGAGCAGGCCGAGGAATACGGTCACAGCTTTGAGCGTGAGATGGGCTTCTTGGCAGTACACGGCTTTTTACATATTAATGGCTATGATCACTACACTCCGGAAGAAGAAGCGGAGATGTTCGGTTTACAAGAAGAAATATTAACAGCCTATGGACTCACAAGACAATAAACGAAAATGGAAAAATCGTGACCTGGTATCCAGTTTAGAATTTGCCCTTACAGGAATTCTGACTGCTTTCAAGGAAGAACGCAATATGCGAAAACATGCAGTGACGGCTCTAGTAGTCATCCTTGCAGGTTTTGTTTTTCAGGTGTCACGAATCGAATGGCTCTTTCTCCTAATGAGCATTTTCTTGGTAGTAGCGTTTGAAATTATTAACTCTGCTATTGAAAATGTGGTGGATTTAGCCAGTCACTATCACTTTTCTATGTTAGCGAAGAAAGCCAAGGACATGGCGGCAGGCGCCGTGCTGGTGGTCTCTCTTTTTGCTGTAGTGACAGGTGCACTTATCTTTCTCCCACGCATTTGGGATATATTATTTTAAACACTAAGAGGAAATTATGACATTTAAATCAGGCTTTGTGGCCATTTTAGGACGTCCCAATGTTGGGAAGTCAACCTTTTTGAATCACGTCATGGGGCAAAAGATTGCCATTATGAGTGACAAGGCGCAAACAACACGTAATAAAATCATGGGGATTTACACAACGGATAAGGAACAAATCGTCTTTATCGACACCCCGGGGATTCACAAGCCTAAAACAGCTCTTGGGGATTTCATGGTGGAATCTGCCTACAGCACCCTTCGTGAAGTAGACACTGTTCTCTTCATGGTGCCAGCTGATGAGCCACGTGGTAAGGGTGACGATATGATTATCGAGCGTCTGAAAGCTGCTAAGGTTCCTGCGATTCTGGTGGTGAATAAGATTGACAAGGTCCATCCAGACCAGCTTTTGGCTCAGATTGATGACTTCCGTAACCAGATGGACTTCAAGGAAATTGTTCCTATCTCAGCCCTTCAGGGAAATAACGTGTCTCGTCTAGTGGATATTTTGAGTGAAAATCTGGAGGAAGGTTTCCAGTATTTCCCAGCTGATCAAATCACAGATCATCCTGAGCGTTTCTTGGTTTCAGAAATGATCCGTGAGAAGGTTCTTCATTTAACGCGTGAAGAGATTCCTCACTCAGTCGCAGTAGTGGTTGACTCTATGAAGCGTGATGAAGAGACCGACAAGGTTCATGTCCGAGCTACTATTATGGTTGAGCGTGATAGCCAAAAGGGTATCATCATCGGAAAAGGTGGCGCCATGCTCAAGAAAATTGGGACCATGGCCCGTCGTGATATCGAACTCATGCTAGGGGACAAGGTTTTCCTAGAAACTTGGGTCAAGGTCAAGAAAAACTGGCGTGATAAAAAGCTAGATTTAGCTGACTTTGGCTATAATGAAAAAGAATACTAAGTAGAGGTGGGCTCATGCCTGCTTCTTGTTTTTACAGAAGGAGGATTTATGCCTGAATTACCTGAGGTTGAAACGGTTCGTCGTGGCTTAGAAAAATTGATTTTGGGTAAGAAGATTTCTAGTGTAGAGATTCGTTATCCCAAGATGATTAAGACAGATTTGGAAGAGTTTCAAAAGGAAGTGCCTGGTCAAGTTGTTGAGTCAATGGGACGTCGTGGCAAATATTTGCTTTTCTACCTAACAGACAAGGTCTTGATTTCCCATCTGCGGATGGAGGGCAAGTATTTTTACTATCCAGACCAGATCCCTGAACGCAAGCATGCCCATGTTTTCATCCAGTTTGAGGATGGCGGTACGCTTGTTTATGAGGATGTGCGCAAGTTTGGTACTATGGAATTATTGGCGCCTGACCTTTTGGAAACCTACTTTATTTCTAAGAAACTAGGTCCTGAGCCAAGAGAACAGGACTTTGATTTGCAGGTCTTTCAAGCTGCCTTAGCCAAATCTAAAAAGCCTATCAAAACCCACCTCCTAGACCAAACCTTGGTCGCTGGTCTTGGCAATATCTATGTGGATGAGGTCCTCTGGCGGGCTCAGGTTCATCCAGCAAGACCTTCCCAGACTTTGACGGTAGAAGAAGCGTCAGCTATTCATGAACAGACCATTGCTGTTTTGGGACAGGCAGTTGAAAAGGGCGGCTCTACCATTCGAACCTATACCAATGCCTTTGGGGAAGATGGAACCATGCAGGATTTTCATCAGGTCTATGATAAGACTGGTCAAGCATGTTCACGCTGTGGCACCATCATCGAGAAAATCCAGCTCGGTGGACGAGGAACTCATTTTTGTCCCCAGTGTCAAAGGAGGGGCTGATGGGAAAAATCATCGGAATCACAGGAGGAATTGCTTCGGGGAAATCAACTGTGACAAATTTTTTGAGACAGCAAGGTTTTCAAGTAGTAGATGCCGACGCGGTCGTCCATGATCTACAAAAACCTGGGGGTCGCCTTTATCAGGTCTTAGTTCAGCACTTTGGACAGGAAATTATCTTAGAAAATGGAGAACTCAATCGTCCTCTCCTAGCTAGTCTCATCTTTTCAAATCCTGAGGAGCGGGAATGGTCTAAGCGAACACAAGGAGAGATAATTCGTGAGGAACTGGCAGCATTGCGTGACCAGTTAGCCCAGACAGAATCTATCTTTTTCATGGATATTCCCCTGCTTTTTGAACAGGACTACAGTGCCTGGTTTGATGAAACATGGCTGGTCTATGTGGACTATGATATCCAATTGGAACGTTTCATGAAACGGGATCATCTTTCTAAGGAAGTCGCCGAGTCTCGTCTTTCCGCCCAGTGGTCTTTAGAAGAAAAGACAAAATTGGCGAGTCGTATACTAGATAACAATGGCAGTCGTGATCAGCTTGTAAGTCAAGTAGTCAAGTTACTTGAAGGAGGCGATAGCTGTGCAAGAGATTAGTTGGAAAAAGAATCTTCGTGTCGCCTGGTTTGGTAGTTTTCTAACTGGGGCCAGTATATCCTTAGTCGTCCCTTTTATGCCTATCTTTGTTGAGCAGTTGGGAATCGAGCAGGATCAAGTTGCTTTCTATGCTGGATTAGCCATCTCAGTTTCAGCTGTTTCCGCAGCTTTGGTTTCTCCCATCTGGGGCATTCTTGCTGACAAGTACGGTCGAAAACCCATGATGATTCGAGCAGGCCTTGCCATGACCATTACTATGGGAGGTTTGGCCTTTGTTCCGAATATCTATTGGCTAATCTTTCTTAGATTACTAAATGGTGTATTTACAGGTTTCGTACCAAATGCGACGGCTTTAATAGCCAGTCAAGTTCCTAAGGATAAGTCTGGCTATGCTTTGGGGACTCTATCAACGGGAGTAGTAGCAGGAACTTTAACGGGCCCCTTTGTTGGGGGCCTGGTTGCTGAAATTTTTGGTATTCGAAATGTTTTTCTGTTGGTAGGTGGCTTCTTGTTTTTAGCTGCACTCTTAACCATTTTCTTTATCAAGGAGGATTTTCAGCCAATAGCTAAGGAGAAAGCAATACCAACAAAGGAATTGTTCGCTTCAATCAAGCACTCTCATCTTTTAATTAGTTTATTTTTAACTACCTTTGTCATACAATTTTCAGCTCAATCCATTGGTCCCATTTTGGCTCTCTATGTGCGGGACTTAGGGCAGAACGAAAATCTCCTCTTCGTCTCAGGCTTGATTGTATCTAGTATGGGATTTTCTAGTATGATGAGCGCTGGAGTGATGGGAAAGTTTGGTGATAAGCTAGGGAATCATCGACTTCTGATTCTGGCTCAGATGTATTCAGTTATCATCTACCTTTTTTGTGCCAGTGCGACCAGTCCCCTTGAACTCGGTTTGTATCGTTTTCTCTTTGGTTTAGGAACGGGTGCTCTGATACCAGGTATCAATGCCTTGCTTAGCAAAATGACTCCCAAAGCGGGCATTTCAAGGATTTTTGCCTTTAACCAAGTCTTTTTCTACCTTGGAGGTGTTGTTGGCCCTATGACTGGTTCAGCAGTCTCGGGGCAATACGGCTACCACTCTGTTTTTTATGCGACGGCTGCCTGTGTGGCTTTCAGCTGTTTATGTAACTTAGTTCAATTTAGATCATTATTAAAAGTAAAGGAAATCTCGTGCGAGTAAAAATTAATCTCAAGTGCTCCTCTTGTGGTAGCATGAATTATCTAACTAGTAAGAACTCAAAAACCCATCCAGACAAGATTGAAGTTCTAAAATATTGTCCAAAGGAAAGAAAAGTAACTTTACATCTTGAATCTAAGTAGAATTTATGGTAAAATAATAGGGATTTTAAGGAGTTTGATATGTACAACCTATTATTAACCATTTTATTAGTATTATCTGTTGTGATTGTGATTGCGATTTTTATGCAACCAACCAAGAACCAATCCAGCAATGTATTTGATGCCAGCTCAGGTGATTTGTTTGAACGTAGTAAAGCTCGTGGTTTTGAAGCTGTGATGCAACGTTTAACAGGTATTTTAGTCTTTTTCTGGCTAGCCATTGCCTTAGCATTGACGGTATTATCAAGTAGATAAGAAATGGGCGAGACTAGGTCTTAGCCTATTTTTATTTTTAACGACACTTACAAAGTTATCAATCAAAAAAATTATAAAAATCTAGAAAGAAAACATGAAAGATAAAATTAAAGAATATTTGCAAGAGAAGGGGCGAGTGACGGTAAATGACCTAGCTCAGGCTCTCGGAAAGGATGGATCCAAGGATTTCCGAGAGTTGATTAAGACCCTGTCTCTGATGGAAAGAAAGCACCAGATTCGATTTGGAGAAGATGGCAGCCTCACCTTGGACCAGAAGAAGAAACATGAAATCACCCTCAAAGGGATTTTTCATGCCCATAAAAACGGCTTTGGCTTTGTTAGTCTAGAAGGGGAAGAGGACGACCTTTTTGTAGGAAAAAACGATGTCAATTACGCCATTGATGGGGATACCGTTGAGGTCGTGATTAAGAAAGTCGCTGACCGCAACAAGGGAACTGCTGCAGAAGCCAAAATTATCGATATCCTAGAGCATAGTCTGACGACAGTTGTCGGGCAAATCGTTCTGGATCAGGAAAAGCCTAAGTATGCGGGCTACATCCGTTCAAAGAATCAGAAAATCAGCCAGCCAATTTATGTTAAGAAACCAGCTCTTAAACTCGAGGGAACGGAAGTTCTCAAGGTCTTTATCGACAAATACCCAAGTAAGAAACACGATTTCTTTGTCGCTAGTGTGCTGGACGTGGTGGGACACTCGACTGATGTTGGGATTGACGTTCTTGAGGTCTTGGAATCCATGGATATTGTCTCAGAATTTCCAGAAGCTGTTCTCAAGGAGGCAGAAAGTGTACCAGATGCTCCCTCAGAAAAGGATATGGAAGGGCGTCTTGATTTAAGAGATGAGCTTACTTTTACCATTGACGGTGCGGATGCCAAGGACTTGGACGATGCAGTTCACATCAAGCCTTTGAAAAATGGCAATATGGAACTCGGAGTTCACATCGCGGATGTTTCCTACTATGTGACTGAAGGCTCTGCCCTTGACAAGGAAGCCCTTAACCGCGCAACTTCTGTCTACGTGACAGACCGTGTAGTGCCTATGCTACCAGAACGACTGTCAAATGGCATCTGCTCTCTCAATCCTCAAGTCGATCGCTTGACCCAGTCTGCCATTATGGAAATTGATAAACATGGTCGTGTAGTTAATTACACCATTACCCAAACGGTTATCAAGACTAGTTTTCGTATGACCTATAGCGCTGTCAATGACATCCTAGCTGGCGATGAGGAAAAGAGACAAGAGTTTAAGAAAATTGTTCCTAGTATTGAGCTCATGGCCAAGCTTCATGAAACGCTAGAAAGCATGCGTGAGAAACGTGGAGCTCTCAATTTTGATACCAGCGAAGCTAAGATTTTGGTGGATAAAAAAGGCAAGCCTGTGGATATTGTTCTTCGTCAACGTGGCGTTGCCGAGCGGATGATTGAGTCCTTCATGTTGATTGCCAACGAAACAGTTGCCGAGCACTTTAGCAAGCTGGACCTACCTTTTATCTATCGAATCCATGAGGAGCCCAAGGCTGAAAAAGTTCAGAAGTTTATTGATTACGCTTCTAGCTTTGGTTTGCGGATTTATGGGACTGCCAGTGAGATTAGTCAGGAGGCTCTCCAAGACATCATGCGTGCTGTTGAGGGAGAACCTTATGCGGATGTATTGTCCATGATGCTTCTGCGTTCCATGCAACAAGCTCGCTATTCTGAGCACAATCACGGTCACTATGGACTAGCAGCTGACTATTACACTCACTTTACCAGCCCGATTCGCCGTTATCCAGACCTCCTTGTTCACCGCATGATTCGGGACTATGGGCGTTCTAAGGAAATAGCCGAGCATTTTGAGCAAGTGATTCCAGAGATTGCGACCCAGTCTTCCAACCGTGAACGTCGTGCAATTGAGGCAGAGCGTGAAGTTGAAGCCATGAAAAAGGCTGAATACATGGAAGAATACGTGGGAGAAGAGTACGATGCAGTTGTATCCAGCATTGTCAAGTTCGGTTTCTTTGTCGAACTGCCAAATACAGTTGAAGGCTTGATTCACATCACCAATTTGCCTGAATTTTATCATTTCAATGAGCGTGACTTGACCCTCCGTGGGGAAAAATCAGGAATAACTTTCCGTGTAGGGCAACAGATTCGTATTCGGGTTGAAAGAGCCGATAAGATGACGGGCGAGATTGATTTCTCTTATATTCCAAGTGAGTTTGATGTCATCGAAAAAGGCTTAAAACAAGCTGGGCGCAAAGACAGAAGTCGGGGCTCAAGTCGTCGTTCGGATAAGAAGGAAGACAAGAAGAGACAAGGTCGTTTTAATGATAAGCGCAAATCGTCTTCTAAAGACAAGAAAAAGGGTAAGAAACCATTTTACAAAGAAGTAGCTAAGAAAGGAGCCAAGCATGGCAAAGGGCGAGGGAAAGGTCGTCGCACAAAATAAAAAAGCGCACCACGATTATACAATCGTAGATACGCTAGAGGCAGGAATGGTCCTGACAGGAACTGAAATCAAGAGCGTTCGAGCTGCTCGAATCAATCTCAAGGACGGTTTTGCTCAGGTAAAAAATGGGGAAGTCTGGTTGAGCAATGTCCATATCGCTCCTTACGAAGAGGGCAATATCTGGAACCAGGAACCTGAACGTCGTCGCAAACTCCTACTCCATAAGAAGCAAATTCAAAAATTGGAACAAGAGACCAAAGGGACAGGAATGACTCTTGTTCCCCTCAAAGTCTATCTCAAAGATGGCTATGCCAAGCTTCTTTTAGGACTTGCTAAAGGGAAACATGACTATGACAAACGGGAGTCAATCAAGCGTCGTGAACAAAACCGCGACATCGCACGGGTCATGAAAGCAGTCAACCAGCGATAAAAGAGGAAGTGAAATGGAAAAATTAATTGCCTATAAACGGATGCCCTTGTGGAATAAACAGACCATGCCTGAAGCAGTTCAGCAAAAGCACAATACTAAAGTCGGCACTTGGGGAAAAATTACTGTCTTGAAGGGGGCACTCAAGTTTATTGAGTTGACTGAAGATGGTGAGGTTCTAGCTGGGCACCTCTTTGAGGCAGGAGCAGACAATCCTATGGCGCAACCGCAAGCCTGGCACCGAGTAGAAGCCGCAACAGACGATGTAGAATGGTATTTGGAATTTTATTGTAAACCTGAGGATTATTTCCCTAAGAAATACAATACCAATCCAGTCCATTCAGAGGTTCTAGAAGCTATGCAAACGGTGAAACCTGGAAGAGCCTTGGATTTGGGTTGTGGTCAAGGCCGTAACTCTCTCTTCTTAGCACAACAAGGTTTTGATGTGACAGCTGTGGATCAAAATGAGCTATCTCTGGAAATCTTACAAAGCATCGTAGAGCAAGAGGAACTAGACATGCCTGTCGGACTTTACGATATCAATTCAGCCAGCATTAGCCAAGCCTATGATTTCATCGTATCGACAGTTGTTCTAATGTTTCTTCAAGCGGATCGTATTCCAGCTATCATCCAAAACATGCAGGAACAAACTACTGTTGGAGGCTACAATCTCATCGTCTGTGCCATGGACACGGAGGATTATCCTTGCTCAGTCAACTTCCCATTCACCTTTAAAGAAGGGGAATTGGCAAACTACTACAAAGATTGGGAATTGGTCAAGTATAATGAAAACCCAGGTCATTTGCACCGTCGTGATGAAAATGGCAATCGGATTCAACTACGCTTTGCGACTATGCTAGCCAGAAAAATCAAGTAAATCAAGTAAATCAAACACCAACAAGCGAATAGAAACCACTTATGAAGCTTTCTATTCGTTTTTGTTTGTGGCGGCAGATTGGGGCAAGCAGGATTTTATGCTATACTAGAAGTAGGAAATCTGAGCAGTAGAGCTGTATTGTATTGCTGACACTCTCAGCGCAAGATGTTGTAGATGATGGAGGTGGTCCAATGACGAGTCTTTTGGTGGAACTGTATGATCGGCATGTATTGGAAAAGAATGTCTACCAAGCTTTTGTCAGTGATTGTGACGAGATTCTCTTCCTATCTTTGACGAAAATAAGCAATGATGAGAAGCTTTCTCTCCGTCAGTTTATCCTAGAAGAAGTCCCCCATATCCAACGAGTGGCCTTTCGTCAGCTATCTTTAGAACAATTAACAGACCAGTTAGATTATTGCCTTGCAGGCTATGACCAAGTTATTCTCGATGTTTTTGGCGGAGATTCACTACTAGCCTTATCTCTCTATCAATATGGCTTGGATCGCCAACTTCCCATCGTTGCCATGGATGTCGAGCGGGGAAAACAATACAAGTGGGTAGCTGGTCAGTTGGAAAAAGAAGATTTGGACATTCCTACCCTAAGTATCCAACAGTTGATAGCCTTGCGTGGTGGAAAAATGCTCAAATCAAAACGCCCTATCCACTCAGTTCAAGAAATTTCAGCCATCAAAAAATTAGCCAGCTCGGCTATTACCAATCCAGCCCACTGGTACCAAGTGACCCAATTTTTCTCTCTAGCAAAGACCAATGATCTGCATGCTGAAACTGAAAAGATACTGGAAAACAACGGCAAGTATTATCGCTATCCAGAATTCCTTATCCCCTTACTAGTGGAAGCGGGGATGCTTTGTATTGAAAGCGAGGACAAGAAGCGAGTAGCCTACAGTTTTCCAAGTCAAGAGTCCCAGGTCTTTTGCCGCAACAAGGGGCATATTTTAGAGGTGTATCTCTATCTCTTGGCGCTCGAATCTCAGCTGTTTGATGAGTGCATGATAGGTGCTGAGATTGATTGGAATGGCATCTTTCCAGAGGCGGACAATGTTCAAAATGAGATTGATGTCATTCTGAGAAAGGGACGCTCGATTACCTTTATCTCCTGCAAGATGACAGATTTATCAGTTGAAGCCATCAATGAGCTAGAAGTCTACGCCAATCATTTTGCTGGCGAAAGTTGCCTCAAGTTAATTGTCTGTACGGGGAAAATCAATCCTGTTTATGCCAATCGCTGTCAAGAATACGGCGTGCTGGTCATTAGAAGTGAGCAGATTTCCAATCTCATTCCCATGCTAAAAAAATATTCTAAGAGACAAAAAAGATAAGAAATAATATTATGAAAGGCTGGAATTCCAGTCTTTTTTAGTTCTTTTTCGAATAAATGAGAAAAGGAGGTAGACCATGTTTGTAGCCAGAGATGCACAGGGGAAATTGGTGAATGCCCTCGAAAAAGATGTTAGCAAGCAAGCTTATACTTGTCCAGCCTGTGGTGGTGGACTACGATTACGTCAGGGACAGAGTATTCGAACGCACTTTGCCCATGAAAGGTTAAGAGATTGTATTGCCATTTTTGAAAATGAAAGTCCAGAACACTTGGGCAACAAAGAGGCCCTTTATCACTGGGCCAAGAAGGACAATCAGGTGGCCTTAGAATATAGTTTGCCCGAGATTCAGCAGATAGCAGATGTTCTCGTCAATGGGAAACTAGCTCTGGAGGTTCAGTGCAGTCCCTTGTCTCAAAAACTTTTAGGCGATAGAAGTCAAGGCTACCGTAGTCAGGGCTACCAAGTTATCTGGCTACTGGGAGAAAAGCTCTGGTTAAAAGAGCGATTAACACAACTGCAAAGGGTATTCCTCTATTTTAGTCAAAATATGGGTTTCTATGTTTGGGAACTAGATCTCAAAAAGCAAGTTTTGAGACTCAAATATCTTCTGCATCAGGACCTACGTGGCAAGCTTCATTTTCAGGTCAAGGAATTTTCCTATGGTCAAGGAAATCTCTTGGAAATTTTACGATTTCCTTATCAAAAACAAAGGCTGTCTGGTTTTACAGTTTCTCAAGATCCAACTATCTGTCACTACATTCTCCAACAGTTGTACTACCAAACGCCTTACTGGATGAAAAAACAGGAGGAGGCTTATAAACGAGGTGACAATCTATTAAACCGTCAACTGGACGACTGGTATCCCCAAGTCAGACCAATAGAATCAGGAGATTTTTGTCAAATTAATCAAGATTTGACTAGCTATTATAGAAATTTTCAGGCTTACTATCAAAAAAATCCGAAAAATAATCGCCAAAAGCTCTATCCACCAGCCTTTTATCACTTATATTTCTCAAAAAATGTGGTAAAATAGAAAGGATGGAGGAATCTTATGGTATTACAACGACATGAAATAAATGAAAAAGATACATGGGATCTTTCGACAATCTACCCAACAGATCAGGCTTGGGAAGAAGCCTTGAAAGATTTAACTGAAAAAGTACAAACAGCTGCCCAGTATGAGGGGCATCTCTTGGATAGCGCAGACAGTTTGCTTGAGATTACTGAATTCTCACTTGACTTGGAACGCCAAGTTGAAAAGCTTTATGTCTATGCACATATGAAAAATGATCAGGACACGCGTGAAGCCAAGTATCAAGAATACTATGCTAAGGCAATGACCCTATACAGTCAGTTAGAACAAGCCTTTTCATTCTATGAACCCGAGTTTATGGAGATTAGCGAAGAGCAGTATGCGGCCTTCCTAGAAGCTCAACCAAAACTCCAAGTTTACAAACACTTTTTTGACAAGCTCTTGCAAAAGAAAGACCATGTTCTTTCGCAACGTGAGGAAGAATTGCTTGCTGGAGCAGGAGAAATCTTTGGCGCTGCTAGTGAAATCTTCGCTATTTTGGACAATGCGGATATTAGCTTCCCATATGTCCTTGATGATGAAGGCAAGGAAGTGCAACTCTCACACGGTACTTACATCCGTTTGATGGAGTCTAAAAACCGTGAAGTGCGCCGTGGTGCCTATGAAGCCCTCTATGCGACTTATGAGCAATTCCAGCATACTTACGCTAAGACTTTGCAGACAAATGTTAAAGTGCAAAACTACCGAGCAAAAGTTCGCAACTATAAGAGTGCTCGCCATGCAGCCCTCGCAGCAAACTTTGTTCCAGAAAGTGTCTATGACAATCTAGTAGCAGCAGTTCGTAAGCACTTGCCACTCTTGCATCGATACCTTAACCTTCGTTCTAAAATCTTGGGGATTTCTGATCTCAAGATGTACGATGTCTACACACCACTGTCTTCAGTAGAATACAGCTTTACTTATGAGGAAGCCTTGAAAAAGGCGGAAGAAGCTTTGGCAGTTTTGGGTGAGGATTACTTAAGCCGCGTTAAACGCGCATTTAGTGAGCGTTGGATTGATGTCTATGAAAACCAAGGAAAGCGTTCTGGTGCCTACTCTGGTGGTTCTTATGATACCAATGCCTTCATGCTTCTCAACTGGCAGGACAATTTAGACAATCTCTTTACCCTTGTACACGAAACAGGTCACAGTATGCACTCAAGCTATACTCGTGAAACTCAGCCTTATGTTTACGGAGATTATTCTATCTTCTTGGCTGAGATTGCCTCAACGACCAATGAAAATATCTTGACAGAAAAATTGTTGGAAGAAGTGGAAGACGATGCAATTCGCTTTGCTATTCTCAATAACTTCCTAGACGGTTTCCGTGGAACAGTCTTCCGTCAAACTCAATTCGCTGAGTTTGAACATGCTATCCACCAAGCAGACCAAAATGGAGAAGTCTTGACCAGTGATTTCCTCAATAAACTCTACGCTGACTTGAACCAAGAGTACTATGGACTCAGCAAGGAAGACAATCCTCAGATCCAATACGAGTGGGCACGCATACCACACTTCTACTATAACTACTATGTTTATCAGTATTCGACTGGTTTTTCAGCTGCTTCAGCCTTGGCTGAAAAGATTGTCCATGGAAGTCAAGAAGATCGTGACCGCTATATCGACTACCTCAAGGCTGGTAAGTCTGATTATCCGCTCAATGTTATGAGAAAAGCGGGTGTTGATATGGAAAAAGAAGACTATCTTAACGATGCCTTTGCAGTCTTTGAACGTCGCTTGAACGAGTTTGAAGCCCTTGTTGAAAAATTGGGACTAGCTTAAGATGGTAGAGTCTTATAGTAAAAATGCCAATCACAATATGCGTCGTCCCGTCGTCAAGGAAGAAATCGTTGAACTCATGCGCCAGCGTCAAAAGCAGGTGACTGGTTTTTTGAAAGAATTGGAAACCTTCGCTCGCAAGGAAAATATCCCAATCATTCCCCATGAAACGGTCGCGTATTTTCGATTTCTCATGGAGACCATACATCCCAAGAACATTTTGGAAATTGGGACGGCAATTGGCTTTTCAGCCCTCTTGATGGCGGAACATGCGCCAGATGCTAAGATTACAACGATTGACCGTAATCCTGAGATGATCGGCTTTGCCAAGGAAAACTTTGCCCAGTTTGACAGTCGCAAGCAAATCATTCTTTTGGAAGGAGATGCTGTAGATGTCTTGTCAACCTTGACTGAAACATATGACTTTGTTTTCATGGACTCAGCCAAGTCCAAGTACATTTTCTTTCTGCCAGAAATTTTGAAACATTTGGAAGTTGGTGGAGTAGTGGTCTTGGATGACATTTTCCAAGGAGGCGATGTTGCCAAGGATATCATGGAAGTCCGTCGGGGTCAACGCACAATCTATAAGGGATTGCAAAGACTTTTCGAAGCAACTTTGGATAATCCAGATTTAACAGCGACTCTAGTTCCACTTGGGGACGGCATTCTCATGCTAAGAAAAAATGTAGCAGATGTCCAACTTCCTGAGAGTGAATGATTTTTAGAAAAATTTAAGACAATTTAGTAAAATAGAGAAGGTAACTTACCATAAAAGGAGTAAACATGAAGAAAAAACTATTGGCAGGAGCCATTACCTTATTATCAGTAGCGACTTTGGCTGCTTGTTCAAAAAGTTCTGAAGGAGCTGACCTCATCAGCATGAAGGGTGATGTGATTACAGAACATCAATTCTTTGAAGAAGTAAAGAATAATCCAACTGCGCAACAAGTCTTGCTAAATATGACCATCCAAAAAGTATTCGAACAACAATATGGATCAGAGGTAACGGATAAAGATGTGGATGACGCCGTTGCTGAAGAACAAAAGAAATACGGCGATAGCTATAACAGCGTGCTTCAACGTGCAGGTATGACACCTGAGACTCGTAAAGCTCAAATCCGTACTAGCAAATTGGTTGAATTGGCAGTTAAGAAAGCAGCAGAAAATGAACTAACTGACGAAGCTTACCAAAAGGCTTTCGAAGCATACACACCAGATGTAACAGCACAAATCATCCGTATGGATAATGAAGACAAGGCAAAAGAAGTTCTCGAAAAGGCAAAAGCCGAAGGAGCTGACTTTGCCCAGTTAGCAAAAGACAACTCTAATGATGATAAGACAAAAGAAAATGGTGGCGAAATCACTTTTGACTCTGCTTCTACAGAACTTCCAGAACAAGTTAAGAAGGCTGCCTTTGCTTTGGATGTGAATGGGGTGTCTGATGTGATTAGAGCAACTGGTACCCAAGCTTATAGTAACCAATTCTACATCATCAAAGTAACCAAGAAAACAGAAAAATCCTCAAATTTAGATGATTACAAAGAAAAATTAAAAACTGTCATTTTGACACAAAAGCAAAACGATTCATCCTTCGTTCAGAGTGTCATCGGAAAAGAATTGCAAGCTGCTAATATTAAAATAAAAGACCCTGCCTTCCAGAGTATTTTTGCCCAATATATTGGAAGTGGTGGAGATTCAAGCTCAAGTTCAAGCAGCTCATCAGCAGAATAAAAAAAGAAAATACAAACTTTGTCTTAAAGTTTGTATTTTTTACTAATCAGTTTCGACCAAAGAGCAAAATTCGAAGGATTGTAGGATAAGAGTTTTTTTCTTTCTGAAAAAATGGTATAATAGCAATCAAAACTAGAAAATAAAACGGAATTAGGAACAGTTTTCTCTGTTCCTATTAGAGTGGTGACATATGAAAATTAGTAAAAGGCACCTATTGAACTATTCCATTTTGATTCCTTATTTCCTTTTATCAATTTTGGGGCTGATTGTGGTATATTCGACAACGAGTGCAACCCTGATTGAAGAAGGGAAAAGTGCATTTCAATTGGTACGTAACCAGGGAATCTTCTGGGTAGCTAGTTTGATTCTGATTGCCTTAATCTACAAATTAAAATTAGGCTTCCTGAGAAATGGGCGTCTAATCTTCATTGTTATGGGGGTCGAGATGGTTCTCTTAGCTCTGGCGCGTTTGGTTGGTACACCTGTCAATGGAGCTTACGGATGGATTTCTGTAGGACCTGTAACGATTCAGCCGGCTGAATACCTTAAGATTATCATCATCTGGTATTTGGCGCATCGTTTTTCAAAACAGCAAGATGAAATTGCGGTTTATGACTTCCAGGTTTTGACCCAAAACCAGTGGTTGCCTCGGGCTTTTAATGACTGGCGTTTCGTTCTACTAGTTCTGATTGGTAGCTTGGGAATTTTCCCAGACTTGGGAAATGCAACCATCTTGGTTTTAGTGGCGCTCATCATGTATACGGTTAGTGGAATTGCCTACCGTTGGTTTTCGACTATACTGGCTCTTTTAGCAGGAAGTTCCATATTAGCCCTTTCTGTTATTCGTCTCGTCGGGGTTGAAACCTTTTCTAAAATTCCGCTATTTGGATACGTTGCTAAACGTTTCAGTGCTTTCTTTAATCCCTTTAACGACCTAGCAGGTGCAGGACATCAGCTTGCAAATTCCTACTATGCAATGGTAAATGGTGGCTGGTTCGGACTTGGATTAGGAAATTCCATTGAGAAACGTGGTTATTTGCCAGAAGCCCACACGGATTTCGTCTTTTCGATTGTCATTGAGGAGTTCGGATTTGTAGGTGCAAGTATGATTTTAGCTCTGGTCTTCTTCTTGATTTTGAGAATTATCTTAGTCGGAATTCGAGCTAAGGATCCCTTTAACTCTATGTTCGCTATCGGTGTCGGAGGCATGATCCTTGTTCAGGTCTTTGTCAATATCGGTGGGATTTCTGGTTTGATTCCTTCTACAGGGGTAACCTTCCCCTTCCTTTCACAAGGTGGAAATAGCCTTCTGGTCTTATCCGTAGCCATAGCTTTTGTTTTAAATATCGATGCCAGCGAAAAACGTGCCAAACTTATCAGAGAATTTAAAGGTCAAACTTCTGAAAACCTATAAGGATCATATGGAAAGGAAAGTTTATGTCACTTCAAAAATTAGAAAACTATAGCAATAAAGCCGTCGTCCAAGAAGAAGTCTTGATTTTGACTGAGCTGTTAGAAGATATCACAAAAAATATGCTTGCGCCAGAGACTTTTGATAAAATCATGCAGTTGAAGGACTTGTCTACAAGCGAAGACTATCAAGGACTCAATAAATTGGTGACCAGCCTTTCAAACGAAGAAATGATTTATATTTCTCGCTATTTCTCAATCCTTCCACTCTTGATCAATATCTCTGAGGATGTGGATTTGGCCTATGAAATCAATCACCAAAACAATGTGGACCAAGACTATCTAGGGAAACTATCTACAACCATTAAAATGGTGGCTGAAAAAGAAAATGCAGCTACAATTTTGGAGCAGCTAAATGTTGTGCCTGTCTTAACTGCCCATCCGACTCAGGTCCAACGTAAGAGTATGTTGGATTTGACCAATCACATTCATAATCTTTTGCGTAAGTACCGTGATGTCAAACTAGGCTTGATTAACAAAGAAAAATGGCACACGGATCTCCGTCGTTATATTGAGATTATCATGCAGACGGACATGATTCGCGAGAAGAAATTGAAAGTAACCAACGAAATCACCAACGTGATGGAGTACTATCAAAGTTCTTTCTTGAATGCTGTTCCACGTTTGACGGCTGAGTATAAGAAACTAGCTAAGGAACAAGGTATCGATCTCCAACATCCAAAACCGATTACCATGGGAATGTGGATTGGAGGAGACCGTGATGGCAATCCTTTCGTAACGGCTGAAACCCTCAACAAATCAGCCTTGACCCAGTGTGAAGTCATCATGAATTATTACGATGAGAAGATTTATAACCTCTATCGTGAATTCTCACTCTCAACCAGTATTGTGAATGTCAGCGACAAGGTTCGTGAGATGGCTCTTAAGTCACAGGATAACTCGATTTATCGCGAAAAAGAACTCTATCGTCGTGCCCTCTTTGACATCCAAGCCAAGATGCAGGCAACCAAGACCTATCTTATCGAAGATAAGGATGTTCATCCAAGATATGCTACCTCAGATGAATTTTACCAAGACTTGTTGGCCATTCGCGATTCTCTTCTTGAGAACAAGGGGGAATACCTGATTTCTGGAGAATTTGTCGAGTTGATGCAAGCTGTCGAAATTTTTGGTTTCTACCTTGCTTCTATCGATATGCGCCAAGATTCTAGTGTTCATGAAGCTTGTGTGGCAGAATTACTAGCATCTGCAGGTATCAACGACCATTATAGTGACCTTTCTGAAGACGAAAAATGCGCCCTTCTCTTAAAAGAGTTGGAAGAAGATCCTCGTATCCTCTCAGCAACTCATGCTGAAAAGTCAGAACTGCTTGAAAAAGAACTGTCTATCTTTAAAGCTGCCCGCAAGTTGAAGGATAAACTGGGTGAAAACGTCATCCGTCAAACCATCATTTCTCACGCAACCAGTGTATCCGATATGCTCGAACTAGCAATTATGCTTAAGGAAGTCGGCTTGGTGGATGCCCAAAAAGCCCGCGTTCAGATTGTTCCTCTCTTTGAAACTATCGAGGACTTGGATCATTCGGAAGAAACCATGAGAAGATATTTCTCTCTTCCTTTGGCTAAAAAATGGATTGCTTCAAAGGATAACTACCAAGAAATCATGCTTGGCTACTCTGATAGTAACAAGGACGGTGGTTACCTGTCATCATGTTGGACTCTATATAAAGCGCAACAACAACTTACTGCTATCGGTGATGAATTTGGTGTTAAAGTCACCTTCTTCCATGGTCGTGGTGGTACTGTGGGTCGTGGTGGTGGCCCAACTTATGAAGCCATCACATCTCAACCGCTCAAGTCTATCAAGGACCGTATCCGTCTGACTGAGCAGGGAGAAGTCATTGGAAACAAATACGGAAACAAAGATGCTGCCTATTATAACCTTGAGATGCTGGTTTCTGCAGCCATTAACCGTATGATTACCAAGAAGAAGAGCGATACTAATACGTCAAATCGTTACGAAGCTATCATGGATCAAGTAGTGGACCGTAGCTACGATATCTACCGTGATTTGGTCTTTGGAAATGAACATTTCTATGACTATTTCTTTGAATCAAGTCCAATCAAGGCTATTTCAAGCTTCAATATCGGTTCTCGTCCAGCTGCTCGTAAGACTATCACTGAAATCGGCGGTTTACGTGCTATCCCTTGGGTCTTCTCATGGTCACAAAGTCGTGTCATGTTCCCTGGCTGGTATGGCGTGGGTTCAAGCTTCAAAGAATTTATTGATCAAGATCCTGATAATATTGAGATCCTTCGTGATATGTACCAAAACTGGCCTTTCTTCCAATCTCTGCTTTCCAATGTGGACATGGTCTTGTCTAAGTCGAACATGAACATTGCCTTCGAATATGCCAAGCTCTGTGAAGACGAAGAAGTACAAGCTATCTACTACACTATTTTAGATGAATGGCAATTGACCAAGAACGTTATTCTAGCTATTGAAGGCTATGACGAACTCTTGGCTGAAAACTCTTACCTAAAAGACAGTCTAAACTATCGTATGCCTTACTTTAATATCCTTAACTACATCCAGTTGGAGTTGATCAAACGCCAACGTCGCGGTGAATTGTCAGCAGACGAAGAAAGACTAATCCATACAACTATTAACGGAATTGCAACCGGTTTGCGTAATTCAGGCTGATATTCTACAAACTTCCTCTTTTTTCAAGGGGAAGTTTTTGAATTGTTTAAAAAATTCTAAAAATAACCTTGACAAGTAGTTGAAAAATGATATAATTTAAACATTCAGAAAGTAATCATTGAAGTTTTTTAGAGAGTCTGTGGTTGGTGGAAACAGATAGATGAAAGTGATGAAAATTGGGCTGAATGTTATTAAGAATTTGAAATCATAAAAATTCGGTGAGCACACCTTACAGTGCAACTCGTTATTGCGAGAAAGAGCGATAGGGATATTCCCTATAATTGAGGTGGCACCGCGCATCGACGTCCTCACACAAGTTTTTTGTGTGAGGACTTTTTCTATGGGGAGGAAAGATATTGGAATTTAAACGATGGCGTCGCTTGTTTTGTTTAAAAGAGCATTATACAAGTGATTTAAAAGGAGAAAAAATATGAAAAATAAACGTTTAATTGGAATTATCGCTGGATTAGCAGTATTGGTAGTGGCTAGCTTGATTTATTCATCAATGAACAAGCCAGCAACTAAGGAAGAGAAAAAGGTTGCTAAGGTTGGTGTTCTTCAATTTGTTAGTCACCCATCCTTGGACTTGATTTATCAGGGGATTCAAGATGGACTAGCTGAAGAAGGGTATAAGGACGACCAAGTAAAAATCGACTTTATGAACTCTGAAGGCGATCAGAGCAAGGTTGCAACCATGAGTAAACAATTGGTGGCAAATGGAAACGATGTTGTTGTTGGAATTGCGACACCAGCGGCTCAAGGACTCGCTAGTGCTACAAAAGACCTACCAGTTATCATGGCGGCTGTAACTGATCCAATCGGTGCTAACTTGGTCAAAGATTTGAAAAAACCGGGTGGCAACATCACAGGGGTGTCAGATCACAACCCAGCTGAACAACAAGTAGAGTTGATTAAAGCTTTGACACCTGATGTTAAAACAATCGGCGCTCTCTACTCAAGCAGTGAAGATAACTCAAAATCACAAGTTGAAGAATTCAAGGCTTATGCTGAAAAAGCAGGTTTGACAGTCGAAACCTTTGCCGTTCCTTCAACTAATGAAATTGCTTCAACTGTTAATGTTATGACCAGCAAGGTCGACGCAATCTGGGTTCCAATTGACAACACCATCGCATCAGCCTTCCCAACAGTTGTATCAAGCAACCAAACAGCTAAAAAGCCAATCTACCCAAGTGCTACTGCCATGGTAGAAGCAGGTGGATTAGCATCTGTAGTAGTTGACCAACACGATCTTGGAGTGGCTACTGGTAAAATGATTGCCAAAGTATTGAAAGGCGAAAAACCAGCTGATACGCCAGTTAATGTCTTCTCAACTGGTAAGTCGGTTATCAACAAAAAACTAGCGCAGGAACTTGGTATCACAATCCCTGAGTCCGTTCTAAAAGAAGCAGGACAAGTGATTGAATAAAGATAAAGGAGGAGCTGGACACATCTCCTCCCATTTTTACTAAAGAAAGAAATGAGTGAAAGATTATGATAGTATCCATTATTTCTCAGGGGATGGTCTGGGCGATTTTAGGTTTGGGAATCTTTATGACTTTTCGAATTTTGAATTTTCCAGATATGACTACTGAAGGTTCTTTTCCTCTTGGGGGAGCAGTAGCTGTAACCTTGATAACACAGGGAGTCAATCCGTTTTTGGCAACCTTGGCTGCAGTAGGAGCGGGCTGTCTAGCTGGTATGGCGACGGGACTCTTATATACCAAAGGAAAAATCCCAACCCTCTTATCAGGAATTCTGGTCATGACTTCCTGCCATTCCATCATGCTCATGATTATGGGGCGTGCCAATCTGGGGCTTCTTGGAACCAAGCAAATTCAGGATGTCTTGCCTTTCGATTCAGACCTTAACCAACTCCTGACTGGATTAATCTTTGTAGCTCTTGTTATTGGTCTCATGCTCTTTTTCCTTGATACCAAACTAGGTCAGGCCTACATCGCTACAGGTGACAATCCTGATATGGCTCGTAGCTTTGGTATCAATACGGGTCGTATGGAACTTATGGGCTTGGTTCTCTCAAATGGGATCATCGCGCTTGCAGGGGCCTTAATTGCTCAACAAGAAGGATATGCAGATGTTTCTCGAGGAATCGGCGTGATAGTCGTAGGGCTTGCTAGCTTGATTATTGGTGAGGTTTTGTTCAAGAGTTTGACCTTGGCAGAGCGACTCATGACCATCGTTGTAGGCTCTATCGCTTATCAGTTCCTCGTTTGGGGAGTGATTGCTCTTGGGTTTAATACAAGTTATCTTCGTTTGTACAGCGCCTTGATTTTGGCAGTTTGTCTCATGATTCCAACCTTCAAAAGCAAATACCTGAAAGGAGTCAAGTTTAGCAAATGACAGCAATTGTAGAATTAAAAAATGCTACCAAAGTCATCACGAATGGCTTTGATGAGGAAAAAATCATTCTGAATGATGTTTCTCTTGAAATTTTCGAACATGATTTCATTACCATCCTAGGGGGAAATGGAGCAGGGAAGTCAACGCTTTTTAACACTATTGCAGGTACCCTACCTTTAACAAGCGGAAGTATCCGCATCATGGGCGAGGACGTGACGCATTTTTCACCTGAAAAGCGGGCTAGGTACCTGTCTCGTGTCTTTCAGGATCCTAAAATGGGTACGGCTCCCCGTATGACCGTTGCAGAAAACCTTTTGATTGCCAAGTTTCGTGGTGAGAAGAGAGGGCTCCTGCCTAGAAGGCTATCAAGTTATCGGGAAGAGTTTCAGGCTACCATTGAAAAAGTGGGAAATGGTCTTGAGAAACATCTCGACACTCCGATTGAGTTTCTTTCAGGTGGACAACGTCAGGCCTTGAGTCTCTTGATGGCAACCTTGAAGCGACCAGAGTTGCTCTTGTTGGATGAACACACAGCAGCTCTTGACCCAAAAACAAGTGTGGCCTTGATGGAACTAACAGATGACTTTGTCAGCAAGGATCATCTGACAGCCTTGATGATTACCCACCATATGGAAGATGCACTGAAGTATGGCAATCGTCTGATTGTCATGAAGGAAGGTCGTATCATCCAAGACCTCAATAAAGAAGAAAAAGCTAAGATGAAAATCTCAGACTACTATCAATTATTTGAATAGATGAGCCAGTATTTGATCAAAAAATAGTGAAGATTAACTTAGAAACATGCAGATGTTTCTAGGTTTTTTAGTTTCATAATTAGATGAATTGGTGCACTTGTCCAAGTTGCTTCATTTTATAGTATAATAAGTATTAGCATGGAGTATAAATATAAGATTATTCCTAGACTCTTTAAGATTAAAGAGTTGAGAAAGTGATAGAATGTCATCTTTTAAAGTGGTAAACCAAAAATTTTTCAGAACCATTCAAGATAGAATTTAAAATCAGCTATTCTAGACATAGAATTCGTCAATTCTCAGAGTTTTTGACAGTTCGAGCTATCGAATGGTTTAAAAATTAAAAAAGTAGCAGTTCAAACACTTCGAAGATTTCTAAAACTTTTATATTATGGTAATTCTAAACCTAGATTTAAAAGGATATTCATGCAAATTAACGAATTGATAGATTTGATTGTTCAAATCTAAGAATATTGAAGCAGTCAAAGAATAATGAATACAAATCTATAAGTGACCTTCAGCTTATCCAAGGTTTAAGTAAGGAAAAAGGTAGATAAAAAAATTTTAAAAATCGTACTCATAATTTTATTAGTTTTTCTAACTTTGTTTGGTCTATATCATGTCTATCAAAAGTATTATTATAAAGGAGTGCATGAATCTTTAAGTAATGTTTTTTTAGAAATGAACTATGCAGAGATAAATAGTGGTGTTTTACCTGGCCTCGCTGATTTTAGTACAGCCGTTGACGGAGGTGAATCATATCGCGATAAGGATATTATAGTTGGTATGAGTCTTGAATCAGGCTTATCTGAGAGTGAAACTATATTAGTGTATGTAGGTATTGAAGAAACATTTCTAATTGAGTATAGACGATCGTTACCTAATGGCAGATATCTTTTTATTGACTATGATTATAGAGATAAGATGCTCAAACAAACTATTGAAATTTCAGAATCTGATCAATCATTAGCTTACGAGTTAATTGGTTATAATATAGAAGTGAAGAGTGGAAAAGAATCTGATTTAGAGCTACATTTAAAAAGTTCCTATAGTTTTAGCTCGACTAAAGGCTTACCAAATTTTCAGATAACAAATCCAAACGAAGTACTAGAGTATTTAAAGCCTTATGGGATTGATGAAGCTTGGATTAAAGAAAAATCCTACTTCATGCTCTATGATGTCGTTCTAGAACGCTGGTTTAAAAATGGTAGTCAACGTTACTCGGTTGATAATCTTGGGGATGTAGAGATTGTGCCACTAAGTTTTTCTGAATAGGATGGAGCCGACTCAAACTTATTTTTCCTATACTTTTAAGAAAATATCAAAATCAAGGATATCTAGGATAATAATAAGTCATTCAAAGTGAAAAAAATTCAATAAAACATATTGTTTATGGAGGTAAAAAATGACTTACACACAAGAAGACTTTCAGGAATGGATTTTCCAGATTGAATTTAAAATGGATTATTTTACTAAGGATTTTGCCCAAGAGCAAAATTTAATCTTGGACTATAGCATGCAGTCCTTGGATGATTTGGAGGCTTGGATTTTGGCTCATTACGAAAATCACCATGTCTTGATAGAGGATAAAAAACTCTTGGATTATTTAACAGTCTATATCGGAGAAACCTTCCGCAAGCACTTAGGTGGCAAGTGGTTCATTGACCTAAAGAATAAAAAGAATGCTTATTATTCCATGCCTGTGTTGGTTGATCCTTCCTATCGAGGAGAAGTATATATAGCACCCATGACTTTTGCAACGGCTTGTATCAGCAGAAAAGATGGACAATATATTAGCAGAATACTGAAAAATAATCTTCAAGAACAAGTAAAATAAAAGTAACTTATGAGCAATCTTACAAGAAAATAAAAGGATAAGTTGGAGGAGTTAAGGAGAAGATTCCCGATAACATGATAACAGTGAGTTTTTATGAAATATAAGTAGGGAAAGCGTATGAAATGGTTTACTTTTTTTCAGAAATAAGCTATACTAGTTAACGTAAAACTATGATAACATGGAGGTATTGTGTATGGTTGACAAGCAAGTTATTGAAGAAATCAAAAACAATACCAACATTGTGGAAGTCATAGGCGACGTGATTTCTTTACAAAAGGCTGGACGGAACTATTTAGGGCTCTGTCCTTTTCATGGTGAGAAGACCCCCTCTTTCAACGTTGTGGAAGACAAGCAGTTTTATCATTGCTTCGGCTGTGGTCGTTCAGGAGATGTTTTTAAGTTCATCGAAGAATACCAAGGTGTATCCTTCATGGAAGCCGTTCAGCTCTTAGGAGAGCGCGTCGGTATTCAACTAGCTATGCCTGTTCAGTCTCGTCCCCAACAAGCTTCCCCTCATCAAGCTCTATATGATATGCATGAAGAAGCTGCCCGTTTTTACCATGCAATTCTCATGACGACCAAGATGGGAGAAGAAGCAAGGGCTTATCTATATAAACGAGGCTTGACGGATGATGTTCTGAAGCACTTCCAGATTGGACTGGCTCCAGCAGAGAGAACCTATCTCTATCAACGTTTATCTGACAAGTTTGAGGAAAAGGATTTATTGGATTCGGGCTTGTTTTACTTGTCAGATGGCAATCAGTTTTATGATACTTTTTTCGGACGGATCATCTTTCCTTTGACCAATGACAAGGGGCAGGTCATTGCCTTTTCAGGTCGTATCTGGCAAGAAACAGATAGTCAGACTGCTAAGTATAAAAATAGTCGCTCGACTGCAATTTTTAACAAGAGTTACGAATTGTATCATTTGGACAAGGCAAAAAAGGGAACAGGTAAGAATACAGAACTCTATCTGATGGAAGGCTTCATGGATGTGATCGCAGCCTACCGTGCTGGTATAGAAAATGCTGTGGCTTCCATGGGGACAGCCTTAAGCAAGGAGCATGTTGACCACCTCAAACGCTTTACCAAAAAAATTGTTCTCAGCTATGATGGCGATAAGGCAGGACAGGCAGCAACAGCTAAAGCTCTGGAGGAATTGAAAGATTTCTCAGTGGAGGTTGTCCGAGTACCTGATGCCATGGACCCAGATGAGTATTTGCAAAAGAATTCTCCTGAAGATCTGGCCTACCTCTTAACCAAGACACGTATCAGTCCCATAGAGTTCTATATTCACCAACTCAAACCTGAGAATAGTGATAACTTGCAAGCGCAAATCGAGTTCATTGAAAAGATTGCGCCCTTAATCGCCAAAGAAAAGTCGATCACCGCCCAGAATTCCTATATCCACATTCTGGCGGATAACCTACCTTCCTTTGATTACCAGCAAGTAGAACAGATTGTAAATGAAAGTCGGATTGTTCAAAGGCAGGAGAGGGTCAAGGAGAATCCTACGCCAGTAGCGATTAGTTTGCCTGTGACGCGGCAACTGACAGCAGTTATGAGAGCAGAGGCTCATCTCCTTTATAGGATGGCAGAGAATCCAGTTGTGTTAAATGACTACAGATTAAGAGAAGATTTTTTCTTTGATACCCCAGAATTTCAGATTCTTTACGAATTATTAAGTGAGCAGGGAGAAATCAGCTCAGAGGAACTTTCTCATCAGACTCCTGAGGTTGAAAATGCCTGGTACCAAGTTCTTGGTCTAGATTTGCCAACTGAGATGTCGCCTCAAGAACTTTCTGATGTCGAAGCGACTCGTAACCGTGCCCTCCTCAGCAAGGACAATTTAAGGATTAAAAAGAAAGTGCAGGAAGCTAGTCATGTAGGAGATACAGACACAGCCTTGGAAGAATTGCAACGATTGATTTCCCAAAAGAGAAGAATGGAGTAATAATGGCAACAAAACAAAAAGAAGTAACCACATTTGATGTGCAAGTAGCAGACTTTATCCGTAACCACAAAAAAACAGGAACAGCAACAGACGATGAAATCAACTCAAGTCTGGTTATTCCTTTTACTTTAGATGCAGACGGCATTGAAGACCTTTTGCAACGGATTCAGGATGCTGGCATTTCTATCACGGATAACGAAGGGAATCCAAGTGCACGTGTCCTTAGTACAGAAGAAGAGCCAGAACTCAGTGATGAGGACTTGATTGGCTCAACTTCTGCCAAGGTTAATGACCCAGTCCGTATGTATTTGAAGGAAATCGGGGTTGTTCCTCTCTTGACCAACGAAGAAGAAAAGGAATTGGCCCTAGCTGTTGAGGCTGGTGATATTGAAGCCAAACAACGTCTTGCGGAAGCCAACCTTCGTTTGGTGGTTTCTATTGCTAAGCGCTACGTAGGGCGTGGCATGCAGTTTCTTGACTTGATTCAAGAAGGAAACATGGGTTTGATGAAGGCCGTTGACAAGTTTGACTATTCAAAAGGATTCAAGTTTTCAACTTACGCAACTTGGTGGATTCGTCAGGCGATTACCCGTGCCATCGCTGACCAGGCCCGTACTATTCGTATCCCTGTCCACATGGTAGAAACCATTAACAAGCTTGTCCGTGAACAACGTAATCTCCTTCAAGAATTGGGGCAAGATCCGACTCCTGAACAAATCGCTGAGCGTATGGATATGACACCTGACAAGGTCCGTGAAATCCTAAAAATCGCTCAAGAACCAGTATCACTTGAAACACCGATTGGTGAAGAGGACGATAGCCATCTTGGGGACTTTATCGAAGACGAAGTGATTGAAAATCCAGTAGACTACACAACTCGTATCGTTTTGCGTGAGCAGTTGGATGAGGTTTTGGATACTCTCACAGACCGTGAAGAAAACGTCTTGCGCTTGCGCTTCGGGCTAGATGATGGGAAAATGCGTACTCTTGAAGATGTTGGTAAAGTCTTTAACGTGACTCGTGAGCGTATCCGTCAGATTGAGGCTAAGGCTTTGAGAAAATTGCGCCAACCAAGTCGCAGCAAACCCCTTCGTGATTTTATTGAAGACTAAGAGTGAGGATGAACATGGCTTATACAGAAGAGCAAATTGAAACGATCAAAACACGTATTTTAAATGCCTTGGAAGAAGTAATTGATCCTGAGTTGGGGATTGATATTGTCAACCTAGGTTTGATTTATGAAATTCGATTTGATGGTGAAACAGGTCACACTGAAATTGATATGACCTTGACAACTATGGGCTGCCCACTGGCTGACCTTTTGACAGACCAGATACACGATGCGATGACAGATGTGCCTGAGGTAACTAATACCGAGGTCAAATTGGTCTGGTATCCAGCTTGGACAGTTGAAAAAATGAGCCGATACGCGCGTATCGCCCTAGGAATTAAATAAAGACTAAGAAAAATGCGAGAGACGATTGGAAAATAGGGTAAATTTATCCTTTTTCCTTTGGTCTCTTCTTTCTTTTGCTGATTTTCTGGAAATAAAATGGTATAATGAAAGGTATGGAAAACGAAAAATTGCGTATTAATATGCTGAGTTCAAGTGAAAAAGTAGCTGGTCAAGGAGTGTCAGGAGCTTATCGAGAATTGGTTAGTCTCCTTCACCGTGATGCCAAAGACCAGTTGATTGTTACAGAGAATCTTCCTGTAGAAGCGGATGTAACTCACTTTCATACCATTGATTTTCCCTATTATTTATCCACTTTCCAAAAGAAACGCTCTGGGAGAAAAATTGGCTATGTGCATTTTTTGCCTGATACGCTTGAGGGGAGTTTGAAGATTCCATTTTTCCTAAAAGGAATTGTCAAACGCTATGTTTTTTCCTTTTACAACCGAATGGAACACCTGGTGGTGGTCAATCCCATGTTTATCGAGGATTTAGTGGCTGCTGGTATTCCGCGTGAAAAAGTGACTTACATCCCAAATTTTGTAAACAAAGAAAAATGGCATCCATTACCAGCTGAACAAGTTTCAAAACTCCGTAAGGAAATAGATCTCGCGGAAGATCAGTTTGTCGTAATCGGTGCGGGTCAGGTTCAGAAACGTAAAGGGATTGATGACTTTATCCGTCTTGCTGAGGAATTGCCAGAAATTACCTTTATCTGGGCAGGTGGTTTTTCATTTGGTGGGATGACAGATGGTTATGAACGCTATAAGAAGATTATGGACAATCCACCTGAAAATCTTATTTTTCCCGGGATTGTGTCACCGGAACGGATGCGGGAACTTTACGCTATGTCGGATCTATTCTTGCTACCAAGTTACAATGAATTATTCCCTATGACTATCTTAGAGGCCGCTAGTTGCGAGGCTCCTATTATGTTGAGGGACTTGGAACTATATAAGGTTATTCTTGATGGGAATTATCGTGCTACAAGTGATGTTTCCGAGATGAGAGAAGCAATCCTAGAATACAAGAATGACCCTGAAGCCTTAAAGGACTTGAAAGAAAAAGCTCGCGAGATCTCCAAAGAGTACTCTGAGGAGCATTTGTTGGAAATCTGGTTAAAATTTTATCGAGAACAGGCTGCTTTGGGCAAAAAGTGAGGTAATTTATGCGAATTGGTTTATTTACAGATACCTATTTCCCTCAGGTTTCCGGGGTCGCGACTAGTATTCGGACGTTGAAAACTGAGCTTGAGAAGCAAGGGCATGCAGTTTTTATCTTTACAACGACTGATAAAGACGTGAACCGCTACGAGGATTGGCAAATTATTCGCATTCCGAGTGTCCCTTTCTTTGCATTTAAGGATCGACGATTTGCCTACCGAGGTTTCACAAAGGCGCTTGAAATTGCCAAGCAGTATCAACTCGATATCATTCATACCCAGACAGAATTTTCACTAGGTTTGCTTGGGATTTGGATTGCGAGAGAATTGAAAATTCCAGTTATTCATACTTACCATACCCAGTATGAAGACTATGTGCATTACATTGCTAAGGGCATGCTGATTCGGCCAAGTATGGTAAAATATCTGGTACGGGGCTTCCTTCACGATGTGGATGGAGTGATTTGTCCTAGTGAAATTGTGCGGGACCTTCTATCTAAGTACAAAGTCAAGGTTGAAAAGCGTGTTATCCCTACTGGTATCGAGTTAGCTAAATTTGAACGCCCTGAGATTAAAGAAGAGAATTTAGCAGCCCTTCGATCTAAGCTTGGGATTAAAGAAGATGAGAAAATGTTGCTGAGTCTTTCTCGTATCTCCTATGAGAAGAATATCCAAGCAGTCCTAAATGCCTTTGCTGAGGTAGTGAAAGAAGAAGACAAGGTGAAACTTGTTGTTGCAGGTGACGGCCCTTATCTGGACAGTCTGAAGGAACAAGCAGTGAAATTGCAGATCCAAGATCATGTGATTTTTACTGGTATGATTGCTCCAAGTGAAACAGCCTTGTACTATAAGGCTGCAGATTTCTTTATCTCTGCTTCCACTAGTGAGACCCAAGGTTTGACTTATCTAGAGAGTCTAGCCAGTGGAACGCCTGTCATCGCTCATGGAAATCCTTATCTGGATAATCTGATCAGTGACAAAATGTTTGGAACCCTCTACTATGGAGGGCATGATCTTGCAGGTGCAATCTTGGAGGCCTTGATCGCCACTCCAGATATGGATGAGCAGAAGTTGGCTGACAAGTTGTATGAGATTTCGGCTGAGAATTTTGGGAAACGAGTTCATGAGTTTTATCTCGATGCGATGATTTCAAATAAATTTGAGCAGGAACTACGTGGCGACGAACCCATGACACAGCGATTCTTAAAAACTATTTTGTACCTACCTCAGCAGGCTGTTTCAGCTCCAGTTAAAGAGTCCAAACGAATATTAAAGGCTTCTAAAAAGCAGTTGTCTAGCATCCGGGATTACTGGAGAGATTAGTAAAAATACAGGAGAATAAAATATGGCAAAAAAATTTATGAGAAGTGGTAGAGATCAAAAAATTGGAGGCGTTTGCGCAGGTGTAGCCCACTATTTTGATATTGACCCTACTATTGTCCGTGTGATTTGGGGCGTTCTTGCCTTTTGTTATGGGGCAGGGGTACTTGCTTACTTGATTTTATGGGTAATTGCGCCTGTTTCTAGCGAATATTAAAAGAGAATCAGAATAGAACAAAGAGAAATAAAAAGGAGTCCAGATGGCTTTTGGAGATAATGGAAAACGTAAAAAAACAATGTTTGAAAAAGTAACGCTTTTTGTCGTGCTAATTATGTTGTTTGTAACCCTTGCTGGTATTTTTGCGACAGCGCTTGGAGCTTTTAGCAGATTCTAAGCAAGTTGCTAAGATAGAAACAATAACTAATGACTGGATTTTCCAGTCCTTTTTAAAGTGAGAAGAAAATATGAGTATGTTTTTAGATACAGCTAAGATCAAGGTCAAGGCTGGTAATGGTGGCGATGGCATGGTTGCCTTTCGCCGTGAAAAATATGTCCCGAATGGTGGTCCTTGGGGCGGTGATGGTGGACGTGGTGGTAACGTTGTTTTCGTTGTAGACGAAGGTTTGCGCACCTTGATGGATTTCCGCTATAACCGTCATTTCAAGGCTGATTCTGGTGAAAAAGGAATGACCAAAGGGATGCATGGACGTGGTGCAGAAGATCTTCGTGTTCGTGTACCACAAGGAACGACTGTACGTGATGCAGAAACAGGTAAAGTCATTACAGACTTGATTGAGCATGGGCAAGAGTTTATCGTGGCTCATGGTGGTCGAGGTGGTCGAGGAAACATCCGTTTTGCGACACCAAAAAATCCTGCACCTGAAATCTCTGAGAATGGAGAACCAGGTCAAGAACGTGAGTTGCAACTGGAATTGAAGATCCTAGCTGATGTTGGCTTAGTCGGTTTCCCATCTGTCGGAAAGTCAACTTTGCTTAGTGTTATTACTTCAGCGAAACCAAAGATTGGTGCCTACCACTTTACAACTATTGTCCCTAATCTAGGGATGGTTCGTACACACTCGGGTGAATCTTTTGCCGTAGCGGACCTTCCGGGCTTGATTGAAGGTGCCAGTCAAGGTGTCGGCTTGGGAACCCAGTTTCTCCGTCACATCGAACGCACTCGAGTTATCCTCCATGTCATCGATATGTCAGCTAGCGAAGGACGTGATCCTTATGAGGATTACCTTGCTATCAATAAAGAATTGGAATCCTATAACCTTCGTCTCATGGAACGTCCGCAGATCATTGTAGCTAACAAGATGGATATGCCTGAAAGTCAGGAAAATTTTGCAATCTTCAAGGAAAAATTGGCAGCAAACTACGACGAGTTCGAGGAACTTCCAGCCATCTTCCCAATTTCTGGTCTGACCAAGCAAGGGTTGGCTACACTTTTGGACGCGACAGCCGAATTGTTAGACAAGACTCCAGAATTCCCGATTTATGATGAATCCGATATGGAAGAAGAGGCTTACTATGGCTTTGACGAGGAAGAAAAAGCCTTTGAGATTAGTCGTGATGATGATGCGACATGGGTACTTTCTGGTGAAAAACTCATGAAACTCTTTAACATGACCAACTTTGATCGTGATGAGTCTGTCATGAAGTTTGCTCGTCAGTTACGTGGTATGGGGGTTGACGAAGCCCTTCGTGCGCGTGGTGCCAAGGATGGCGATTTAGTCCGAATCGGTAAATTTGAGTTTGAATTTGTAGACTAGGAGATTGATATGGGAGATAAACCGATATCATTCCGAGATGCAGATGGAAATTTTGTTTCTGCAGCAGATGTATGGAATGAAAAGAAACTAGAAGAATTGTTTAATCGTCTCAACCCTAAACGTGCTCTTAGATTGGCACGAGAAAAAAAAGTCAATGAGAAGGCTGATAAAGAAGAAAAATAGCCTATTGACATTGATAAAAGAGAACCCCGTGATTGTATTCATCACGGGGAATTTTTTAGTCATTGAAGAAAAATGGTGGCGCAAATTTTTTAAGAATTTCAAAGCAAGTCTGTGCCTCTTCAGCGTTTTCACAGATAAGAAGGCAGACATCATCACCACATACGGTAGCAATGATTTGTTTAAAATCGAGAGCATCAAGAACAGCTCCAAACGATTGGGCAAGACCTGGCAAGGTTTTGAGGACAACCTGATGCTGGACAGGACGTAGCATAACTAGTCCATCTTCCATATAGTTTTCCAAGCGTTTTTCCCATTTGGAGATGGAGCCAGTATTTAAAACATAGTAAGAATGATCTGCTTCGCGAACCTTTGATAGATTCATGGTTTTGATATCGCGTGAGAGAGTGGCCTGTGTGACTTGGATGTCGTTTTCAGCTAGTAAAGCTTGCAACTCTGCCTGTGTATGAATCTTATTTTTGGCTACAAGCGCGCGGATGAGTTGGTGTCTATGTTCAGATTTATTCATATGAGGCTGTCTCCTTTTATGAGGGGATGGTGATGGAGGATTGTGTGAGATCGACTGTTAAGTGGTAGTCTGTATTATCTCGAATTGTGATCTCAAAGTCTGTTGTATAGAGGACTAAACGGAGAGTATCTCCTTCTTTTAACTTGTAAATAGTTGGTTGCAGTTCTAATTGCACATCCATCCATTCATCTGTAGTAATATCCTCTACTAATAGTAAGTCATTTCTATTTTGTAAATTAAGGTAGCCTTTGGTGATGACACGTTGGGCACTTGAGTTGAATGGTAGTTCACAGAGATTTTCAAGCATGTGGTAGCGACCGTTGTCAATGGTTCTAGCACTTAAAACAGCTGGATAAGGTTGTAGATATTTCTTTTGTCCAAGTTCTAGCAGTTGAGCAGATAATAAGCCCTTGTTTGTGCTTGATTTGACATGAAGTTTCAGCACCACTCGCCCATTTAAGTGGATGTCATTGGTCACTGGAAGGTCAATGGTGATTTGATTGGCTTTTCCTTGGTAAAGCTCAGTGTTGAAGGTCTGGTAAGTCTTGCCATAACGGTCAAAATCATTTTGATCGTACTGGTTTTGAATCACTTTTTCCTCAGTTCCAAGAGAGAATGTATGAAGTTTATCCTGTTTGCCAAAGTCATCAAGAGTCTGCCACGTCTGAGGTACAGTATTGTCTTGCCAGATGACAGTAGGAAGTTGATAGCTTGAGTCAAGTCCTAACAATTTCTTGCTTAAGAGGGCATTCATGGACTCACGGAAGTCGATTGACTGCCAGTTATTCATATAAACATGAGCCCCATGATGGAAAAAGAGGTGCTTATTGATATGAGTTGGAAGAGCATGAAACATCTGGTAAACATGAAGAGGTTTGACGTTCCAATCTTGAGAACCATGTGTAAAGACGACCTCAGCTTGAACCTTATGAGCATTGAGCAGATAGTTGCGGTCATGCCAAAACTGATTGTAGTCACCAGTCTTGCGATCGAGTTTTTCTTTTACCTTCTCTAAGTCTGCCTGATGAGCTCCATTACCACGAATATAATCACCAGCTAGGAGATTACGGGAGTAGGTCAATTCAGCAAGTGAGTCAAAATCCTCACCTGGATAACCACCTGGGCTAGTCACTAGGCCATTTTCCCGATAGTAGTTATACCAAGAGGAAATACCTGCTTCTGCGATAATCACTTCCAAGCCATCAACACCGGTTGTCGCAAGACCATTGGACATGGTGCCTAGATAAGAAATTCCTGTTGTTGCGACTTTGCCGTTTGACCAGTCAGCCTTGATTTGACGTTTGCGTGTGTGATCCGTGAAAGCACGGCAACGGCCATTGAGCCAATCAATGACATTTTTATATGCCTCAATCTGCTGGTAGTCCCCATTGGTCATGAGACCTTGAGAATCTTTAGTTCCAAGACCCGATACATAGAGATTGGCAAATCCACGTGGGAGGAAGTAGTCATTTAGAGTATATGAGCTATTGATATGAGATAGCTTTTCTTCAGCTTCAGAGACGACTTCTGCTTGACCAAGAGGCTCGACAAAATCAATCTCAGGCTCCTCAAGTTCAATAATGTGGGTAGGTTTGACCTCAAGCTCTCCTTCCATTTTGTAGAGAGCCTTGTCACTGGCTTTATCGTTGGTCCCTTGGTGATAAGGGCTGGCGGTCATAAGAGCAGGCACTTGACCATCGTAACGTGGGCGAATAACGCTGACTTTGACTAAATCAGGGAGTCCGTCTTTATCAGTATCCACACGACTCTCGACATACACGACTTCACGAATGACATCATGATTAGAGAAGGTTGCCAAGCTTTTACCGTTAAAGTAGTGGTAGTGATTATCTTCTGAAATGAGTCCATCACTAACAAGCTGGTCGATGAGCGTATTTCCTTTTTTCGTTCGCGTATTTAGCAATTGATAAAAATTTTCGATGAGGTCTCCATAAACAATAGGAAATCCAGTTTCTTTACAGAATTGTTCGGCATCCTCAAAGTCAATCAGATAACTAAATCCCAGAAGTTGAAAAGTCACAGTATAAAAAATCTCAGGAGTCAGGTCACAATCTGACTGAAAGAAGCTCAAAAGGTCCGTTTCTTTATCCACAGCTAAAGTGGATAGAGCATAATCGGTATTGGTATAAGTGAAAAAACTCCAGCGGACAAATTGTTCAAGTTGTTTTTTTGATGCTTGTTCTGGTACCAGCTTCAAACCAAGCTGAGATAACTCGCGTAAAACTTGCGAATGAGAAACGGGCAAGTAGCTGAATTGATTAAAACGCATGGCGCTCTCCTTTGAAAATATTCTAAATTTAGTATATCAAAAATAAGGTAAAAAAGATATTGTTGACCTGTGATGAAGTCACTTTAAAAGGAATGGTCTTCTACCTTTTCATTCTAGTTTTTAAAATGGTATAATAGTACTATATCTAAAGCAAGGAGGAGATGAAATGATTGCACAGCTCGACACCAAGACTGTTTATAGTTTTATGGAAAGTGTGGTTTCTATTGAAAAATATGTACATACAGCTAAAGATTATGGCTATTCTCACCTTGCTATCATGGATGTGGATAATCTTTATGGAGCCTATCACTTTTTAGAAGTGACTCGAAAATATGGAATCCAATCTTTAATTGGTCTTGAAATGACCTTGAGTATAGACGAGAAGGCGATTTCTTTCCGTTTTCTTGCTCTATCTACTAAAGGTTACCAAGAGTTGATGAAGTTATCCACTTTAAAAATGACTGGACGAAAAAATTGGTCTGACTTTACCAGCCACCTTGAGGACGTTGCCGTTATTGTTCCTTATTTTGATGGAATCGATCAGCTGGATTTGGGTCATGATTATTTTATTGGGGTTAGTCCCAATACTCCCCAAGAAGTCTTTGCCAGACCCATTATTCCCCTCTATCAGGTTAACTCCTTTGAAAAAGAAGACATGCAGGTTTTGCAAATCTTATCGGCAATCAAGGATAATGTTAGTCTGCGAGAAGTGGATGTGCATTCACAACAAGGGATTTTTCTACCAGCCTCAGAAATAGAAGCTAGATTTAAAAATCGCTTTCCTCAGGCGTTTGCCAATCTCCAAGGCTTGATAGAGAATGTTAGCTATCAACTTGATCCAAGTTTAAAACTCCCACGCTTTAATCCTGAAAGACCAGCGGTAGAAGAACTTAGAGAGAGAGCCGAGCAAGGCTTGAGTGACAAGGGGCTAACCTCAGCTATCTATCGTGAGCGCTTGAATGAAGAATTAGCTGTGATTCATGATATGGGCTTTGATGACTATTTCCTGGTTGTTTGGGATTTGTTGCGTTTTGGACGTTCCCAAGGCTACTATATGGGAATGGGACGTGGTTCTGCTGTGGGTAGTTTGGTGGCCTATTCACTTGACATCACAGGAATTGATCCAGTTGAGAAGAATTTAATTTTCGAGCGCTTTTTAAATCGTGAGCGATACACTATGCCCGATATTGACATTGACATTCCAGACCTTTATAGACCAGAGTTCATTCGTTATGTTCGTGATCGGTATGGCAGTCAACACGTGGCGCAAATTGTCACTTATTCGACCTTTGGAGCAAAACAGGCAATTCGTGATGTTTTCAAACGCTATGGCGTTCCAGAGTACGAATTAACAAATATTACGAAAAAAATCAGTTTCCGAGATACGCTAACGACGGCCTATGAAAAGAATTTGCAATTTAGACAGGTCATCAATAGCAAGATTGAATACCAAAAAGCTTTTGAGATTGCTCGAAAGATTGAAGGTTATCCTCGTCAGACCTCTATTCATGCAGCCGGAGTAGTTATGAGTGACCAAGACTTGACGGACTATATTCCTCTAAAATATGGTGAGGATATGCTCATCACCCAGTATGATGCTCATGCAGTTGAAGCTAATGGACTTCTAAAAATGGATTTCCTCGGTTTGCGTAACCTGACTTTCGTACAAAAAATGCAGAAATTGCTAGCTGAGTCAGAAGGTATTCATCTGAAAATCGAAGAGATTGATCTGGAAGACAAAGAAACTCTGGCCCTTTTTGCTTCTGGAAATACCAAGGGGATTTTCCAATTTGAACAACCTGGCGCCATTCGACTCTTGAAACGAGTTCAGCCGCAAGTCTTTGAAGAGGTAGTAGCAACGACCTCTCTAAACAGACCTGGTGCTAGCGATTATATTGATAACTTTGTCGCTCGAAAGCACGGCAAAGAAAAGGTGACGGTACTAGATCCTGCCTTAGAGGACATTCTGTCAACAACCTACGGTATCATGCTCTATCAAGAGCAAGTCATGCAGGTGGCTCAGCGCTTTGGAGGTTTCAGCCTTGGCAAAGCCGATATCCTCAGACGAGCCATGGGTAAGAAAAATGCTAAAGAAATGCATTTGATGAAGGAAGATTTTATCACAGGAGCTATGAAATTGGGGCATACAGAAGAAAAGGCCAATCAAGTTTTTGCAGTGATGGAAAAGTTTGCAGGCTATGGATTTAACCGATCCCACGCTTATGCCTACTCAGCCCTGGCTTTCCAGCTTGCCTATTTCAAGACGCACTATCCTGCTATTTTCTTCCAAGTCATGTTGAATTATTCTAGCAGTGATTACATTGTAGATGCATTGCAGATAGGCTTTGAAGTAGCGCCTTTAGCAATCAACAGTATTCCCTATCATGATAAGATTGCCCAGAAGAAAATCTATCTTGGTCTAAAAGCCATTAAGGGACTACCGAGAGATTTGTCTTACTGGATTATCGAAAATCGTCCCTTCTCAAGCATTGAAGATTTCGTCACACGTCTTCCTAAGAATTACAAGAAACTATCGCTTTTGACTCCTTTGTTTGAATTGGGGCTTTTTGATGAATTTGACAAGAATCGCCAGAAAATCCTAGTGAATCTGCCCAATTTGTTTGTTTTTGTTGAGGAGTTGGGTGGCCTCTTTGCAGATGCAAGCTATAGCTGGACTGAGACGGATGATTTTACTGAAGCAGAGAAATTTTACAAGGAGCAGGAACTGATTGGGGTAGGTATTAGTGCCCATCCTCTCCAAACTCTTGCCAAACAAGCCCTATATCCGACGACGCCAATCACTAATCTAACCGAGGGAGCTCAAGCCACTCTCCTAGTTGAAGTTCAAAAGATTAAAGTGATTCGAACCAAGAAAGGCGAGAGTATGGCCTTTCTACAGGTTCATGATAGTAAGTCTAGGCTGGATGTAACTGTATTTTCAGACCAATATCGAAAATTCGCTTCCATTTTATCCGAAGGGAAATTCTACTACATCAATGGCAAGGTTCAATCTCGAGATGGTCGTCTGCAAATGATTGCACAAGATTTGAAAGAAGCAGTCGCTGAACGATTCTGGATTCAACTTAAAAATCATGAATACGATAAAGAGATTTCAAATATCTTGGAACAATATAAAGGCCCTATTCCTGTTATTATCAGGTATGTAGAGGAAGAAAAAACAATTGTTTCCTCCCGTCATTTTGTAAAAAAAGACCCTGCTTTACAGGAAAAATTAGAGGGAATTGCTATGAAAACGATTTATCGCTAAAAATACAAAAAATAGAAGAATTTTCAAATGAAATGTGGTATAATCAATAAGAATGTTAAAAGAAAAAGGAGCAAAACCAAATGAAACGTATTGCTGTTTTGACTAGCGGTGGAGACGCCCCTGGTATGAACGCTGCCATCCGTGCAGTAGTTCGTCAAGCAATCTCAGAAGGAATGGAAGTCTTTGGTATCTATGATGGATACGCAGGGATGGTTGCCGGTGAAATCTATCCACTTGATGCTGCTTCAGTTGGAGACATCATTTCACGTGGTGGTACTTTCCTTCACTCTGCTCGTTACCCTGAGTTTGCACAACTTGAAGGTCAACTTAAAGGGATTGAGCAGTTGAAAAAACACGGGATCGAAGGTGTCGTTGTAATCGGTGGTGACGGTTCTTATCACGGAGCTATGCGCTTGACTGAGCATGGATTCCCAGCTATCGGTCTGCCGGGCACAATTGATAATGACATCGTAGGTACTGATTTCACAATTGGATTTGATACTGCAGTTACTACTGCAATGGATGCGATTGATAAGATTCGTGATACATCATCAAGTCACCGTCGTACTTTCGTTGTAGAAGTAATGGGACGTAACGCTGGTGATATCGCGCTTTGGGCAGGTATTGCTACTGGTGCCGATGAAATCATTATTCCTGAAGAAGGCTTCAACATGGAAGAAATCGTAGCTAGCATCAAAGCTGGTTATGAACACGGTAAGAAACACAACATCATTGTCTTGGCGGAAGGTGTTATGTCAGCAGCTGAATTTGGTCAAAAACTAAAAGAAGCTGGAGACACTAGTGACCTTCGTGTAACTGAACTTGGTCACATCCAACGTGGTGGTTCACCAACTGCGCGTGACCGCGTCTTGGCGTCACGCTTGGGAGCACATGCTGTTAAACTCCTCAAACAAGGAATCGGTGGTGTCGCTGTTGGTATTCGTAATGAGAAAATGGTTGAAAATCCAATTCTTGGAACAGCAGAAGAGGGAGCTTTGTTTAGCTTGACTGAAGATGGTAAGATCGTGGTGAACAACCCGCACAAAGCTGATCTTGAACTATCTAGCTTGAACAAGAGCTTGTCCTAATCAACTTTCATAAATCTAGTAAAATGACCAGAAGGTCGAATTATATAAAGGAGTCACAAAATCATGAACAAACGTGTAAAAATCGTTGCAACTTTGGGTCCTGCGGTAGAAATCCGTGGTGGTAAAAAATTCGGTGATGACGGATACTGGGGAGAAAAACTTGACGTTGAAGCTTCAGCTCAAAATATTGCGAAATTGATTGAAGCAGGAGCAAACACTTTCCGCTTCAACTTCTCACACGGTGACCACCAAGAACAAGGTGAGCGTATGGCAACTGTTAAACTTGCTGAAAAACTTGCAGGTAAAAAAGTTGGTTTCCTTCTTGATACTAAAGGACCTGAAATCCGTACAGAATTGTTTGAAGGTGACGCAAAAGAGTACTCTTACAAAACTGGTGAAAAAATCCGTGTTGCAACTAAACAAGGAATCAAATCAACTCGTGAAGTGATTGCTTTGAACGTTGCGGGTGCTCTTGACATCTACGACGATGTTGAAGTTGGTCGTCAAGTATTGGTTGACGATGGTAAGCTTGGTCTTCGAGTTGTTGCTAAAGACGATGCAACTCGTGAATTTGAAGTTGAAGTTGAAAACGACGGAATTATCGCTAAACAAAAAGGTGTAAACATCCCTAACACTAAAATTCCTTTCCCAGCACTTGCTGAACGTGATAACGATGATATCCGTTTCGGTCTTGAGCAAGGTATTAACTTCATCGCGATCTCATTCGTACGTACTGCAAAAGACGTAAACGAAGTTCGTGCAATCTGTGAAGAAACTGGTAATGGTCACGTTCAATTGTTCGCTAAAATCGAAAACCAACAAGGTATCGACAACTTGGATGAAATCATTGAAGCTGCTGACGGTATCATGATTGCTCGTGGTGACATGGGTATCGAAGTACCATTCGAAATGGTCCCAGTTTACCAAAAAATGATCATCACAAAAGTAAATGCAGCTGGTAAAGTCGCTATCACAGCAACAAACATGCTTGAAACAATGACTGAAAAACCACGTGCGACTCGTTCAGAAGTATCAGACGTATTTAACGCTGTTATCGACGGAACTGACGCTACAATGCTTTCAGGTGAGTCTGCAAATGGTAAATATCCACTTGAGTCAGTTACTACGATGGCAACTATTGACAAAAATGCTCAAACTCTTTTAAAAGAATACGGTCGCTTGTCATCTGTTAACTTGTCACGTAATTCTAAGACTGAGGTTATGGCTTCAGCTGTTAAGGATGCGACAAACTCTATGAATATCAAGTTGGTGGTTACTCTTACTAAGACAGGTCACACTGCTCGTTTAATTTCTAAATACCGTCCAGATGCTGATATCTTGGCAATCACTTTCGATGAATTGACTCAGCGTGGTTTGATGTTGAACTGGGGAGTTATTCCAGTAACAACTGATCGCCCATCAAACACTGATGATATGTTTGATCTCGCTGAAAGAATTGCAGTTGAGCAAGGTTTGGTAGAATCTGGTGATGATATTGTTATCGTTGCAGGTGTACCGCTTGGAGAAGCTGTCCGTACAAACACAATGCGTATCCGTACAGTACGTTAATCTAACATTTTAAAGCCTATCATACCAAGCTTTTGTGCTTGTATGATGGGTCTTTTTTCTATTTTAGAAGATAAAAAGAGGGAGAATTTTATTAAACAGAAATGGGAAAAATAGGAGAACTATGGTATAATAGAATGTAAAGACCTTTTTAGTAAATTTTGAAAGAGTATAACATGAGAAAAATTGTCATCAATGGTGGACATCCATTGCAAGGTGAGATCACCATTAGCGGTGCTAAAAATAGTGTTGTAGCGCTTATTCCAGCTATTATCTTATCAGATGATATTGTCACTTTGGATTGTGTCCCAGATATTTCAGACGTTGCTAGTCTTGTAGAAATTATGGAAATTATGGGGGCGACTGTTAAGCGTTATGAGGATGTCTTGGAGATTGATCCAAGAGGTGTTCAAAATATTCCTATGCCTTATGGCAAGATTAATAGCCTTCGTGCTTCTTATTATTTCTACGGAAGTCTTTTAGGTCGCTTTGGTGAAGCTACAGTTGGACTTCCTGGTGGATGTGATCTGGGGCCTCGTCCGATTGACCTTCACTTAAAAGCCTTTGAAGCCATGGGAGCTAAGGTCAGCTATGAGGGAGATAATATGAATTTATCTGCCCAGGGCAAGGGACTTCACGGCGCAAGTATCTACATGGATACCGTCAGTGTTGGTGCAACGATTAACACTATGATTGCTGCAGTTAAAGCTAAGGGACGCACTGTCATTGAAAATGCGGCTCGTGAACCGGAAATTATCGATGTTGCTACCCTTTTGAACAACATGGGGGCCCATATTCGTGGTGCTGGGACTGATATTATCATTATTGATGGTGTCGAGAAACTTCATGGAACTCGTCACCAAGTAATCCCAGATCGTATCGAAGCTGGAACCTATATTTCACTTGCTGCAGCGGTAGGAAAAGGAATTCGTATTAACAACGTTCTCTATGAACACTTAGAAGGCTTTATCGCCAAACTAGAGGAAATGGGTGTTCGTATGACAGTCTCTGAGGATAGTATCTTTGTTGAAGAACAATCTGATTTGAAGGCCATCAATATCAAAACAGCTCCCTATCCTGGGTTTGCAACCGATTTGCAACAACCAATCACACCACTTTTACTAACTGCTCAAGGTCGTGGAACTATTATTGATACCATTTATGAAAAACGTGTCAATCATGTCTTTGAATTAGCAAAAATGGATGCGGATATTGCGACTACAAATGACCATATTTTCTACACTGGTGGGCGTGTTCTACATGGTGCTAAGGTGAAAGCTACAGACTTGCGAGCTGGTGCTGCACTTGTGATTGCTGGATTGATGGCTCAAGGCCAGACTGAAATTACAAATATTGAGTTTATCCTTCGGGGCTACTCAGATATTATTGAAAAATTACGTAGTCTTGGAGCAGATATTACACTCGTCGAAGACTAAGCCGTTGAGGTGATTATGAATATTTGGACCAAATTAGCAATGTTTTCTTTTTTTGAAACGGAGCGCTTGTATTTGCGTCCTTTCTTTTTTAGTGACAGTCAAGCGTTTTTCGAGATTGCTTCAAACCCTGAGAATTTGCAGTTTATTTTTCCCAGTCAAGCAAGTTTGGAAGAAAGTCAGTATGCACTTGCTAACTATTTTATGAAGGCTCCTCTAGGTGTCTGGGCAATTTGTCTCCAAGGAAATCAGGAAATGATTGGCTCTATTAAATTTGAAAAAATCGATGAAATCAAAAAAGAAGCAGAAATTGGTTACTTCTTAAAAAAGGATTCTTGGTCTCAAGGCTTTATGACAGAAGTAGTTACCAAACTTTGTCAACTTTCATTTGAAGAATTTGGTTTAAAACGATTATCCATCATCACTCATCTGGAGAATCAAGCTAGTCAGAAAGTTGCCTTAAAATCGGGATTTAGTCTCTTCCGACAGTTTAAGGGGAGTGATCGCTATACACGAAAAATGAGAGACTACCTTGAATTTCGATACGTTAAAGGAGAATTCAGTGAGTAAACACCAAGAAATCTTAAGTTATCTGGAAGAGCTACCAATAGGAAAACGTGTCAGTGTTCGTAGCATTTCCAATCACCTAGGTGTTAGTGACGGGACGGCTTATCGTGCCATTAAAGAAGCTGAAAACCGAGGAATTGTAGAAACTCGACCTCGTAGTGGAACCATTCGTGTCAAATCTCAGAAAGTGGCGATTGAAAAACTGACCTATGCAGAGATTGCAGAAGTAACCTCATCTGAAGTTTTGGCTGGTCAAGAAGGTTTGGATAGGGAATTCAGCAAATTTTCAATCGGAGCTATGACCGAGCAGAATATCTTGTCCTATCTAAATGATGGTGGTTTGTTAATCGTCGGAGACCGTACTCGTATTCAGCTTTTGGCGCTGGAAAATGAAAATGCAGTTCTGGTGACGGGTGGTTTTCATGTGCACGAGGATGTACTGGAACTTGCTAATCAGAAAGGAATCCCTGTTTTACGAAGCAAGCATGATACCTTTACAGTTGCGACCATGATCAATAGAGCTTTGTCAAATGTGCAGATTAAGACAGACATTTTAACAGTTGAAAAAATCTATCGTCCTAGCCATGAGTATGGCTTTTTGAGAGAAACGGACACAGTGAAAGACTATTTGGACTTGGTACGTAAGAACAGAAGTAGTCGTTTCCCAGTCATTAACCAACATCAAGTGGTTGTTGGGGTTGTTACCATGCGAGATGCGGGGGATAAATCACCCAGCACAACGATTGACAAGGTGATGACGCGAAGTATCTTCGTAACAGGTTTAGCAACGAATATAGCTAACGTCAGTCAACGGATGATAGCAGAAGACTTTGAGATGGTCCCAGTCGTGAGAAGCAATCAAACTTTGCTCGGGGTGATTACAAGACGAGATGTCATGGATAAGATGAGTCGTTCTCAGGTTTCAGCCTTGCCGACTTTTTCAGAGCAAATTGGGCAGAAACTCTCTTATCATCACGACGAAGTTGTGATTACAGTTGAGCCCTTTATGCTTGAGAAGAACGGAGTTTTGGCAAATGGTGTTCTTGCTGAAATTTTAACTCATATGACACAGGATTTGGTGGCAAATAGCAGACGCAATCTCATCATTGAGCAGATGCTAATTTACTTCTTGCAGGCTGTGCAGATAGATGATACTCTGAGAATTCAGGCTCGTATTATACATCACACAAGACGCTCAGCTATTATTGATTACGATATTTATCATGGTCATCAGATTGTTTCAAAAGCAAATGTTACAGTTAAAATCAATTAGAATCTAGGAGAAAAAATGATAACTTTAAAATCAGCACGTGAAATCGAAGCCATGGATAAGGCTGGTGATTTCCTAGCAAGTATCCATATCGGCTTACGTGATTTGATTAAGCCAGGCGTGGATATGTGGGAAGTCGAAGAGTACGTTCGTCGACGTTGTAAAGAGGAAAATTTCCTTCCTCTACAGATTGGCGTGGATGGCGCAGTCATGGATTACCCATACGCTACCTGTTGCTCTCTCAACGACGAAGTTGCTCATGCTTTTCCACGTCATTACATTTTGAAAGATGGAGACTTGCTCAAGGTTGATATGGTACTGGGTGGTCCGATTGCCAAATCCGACCTCAATGTATCTAAACTCAACTTTAATAATGTTGAGCAAATGAAAAAATACACCCAAAGCTATACTGGTGGTTTAGCAGACTCATGTTGGGCTTATGCGGTTGGTACACCGTCTGAAGAAGTGAAAAACTTGATGGACGTGACCAAGGAAGCTATGTATATAGGGATTGAGCAAGCAGTTGCTGGCAATCGTATCGGTGATATCGGTGCAGCAATTCAGGAATATGCTGAAAGTCGCGGTTACGGTGTCGTACGTGATTTGGTTGGTCATGGTGTTGGACCAACTATGCACGAAGAGCCAATGGTTCCTAACTACGGTATAGCAGGTCGTGGACTCCGTCTCCGTGAAGGAATGGTGCTGACCATTGAACCCATGATCAATACTGGTGACTGGGAAATCGATACAGATATGAAGACTGGTTGGGCTCATAAAACCATCGATGGGGGCCTATCTTGTCAATATGAACACCAGTTTGTGATTACAAAAGACGGTCCTGTTATCTTGACAAGTCAAGGTGAAGAAGGAACGTATTAAAACGAAAGGAGTTTAGCTCCTTTTTTTTGTTTCAAGTTTAGATAAAATAGACAAGCGTAGCAAAGTTGTCACAATTTTTATCTTTTGTAGTAAAATAAGATTAGAATTTTGTGAAAGTAGGTAATTTGTTGGAGTCGATTATATTTCTAGTATCCGTTTTTTTAGCTGGCATACTGTCTTTCTTTTCACCTTGCATCTTCCCTTTGCTACCTGTCTATGCTGGTATTTTACTGGATGATCAGGGAAATTCAAAAAGTTTTCGCTTTTTTGGAAGAGACGTTGCATGGTCAGGCTTAATTCGGACCTTGTGCTTTATTGCTGGAATCTCCCTTATTTTCTTTATTTTGGGATTTGGAGCTGGATTCCTAGGGCACATGCTCTATGCTGACTGGTTTCGTTATGCTATGGGGACGGTCATTATCCTCTTGGGCCTTCACCAGATGGAAATCTTGCATTTCAATAAACTGGAAGTTCAAAAAACAGTCACCTTCAAACAATCAAAGTCAAATCACTATCTGTCAGCCTTTTTACTTGGGATAACCTTTAGTTTTGGTTGGACTCCTTGTATCGGACCGGTTTTAAGTTCGGTCTTGGCTCTTGCAGCTTCAGGAGGGAATGGTGCTTGGCAAGGAGCTATACTAACCTTAGTGTACACATTAGGGATGGCACTTCCTTTCCTTGTTCTGGCCTTGGCTTCGGGATGGATCATGCCCTATTTTAGCAAATTAAAACCCCATATGATCCTACTAAAGAAAATCGGGGGAGTCTTGATTATTTTGATGGGATTATTATTAATGCTAGGGCAGTTAAATGCCTTGTCAGGAATTCTTGGATAAAAGGAGAAAAAGATGAAAAAAGTTATTTTTATGGGATTGAGCCTCATGTCTCTATTTCTGTTGATTGCCTGTGGTGAAAAAGAAACCAAACAGACAAGCAGTCCAAAACAACCTGCTGTACAACAAATCGCAGTGGGTAAAGATGCACCAGACTTCACCTTACAGTCCATGGATGGCAAAGAAGTGAAACTATCGGACTACAAAGGGAAAAAAGTCTATTTGAAATTCTGGGCTTCTTGGTGTGGACCATGTAAAAAAAGCATGCCTGAGCTGATGGAACTAGCTGCCAAACAAGATCGAGACTTTGAAATTTTGAGTGTCATTGCACCAGGACTACAAGGTGAAAAAACAGTTGAAGAGTTTCCAAAATGGTACCAAGAACAAGGCTACAAGGATATACCAGTTCTATATGATACCCAAGCAACTACTTTTCAAGCCTACCAAATTCGTAGTATTCCGACAGAATACTTGATTGATAGTCAAGGAAAAATCGGAAAAATCCAATTTGGAGCTATTAGCAATGCAGATGCGGAAGCAGCATTTAAAGAAATGAAATAAAAAAATCGCGAAGAATCGCGATTTTTTATAGTTTTTCATTGATAAAGCGGATGAATTGATTCCACCAAACTTTTAAAAAGAAGGCTTTTTCTACTTTCTTTTCAGCGACCATTTCAAAAGAAGGTTTTTCAGAAGTGAGATAACCTTGACCAACCAAATCTTGGTCATCATAGGTTAGATGACCAACAACAGTTTCAGCTTCTAGTGGCGCTGTCTCGGCCTTGGTTTTTGGAGTGAACTGCAGGCTTGATGATGCTCGACTTCCCAATCGTTGTATGACAGTGATATCAGATTTAGCAACAGCAGTTACGGTATCTTCCTTCCCATCAAGTACAGAAACTTTGCTATCTTTGTAGGCTTCTCCCTTCTGGACAATTGTTTTGAGAGCATAATTAGATGTTATATAGTCCAAAAGAGAAGAAGTAGCAGTAAAGCGAGCGTAAGGATTACTGTTTTGCTGGTCAGCGTTTAAGACAACTGTGATGATTCGCATACCTTTTTCGGTAGTTGTTCCAACGAAAGAAGCACCTGCCTTGTCTGTTGTACCAGTTTTGAGCCCATCAACTCCACCTCGATATGCTGGCATCCCTTCCAACATATAGTTAGTAGAGTGAATTTCCATACCAGCAAATGTTGATGAAGATTTCTTGGTGATTTCTAAAACTTGAGGGTAATCTCTGATGAGGTTTCGAGCGATGATGGCCACATCGTAAGCGCTTAGCTTGTTTTCCTCATCCTTTTTAGAACCAGGATAGATATTATTTCCAAGTGTTTCGTTATTAAGTCCAGTAGTATTGACAATAGTAGCATCTTTGATGCCCCATTCAAGAAGTTTCGCCCTCATCTTGTCAACGAAGTCTTTCTCTGAACCAGCAATTTTTTCAGCAAGAGCAATTGCTGCACTATTGGCACTTGATACTAGAGTTGCTTCCAATAATTGTTCCACTGTATACTTGCGTGCTTCCATAGGAACATTGCTAGCCTCAGAATTGGTTGTGAGTTGGTATGGATAGTCGGAGATATCAACTGGGGTAGATAGGCTAATGGTCCCTTGCTCCAAGGCTTCATAGACTAGGTAGACCGTGAGAATCTTGGTGATAGAGGCAATTTCAACAGCTTGAGTAGCATCTTTTTCGTAGAGAATTTTCCCAGTGTTTGCTTCAACAGCAATGGCATGTTTAGCAGCAACATCAAAATCTTGTGCGGATACAGTAGGAGTGGCTGTACCAAAAATGATAAGAGTTAGTAAGGATAAAATTATTTTCTTCATAGTAGTTTTATTCTATCACAAAGCGAAAAAATATTCTCGTTTTTATAGTAAAGCCATCTTATCTTTTTGAAGAATTATGGTAAAATAGAAAGAAGGAGGCGCCTATGTTCCGTAGAAACAAGTTATTTTTTTGGACAGCTGAAATTTTACTATTAACTCTTATTTTCTACCTTTGGAGGGAGATGGGAGCGATTGTCACACCTTTTGTGATGGTAGCTAATACCATTATGATTCCATTTTTGCTCGGAGGATTTTTCTATTACCTGACAAATCCCATCGTAACATTTCTAGAAAAGAAATGTAAAGTCAATCGTTTGATAGGTGTGCTCATCACTCTTTGTGCCTTGATTGGTACAATAGTAGTAGGGGTAGTCTACTTGCTACCGATTTTGATTAATCAGTTGACAAGTTTGATTATTTCTAGTCAGAATATCTATAGCCGCTTGCAAGATTTGATATATGATTTATCAATGAATCCAATCTTTCAAAATATTGATATTCAAAAAACCATTCAACAGTTGAATTTATCTTACGTTGATATTTTACAAAATATTCTCAACAGTGTGAGCAATAGTTTAGGCAGCGTTCTTTCAGCCTTGTTTAGTACTGTTTTGATTCTCATTATGACACCAGTCTTTTTGATTTATTTCTTGCTTGATGGTCATAAATTCCTGCCGATGTTGGAACGAACAGTCCTAAAACATGATAAATTAAACTTCTCCAGTCTCTTGAAGAATTTGAACGCCACTATCGCACGTTATATCAGTGGGATTGCGATTGATGCTGTTATTATCGGATGTTTGGCCTATGTTGGTTACAGTACGATAGGGTTGAAATATGCTCTAGTCTTTGCTATTTTTTCTGGTTTGGCAAATCTGATTCCTTATGTTGGACCAAGTATCGGTCTGATTCCCATGATTATTGCCAATGTCTTTACTGATCCGCACAGAGTTCTCATTGCAGTAATTTATATGCTGATTATCCAACAGGTGGATGGGAATATCCTCTACCCTCGTATCGTTGGAGGTGTTATGAAGGTTCATCCAATCACCATTCTGGTCCTTCTCTTACTTTCTAGCAATATTTATGGTGTTATAGGAATGATTGTAGCAGTGCCAACATATTCTATCCTAAAAGAAATTACTAAGTTCTTGGCGAAATTATATGAAAATCATAAAGAAGCCAAAGAAAAAAAACTGGAAAAATCAGAATCAATCTAAAAATCAGGGAGACCTGATTTTTTTTTGATAAAAAGACTTGAGGTTAGACTGGTCAAAAGTGTTTAAAATGATTCCGTTGGAGAAGGAAAAGAATGGGAAATTATGAGATTTAGAATAATTCACGAAATGTGTGTAAAACACTTGCAATTTAGCTGAAATTTGATAAAATAGTAAGGAAAGTTAGACTGTATTGCCTACTGTCTATCTATAAAATATATTTTATTGGAGGCTTTTACTCAAATGGCAAAAGAAAAATACGATCGTAGTAAACCACACGTTAACATTGGTACTATCGGACACGTTGACCACGGTAAAACTACCCTAACTGCAGCTATCACAACTGTTTTGGCACGTCGCTTGCCTTCAGCAGTTAACCAACCTAAAGACTATGCGTCTATTGATGCTGCCCCAGAAGAACGCGAACGCGGTATCACTATCAACACTGCGCACGTTGAGTACGAAACTGAAAAACGTCACTATGCCCACATCGACGCTCCAGGACACGCGGACTATGTTAAAAACATGATCACTGGTGCCGCTCAAATGGACGGAGCTATCCTTGTAGTAGCTTCAACTGACGGACCAATGCCACAAACTCGTGAGCACATCCTTCTTTCACGTCAGGTTGGTGTTAAACATCTTATCGTCTTCATGAACAAAATTGACTTGGTAGACGACGAAGAGTTGCTTGAATTGGTTGAAATGGAAATCCGTGACCTCTTGTCAGAATACGACTTCCCAGGTGACGATCTTCCAGTTATCCAAGGTTCAGCTCTTAAAGCTCTTGAAGGTGACTCTAAGTACGAAGACATCATCATGGAATTGATGAACACTGTTGATGAGTACATCCCAGAACCAGAACGTGACACAGACAAACCATTGCTTCTTCCAGTCGAAGACGTATTCTCAATCACTGGACGTGGTACAGTTGCTTCAGGACGTATCGACCGTGGTACTGTTCGTGTTAACGACGAAATCGAAATCGTTGGTATCAAAGAAGAAACTCAAAAAGCAGTTGTTACTGGTGTTGAAATGTTCCGTAAACAACTTGACGAAGGTCTTGCAGGAGATAACGTAGGTGTCCTTCTTCGTGGTGTTCAACGTGACGAAATCGAACGTGGACAAGTTATCGCTAAACCAGGTTCAATCAACCCACACACTAAATTTAAAGGTGAAGTCTACATCCTTACTAAAGAAGAAGGTGGACGTCACACTCCATTCTTCAACAACTACCGTCCACAATTCTACTTCCGTACTACTGACGTTACAGGTTCAATCGAACTTCCTGCAGGTACTGAAATGGTAATGCCTGGTGATAACGTGACTATCGACGTTGAGTTGATCCACCCAATCGCCGTAGAACAAGGTACTACATTCTCTATCCGTGAGGGTGGACGTACTGTTGGTTCAGGTATGGTTACAGAAATCGAAGCTTAATTCGATTTAGTTCCCAGAAGAACAATTATTTAAGTCAGACACTAAAAGAATCTTGCTTTGCAAGGTTCTTTTTTTGTGATGTAATTATTTTAGAAGGCTTTCTAGTATAGCGATATGATAGATTTTTTGGTATAATAAAAGTTATGGAAATTGAAAAAACCAATCGCATGAATGCGCTTTTTGAATTTTATGCTGCGCTTTTGACGGACAAGCAAATGAACTATATTGAGCTTTATTATGCAGATGACTATAGCCTTGCTGAGATTGCTGAAGAGTTCGGTGTCAGTCGTCAGGCTGTCTATGATAATATCAAGCGGACGGAAAAGATTCTAGAAGATTATGAGATGAAATTACACATGTACTCGGACTACATTGTTCGCAGTCAGATTTTTGACCAGATCTTGGAGCGCTATCCCAAGGATGACTTTCTGCAGGAGCAAGTTGAGATTTTAACGAGTATTGATAACAGGGAGTAATTATGGTAGATCTTGTCATCTATAAAGGAATACCTTGTAAATTATTAGCTGCTGAGGAGCCCTTTCCTACAAGACTACAAATCCTCTCACCTGATTCTATTCACCAGGCCCTTCAAGAAGGATTTTCTTGTTGGGGATATCCCACTGAAATAATGAAAGAAGTCACTCCAGAAGAACTTGTTTGTTTACAAGATTTTGGACGATTTCCACCGAATTGATTAAACATAGGAGAAAGAAATGGCATTTGAAAGTTTAACAGAACGTTTACAGAACGTCTTTAAAAATCTACGTAAAAAAGGAAAAATTTCTGAGGCTGATGTTCAAGAAGCAACTAAAGAGATTCGTCTGGCCTTGCTTGAAGCCGACGTTGCTTTGCCCGTTGTAAAGGACTTTATCAAGAAGGTTCGTGAACGTGCTGTCGGGCATGAGGTCATTGATACTCTTAATCCTGCCCAACAGATTATCAAAATCGTTGATGAGGAACTGACAGCCGTTTTAGGTTCTGATACGGCAGAAATTATCAAGTCCCCTAAGATTCCTACGATCATCATGATGGTTGGTTTGCAGGGGGCTGGTAAAACAACCTTTGCTGGTAAGCTGGCTAACAAACTCAAGAAAGAAGAAAACGCACGGCCTTTGATGATTGCGGCTGACATCTATCGTCCTGCTGCTATTGACCAGCTCAAAACACTCGGACAACAAATTGATGTGCCTGTTTTCGCTCTTGGTACTGATGTTCCAGCGGTTGAGATTGTTCGTCAAGGTTTGGAGCAAGCACAGGCCAATCACAACGACTATGTCTTGATTGATACCGCAGGGCGCTTGCAGATCGATGAGCTCTTGATGAATGAGCTTCGTGATGTTAAGGCCTTGGCTCAACCAAATGAAATCCTGCTCGTCATTGATGCTATGATTGGTCAAGAAGCAGCCAATGTTGCCCGTGAGTTTAATGCTCAGTTGGAAGTGACTGGGGTCATCCTTACCAAGATTGATGGAGATACTCGTGGTGGTGCGGCTCTATCTGTTCGTCACATCACTGGAAAACCAATCAAGTTCACTGGTACGGGTGAAAAGATTACAGATATTGAAACCTTCCACCCAGACCGTATGTCTAGCCGTATCCTTGGTATGGGGGATATGCTGACCTTGATTGAGAAAGCTTCTCAGGAATACGATGAGCAAAAAGCTCTTGAAATGGCTGAGAAGATGCGTGAAAACACCTTTGATTTCAATGATTTCATTGATCAATTAGATCAGGTGCAAAACATGGGGCCGATGGAAGACTTGCTCAAGATGATTCCAGGGATGGCTAATAATCCAGCTCTTCAAAATATGAAGGTGGATGAGCGCCAAATTGCGCGTAAACGTGCCATCGTATCTTCGATGACTCCTGAGGAGCGTGAAAATCCTGATTTGTTAAATCCAAGTCGTCGCCGTCGTATCGCTGCAGGTTCTGGAAATACCTTTGTCGAAGTGAATAAATTCATCAAAGACTTTAATCAGGCCAAACAGCTCATGCAAGGGGTCATGTCTGGTGATATGAACAAGATGATGAAACAAATGGGCATCAATCCAAATAACCTCCCTAAAAATATGCCAAATATGGGCGGGATGGATATGTCTGCCCTTGAAGGAATGATGGGACAAGGTGGCATGCCAGATATGTCAGCTCTTGGAGGAGCTGGAATGCCAGATATGAGCCAGATGTTTGGTGGCGGACTTAAAGGTAAAATCGGTGAATTTGCCATGAAACAGTCTATGAAACGTATGGCCAACAAGATGAAAAAAGCTAAGAAAAAACGCAAATAAAAAGGGAAGCAGAAGTGCTTTCCTTTTTTATATAAAATATGTACTTTCTATGATTAGGCAATTTTCTTAATCGAAAAATGACTAAATAGAAAGAGTGATTTCAAATCCTTGCATCCATTCGGATTTTACTGTGATTTCGATTTTTAAAGCATCTGCTAATTGTTTGACCAGATAGAGGCCCATGCCTGTTGATTTTTTCCTTGTGTCTCCTGAATCACCTGTAAATCCTTTTTCAAAAATATGGGGGAGGTCGCAAGCTTTAACTCCGCAGCCATTATCCCTAATAATCAATGCTGTGTGCTCCTTGTCTTTTGATATAGAAATACTGAGTTTGGGCTTGTCAGAGCTGTATTTAAGGGCGTTGGCGAGGATTTGGGAGAGGATAAATTCAAAACTGCGTTGATCGGTGTAGCAGGTTCCTTGTATATTTTCTAGCTGAATCGTAAAATTCTTTTCTTTGAGTAAGGGATCAAAATTTTCCAATAGATCTTGGATACATTCTTCTAGATCAAGATCTTCAAATAAAAAATCATTTTTCTCACTTTTCACCCTGTAATAGAATAGGATTTGTGATACATTTCCTTGGATTTGATTCTTCACATAGTCCAACTTAAATGCTGTATCTTCAGGTAACTGGTCACTTTGGTTGTCCAAAAGGAGGGAAAGAAGCGATAGAGGGAGTTTAATCTCATGCGCCCATTTTTCAACATAGTCCTCGTACTCGGCTAGTAATGAGTTGAGCTTTCCTATTTCAGCCTGCTTTTGATAAAGTGTATCTGCCATTTGTTCAATGCTTTCTTTCTCTGAGGCACTTGATAAATGCAATAATTCAAGCTCAGTATCCATCTTGGGATTGGCTATGAAGGCTTTATAGGCAGCGGATTTTTTTCTTTCTTTTCTTATCAGTAGGAATGATAGGATGAAAAAAAGCAGGACGGTGGCTAAAAGATAGAGCAGGATGAGAGCTTGAAACATTCTCACATCTGAAAGCCAAAGCAGGACAGCTGTAAATAGATCAAATGCTAAGAGAACAAGTAACCAAGGCAGATAAGTAGCTAGATATTTTAGATTATATTTCATCTGGACTTACCTCTTCTAGCTTGTAACCAATACCTCTGACGGACTTGACTTGAAGGGCAATGCCAGCCTGTTTCATCACCTTTTTCAGCCTTGCAATGTTTACTTGTAGTGCATTTTCATCGATGAACTCAGTTGTATTCCACAGTTTCATGCTCAATTCTTCTTTTGTGACGACAGAACCAGTTGCCACTAATAAGGTTTCTAACAATTTCCCTTGATTTTGAGGGAGTAAAATCGAATGTCCGTTGATATAAAGGGTATAGGTATTTCTATCCAGAAGGAAATTATCTTTTTCAAGCAAATTTTGTCTACCTTCATAGCGTTTCAAGATATTTTCTATACGAGCCAAGAATCTTTCTTTTTTGAAAGGTTTTGTTAAGTACTCGTCTGCCCCTAATTTTAGGGCGTAGATCTCATCTTTTAGTTGTTCACGGGAGGTGAGAACCAATATGGGCACAGAGCGTTTTGACTTGAGATTTTTACAAATTTGAAAACCTGTTTCTCTCGGCAAATTCAAATCCAGTATGATTAGATCCGTATCGTATTGTAGCACTTGCTGGCTTGTATCTTTGAAGTCAGTCAACTTATCAACTTGATAACCCGCTTTCTCTAACAAAATGACAATTTCATCTCGAATCAAGGCTTCATCTTCAATAACCAGAATATGCTTCATATCGGTTCCTCCTTTTCCTATTTTATTCTACCTTATTCTACCTTATTCATCTCTTTTGGGTTCCATTAAGGACAATAAGTACTTGTTGCTATTTTTCTTTACAATTTTTATATAGATGACTTCAAAGCCAGCTAAGAGCAGTATGATCAGCATGGCTGTGATAAATTTCTGCCCCATGTCCATTCTTACACTAGCAGGTACTATTCCTGTGAGGAGGGAGCTCACTCCGAAGCTACTACTAAGAAGTGCAAGGGCTATTGGCAGACCGAAATACCAGTTGACTTGCTTTTCTGACGATTTACAAAGAGTTTCGTAGTTGGCTCCGAGATGGATCAAGGTTTGGTATCGTCTGTAGGATTGTCTTTGTCCCATCAAAAATTGAACGCCGATGATTGTATTTGCCACAACAAGGAAGATGATAGCCAGATAGATAGTGATATAGCTGGCAGAGATAATGTAAAATAGTTGTCTTCCCATATTTTGTATATAGCTTTCATAGCCAAGAGAGGCTTGATTTAGCTTTTCATTGGTATCTGAGATAGCTCTCATCAGACCTTTTTCTTTGACTAGCTCAGGAGCCAAGATACCGCTGACATAGTTCGAGTAGTGACCGTCTGTATAGTTCATAAAGACTTCATCTGGGACTATGAGGGCAACAGAGAGGGTGATTTCACGATCCGTTACAATCGGTAAAGACTCCACCTCTCCAATCAATTTTACATCATTTTCCATGACTTTGATTTGAGGCTTCGTCTTCAGAACAGAGTTGACGAGATTCTCATCCGGGAGAAAATCTTTCCCCATATACAAGTAGGCTTCCTTGCTAGTTAATTCTAGAGGAGGGAGATTGGCAGCCTTTCTAAGTTCATTGTATTCGGAAATTGGCATGAGGTGGGAAGTAGTAGACTGTTTAAATTTACGGAGCAAAATTTCCTTGTTCTTGCTGTCTTTTTGCTTTTTCAACTCCTTGATGACCTCTTCGAAGGACACGGACTTGTGTTCTTTAGGTGTGCCTACTTTGATTTGCAGAATCTTTGAAAACTGTGATACTAGTCCGGCATCTTCAAGCTCTTTTTTAACTGCATTTACATCAAGATTTTCATCTGTTTCCTGCTTGCTATCTCTAAATGTATAATCCAATACGTGGGTTTGATTGCCTGAATTGCCACTTGCAATAGCAACACCTGCTCCAAAGAGGCACAAGGCAGAGAAGATTAAGAGGGAGCAGACAGCCAGTATAGTTGAGCGCTGGATAACTAATTCCTGAATCTGTCTAAAATTATAGGCATGAAGTTTTCGATTGTTTCCAAGTTTGACCAAAAAGTCTATAAATAAACGCATACCAAAGAAGAGTAGGATAGTTCCCAGAGTTCCTAAGAGAACGGTGATGCCCATGGTTATGACACTCTTCCAAGCTCGTCCACTCATACCCATGTAATAGGCTGTTCCTAGAAGCAAAATTCCGAGGACGGAAGCAAGAAGGTACACGCCTTTGGGGAGTAGTTTCTTCATTCCAGAGGGTAAATAGGCAAGCAGGTTTCCGATTTCCTTATTGGCTGTTTTTGCACTTAAAAGGACAAAAACAGCTAATTTTACGGCTAGGAAGCCGATGACTGTATAGAGTAGAGCTGTAGTAGATAGAGAAAATTGATGCTCAATAATCCCTAGTCCCACAATTTTAGCGGTTATTAGGCTGATCAGTTCTGAAATCAAGATAGAAATAGGAAGGCCTATTCCAAGGGCAAGGACACTGTTTCTCAAATCCTCGAGCAGAAGTAGCAAGAACAGTTTGCTTCTTCGCATTCCCAGTGTGAGATAGACACCAAATTCATGTTTTCTCCTTTCCATCTGCATACTGCTTGCGAAGTAGACTAGAAAAAAGAGAATAAAGAGCGTTGCTACGTAAAGAATAGGAATCATGCTAAAGAGTTTATTTACAGCGTCACTTTCTATTTGTTTTAGAAAGATCATCACATCTTGATGGGACAAAGAAAGGATGATGTAAAAGGAAATAATAGAAAGAACCATGGAACTGAAGTACAAGCCATTATTCTTTCGATCTCTCTTGCTATTTCTTGAGACTAATTTAGAAAACATTGCCATCACCTCCAGCTAGCGCTGCCATGACCTTTAGTATTCTGTGGTAAAAATCTTCTTGACTTTCTCTTGGATAATCGCGTCGGATTTCATGGAATAGTTTTCCGTCTTGGATGAACAAGATGCGGTTGCAAAAGCTGGCAGCGACTGAATCGTGGGTCACCATGAGAATGGTGGTTTCTTCCACTTGATTCATTTCGGATAATTTTTGCATCAAAATGGTCGCATTTTTAGAGTCCAAAGCCCCAGTGGGCTCATCTGCAAATACAATCTTAGGGTCTAAAATCAAGGCACGAGCAGCAGCTACCCTTTGCCGTTGACCACCTGATAATTGAGATGGGAACTTATCCAGAAGTTCAGAAATATCCAGATATTGGGAAAGCAATTCTAACCGAAGTTTGCTTTCGTTAGCATCGACCTTGTGCAAAGACAAGGGAAGTAAAATATTCTCTTTGGCAGTCAGATTGTCCAAAAGCTCAAAATTCTGAAAGAGGTAGCCAATTTCCTTGCCTCTATAGTCTGCTAATTGGCTACCTTTTAACTGACCTAAATCCTTTTCTTGCATTTGAATGGACCCGTCAGTTGGCTTGATGATAGTGGCGAGACAGTTAAGAAGGGTTGTTTTCCCAGATCCACTACTCCCCATAATCCCTAAGAACTCGCCTTTGACAACTTGAAAAGATATGCCGTTCAAGGCCTTAGTGATATTCGGCTCTTTTCCATAATGCTTTGTTAATGATTCTACTCGTAAAATTGTTTCCATGTGAGACACCTCCATCTTTTGTTAATTTCATTATAATATGAATCAGAGTAGAATAACACTTACGGATGATGTAAGAAATCTTTATCATTAGGTTATTGGATCTATACTTACTATATTATAGCATGGTTTTAGGGATTTAAAAAGGGAGTTGAAACTCAAGGACTCTCCATATTACAAAAATTTCTGATTTTGAAAACGTGAAAGAAAAAGCCTTAGAAATATTGATTTCTAGGACTTTTTAAAATCATTAACTCTACTCCCACTCAACTGTTGCGGGTGGTTTACTTGTAATGTCGTAGACGATACGGTTAACGTGGTCTACTTCGTTTACGATACGTACAGAGATTTTTTGAAGGACTTCCCAAGGAATCTTGGCAAAATCAGCTGTCATACCATCGATAGAAGTAATCGCACGAATGGCGATGGTGTAGTCATAAGTACGACCGTCACCCATAACACCGACTGAACGAACGCCTGTGTTGACAGTGAAGTATTGCCAGATATCACGGTCAAGACCCGCTTTAGCGATTTCTTCACGAAGGATAGCATCAGACTCACGAACAGTTTCTAGTTTTTCTTCAGTGATTTCACCCATGACACGGATAGCAAGTCCTGGTCCTGGGAATGGTTGGCGCCATACGATGTGGTCTGGCATACCAAGCTCTGTACCGAGGGCACGGACTTCGTCTTTATAAAGAGTGTTCAATGGTTCAATCAATTCAAACTGCATGTCTTCTGGAAGACCACCCACGTTGTGGTGTGATTTGATGGTTTGAGCAGTATCAGTTCCAGACTCAATCACGTCAGTGTATAGTGTTCCTTGAGCAAGGAATTTTACATCTTTTAGCTTGCTTGCTTCGTCATCGAAGACATAAACAAACTCATTACCGATGATTTTACGTTTTTGCTCAGGGTCAGAAACACCTGCAAGTTTGTCAAGGAAGCGTTTTGAAGCATCAGCTTTGACAATATTCAAACCAAACTTACCACCAAGCATATCCATAACTTGGTCAGCTTCTCCCTTACGAAGAAGACCGTGGTCTACAAAAATACAGATCAATTGATCGCCGATTGCTTTCTGGAGAAGAACGCCAACGACAGAAGAGTCAACACCACCTGATAGACCGAGAAGAACACGCTTGTCATCTACAGTTTCACGGATTTTTTTGATCTGCATATCGATGAAGTTGTCCATTGACCAGTCACCCTTAGCTTTACAGATGTTAAGGGCAAAGTTGCGAAGGATATCATTTCCGTATACAGAATGGCGCACTTCTGGGTGGAATTGGATACCATAGATGTGCTTGTCAGGGTTTTCAATAGCTGCATAAGGACAGTCAGCAGAAGTACCAGTACGAACAAAATCAGCTGGGATCTCTGTAACAGCATCGCCATGGCTCATCAACACAATCTGTTCTTCAGGAGTTCCTTCAAAGAGGGCAGAAGTGGTATGGGTAAGTGGTGATTGGCCATACTCGCGGTTACCAGCATCACCTGCAGGGACAACTTTTCCTCCAAGTTTATGAGTTAAAAGTTGCATACCATAGCAGATTCCTAAAATCGGAATGCCAAGTTCAAAAATTTCTGGGTCAATATCAAATGAACCATCTTCGTATACAGAGTTTGGTCCACCAGAGAGGATGATCCCTACAGGGTTAATCGCACGAACCTCTGCAGCTGAAATTTTATGGCTTTTTAACTCTGAAAAAACACCAATTTCACGGATACGGCGTGAAATTAGCTGGTTGTATTGGCTACCATAGTCCAGTACGATGATTTTTTCGACATCTTGCAAATCAGTTGAAATGTTGCTCATCTTTTTCCTTTCTCAAAAGAAATATCTTTTTCATTATTTTATCACAAATGAGGGTGAATTACCAACTAAACAAGGCAAAGTTTGACTTTTTCTAATTAAATACGGTACAATAGAGAAAATAAAGAAAAGAAGTGAAAAGCATGTTACCAGCCTATATGAAAATCCACGATCAGATAAAAAAAGATATCGATGAGCATCGTTGGATGATAGGAGAAAGGCTTCCAAGTGAACGGGATCTTGCAGACAAGTTTCAAGTTAGCCGGATGACCTTGCGACAAGCCATCTCTCTCTTGGTTGAGGAGGGAGTTTTGGAGCGTCGTGTAGGAAGCGGAACCTTTGTTTCTAGCACTCGAGTACAAGAAAAAATGCGGGGCACCACTAGTTTTACGGAGATTGTCAAAGCTCAAGGAAAAGTTCCTTCTAGTCAGCTGATTTCCTATAGGAGAACCATTCCCAACGAGCAGGAAGTGGAAAAGCTAGGTATTTCACCAACTGAAAATATCATCCGTATGGAACGGGTGCGTTACGCTGATCAAGTTCCTCTGGTCTATGAAGTCGCATCCATTCCTGAGAAATTCATTAAGGATTTCAAAAAAGAAGAAATCACTAGTCATTTCTTCCAAACCTTGCAGCAGCATGGCTACCGGATTGGCAAATCCCAACAGACCATTTATGCGAGGCTGGCTAAGGAAAAAATTGCTCATTACCTAGAAATCGAAAAGGGGCATGCGATTCTGGCCTTGACTCAGGTTTCCTATCTCGATGATGGGACGGCTTTTGAATATGTCAAGAGTCAATATGTTGGTGAACGTTTTGAATTTTATCTTGAAAACAACTAGTTTAGAAAGGCTAGTTTTTTGTTTTCTTAAAAGATTAGAATTGTCAAAACAATCTGTCTAGACTTGATTTTATCTATTATTTACTATAAAATGGGAAGGAAAAACGTCAAACTTTTATATTGCAAATAGGAGAAAAAATGACAAAAACATTAAAACGTCCTGAGGTTTTATCACCTGCAGGGACTTTAGAGAAGCTGAAAGTAGCTGTTCAATATGGTGCGGACGCAGTCTTCATCGGTGGACAGGCCTATGGTCTTCGTAGCCGTGCTGGAAACTTCACCTTTGAACAGATGGAAGAAGGTGTCCAGTTCGCAGCCAAGTATGGTGCCAAGGTCTATGTAGCTGCCAACATGGTTATGCACGAAGGAAATGAAGCTGGGGCTGGTGAGTGGTTCCGTAAGTTGCGTGACATCGGGATTGCAGCAATTATCGTGTCAGATCCGGCTTTGATCATGATTGCAGCAACAGAAGCACCAGGTCTTGAAATCCACCTTTCAACCCAAGCAAGTGCGACCAACTATGAAACTCTTGAGTTCTGGAAAGAACTTGGTCTAACTCGCGTGGTTTTAGCCCGTGAAGTTTCAATGGAAGAATTGGCAGAGATTCGCAAACGCACTGATGTAGAAATTGAGGCCTTTGTCCATGGAGCCATGTGTATTTCTTACTCAGGTCGCTGTACGCTCTCAAACCACATGAGTATGCGTGATGCCAACCGTGGAGGTTGTTCACAGTCTTGCCGTTGGAAATACGACCTTTACGATATGCCCTTTGGCCAAGAACGTAAGAGTCTTAAAGGTGAAATTCCAGAAGAATTTTCAATGTCAGCCGTTGATATGTCTATGATTGACCATATCCCAGATATGATTGAAAATGGTGTAGATAGTCTAAAAATTGAAGGTCGTATGAAGTCAATCCACTATGTTTCAACAGTAACCAACTGTTACAAGGCGGCTGTGGATGCTTACCTTGAAAGCCCAGAAAAATTTGAAGCTATCAAACAAGACTTGGTAGATGAGATGTGGAAGGTTGCCCAACGTGAATTGGCAACAGGATTCTACTACGGTACGCCGTCTGAGAATGAGCAGTTATTTGGTGCTCGCCGTAAAATCCCTGAATACAAGTTTGTCGCTGAAGTCGTTTCTTATGATGATGCGACCCAAACAGCAACCATCCGTCAACGGAATGTAATCAACGAAGGTGACCAAGTTGAGTTTTACGGCCCAGGTTTCCGTCATTTTGAAACCTATATCGAAGATCTTCATGATTCTAAAGGCAATAAAATAGATCGCGCTCCAAATCCAATGGAACTCTTGACCATCAAGGTTCCACAACCTGTTCAGGCAGGTGACATGGTTCGCGCTCTCAAGGAAGGTCTCATTAACCTCTATAAGGAAGACGGGACAAGTGTCACCGTTCGTGCCTAGATAAGGAAAAGTAAATGATTCAAGCGCAAGGTTTGTTAGTTGATGATGAGAGTAGGTGTGTTCACTATCATAGTGAAAAAGATATCGTTTCCCTCCAGTGCTATGAATGCAAGAAATACTATGCTTGCTATCAGTGCCATAATGCTATGGAGACGCATTTGTTTTCGCCCTATCCCTTGACGCTTTCCAAGGATCAACCAATTTTTTGTGGGGCTTGTAAGAGGACAATGACTTTTCAAGAATACCAAACACAGATAGCTTGTCCTTATTGCAGCGCTCCATTTAATCCAGGTTGTAAACAACATCATTCATTTTATTTTAAATAGACAAAAATAGATCCAAGTTTTTAAGCTTGGGTCTTTTATTTTGCTTCAGAAACCTTAGTAAAAATACGGAATTTCTTATGGAAAAAGGTTAAAAATTTCTATACAATCGTACTAAAAATAGTAAAATTAGAAATAAATTATCTGAAACGCTTTCAATGTTAGTAAAAAGTTGACAAAAACAAATTTTAGGACTAAACTAAGTAAGTAAATTTAAATAAAAAAGGAGAATTTATAATGAATTTAACATTTTTCGGTCTTTGTCTTGCCTGTATGGGTGTATCCCTTGCAGAAGGTATGTTAATGAACGGTTTGTTCAAGTCAGCAGCACGCCAACCAGACATCATTCCACAATTGCGTAGCTTGATGATCATGGGGATTGCCTTTATTGAAGGAACTTTCTTTGTAACTCTTGTCTTTTCATTTATCATCAAATAAAGAGAAGTATAAATTGGGAAAAGGGAGGATTCTAGATGGAAGAAAGTATCAATCCAACCATCAATATCGGTCCTGTTACCTTTGATTTAACCTTGACAGCCTTAACCTTGCTGTCTGTGGCAGTTATTTTTGGCTTTATCTATTGGGCGAGTCGTAGTATGACTCTGAAACCCAAAGGGAAGCAAAATGTACTTGAGTATATTCATGACTTTGTTGTTGGATTTACAGAACCCAATGTTGGTTCACGGTACATGAAAGATTACTCACTCTTTTATTTGTGCTTGTTTCTTTTTATGGTCATCGCAAACAACCTTGGTTTGATGGCAAAACTTCAAATGACGGATGGTACTAATCTTTGGACTTCGCCAACTGCAAATTTGCAATTTGACTTGGCTTTGTCTTTTGGTATTATTTTGATGACCCACATAGAAGGGATTCGTCGCCGAGGTGTTAAAAAGTATCTAAAAGCTTTTGTGACACCAGGTTTCATGACACCGATGAATCTCCTTGAAGAAGTCACGAATTTCCTATCACTTGCTTTGCGGGTGTTCGGAAATATCTTTGCCGGGGAAGTGATGACAAGCTTGCTTATCTTACTTTCTCACCAGGCCTTTTATTGGTATCCAATTGCGTTTGTTACCAACCTTGTCTGGACGGCATTTTCTGTGTTCATTTCCTGTGTTCAGGCTTATGTGTTCACAGTCTTGTCTTCTATGTATCTAGGAAATAAAATTAATGATGAAGAGTAGAAAGGAGTAACTGATGCACGTAACAGTAGGTGAATTGATTGGTAACTTTATTTTAATAGCTGGCTCTTTTATCCTTTTGATCGTCTTAGTCAGAAAATACGCATGGTCAAACTTGACAAGTATCTTCGAAGAACGGGCAGAAAAAATTGCTGCAGATATTGATGGAGCTGAACAAGCTCGTCAAAAAGCGGAGACTCTTGCTCAAAAGCGCGAAGATGAGTTGGCAGGTAGCCGTACCGAAGCTAAAACAATCATTGAGAATGCCAAGGAGACAGCAGAGAAGAGCAGAGCAGATATTCTGGCGGAAGCGAAACTAGAAGCTGGTCGCTTGAAAGAAAAAGCGAGCCAAGAAATCGCTCAAAACAAAGCTGAAGCTTTACAAAGCGTTAAGGGTGAGGTAGCAGATTTGACGATTAGTCTAGCTGGAAAAATTATCTCACAAAACCTTGACGGTCAAGCCCACAAAGAACTCATTGATCAGTACATTGATCAGCTAGGAGAAGCTTAATGGACAAAAAGACAGTAAAGGTAATTGAAAAATACAGCATGCCTTTTGTCCAATTGGTGATTGAAAAAGGAGAAGAAGACCGTATCTTTTCTGACTTAGCTCAAATCAAGCAAGTCGCTGAGGAAACAGGCTTGCCTTCTTTTTTAGCTCAAGTGGCAGTAGATGAGTCGGATAAGGAAAAAACAGTTCGTTTCTTCCAAGACTCTGTGTCACCACTAATGCAAAACTTTATTCAGGTTCTACTGTACAATCACAGAGCAAATTTATTTTATGAAGTAATTGTAGATTGTTTGAGTCGACTTGAAAAAGAAACCAATCGATTTGAAGTGACGATTGCCTCCGCTCATCCATTAACATATGATCAGAAGGCGCGGTTGCTCCCTTTGATTGAGAAAAAAATGTCTCTGAAAGTTCGGAGTATCAAAGAACAAATCGATGAAAGTCTCATTGGTGGTTTTGTCATTTTTGCCAATCACAAGACAATTGATGTGAGTATTAAACAGCAACTTCGTGTTGTTAAAGAAAATTTGAAATAGAAAGTGGTGTTCTTTTGGCAATTAACGCACAAGAAATCAGCGCTTTAATTAAGCAACAAATTGAAAATTTCAAACCCAATTTTGATGTGACTGAAACTGGTGTTGTAACCTATATCGGGGACGGAATCGCACGTGCCCACGGCCTTGAAAATGCCATGAGTGGAGAGCTCTTGATTTTTGAAAATGGCTCTTATGGTATGGCGCAAAACTTGGAGTCTACAGATGTTGGGATTATCATTTTAGGTGACTTTACGGATATCCGTGAAGGGGATACAATCCGCCGTACAGGTAAAATCATGGAAGTCCCAGTTGGTGATAATTTGATTGGACGTGTTGTGGATCCACTTGGTCGTCCAGTTGATGGTCTTGGAGAAATCCATACTGACAAGACTCGTCCAGTAGAAGCACCAGCTCCTGGTGTTATGGAGCGTAAGTCTGTATCAGAACCATTGCAAACAGGTTTGAAAGCTATTGACGCCCTTGTACCGATTGGTCGTGGTCAGCGTGAGTTGATCATCGGTGACCGTCAGACTGGGAAAACAACCATTGCGATTGATACCATCTTGAACCAAAAAGGTCAAGATATGATCTGTATCTATGTTGCAATTGGGCAAAAAGAATCAACCGTTCGTACACAAGTAGAAACACTTCGTCAGTACGGTGCCTTGGACTACACAATCGTTGTGACTGCCTCAGCATCACAGCCATCTCCATTGCTCTTCCTAGCTCCTTATGCTGGGGTTGCTATGGCTGAAGAGTTTATGTACCAAGGCAAGCATGTTTTGATCGTTTATGATGATCTTTCAAAACAAGCGGTAGCTTATCGTGAACTTTCTCTCTTGCTTCGTCGTCCTCCAGGTCGTGAAGCCTTCCCAGGGGATGTTTTCTACCTCCACAGTCGTTTGCTTGAACGCTCAGCTAAAGTTTCTGATGAGCTTGGTGGCGGATCAATCACAGCCCTACCATTTATCGAGACACAAGCAGGAGATATCTCAGCCTATATCGCAACCAACGTAATTTCAATTACAGATGGGCAAATCTTCCTTGGAGATGGTCTCTTTAATGCAGGGATTCGTCCAGCTATTGATGCGGGTTCATCTGTATCTCGTGTAGGTGGTTCCGCTCAAATCAAAGCCATGAAGAAAGTAGCTGGTACGCTTCGTATCGACCTTGCTTCATACCGTGAACTAGAGGCCTTCACTAAGTTTGGTTCTGATTTGGACGCGGCAACACAGGCTAAGTTGAATCGTGGTCGTCGTACGGTAGAAGTATTGAAACAACCAGTTCACAAACCATTGCCTGTTGAGAAACAAGTTACCATCCTGTATGCTTTGACACATGGTTTCTTGGATACAGTTCCAGTGAATGACATTGTTCGTTTTGAGGAAGAGTTCCATACTTTCTTTGATGCGCAACATCCAGAGATTTTGGAAACCATTCGTGAAACAAAAGACTTGCCAGAAGAAGCAGTCTTGGATGCTGCGATTACAGAGTTTCTCAATCAATCCAGCTTCCAATAAGAATAGAGGTGTCAGATGGCAGTATCTCTAAATGATATTAAAACAAAAATCGCCTCAACAAAAAATACTAGTCAAATCACTAATGCCATGCAAATGGTATCGGCTGCTAAGCTAGGTCGCTCTGAAGAAGCAGCTCGCAACTTCCAAGTTTATGCTCAGAAGGTTCGTAAGCTTTTGACGGATATTCTGCATGGTAACGGATCTGGTGGTTCTACCAATCCGATGCTCATTAGTCGTCCAGTTAAGAAAACAGGCTATATCGTTATCACTTCAGACCGTGGCTTGGTTGGGGGTTATAATGCTTCCATCCTTAAAGCTGTTATGGAGTTGAAAGAAGAATATCATCCAAATGGTGATGACTTTGAAGTCATCTGTATTGGTGGTATGGGGGCTGATTTCTTTAAGGCTCGTGGCATTCAACCAATCTATGAATTGCGGGGCTTGGCCGACCAACCAAGTTTTGATGAAGTTCGTAAAATTATTTCAAAAACGATTGAGATGTACCAAAATGAACTCTTTGATGAACTCTATGTCTGCTATAATCACCATGTCAACACCCTGACAAGCCAAATGCGTGTGGAACAAATGCTGCCGATTGTTGACTTAGATCCAAATGAAGCAGATGAAGAGTATAGCTTGACATTTGAGTTGGAAACAAGCCGAGAAGAAATTTTGGAACAATTGTTGCCACAGTATGCTGAAAGTATGATTTACGGGGCTATTATCGATGCCAAGACAGCTGAAAATGCCGCCGGTATGACAGCCATGCAAACGGCGACTGATAATGCCAAGAAGGTCATCAATGATTTGACAATCCAGTATAACCGTGCCAGACAGGCGGCGATTACACAAGAAATTACAGAAATCGTAGCGGGGGCTAGTGCCTTAGAATAAGGCTTTAACCTGCTCGTATAAAAATGAACTTAGGACCTAGCATTAGCTGGGAACCGACAGTATCTTATATAGAATAGGAGAAGGAGATGAGTTCAGGTAAAATTGCTCAGGTTATCGGACCCGTTGTAGACGTCTTGTTTGCAGCAGGGGAACCACTTCCTGAGATTAACAATGCACTTGTCGTCTACAAAAATGACGAAAGAAAAACAAAAATCGTCCTTGAAGTAGCCTTGGAGTTGGGTGATGGTATGGTTCGTACGATCGCCATGGAATCAACAGATGGTTTGACTCGTGGAATGGAAGTTTTGGACACAGGTCGTCCAATCTCTGTACCAGTGGGTAAAGAAACTTTGGGACGTGTCTTCAATGTTTTGGGAGATACCATTGACTTGGATGCTCCTTTCACTGAAGACGCTGAGCGTCAGCCAATTCATAAGAAAGCTCCAACTTTTGATGAATTGTCTACCTCATCTGAAATCTTGGAAACAGGGATTAAGGTTATCGACCTTCTTGCCCCTTACCTTAAAGGTGGGAAAGTTGGACTCTTTGGTGGTGCCGGAGTTGGTAAAACTGTCTTGATCCAAGAATTGATTCACAACATTGCTCAAGAACATGGTGGTATTTCAGTATTTACCGGTGTTGGAGAACGTACTCGTGAGGGGAACGACCTTTACTGGGAAATGAAAGAATCAGGTGTTATCGAGAAAACCGCCATGGTATTTGGTCAGATGAATGAGCCACCAGGAGCACGTATGCGTGTTGCTCTTACTGGTTTGACAATCGCCGAATACTTCCGTGATGTAGAAGGCCAGGACGTTCTTCTCTTTATTGACAATATCTTCCGTTTCACTCAGGCTGGTTCTGAAGTATCTGCCCTTTTGGGTCGTATGCCATCAGCCGTTGGTTACCAACCAACACTTGCTACGGAAATGGGTCAATTGCAAGAACGTATCACATCAACTAAGAAAGGTTCTGTAACCTCTATCCAGGCTATCTATGTGCCAGCGGATGACTATACTGACCCTGCGCCAGCAACAGCCTTCGCTCACTTGGATTCAACGACCAACTTGGAGCGTAAGTTGGTACAGTTGGGTATCTATCCAGCCGTTGATCCGTTGGCTTCAAGCTCTCGTGCCTTGGCACCTGAGATTGTCGGAGAAGAGCACTATGCAGTTGCTGCTGAAGTCAAACGTGTCCTTCAACGTTACCATGAATTGCAAGATATCATTGCCATCCTTGGTATGGATGAGCTTTCTGATGAAGAAAAGACCTTGGTTGCGCGTGCTCGTCGTATCCAGTTCTTCTTGTCACAAAACTTCAACGTTGCGGAGCAATTTACTGGCCAACCTGGTTCTTATGTACCAGTAGCAGAAACAGTTCGTGGTTTCAAGGAAATCCTTGATGGTAAACATGACCACTTGCCAGAAGATGCCTTCCGTGGAGTTGGTTCAATTGAAGACGTCATTGCCAAGGCAGAGAAAATGGGATTTTAAGAGGTGATCTATGGCTCAGTTAACTGTCCAGATCGTGACACCAGATGGCCTCGTCTATGATCACCATGCCAGCTTTGTATCGGTACGAACTCTGGATGGTGAGATGGGGATCTTGCCACGACATGAAAATATGATTGCGGTTTTAGCGGTTGATGAAGTAAAGGTAAAACGAATCGATGATGATACTCATGTGAACTGGATTGCAGTGAACGGAGGGATTATCGAGATTGCCAATGACATCATTACCATCGTAGCAGACTCAGCAGAACGAGCTCGTGATATCGATATCAGTCGTGCAGAACGTGCGAAACTTCGCGCTGAACGTGAAATCGAAGAAGCTCAAGACAAGCACTTAATCGACCAAGAACGACGCGCTAAGATTGCTCTTCAACGTGCCATTAACCGTATCAATGTCGGAAATAAACTATAATCAAAAAATGAACTTGAATTTCAAGTTCATTTTTTTTAATGTGGGAAGTTGATGCAAACTGCTTCAGGAACATGGAAGTCGTTAGAAAGTTCTGCAAGACGGCCAGTTTCAGGATTACGCTTAAAGACGGTTGCATTATCAGAATCTTGATGAACAGCAATGAGAAACTCTTGATTAGGAGTTAGGTCGAAATCACGTGGATTTTGTCCGTGTGTTGGTACGATTTCTAATAATTCCAGACTGCCATCAGCGAGGATCGTATAGACTGCAATGGAATCATGGCCTCGGTTTGATGCATAAAGGTATTTACCATCTTTTGAAAGACGAATAGCAGCAGTAGCATTGAAGTCCTCGTATCCATCTGGTAAGGTTGAAATGACTTGCATGCGTTCAAATTCACCAACACCATCATAAATCAAGACCTCTATAGTGCTATTAAGTTCGCAGATGAGATAGGCAATCTTATAGTGGTGGTGGAAAACGATGTGGCGAGCACCTGCTCCAGCTTGGCTGTGATAAGTGTAGAGTTTACTTAGTTTTCCTTCTTGACTAACATCATAGGTTGTTACCTCATCTGTTCCTAGATCACAGGTGACGAGGTACTGGTCAGGTGTTAGATCTGTAAAGTGTACATGTGGGGAAGTTTGGTTTTCATGAGGACCTTGTCCACTATGCTGATCTAGATCCGTTTGGATGAGGCTACCATCTGCTTGGCGCTGATAAACCAGAACTTGACCTTTGTGGTAGTTGGCCCCATAAACTAGACCACGCTTTTCATCCACTGCCACATAACAATGGGGAGCGCCTTCTTCAACAACATGATTTAGCAAAGCGCCATCTGTCTTATATGCAGCGATTCCACCTAAGCCATCCTGGCTCCCTACAGTGTATAAGTGTTGCTGTTGGTCAAAGGCAAGGTAGGTTGGACTTGGTTCAGCAGCAAAGAGTTCAAGATTTGCAAGCTGGCCTGTTTCTGTATCAAAATCTGCCTTGTAAATCCCTTTAGATGAGCGACGAGTATAAGTTCCAAAATAAACAGTTTCTTTCATGTCCATACCTCTTAATAATGATAAGTTCATTATACCACAAAATGACAGTCAGGAAGTGTTCGTTTAATCTATGTAAGCACTTTAATAAGAGTTATTTTAAATTAAAAATGGTATAATGAGAGAATGACAGAAAGGATGTATTTATGGAACATAAAGAGAAACATTTTAGCCTATCTTGGTTTTTTAAGTGGTTTTTAGATAATAAAGCCATCACTGTATTTTTAGTAACCTTGTTACTGGGGCTAAATATTTTTATTCTAAGTAAGATTAGTTTTATCTTTTTACCAGTTTTAGATTTTCTTGGGGTTGTCATGTTGCCAGTTATTTTATCTGGTTTACTTTATTACCTCCTCAATCCGATTGTTGACTGGATGGAGAAGCACAAGATCAATCGTGTCCTTGCCATTAGTATTCTCTTTGTTATAATTGGTCTCTTTATCATTTGGGGGCTGGCGGTTGCTATTCCAAATTTGCAACGTCAAGTCTTAAATTTTGCGAAGAATGTACCGACATACCTGGAAGATGCTGATAAGGTGATCAATGACCTTGTAACCAAACGCTTGCCAGATGATTTTAGGCCGCAGTTGGAGCAGGTTCTTGCGAATATTTCTACTGAGGCGACGATGTGGGCGAGCAAAATCTCTTCCCAAGCCGTTAACTGGGTGAGCGCCTTTATCAGTAGTGTTTCTCAGGTGATTGTAGCGGTCATTATCGTACCCTTTATGCTCTTCTATCTCTTGCGTGATGGAAAAGGCTTGCGAGATTATTTGACTAAGTTTATTCCAACGAAGTTAAAAGAACCTGCGGGTGAAGTCCTATCGGATGTCAATAAACAGCTGTCAAACTACGTTAGAGGACAGGTTACAGTTGCTATTATCGTGGCAATTATGTTTATTATCTTCTTTAAGATTATTGGTCTCAGATATGCTGTGACTCTTGGTATTACCGCTGGTATTCTCAATCTAGTACCTTATCTAGGTAGTTTTCTAGCGATGTTGCCTGCTTTGGTTTTGGGCTTAATAGCGGGGCCTGTGATGCTTTTGAAAGTGATTATTGTCTTTATTGTTGAACAAACGATTGAAGGTCGCTTCGTTTCTCCGCTTATTTTAGGTAGTCAGCTAAACATCCATCCGATCAATGTCCTCTTTGTTCTTCTAACTTCAGGATCCATGTTTGGTATTTGGGGAGTCTTGCTGGGAATTCCAGTCTATGCCTCTGCTAAGGTTGTTATCTCTGCTATCTTTAACTGGTACAAAAAAGTCAGCGGTTTGTATGAAGAAGAAGGGGAGGAAATCAAGAGTGAACAGTAGTCAACACATGCTCCAAGCTTTGGATGAACAAGATTTAAGTAAAGCGGATCAGTACTTTCACAAAGCCCTCGAAACAGATTCAAGTGAAGTTCTTTACGAACTAGCAAGCTATCTTGAGGGAATTGGCTTTTATCCTCAAGCAAAAGAAATTTACCAAAATATCGTTACAGAATTTCCAGAAGTGAATCTGAATTTAGCTAGCATTGCTAGCGAGGATGGCAATGTTGAGGAAGCCTTTGCTTACCTTGAGGAAATCACACCTGAAAATGACTGGTATGTATCGGCCTTGGCCTTGAAGGCAGACCTCTATCAGTTGGAAGGATTGACAGATGTAGCGCGTGAAAAGTTATTGGAAGCCCTAAATTACTCAGATGACGCCTTATTAGTTTTTGGTTTGGCTGAGTTGGATAGTGAGTTAGGAAATTATCAGGAAGCCATTCAGGGCTATGCTCAATTAGACAATCGCTCCCTCTATGAGCAAACGGGTGTTTCAACCTATCAGAGAATCGGCTACGCTTATGCTCAGTTAGGCAAGTTTGAAGCTGCAACTGAATTCTTAGAAAAAGCTATAGAACTAGAATACGATGACCAAACTGCCTTTGAACTGGCTAGTCTTTACTTTGACCAAGAAGAGTATCAAAAATCTGTCCTTTACTTTAAGCAGATTGATACCATTTCACCGGATTTTGAAGGATATGAGTATGGTTATAGTCAAGCCTTGCACAAGGAACATCAGATAGAAGAAGCTCTCCGTATTGCTAAACAGGGATTGGAGAAAAATCCGTTTGAGACCCGGCTCTTGCTAGCTGCTTCTCAGTTCTCGTATGAATTGCATGATCCTAGTAGCGCAGAGCAGTTTCTCCTTACTGCCAAAGAAGATGCAGAGGATACAGAAGAAATTTTCCTTCGCCTTGCGACCATTTATATGGAACAAGAACGGTTTGAGGACATTATCGCTCTCCAAAGTCAAGAACCTGAAAACCTCCTGACCAAGTGGATGATTGCACGCTCTTACCAGAAAATCGAGGATTTAGATAAGGCTTATGAGCTCTATCAAGAACTGTCATCTGACCTCAAGGACAATCCAGAGTTTCTGGAGCAATATACTTATCTCTTGCGTGAATTGGGATATTTTGAAGAAGCCAAAGTGCAAGTCGAAGCCTATTTAAAACTAGTCCCAGATGATGTTCAAATGCAAGAACTGCTAGAAACACTTTAAAAGTTATCTCTCTAAAAGAGCGTATCCGTCAATTTGGCAGATACGTTTTTTGAAAGAAATAGAATTTTTTTACAATAACCCTTGCTAAATTGTTTATTTATGCTATAATAGGAACAATTATTTTTAGGAGGTGCAGTATGTCTTATTTGTTTGAGATATTACCGAGTTTATTGAGCGGTGCAAGCATGACTTTACAGGTTTTTGTACTGGTCTTGATTTTTTCTATTCCCTTGGGCGTTTTGATTGCTTTTGCCTTGCAAGTCCATTGGAAGCTCCTCCATTATCTGATCAACATTTATATCTGGATCATGCGGGGAACACCCTTGCTCTTGCAATTGATCTTTATCTATTATGTGCTCCCAAATATTGGGATTCGTTTGGATCGCCTTCCTGCGGCTATTATTGCCTTTGTTTTGAATTATGCGGCTTACTTTGCTGAAATCTTCCGTGGGGGGATTGATACTATTCCTAAGGGGCAATATGAGGCTGCTAAGGTCTTGAAGTTTAGCCCTGTTGCCACAGTGCGCTATATTATCTTACCACAGGTGACCAAAATTGTTCTTCCTAGCGTATTTAATGAAGTCATGAGTTTGGTCAAGGATACTTCTCTGGTCTATGCTTTAGGGATTTCAGATTTGATTTTGGCTAGTCGGACAGCAGCCAATCGAGATGCCAGTCTGATTCCTATGTTCTTGGCAGGAGCAATTTACTTGATTTTGATTGGTATTGTGACTATCCTTGCCAAAAAAGTTGAGAAGAAGTACAGTTACTATAGATAGGAGGTTGCCATGTTAGAATTACGAAACATCAACAAGGCCTTTGGTGGCAAACAAATCTTAACTAATTTCAGCCTATCAATTCCTGAAAAGCAAATCCTGGCAATCGTAGGTCCATCAGGAGGCGGAAAAACAACCTTATTACGTATGTTAGCTGGACTGGAAACTATCGATTCTGGAGAAATCTACTATAACGGTGAATCTCTAGCTTTAGATGAACTAGAAAAGCGCAACCTACTAGGATTTGTCTTCCAAGATTTTCAACTTTTCCCTCATTTATCAGTTTTAGACAATTTGACCTTATCGCCTGTGAAAACAATGGGAATGAAGCAGGAAGAGGCAGAGAAGAAGGCGCGTGGACTCTTGGAACAGTTAGGACTAGCAGAGCACGCAGATGCTTATCCATTTTCATTATCAGGTGGGCAAAAGCAGCGGGTGGCCTTGGCGCGTGCTATGATGATTGACCCAGAAATCATTGGTTACGATGAACCAACTTCTGCTCTGGATCCAGAATTGCGCTTGGAAGTGGAAAAACTGATCTTGCAAAATAGGGAACTTGGTATGACGCAGATTGTGGTTACCCACGATTTACAATTCGCTGAAAATATTGCAGATGTATTATTAAAAGTAGAGCCTAAATAGGAGGAAAAGTGATGAAAAAATTGATGCTTGTATTAGTCAGCCTAATGACTGCTTTGTTCTTAGTAGCTTGTGGGAAAAATTCTAGTGAAACTAGTGGAGATAATTGGTCTAAGTACGAGTCTAACAAGTCTATTACTATTGGGTTTGATAGTACTTTTGTTCCAATGGGATTTGCTCAGAAAGATGGTTCCTATGCAGGATTTGATATTGATTTAGCTACAGCTGTTTTTGAAAAATACGGAATTACGGTAAATTGGCAACCGATTGATTGGGATTTGAAAGAAGCTGAATTGACAAAAGGAACGATTGATCTGATTTGGAATGGCTATTCCGCTACAGACGAACGTCGTGAAAAGGTAGCGTTCAGTAACTCATATATGAAGAATGAGCAGGTATTGGTTACTAAGAAATCGTCAGGTATCACGACTGCAAAAGGTATGACTGGAAAGACTTTGGGAGCTCAAGCTGGTTCATCTGGTTATGCGGACTTTGAAGGAAAGCCAGCGATTTTGAAGGATATTGTCGCTAATAATGAAGCGAATCAATACCAAACCTTTAATGAAGCCTTGATTGATTTGAAAAACGATCGAATTGACGGCCTATTGATTGATCGTGTCTATGCAAACTATTATTTAGAAGCAGAAGGCGTTTTAAACGATTATAATATCTTTACAGTTGGACTAGAAACAGAAGCTTTTGCAGTTGGAGCACGTAAGGAAGATACAACTCTGGTTAATAAGATAAATGAAGGATTTTCTAGTCTTTACAAGGATGGTAAGTTCCAAGAAATTAGTCAAAAATGGTTTGGAGAAGACGTAGCAACCAGTCAAGTCAAAAATCAAGAATAAGAAAAGAGATTGAGTTTTTCCTCAGTCTCTTTTTGTATCGAAAAATCCTCTGGCAAGTACCAGAGGATAAGAGTTTATTTCATTGTTGGGAAGAGCAATACGTCACGGATAGTGGTTGTATCAGTGAGGAGCATGCAAAGACGGTCAATACCGATACCCAAACCACCTGTTGGTGGCATACCGTATTCAAGAGCTTCGATGTAGTCGTAGTCGATACCTGTTGCCTCATCATCACCAAGTTCTTTGGCTTTAGCTTGGGCTTCGAAACGGCTAAGTTGGTCGATTGGGTCGTTCAACTCAGTAAAGGCGTTACCGTATTCCTTGGTCATAATGAAGAGCTCAAAACGGTCAGTAAAGCGTTCATCTTCAGGATTTTTCTTAGCAAGTGGTGATACAGCTACTGGATGACCATAGACAAAGGTTGGTTGGATCAAGGTTTCTTCGACAAATTCTTCAAAGAAAGCGTTGATGATGTGACCAACTTCAGTGTAGTGTTTCTCAACTGGAACTTTCTTCTCAGCCGCGATAGCTTTAGCTTCTTCGAAAGTCATGTCTTGCCAGAAGTCTACACCAGTAATTTCTTTGATAGCATCCACCATGTGAACACGTTTAAATGGTTCGTTGATCTTAATTTCAGTACCTTGATAGTTAACTGGACCATCACCCTTAACTGCCTTAGTAGCGTGTTGGATAATACCTTCCGTCAAGTCCATGATGTCTTGGAAGTCTGCATAAGCTTGGTAAACCTCGATAGAAGTGAACTCAGGGTTATGAGTAGCATCCATTCCTTCGTTACGGAAGATACGGCCAATTTCATAGACACGTTCCATACCACCAACGATAAGACGTTTCAAGTGGAGCTCAGTCGCGATACGAAGGACCATGTCTATGTTTTGGGCATTGTGGTGAGTGATAAATGGACGAGCAGCAGCACCACCAGCTTCGTTGTGAAGAACAGGTGTTTCCACTTCAAGGAAACCTTTTTGGTCGAGGTAACGACGGATTTCAGAGATAATTTTTGAACGAGTGACAAAGCGTTCAAAGCTCTCGCGGTTAGAAATCAAATCAAGGTAACGTTTACGATAGATGGTTTCAACGTCTGTCAAACCGTGGAATTTCTCAGGAAGTGGGCGAAGTGCTTTAGACAAGTGAGTGATATGAGTTGCCTTGATAGAGAGTTCACCCATATCCGTACGCATGACTTCGCCTTCAACACCGAGGAAGTCACCAAGGTCTGCCTTTTTAAAGATTTCGTAGTTTTCTTCACCGACTTCGTCTTTACGGACGTAAATCTGAATTTGTCCTTCACGGTCTTGGAGATGGGCAAAGCCAACTTTCCCTTTTCCACGTTTGGTAACCAAGCGACCTGCGATTGTAGCAGTTTCGTTTAATTCATGTAGTTGTTCTTTATCGAGTTCTGCGAATTTGTCTTTTAGTTCTTGAGAGTTAGCAGTACGTTCAAAACGTTTTCCGAAGGGATCGATTCCTTGTTCACGGAGCGCAGCCATTTTTTCACGGCGAACGATCTGCTGGTCATTTAGTTCTTCCATATGTTCTGTAGACATGGGTTCCTCCTAATTTTACTCAAAATTTGATACGATGAGTCATTTTTTGCGATACTCCCATTTTATCATAAATAACAGAGAAATTCACGGATATTCTTTGAAAACTAAAAAGAACTTGACCATTGGAATCAAGTTCCATTATTTTTCTTGATAGGAAGTGTCATTCCATCTTTCGAGAGTGAAGGTTTCAAAATCCTCAGTGTCCAAAATTGTCAGACTAGCATTGGCCAAGCCTCCATCTTTGCGAAGGTGAGCCTCTTTATAGCCTAAGAGAGTACGTAGGCTAGCAGTGAGATTTGCTCCATGACCGACAATCAGAACTCTTTCAGCCGGACTTTCTTTCAGAGATTTGATAAATTGAATAGTACGCTGAGTCGTAGAGTAGAGGGACTCGGCTTCAAACATCTTCGTATCAAACTGGGCCAGATTAGAGCGAAAGGCCTTGATTTGTCGTGGATAGATGGCATTGAGCGTTGCGATTTTTAAACCTTCAAGTTTTCCAAGTTGCCATTCGCGTAGATCAGGAATGCTCTCTAAAGGACAGGGGGTATGGAGTTGACTTTGGATAATCTCAGCAGATTTGACTGCTCGAGGTAAATCACTTGAATAAATCTTATCAAAAGGTATTTCCTTGAGATACTGGCCCAGTTGCTTTAGGATGTCAATGGATTCTGGAAGAAGGGGAGAGTCCCCACTAGCACCTTGAAAACGTCCTTCAAGATTCCAGAGGGTGCGGCCATGACGGACAAAATAGAGTTTCATCACTTGTTTTCCTCCAAGATATCAGCAAAATCCGCTTTTACAAAACTGACTAAGTCTTGGGGATCAATGATAATACTATGCCCGACTTCCCCAGCAGATACGATCATTTGGTCCAAATCCAAAGCAGTCTTATCAATAAAAATTGGATAATTGTGTTTTTGGCGAATGCCGACGGGGTTATTAGCCCCATGAATATAGCCTGTCGTTTTTTCCAGATCTTTTTGTGGAATCATACTCACTTTTTTATTTCCAGAAACCTTTGCTAGTTTTTTCTCAGCGAGGTGTTCCGTTATGGGAACAATTCCAATAATCGGTCCTGTCTTGTCTCCCAAAAGAGCCAAAGTTTTAAAAATCTCTTTTCGGTCGTATTCAGGAGGAAGTTCTCCTTCAAGCGCATTGATTTGAATACCAGTATGGTCAATCCCAACCTTGGTCAAGATCTGCTCGACCAAGGTTTTTTTAATCTTAACTTTCTTTGCCATTATTTATACTTATCCTCCAGCTGGCTCATCCAGATACCAAGCCAAATGCCAAGCGCAAAGAAGAAGGCGATGAGAACATAGCTCACAATAGAAAGTCTAGTGTATTGGATACTTTCAGCATTTCCAGCATTTGGAATCAAAATTAAGAGAGTGCTTGAAAGCACAATTCCTATAATAAAGTGATAGACACGAGAGTGGTAGTTGTTCAAGGCGTGATCCATTAATTTTGAAAAGATAATGAGGGTTGCTCCTGCACCAATCCCGATAGGAAGGAAGGTTCCAAATAAATCAAAGGTTTTAAAACCAGTCAGCATAGGAGCGTACAGACCCAAAATCAAAAGTAGATTTGACGGACTTAAACCAGGCACCAAAACACCAAGAGCTAAAAGAACACCTGCCAAGATGAAGTTTACAAAACTAGCACTGAGTGAACCTACAACAAAATTTAAAGCGTAGAGGCCAAATCCTGAAATGATAAAGGTAGTCCAGAACCAAACTAGGTCAATCTTATCACGATCAGACTCTCTAGTAGATTCTTTAAGGAGGCTAGGAACTGTACCGATGATAGCTCCAGCAAAGCTCCACAAAACATAGACTTGGTAATTTTCTAGCAAATACTCGATCGGATAGGAAAACAAACCAATCCCAAGCAACATCCCGATAGCTACTGGGATAAAGTAAAGGACATTCTCTTTAAAATCTTTAAAGGGATGAGCAAGAAAGCCAATCATTCGCTCGTAAATTCCCAAAATAGCTGCTAAAACACCGCCAGAAATTCCTGGTAGGATAAATCCTAAGGCGATGACGATTCCTTTAATAACTCGTGCAATCCATGAAAACATAATAAAATCCTCAATTTCATAAAATTCTTTCTCTATGCTATCAATTATAACACAGACGGGGAGAAAATGAAAAAACAAGTGAAAAAGTTTGTTATTTTCACTTGTCTTATGGTCTTAAAAATAGTTTTCTGAAGGTTTCTTCCTTGTCTTTGTCAGTAGAAATCAGATTGATGTCCAAATGATGTTCAAATCCTGCAATTCTCCCCTTAGAAGTGTACTGGTGGAGATCGTAGTCCAGATCAGTATTTGGCTTAGTTTCAAAATAACCAGAGTCAGTTCCATAGGAAGGGATCCAAATAGCAGTGAACTTATTTGTATTGATACTATGCTCTTGCATGAAGTAAACCCCAACGTAGATCCCGATGTTTTTAGCGCCGAGAGCTGCCAGTTTGGCACGAAAGGCTTCAACACCTTCATTCATATCGGACATTGTTTTTTCTTCAACATCTAACCAGTAGTAGCTAGGATTGTAGGGAGAAGCAGCGTTGTAGAAGACTTCAGCAGCCTTCTCCATTTCTTCCTTATTTTTTCCAGCTACATAGGCATAAACCCCCACAGGGACATTCCGTTTTTGAAATTCTGCTATATGATTTTTATAGGCTTTATCGACACCATTGATAAAGGCAGCATCATTTGCTTCAGTATGCTGAGCTCCATTGTGCACGCGAACGATAACACCAGAAATGTTTTGAGCCAAGATGTCGTAGTTGATTTCCTCAGGTCTTTGCCAACCAGAGACGTCGATAATGGGTTTATCAAGATTATGCAAGGCTTGTGTTTCAACTTGAAGAGCATTTGGTTTAGTTTTGATAGGATGGTCCTCAAAACTTGGTTTGTTGAGGAGTAAAATCGCTATGAAAATTCCAAATAAACTAAAAATAATAGCTGGATGAATTTGTTTTCTCATATTTACTTAGTTTAGCGTAAAAATTTTAAAAAATCAAAGGAAACAGTTTAGAAATGTAGACAAGTAGGGAAGATTTTCAGGAGAGCACCTGTTTGTTTGTTCTTTAAAAGTAAAATTATGGTATAATATAAGGGAATTTTTACAGAAAAGAGAATAGTATGTCAAATTATGCCATTATTTTAGCAGCGGGTAAGGGTACTCGCATGAAATCAGATCTTCCCAAAGTACTTCATAAAGTAGCAGGAATTTCGATGTTGGAACACGTTTTTCGTAGTGTTGGTGCTATTCAACCTGAAAAAACAGTTACTGTAGTTGGTCACAAGGCTGAGCTGGTTGAGCAAGTATTGGCTGGTCAGACAGACTTTGTTACCCAATCAGAACAACTAGGAACTGGGCATGCTGTCATGATGGCAGAGCCTATTCTCCAAAATCGCACTGGCCACACCTTGGTTATCGCTGGAGATACTCCTCTGATTACAGGTGAAAGCTTGAAAAACCTCTTGGATTTCCATATCAATCACAAAAATGTTGCGACTATCCTGACAGCTGAAGCAGCAAATCCTTTTGGATACGGTCGAATTGTTCGAAACGATAATGCAGAAGTTCTTCGTATTGTTGAGCAAAAGGATGCGACTGATTTTGAAAAACAAATCAAGGAAATCAATACTGGAACTTACGTATTTGACAATGAACGTCTTTTTGAAGCCCTTAAAAACATCAACACTAACAATGCCCAAGGTGAGTACTATATTACTGATGTGATTGGTATTTTCCGTAATGCGGGTGAGAAGGTTGGGGCCTATACTCTCAAGGATTTTGATGAAAGTCTTGGGGTAAATGACCGTGTAGCTCTTGCGACTGCGGAAGCAGTGATGCGCCGCCGTATCAATCAAAAGCACATGGTTAATGGTGTTAGCTTTGTCAATCCAGAAGCAACATACATCGACATTGATGTTGAGATTGCTCCTGAGGTCCAAATCGAAGCCAACGTTACCTTGAAAGGTCAAACGAATATTGGTGCGGAGACTATTTTAACAAATGGAACTTATGTAGTGGATAGCACTATCGGAGCAGGAGCTGTGATTACCAACTCTATGATTGAGGAAAGCTTGGTAGCAGACGGAGTGACTGTTGGTCCTTATGCCCATATCCGTCCAGGTTCAAGTCTGGCTGCTCAAGTTCACATTGGAAATTTTGTTGAAGTAAAAGGATCTTCAATCGGTGAAAATACCAAGGCGGGTCATTTGACTTATATCGGAAACTGTGAAGTGGGTAGCAACGTTAATTTCGGTGCTGGTACCATTACAGTTAACTATGACGGGAAAAACAAATACAAGACAGTCATCGGAAACAATGTCTTTGTTGGCTCAAACTCAACCATCATTGCCCCTGTAGAACTTGGTGACAATTCTCTTGTTGGAGCTGGTTCAACTATTACCAAGAATGTTCCTGCTGATGCTATTGCTATTGGACGTGGACGACAAGTTAACAAAGATGAATACGCAACTCGCTTGCCTCATCATCCCAAGAACCAGTAGGAGTTTGTCATGGAATTTGAAGAAAAAACGCTTAGTCGAAAAGAAATCTACCAAGGTCCTATTTTCAAACTGGTACAAGACCAGGTGGAACTACCAGAAGGAAAGGGAACTGCCCAACGTGACTTGATTTTTCACAATGGAGCTGTTTGTGTACTAGCCGTGACAGCCGAGGACAAAATTGTCCTCGTTAAGCAATACCGAAAGGCTATTGAGGCGGTCTCTTATGAGATTCCTGCAGGTAAACTGGAAATTGGTGAAAATGCAGATCCAATGGCAGCGGCACTTCGTGAATTGGAAGAAGAGGTTGCCTACACAGCTAAGTTAGAACTGTTGTATGATTTCTATTCTGCGATTGGTTTTTGCAACGAAAAACTAAAACTCTACCTTGCAAGAGATTTGACTAAGGTAGAAAATCCTCGTCCACAAGATGATGATGAAACCTTGGAGGTCCTAGAAGTAAGTCTAGAGGAAGCCAAGAACCTGATCCAGTCAGGTCATATCTGTGATGCCAAGACCATCATGGCAATCCAGTACTGGGAACTACAAAAGAAATAGAGGAGTAACCCATGGGAAAACCTTTATTAACAGACGAAATGATTGAACGTGCCAACCGCGGTGAGAAAATATCAGGGCCACCTCTTCAAGATGATGAGGAAACAAAGATCCTACCAACGTCTTCACAACATTTTGGTTATTCACGTTCTAGAGACCACGGTTTTAGTCAAGATACACTTACAATCGAAGTAGAACCAACGATTCATAAGAGTCGTCGCATTGAGAACACTAAGAGAAATGTTTTTAATTCGAAACTCAATCGCATCTTATTTGCAGTCATCCTACTCTTGATTTTGTTAGTGTTGGCGATGAAACTCTTGTAATTGAAAGGACATGAAATGAAAATTGGAATCATTGCTGCCATGCCAGAAGAGCTCCTACACTTGACTCAGAATTTAGATAGAGCACAAGAAGTCCAAGTCCTCGGAAATACTTACTACACTGGCACTGTTGGCAAGACAGAAGTTGTCCTAGTTCAGAGTGGGGTTGGAAAGGTCATGTCAGCTATGAGTGTAGCGGTGTTAGCTGACCATTTCCAAGTGGATGCCGTTATCAATACAGGATCAGCAGGTGCAGTTGCAGAAGGGATTGCCGTTGGAGATGTAGTGATTGCGGATAAATTGGCTTACCATGATGTGGATGTAACTGCTTTTGGCTATGCTTATGGTCAGATGGCTGGTCAACCTCTTTACTTTGAATCCGATAAGAACTTTATCGCTAGGATTAAAGAGAATTTATCTCAATTAGAACAGAACTGGCACCTAGGATTGATTGCCACAGGGGATAGCTTTATAGCTGGAGATGATAAGATTGCTAGTATCAAATCCCACTTTCCGGATGTTTTAGCAGTTGAAATGGAAGGGGCAGCGATTGCACAGGCAGCTCAGGCTCTTGGCCTACCTTTCCTAGTCATTCGTGCCATGAGCGACAATGCCAATCACGAGGCTTCTATCTCTTTTGATGAGTTTATCATTGAAGCTGGACGTCGTTCTGCCCAAGTTTTACTGGCCTTTTTAAAGGTTATGGATTAAGCGGAAATTTGACAGTTTATTTAGCTTATGATAAGATTTAAATAAAGAAAAGCTAGAAAACGTTTCAGAGGATATTATGAGTATTGAAATGACCGTCAGCGAGATTGCAGAGGTCTTAGGACTATCTCGTCAGGCAATCAACAATCGTGTCAAAGAACTTCCCGAAGAGGACACGAAAAAAAATGACAAAGGTGTAACAGTAGTTACTCGAAGTGGCTTGATTAAGCTAGAAGAAATCTATAAAAAAACGATTTTTGAAGATGAACCAGTCAGTGATGATGTCAAACAACGCGAACTGATGGAAATCTTGGTCGATGAGAAAAATGCTGAAATTCTTCGTTTGTACGAGCAACTCAAGGCCAAGGACCAGCAACTGGCAGAAAAAGATGAGCAGATGCGCATCAAAGACCGCCAGATTGCAGAAAAGGACAAACAATTGGACCAGCAGCAACAGTTAACTCTTCAAGCTATGAAGGATCAAGAAAGCTTGAAACTCGAGTTGGACCAAGCAAAAGAAGAAGTCCAAGCAACCAAAAAAGGCTTTTTTGCTCGCCTGTTTGGAGGAAAATAAAGAAGCTGTTTGGGTTATTCACTAACCTAATAGCTTCTTTTCTTATTTATAGTTTAAATTGAGTCGGAATTGAGGTAAAAGATGGAAAAATTAAGAGATTATATCGCCTTTGACTTAGAATTCAATCAACACGAAGGAGTTACCCATTTAATTCAGGTATCAGCAGTTCGTTTTCAAGATGGTCAAGAGATAGGTGCCTTTGATTCTTATGTCCATACCAGCGTGCCTTTAAAGAGTTTTATTAATGGTTTGACAGGAATTACAGCTGAAACCTTGAAAGATGCGCCAAAAGTAGAACAAGTTTTACAGGACTTTCAGGCATTTGTTGGCAATTCACCTATCGTTGGTTACAATGCAGCTAATAGTGATTTGCCTATTCTCTTGGAGCATGGCTTGGACTATCGTGACCAGTACAAGGTCGACCTATATGATGAGGCTTTTGAACGTCGTAGTTCCGACCTACACGGCATAGCTAATCTCAAATTGCAAACTGTGGCGAATTTCTTAGGCTTTAAAGGTCAATCGCATAATAGTTTAGAAGATGCCCGCATGACGGCGCGTGTTTATGAAGCCTTTTTGGAATCGGATGAAGGAAAACTATTGTTAGAAGAACAAAGTAATCTATCTATGAATCCCTTTGGCGGGTTAGATTTATCTCAATTTCTAGACTAGGAGTGCCTATGAAACCTGAAAAACCTAAAAAGCTAGGTTTTAGGAAAATTTACCTCAACCTAGATAAAGTTCTCTTCCTCTTTTTCTTAATTTTCATGATGGTGGAATATCTGTGGTTACCTCTCAATTCCTTTCTTGCTGGTCTTTTACTCAGCCAGACGGGCTATTTGTTTATTTCTTACAATAATATTTTTGCCATTATCACGAGTTCTCCTTTAATCAGTCTGGCTTTTCTCGTCTTGATTGTAATCAATTTTTTGGTGGCCTATTTCCAGATTTGCCTCCTCTTTATTGGGGCGCGTCACCTTCTCTACCACGAAAAGAGAACCTTGATTGAGTACAGTCGCAAAGTTTTCCAGCAAAGTTTTCTATTCATGAAACGCTTGAGCTTCTGCAAGATGGCTTTTCTATTCTTCTACGTAGCCATGCTCTTTCCTTTCATCAGGAAAATTTTAAAAATTTATTACTTAAATAAAATCGTTATTCCAGACTTTATTGTGACTTATCTGGAAGACAAGCACTGGCTCGTAGGCTTGATGATTTTTGCATCTGCTTGGATTTTGCTCTATGTGTCTGTCCGACTCATGTTTGCCCTTCCGAAGATTCTCTTTGAAAAGAGGACTGTGAGAGAAGGAGTAAAATATAGCCTACAAAAGACAAAGAAACAAGTTCTCTTTTATGCTTGGAACTTGCTACTCATTATTATTAAAACCTATCTCTTTTTCTTCCTTCTCTTGACTCCCTTGCTAATGGGACAGATTGTAATTGACAATTTAACACAGAAAGAATCACTGATTCTTGGAGTTATCAACTTTGTCTTGATAAAAAACATCCACTATATGGCGTTGACCTATTTCCTTGTTAAGTTTGTCTCCTTTTTGACCGGTGAGGAACTGGAGATTATGCCAAGAAGAAAAAAAGATCATTTGATGAGATGGGGAGTTATGGGCTGCGCTAGTATCTTTTTTGCGCTGGAAGGTTATATCTATCTGGAAGCTCCTGTGACAAATACCCCTTTAATCATTTCACATAGGGGCGTTTCAAATAAAAATGGTGTACAAAACACTGTACAGTCTTTGGAAAAAACAGCGCAATTGAAACCAGATTTGATTGAAATGGATGTACAGGAGACCAAAGATGGTCAGTTTGTGATGATGCATGACGCCAATCTTAAGAACTTAGCAGGTATCAACGCTAATCCTCAAGACTTGACTCTAGAGGAGTTGACAGGGTTAGATATTTCTGAAAATGGCTATCGAACCAAGATATCTAGTTTTGATGACTATCTCAATCGCGCGAATGAACTTCATCAAAGATTGTTGATTGAAATTAAAACCAGTAAAAAAGACAGTCCACAAATGATGGAACGTTTCCTAGAGAAGTATGGCCCTATTATCAAGCAGTATGGTCATCAGATGCAATCACTAGACTATCATGTGATTGACCAAGTTTTGAAATATGATTCGACTATTCCAGCTTATTTCATCTTGCCTTATAATAGTATTTTCCCAAAAACCAAGGCAACGGGCTATACCATGGAGTATTCAACATTGGATGAATATTTTGTTACTAAACTTTGGTATACAGAACAAAAGCTTTACGTATGGACCATCAATAGCTCTGATGCACTTGATAAATCGTTGCAGTTGTCAGTGGATGGGATGATTACAGATGACATGGAGATGCTACAGGAGACTTTAGCAGCAGCTCAGGAAGATCCAGAATACACCGATCTTCTTTTGAAAAAAGCTACGGAATTCTTTAATTTTTAACAGAGAAAAAAGGAGAAGTGAACCTTCCTCCTTTTTCTATAGGTGATTAGAATGGTAATTTTCCAGCGAAAGCTCCTAGTTTCTTCTTAGTCGTTTCATCAATTTGTTCAAGAGCAGCGTTGATGGCTTGAACGGTCATATCAGACAAGGTTTCTAGGTCTTCTGGATCTACAACTGCTGGACTGAAGTCAATGCTAACAACTTTCTTATCTCCAGTTAAGGTCGCTTGGACAAGATCTTGAGCAGATTTTCCAACAAATTGCATAGCAGCGAGTTCTGCTTGACTTTGTTCCATTTGTTTTTGAAGTTTTTGTGCTTGGCGCATCATGTTTTGCATGTTCATCATGGCGGTTTACAATTTCCTTTTTCTATTTTTTTCTTTTTTATTTTATCAATTTTAGGTTCAAAAGTCTATTATTTGTTTAATTCATGAGATATATGAGCTTTTATAATGAGTCCCTCAAACAACTTTTAAGAAATTTACTAAGCACACCTAGTATTCTTTGCTAAACAAATAATTTCATTTAAGTTTTCTTTAAGGTTTCTATTATATTCTAAAGAACTCTATATTAACCGAACGTTGAACGGATAATATAGAGGATAACCTAATTTTATTTCTTAATTTATTATGATCTTTCCAGAATTAGTAACACATTGTTCACTTTTTACCTTAAATGGTGTGTTGATTAGACTAAATGACGCTCTGTCTTTTCTTCATGATGGAGGCAGATTGTGATATAATAGATAGTAATGAGTTTTTTAGAATAAACTAAAGGAGAATATAAATGATCTATGCAGGAATCCTAGCCGGAGGAACTGGCACACGCATGGGAATCAGTAATTTACCAAAACAATTCTTGGAGTTGGGTGATCGACCTATTTTGATCCACACAATCGAAAAATTTGTTTTGGAACCAAGTATTGAAAAAATTGTAGTTGGAGTTCATGGAGACTGGGTGTCACACGCTGAGGACCTAGTTGACAAGTATCTTTCTCTCCACAAGGATCGCATCATCATTACCAAAGGTGGGGCTGATCGCAATACCAGTATCGAGAAGATTATAGAAGCCATTAATGCCTATCGTCCAATCACTCCAGAAGATATCGTGATTACCCACGACTCTGTTCGTCCCTTTATCACACTTCGCATGATTCAGGACAATATCAAGCTCGCTCAAGATCATGATGCAGTTGACACAGTAGTAGAAGCGGTTGATACCATTGTTGAAAGCACTAATGGCCAATTTATCACGGATATTCCAAATCGTGCTCACCTCTATCAGGGTCAAACACCTCAAACCTTCCGCTGCAAGGATTTCATGGATTTGTATGGTTCCCTATCTGATCAAGAAAAGGAAATCCTGACGGATGCATGTAAGATTTTTGTTATCAAAGGGAAAGACGTTGCCCTAGCTAAAGGCGAATACTCAAACCTTAAAATCACAACTGTAACAGACTTGAAAATCGCGAAAAGTATGATTGAGAAAGACTAAGGCTATGATTAATCAAATTTATCAACTGACCAAACCAAAGTTTATCAATGTAAAATACCAAGAAGAGGACATTGATCAAGAGAATCATATCCTTATCCGTCCAAATTTTATGGCGGTTTGTCATGCGGATCAACGTTACTATCAAGGGAAACGCGATCCAAAGATATTGGCTAAAAAGCTTCCTATGGCTATGATTCACGAGTCTTGTGGAACTGTTATTTCAGATCCAACCGGGACTTATGAAGTCGGTCAAAAGGTAGTTATGATTCCTAATCAACCGCCTATGCAGAGTGACAAGGAGTTCTACGAAAACTACATGATAGGGACCCACTTCCTATCTAGTGGTTATGATGGCTTTATGCGAGAATTTGTCTCTCTTCCAAAAGATCGTGTCGTGTCTTATAATTCCATTGAGGACACAGTTGCTGCCATTACCGAGTTTGTGAGTGTGGGTATGCATGCTATGGATCGTTTCTTGAATCTTGCTCACAGCAAGCGAGAGCGCATTGCTGTTATCGGAGATGGTAGTTTGGCCTTTGTGGTTGCCAATATTATCAATTACACCTTGCCAGAAGCAGAGATTATCGTGATTGGCCGTCATTGGGAAAAATTGGAGCTTTTCTCTTTTGCAAAAGAGTGCTACATCACGGATAATATTCCCGAGGATCTGACCTTTGATCATGGATTTGAATGTTGTGGTGGCGATGGAACAGGCCCAGCTATCAATGACTTGATTCGCTATATTCGTCCACAGGGAACGATTCTCATGATGGGAGTGAGCGAATACAAGGTTAATATCAATACACGAGATGCTTTGGAAAAAGGATTGTTATTAGTGGGATCGTCTCGCTCAGGACGCGTCGATTTTGAGAAGGCCATTCAAATGATGGAAGTCAAAAAGTTTGCTAATCGTCTGAAGAATATCCTTTATATCGAAGAACCAGTGAGAGAAATCAAGGACATTCACCGTGTCTTTGCCACCGACCTAAATACTGCTTTTAAAACAGTATTTAAGTGGGAAGTTTAGAAGATGGAGGTTAATTGTGGAGAAACTCATCAGAGAAAAAATTTCTTCTTTGCTATCGGATGAAGAGGAAGTCCTTAGTGTTGAACAGCTAGGCGGTATGACCAATCAGAATTATTTGGTTAAAACAACCTCCAAACCCTATATCGTTAAATTTTTCGGAAAAGGGACTGAAAAGCTCATCAATCGTCAAGATGAAAAATACAATCTTGAATTGTTGAAAGATTTGAATCTAGATGTCGAAAATTATCTCTTTGATATTGAGTCTGGGATTAAGGTAAATGAGTACATCGAATCAGCAGTAACTCTTGATTCAACATCAATCAAGACCAAGTTTGAAAAGATTGCACCAATTTTACAAACCATTCACTCTTCAGGAAAAGAGCTAAGAGGAGAGTTTGCTCCTTTTGAGGAAATCAAAAAATATGAAGCCTTGATTGAGGGAAATATCCCTTACGCCAATTATGAAGCTGTAAGAAAAGATGTATTTTCACTAGAGAAAAGGTTGGCTGATTTGGGTGTTGACAGAAAGTCTTGTCATATCGACTTGGTACCAGAAAACTTTATCGAGTCACCCCAAGGACGCATGTATTTGATCGACTGGGAATACTCTTCTATGAATGATCCAATGTGGGATTTGGCAGCTCTCTTTTTGGAGTCTGAATTTACAAATCAGGAAGAAGAAGATTTTCTAACCTACTATGAGAATGACAAAACTCCAGTATCTCGTGAAAAGATTCGAATCTATAAAATTTTGCAAGATACTATCTGGAGTTTGTGGACAGTGTACAAAGAAGATCAAGGCGCTGACTTTGGAGATTATGGTGTGAGTCGCTACCAAAGAGCTGTTGACGGTTTGACCTATTATGGAGGTTAGGATGAAGAATAAAAATGGTGTTTCTTTTGGTCTGCTCTCAGGAATCTTCTGGGGGCTAGGTCTGACAATTAGTTCTTATATCTTTTCGATTTTTACAAATCTTTCTCCCTTTGTGGTGGCGGCTGCTCATGATTTCTTGAGTATCTTTATCTTGTTAGCTTTTCTTTTGGTAAAAGAAGGAAAAGTTCGACTCTCGATTTTTCTAAATATCCGAAATGTCAGTGTTATTATCGGAGCCTTGCTAGCTGGTCCCATTGGCATGCAGGCCAATCTTTATGCGGTTAAGTATATCGGAAGTTCTCTTGCATCTTCAGTATCAGCTATCTATCCAGCAGTTTCTGTTTTACTAGCATTTTTCATTTTGAAACACAAGGTATCTAAGAATACTGTGTTTGGTATTTTGTTGATTATCGCTGGCATAATTGCCCAGACTTACAAAGTTGAGCAGGTTAATTCTTTTTATATCGGAATTCTTTGTGCATTAGTTTGTGCCATCGCTTGGGGAAGTGAGAGTGTTCTCAGCTCCTATGCTATGGAAAGTGATTTAAGTGAAATTGAAGCCTTGTTAATCCGACAAGTGACCTCATTCTTGTCCTATCTAGTGATTGTGCTCTTTTCTCACCATTCATTTGCAGAAGTGGCGGATGGGCAATTACTCGGCCTCTTGATTGTCTTTGCGGCATGTAATATGATTTCATACTTAGCCTACTATATTGCTATCAACCGTTTACAACCTGCAAAAGCAACTGGATTGAACGTAAGCTATGTCGTATGGACAGTATTGTTCTCAGCAATGCTTTTAGGTACACCACTCGATATGGTGACCATTATTACATCGCTTGTTGTTATGGCTGGTGTTTATATTATTATTAAAGAATAAAGGAGAATAGCGTGAAAGCAATTATCTTGGCAGCGGGGTTGGGAACTCGTCTGCGCCCTATGACTGAAAATACCCCTAAAGCCTTGGTTAAGGTCAACCAAAAACCTTTGGTAGAATACCAAATTGAATTTTTGAAAGAGCGTGGAATTGATGAGATTATCATTGTTGTCGGCTATCTCAAAGAACAATTTGACTACTTAAAAGAAAAATATGGTGTTCGTTTAGTCTTTAACGACAAGTATGCTGATTACAATAACTTCTACTCACTTTATCTAGTAAAAGAAGATTTGGCTAACAGCTACGTCATCGATGCAGATAACTATCTTTTCAAAAATATGTTTCGAAACGATCTTAAACGTTCTACCTATTTTAGCGTTTATCGTGAAGACTGTACAAACGAATGGTTCTTGGTTTATGGTGATGACTATAAGGTTCAAGATATCATTGTTGACAGTAAGGCAGGCCGTATTTTGAGTGGTGTATCATTCTGGGATGCACCAACTGCTGAGAAGATTGTTGGCTTTATTGACAAAGCTTATGAAAGTGGAGAATTTGTGGATCTCTACTGGGACAATATGGTTAAAGATAATATTAAAGAACTAGATGTATATGTAGAAGAATTAGAAGGTAATAGCATCTATGAAATCGATAGTGTCAAAGACTATCAAAAACTAGAAGAGATTTTATCTTCTATTAAATAACCAATCCAAAATTAGAAGGCTCAGCCTTCTTTTTTTTGTAGTTGAAACGAAGAAGTGTTTGATATTGATTGTATTTATCAAACAAAACACAATTTATAAAAAAATGAACAAAATAAAACAAAAAATCATTGACAACGATTTCATATAGTGTTATACTTATAGCATAAAAGTTAATTGAAAGAAGGGAAAATGTTATGGGATTAGATCATTTCTTTGACAAAGACCTCGTGTTTTGCTTAGAAGCGGATAATCAAGAACAACTCTTTGATCAGGTAGCAACCCTGTTGGAAGAACGAGAAATTGTAACTCCAACTTATCGTGAAGCCTTGATCACGCGTGAAAAGTCATTTCCAACTGGCTTAGATATGGAATTTCTGGGAAAGGATTTGCCAAATGTAGCGATTCCTCATACAGATATTGTTCATAATCTAGCTGAAAAAGTGGTGGTTGTTCGACTAGAAAAACCGGTAACTTTTCACAATATGATTGCTCCTGATAGGGAAGTAGCAGTATCCCTACTCTTCTTTATCATTAACAATTCAAGTTCGAGTCAAACCAATATTCTTGCTCAGTTGATGGACTTCTTTACTGGAAATGGTCACTTAGAAGATCTGGCAAAAATTTCTGAACCAGAAGCTCTCTACACTTACATTTCTGAAGCAACTGCTTAAATCGTACATTAAAATTATTAAATCGGAGGAAATCCTAATGATTAAAATTCTTGCTGCCTGCGGTGCAGGTGTTAACTCAAGTCACCAAATTAAAAGTGCTCTAGAAGAAGAACTTTCAAGCCGTGGGTATGACGTTCACTGTGATGCAGTCATGGTTAAAGATGTGAACGAAGACCTTATGAAAGGTTACGATATCTTTACTCCAATCGCTGCAACAGATCTTGGTTTTGAACCAGGTATTCCAGTAATCGAAGCTGGACCAATCTTGTTCCGTATTCCTGCAATGAGCGCTCCAGTATTTGACAATATTGAAGCAGCTATTAAAGAACACGGACTAAGCTAATTTAATCTTTATCTTGTTAACATTCATATAACTTAGAAAAACGGGAGGAACTATTATGGATGTCATTATCAATCTGGCCAACGATATCTTTAAACCTATCTTGGCTATGGGTGGCCCTATCATCATGCTGATCATTTTGACAGTGTTGGCCCTACTTTTTGGAGTTAAATTCTCCAAAGCTCTTGAAGGTGGTATCAAGCTCGCCATCGCCCTTACAGGTATCGGTGCCATCATCGGTATGCTCAACGGAGCTTTCTCAGCTTCACTTGCGAAATTCGTTGAAAATACTGGTATCCAATTGAACATCACCGACGTTGGTTGGGCACCACTTGCTACAATCACTTGGGGATCTGCTTGGACACTTTACTTCTTGCTTGTAATGTTGATTGTCAACGTTGTGATGCTTGCTATGAAGAAAACGGACACACTTGACGTCGATATCTTCGATATCTGGCACTTGTCAATCACTGGTCTTTTGATCAAATGGTATGCTGACAACAACGGTGTAAGCCAAGGGGTTTCACTCTTCATCGCGACAGCAGCAGTTGTACTTGTTGGTATTTTGAAGATTATCAACTCTGACTTGATGAAACCAACTTTCGACGACCTTCTTAACGCACCAAGTTCGTCACCAATGACTTCAACTCATATGAACTACATGATGAACCCAGTTATCATGGTCTTGGATAAGATCTTTGATAAAGTTTTGCCAGGTCTTGATAAATATGATTTTGACGCTGCAAAATTGAACAAAAAAATCGGTTTCTGGGGATCTAAATTCTTCATCGGTTTCATTCTTGGTATCGTTATAGGTTTGATGGGAACTCCACATCCAGTTGCTGGAGTAGAAGAAGCGGCGTCTTGGGAACTTGTTATTAAAGGTTGGTTGAGCCTTGGTTTGACTGCCGGTGTCTGCTTGGAGCTCTTCTCACTTATCGGATCTTGGTTCATTGCAGCCGTAGAACCACTTTCACAAGGTATTACAAACGTTGCTACTAAACGTCTTCAAGGACGTAAATTTAATATCGGTCTTGACTGGCCTTTCATCGCTGGTCGTGCTGAAATCTGGGCTTGTGCCAACGTACTTGCTCCAATCATGTTGATTGAAGCAGTGCTTCTTTCAAATGTCGGAAATGGTATCTTGCCACTTGCAGGTATCATCGCTATGGGTGTAACTCCAGCTCTCTTGGTTGTTACACGTGGTAAATTGCTCCGTATGATTATCTTCGGAACACTCTTGTTGCCACTCTTCCTTCTTTCAGGTACTCTTATCGCTCCATTTGCAACTGAACTTGCTAAAGGTGTAGGTGCCTTCCCAGAAGGTGTGAGCCAAACTCAATTGATCACTCACTCAACTCTTGAAGGACCAATCGAAAAACTATTTGGTTGGGCAATCGGTAATGCTACAACAGGTGATATTAAAGCAATCCTTGGTGCAGCAGCCTTCCTTGTATTCTATGTAGGTATCTTTGCTTGGTATAGAAAACAAATGATCAAACGTAACGAAGAATACGCAGCAAATGCTAAATAATTCGCTCCTATAAAATGTAAATTGTGAAAACTAGGTTGTCAATTTCCGACATTGGGAGTGACAACCTAGTTTTTTATATAAAAATCTAAAAATAGTTGGAGAATATAATGGTAATTGAAGTAAAATCAGACCAGTTAACGGTCCAGTTTAAAATCTTAGGTGGCGCCTTGTCGTCAATCAAGGACCGAGAAGGCATTGAGTATTTGTGGCAAGGAGATGCCACTTACTGGAGTGGACAAGCCCCAGTACTTTTTCCAATCTGCGGCTCTTTAAGAGAAGATACAGCCTTCTACAGTCATGCAGATGGAACGGAGACGAAAGGAAACATTCCTCGTCACGGTTTGGTCCGTAAAAAAGAATTTGACTTAGTTGATCAAACAGAAAACAGTGTAACCTTTGCTATCGAAGATGATGAGAATACTTATCAAAACTATCCTTATCATTTCCGCCTTGAAATCACTTATGAAGTTACTGGCAAGACTGTTCGTACTCAATACAAAGTCTTCAATAAAGAAACTAGCAAGGTCATGCCTTACTTTATTGGTGGTCATCCAGGATTTAATTGTCCTCTGCTAGAAGGCGAAACTTATGAAGATTACTATTTAGAGTTTGAGAAAGAAGAGACTTGCTCTGTTCCCCGTCCTTTCCCAGAAACAGGACTATTAGACTTCCAAGATAGAAGTCCATGGTTGGATTCACAAAAGGAAGTGGATCTCAGTTACGATCTGTTTAGTGTTGATGCAGTGACTTTGGATGAGTTGCAATCCAGAACAATTTCCCTTCGTTCTCGTAAGCATGAGAAGGGATTAAAAGTTCACTTCCAAGAGTTTTCAAATCTCATTATTTGGTCTACCCTAAATAAAGGACCTTTCATCGCTTTTGAACCATGGTCAGGCTTATCAACTTCACTTGAAGAAGGAGATCATTTAGAAGATAAGAAAAACGTTCGTCTCTTGGAACCCGGTCAAGTAGAACGGATTGGCTTTGAAATCGAAATCTTATAATTTTAAAAAAATAACACAAAAACAAACATTTACTGTTGACTTTTTATAAAAATAGGAGTATATTATGTTTGCGAGCAACAAATGATGTTTGTAACAAACAAACAATCACTTGTTATATTCTCTTCCACGGAGAAAGTTTGTTTCTAGGAAATTGATTTCCTGGACTTGGATAAGGTGATCTTCATCTCATTCAATCAAATTTGTCACTAAACTGCTAGAAAGTCTTTTGTAGGTAAACTACTAGCTATAAAAGTCTTTACTGGCCTAGAAAAATAAAAAGGAGTATACAATATGTCTATTGTTATCGGTGCAGATGCTGCAGGTTTGAGATTGAAAGAAGTTGTGAAAGACTTCTTGGAAAAAGAAAACTTCCACGTTGTGGATGTTACAGCTGAAGGTCAAGATTTTGTTGATGTGACTCTTGCTGTTGCTGCAGAAGTAAACAAAGAAGAGCAAAATCTTGGTATCGTGATTGATGCTTATGGAGCTGGTCCATTTATGGTCGCAACAAAGATCAAAGGAATGGTTGCCGCAGAAGTATCTGACGAACGTTCAGCTTATATGACTCGTGGACACAACAACTCACGTATGATCACTATGGGTGCACAACTTGTTGGTGATGAATTGGCTAAAAATATTGCTAAAGGTTTTGTTAACGGTAAATACGACGGTGGTCGTCACCAAATTCGTGTGGATATGTTGAACAAAATGTGCTAATTAGATTACAGTAAGAAAGGTAAGTTAAAAATGAGAATTGCAATTGGATGTGACCACATCGTAACAGATGAAAAAATGGCGGTTTCAGAATTTTTGAAATCAAAAGGATATGAAGTCATCGACTTTGGTACCTATGACCACACACGTACTCACTACCCAATCTTTGGTAAAAAAGTTGGTGAAGCTGTAACTAGCGGTCAAGCTGATCTTGGGGTATGTATCTGTGGTACTGGTGTTGGTATCAACAACGCTGTAAATAAAGTTCCAGGAGTTCGTTCTGCCTTGGTTCGTGATATGACAACAGCTCTTTATGCAAAAGAACAATTGAACGCCAATGTTATTGGTTTTGGTGGTAAAATCACTGGTGAATTGCTCATGTGCGACATCATTGAAGCTTTCATCAATGCTGAATACAAACCATCAGAAGAAAACAAAAAATTGATTGCGAAAATTGAGCACGTTGAAACTCACAATGCTCATCAAGCAGATGCAAACTTCTTTACAGAATTCCTTGAAAAATGGGATCGCGGTGAATACCACGACTAAGAGGTGACGCATGATTTTAACAGTCACAATGAATCCATCCATTGATATTTCTTATCCTTTGGATGAATTAAAAATTGACACTGTCAACCGTGTGGTGGACGTGACCAAGACAGCTGGTGGTAAAGGTCTCAATGTTACACGAGTTCTTTCAGAATTTGGTGATTCTGTTGTTGCTACCGGTTTGGTCGGTGGTAAACTTGGTGAGTTTTTAGTAGAGCATATCGATGATAAAGTAACGAGACGTTTCTTCTCCATTCAAGGAGAGACTCGTAACTGTATCGCTATTCTGCACGGAGACAACCAAACAGAAATCCTTGAAAAAGGGCCTGAAGTTTTGGAACAAGAAGGGCGAGATTTCTTGGCTCATTTCGAGAATCTCCTTGACACTGTGGAAGTAGTCGCTATTTCAGGTAGTCTGCCAGCTGGGCTTCCAGTTGATTATTATGCGAGATTGGTAGAGCTTGCTAATCAAGCAGGGAAACCAGTTGTTCTGGATTGCTCAGGTGCAGCTCTTCAGGCAGTTCTTGAATCACCCCACAAACCAACAGTAATCAAACCCAATAATGAGGAATTGTCTCAGCTTCTTGGGAGAGAAGTTTCTGAGGATTTGGATGAATTAAAAGAAGTTCTTCAAGAGCCTTTATTTGCAGGGATTGAGTGGATAATCGTTTCACTTGGTGCAAATGGTGCTTTCGCCAAACATGGTGATATTTTCTACAAGGTAGATATTCCGAGAATTCAAGTAGTTAACCCAGTTGGATCCGGAGATTCTACTGTTGCAGGTATTTCATCAGGTCTTCTTCATAAGGAATCTGACCAAGAACTCCTCATCAAGGCCAATGTCCTTGGTATGCTCAATGCCCAAGAAAAGATGACAGGTCATGTCAATATGGCCAACTATCAAGCTTTATATGATCAATTAATAGTAAAAGAGGTATAAAATGGTTTTAACAGAAAATAAACGCGCTTGCTTGAAAAAACTCTCTGACGAGAACGGCATTATCTCAGCCCTTGCTTTTGACCAACGTGGCGCTTTGAAACGCCTCATGGCTCAATACCAAACGGAAGAACCAACAGTTGCTCAAATGGAAGAACTCAAGGTCTTGGTAGCAGATGAATTGACAAAATACGCATCCTCTATGCTTCTCGACCCAGAGTATGGTCTTCCAGCTACAAAAGCGCTTGATCCAAATGCTGGTCTTCTCCTTGCTTATGAGAAAACTGGCTACGACACAACAAGCACCAAACGCTTGCCTGACTGCTTGGATGTTTGGTCTGCCAAACGCATCAAGGAACAAGGCGCAGATGCTGTTAAGTTCTTGCTTTACTATGACGTAGACAGTTCTGACGAACTCAACCAAGAAAAACAAGCCTACATCGAACGCATCGGTTCTGAGTGTGTGGCGGAAGACATTCCTTTCTTCCTTGAAATCTTGGCTTACGATGAAAAAATTGCTGACGCAGGTTCTGCAGAATACGCAAAAGTGAAACCTCACAAGGTTATCGGTGCCATGAAAGTCTTCTCAGATCCACGCTTCAACATCGATGTCTTGAAAGTAGAAGTTCCAGTTAATGTTAAATACGTTGAAGGCTTTGGCGACGGAGAAATCGTTCATACACGTGAAGAAGCAGCAGCCTTCTTCAAAGCACAAGATGAAGCAACGAACTTGCCATACATCTACTTGAGTGCTGGTGTATCAGCAAAACTCTTCCAAGAAACGCTAGTATTTGCCCACGAATCAGGCGCAAACTTCAACGGCGTTCTTTGTGGACGTGCAACATGGGCTGGATCAGTTGAAGCCTACATCAAAGACGGTGAAGCAGCAGCTCGTGAATGGCTACGCACAACAGGTTTTGAAAACATTGACGAACTCAACAAGGTTCTTCAAACAACAGCGACTTCATGGACTGAACGCGTGTAAGCAAGTCCTCCTAGGTTAGGAACATGAATCTAAAAAAATTTTAAAAAAAGTTGTATGTAAAGGTTTACAAAATAACTTACTTGTGCTATACTTAAATCACAAGTTAATACAAGGTGAGTGTTACTAAGTAATATTAGGCATGATCACAGGTGAATTAGAAATCGGCTGATTTTCTAGTTCATTTGTGGTCATTTTTTATACTCATATACCTTTAAGATATCAAAGGAGGTTGACATGTATCGAATTCTAAATCCAATGAATCACAATGTCTCGCTTGTCAGAAATGATAAAGGAGAAGAAGTGATTGTGATTGGTAAGGGGATTACATTTGGAAAGAAGAAAGGGGATTTGATTGCTGAACATCAGGTTGAGAAAATCTTTCGGATGAAGACCGAAGAGTCAAGAGAAAACTTTATGGCTCTCCTCAAAGATGTTCCGCTTGATTTTATCACAGTGACTTATGAAATCATTGATAAGCTATCAAAGAAATATCATTATCCAATTCAAGAGTATCTCTACGTAACCTTGACAGATCATATTTACTGTTCTTATCAAGCTCTAACACAAGGAAGGTACAAGGATAGTAATTTGCCAGATATTTCTGCCAAGTATCCTGTAGCTTTTCAAATCGCAAAGGAAGCTTTTGAAATTTATCGTCAGAAGTTGACAGATCATTTCCCTGAGGATGAAATTATTCGGATCGCTTATCATTTCATCAATGCCGAAGGGGAGAATGAAGTTCAAGTGGTTGAGTCGATTGATAAGAGGAAAGAAATTCTCAGGAATGTTGAAGAAGTGCTGAAGAGTTACGCTATTCAACGAACCAAAGAGAATAACCATTTCTATGATCGCTTTATGATTCATCTCAACTATTTTTTGGATTATTTAGACCGTTCCAGAGATGATAACCAATCACTTCTGGATATGGAAGATCATATTAAACAATCCTATCCAAAAGCGTTCGAGATTGGTTCCAAGATCTATGATGTGATTATGCAACATACGGGTCTTGATTTGTATAAGAGTGAGCGAGTTTATCTAGTTCTACATATCCAACGTTTATTGTCATAAAAATTTAATTAAAAATACATAAGGAGAATTCTATCATGAATAGAGAAGAAGTAACATTGTTAGGTTTTGAAATCGTAGCCTATGCTGGCGATGCTCGTTCAAAACTATTGGAAGCCTTGAAGGCTGCTGAAGCTGGTGATTTTGCAAAAGCGGACGCTCTTGTAGAGGAAGCTGGTAGCTGTATCGCAGAGGCTCACCACGCTCAAACAAGTCTATTGACCAAGGAAGCAGCTGGCGAAGATTTGGCTTATAGTGTAACCATGATGCACGGTCAAGATCACTTGATGACAACTATCTTATTAAAAGATTTGATGCACCATTTAATCGAACTCTACAAGAGAGGAGTTAAGTAATGAACAAACTAATTGCATTCATCGAGAAAGGAAAGCCTTTCTTTGAAAAACTGTCTCGTAATATCTACCTTCGTGCTATTCGTGATGGTTTCATTGCTGGTATGCCAGTCATTCTCTTCTCAAGTATCTTTATCTTGATTGCCTTTGTTCCTAATTCATGGGGTTTTAAATGGTCTGATGAAGTTGTAGCCTTTCTGATGAAACCTTACAGCTATTCAATGGGAATTCTGGCTCTTTTGGTAGCTGGGACAACAGCTAAATCTTTGACGGACTCAGTTAACCGTAGCATGGAGAAAACTAACCAAATCAACTATATGTCAACACTTTTGGCAGCAATTGTTGGTTTGTTGATGTTAGCAGCTGATCCGATTGAAGGTGGTTTTGCGACAGGTTTCCTTGGGACAAAAGGTTTGCTTTCAGCCTTCCTCGCAGCCTTTGTTACCGTAGCCATCTATAAGGTTTGTGTTAAGAACAACGTCACTATTCGTATGCCTGACGAAGTTCCACCAAATATCTCACAAGTATTTAAAGATGTGATTCCATTCACTCTATCAGTGGTTTCTCTTTATGCTCTTGATTTACTAGCTCGTCATTTTGTTGGTGCAAGCGTAGCTGAATCAATCGGTAAATTCTTTGCACCATTATTCTCTGCTGCTGATGGTTATCTAGGTATTACGATTATCTTTGGTGCCTTTGCCTTCTTCTGGTTTGTTGGTATCCACGGTCCTTCAATCGTCGAGCCAGCAATCGCAGCTATTACCTATGCAAATGCCGAAGTCAACTTGAACCTTCTCCAACAAGGTATGCACGCTGACAAGATTCTTACTTCTGGTACACAAATGTTTATCGTTACCATGGGTGGTACTGGTGCGACACTGGTTGTTCCATTCATGTTCATGTGGTTGACCAAATCGAAACGAAACCGTGCAATCGGACGTGCGTCAGTAGTACCAACCTTCTTCGGTGTGAACGAACCAATCCTGTTTGGTGCTCCGCTAGTCTTGAACCCAATCTTCTTTATTCCATTCATCTTTGCTCCAATCGCAAACGTATGGATCTTTAAATTCTTCATTGAAACGCTCGGCATGAACTCATTTACTGCCAACCTTCCTTGGACAACACCAGGTCCGCTCGGTATTGTTCTCGGTACAAACTTCCAAGTTCTATCGTTCATTCTTGCTGCCCTTCTAATCGTTGTTGACATTGTCATTTACTATCCATTCCTTAAAGTCTATGATGAACAAATCCTTGAAGAAGAGCGTTCTGGTAAAGTTAATGATGAATTAAAAGAAAAAGTAGCTGCAAACTTCAATACTGCCAAAGCAGATGCTATTCTTGAAAAAGCAGGTGTAGAAGCAGCGCAAAACACAATCACAGAAGAAACAAATGTTCTCGTTCTCTGTGCAGGAGGAGGTACAAGTGGTCTCCTTGCAAATGCTCTAAACAAAGCGGCAGCAGAATACAAAGTTCCTGTTAAAGCAGCAGCTGGTGGCTATGGAGCTCACCGTGAAATGTTGCCTGAGTTTGATCTGGTTATCCTTGCTCCTCAGGTAGCTTCTAACTTTGAAGACATGAAGGCCGAAACCGACAAACTTGGTATCAAACTTGCTAAGACAGAAGGTGGCCAATACATTAAACTGACTCGTGACGGAAAAGGCGCTCTTGCCTTTGTTCAAGCGCAATTCGATTAACGATAGGGACTCTGAAACTGTCTCCTATCGTTACGGAAATCGCTATAGCGAATTTCCTAATCGTCTTGTTAATTCGTAGGTAAAAAGATATCGTTTTTACCCCCTCATGTCACAATTTGGTGACTTGATAGTAGACGTGAGATGGAGGAACTCCTCCCAACTATATCCCCATCTCATTTCTATTTCTTGAAAGGTGAATCAAATGACAAAAACACTTCCAAAAGACTTTATTTTTGGCGGAGCAACAGCCGCCTATCAAGCAGAAGGTGCGACCAATACCGATGGTAAAGGACCAGTTGCCTGGGACAAATACCTCAAGGATAACTATTGGTACACTGCTGAACCAGCCAGTGATTTCTATCACAAATATCCAGTTGACCTCAAACTTGCAGAAGATTATGGTGTCAATGGTATCCGTATTTCAATCGCCTGGTCACGTATCTTTCCAACTGGTTATGGGAAGGTTAATGACAAGGGAGTTGAGTTCTATCACAAGTTGTTTGCAGAATGTCACAAACGACATGTTGAGCCCTTCGTGACTCTTCATCACTTTGACACGCCAGAAGCACTTCATTCAAACGGAGATTTCCTGAATAGAGAAAACATTGATCACTTTGTGGATTATGCAGCCTTCTGTTTTGAAGAATTTCCTGAAGTTAACTTTTGGACAACCTTTAATGAAATTGGGCCGATAGGAGATGGTCAGTATTTGGTTGGGAAATTCCCTCCAGGTATTCAGTACGACCTTGCCAAAGTCTTCCAATCTCATCACAATATGATGGTGTCGCATGCGCGTGCAGTAAAACTTTTCAAGGATAAGGGATATAAGGGTGAAATTGGTGTGGTTCATGCCCTGCCTACTAAGTATCCTCTGGATCCAGATAATCCAGCAGATGTTCGTGCAGCCGAGTTAGAAGATATCATTCACAATAAATTTATTTTGGATGCGACTTATCTAGGACGATATTCCGAAGAAACCATGGAAGGTGTCAACCATATCTTAGCAGTCAATGGTGGAAGTTTAGATTTGCGTGAAGAAGACTTCGCTGTTCTAGAAGCTGCAAAAGACCTGAATGACTTCCTTGGAATTAACTACTACATGAGTGATTGGATGCAAGCCTTTGATGGCGAAACAGAAATCATTCATAACGGTAAGGGTGAAAAAGGAAGCTCTAAGTATCAGATTAAGGGAGTTGGACGTCGAGTGGCGCCTGACTATGTCCCACGTACGGACTGGGACTGGATTATCTATCCTCAAGGTTTGTATGATCAAATCATGCGCGTGAAGAAAGATTACCCAAATTACAAGAAAATCTACATCACAGAGAATGGTCTCGGATACAAAGATGAGTTTGTGGATGGGACAGTCTACGATGATGGGCGGATTGATTATGTTAAGAAACATATGGAAGTGATTGCAGATGCAATCTCTGATGGAGCCAATGTCAAAGGCTACTTTATCTGGTCGCTGATGGATGTCTTTTCTTGGTCAAATGGTTACGAAAAGCGTTACGGCCTCTTCTATGTTGATTTTGAAACCCAGGAGCGCTATCCAAAGAAATCAGCTCACTGGTACAAGAAACTAGCTGAGACACAACTTATTGAATAAAATTCAACAAAAATTCCCCACCAAAAGGTAGGGGAATTTTTATGGTTTTGATAAAAGAATGGTTGTTTGTTTCGACAAATCTTTAAATGTCTCCTGACTCAGTTTAGAATCTGAAACGATGGTATCAATCTCTGAGATATTGTAAAAAGTGTAAAAATCAAACTTATTAAACTTGCTGTGGTCTGCCAGTAAGTATTTTTTATTGGCATTGTTCAAGGCGATTCGTTGAGCCTCGCCCTCTTCTTCACTAAAGGTGGCAATAGCCTTATCCTTAATACCATTACAACTTACAAAAGCCTTAGAGAACTGAAGATTGGTCAAATCCTGCAAGGTGAGTGTCCCTACAAAAGCACCAGTGATAGAGCGATAATTTCCACCAATCAAAATCAAATCTGTTAGTTTTCGTTCGTTTAGGATGAGAAAAACTGGAAGACTGTTTGTTACAACACGAATATTATCGATAGGAAGCTCACGAGCAAAACACTCCAAGGTTGTTCCTGGACCGATAAAAATAGTCTCTCCTTCATCAATCAAATGACCCGCAAAACGGCTGATTTCTTGTTTTTCAGCAATCTGCAAGCCTTGTTTTTCAACATTTGAGCGTTCATTGTTTAAGAGAGAACCTGAACGAAGTTTTTCAGCACCACCGTGCACACGAACCAGCAAATCCTTATCTGCCAATTCTTGTAAGTAGCGGCGAGCTGTCATATCTGACACATCAAGACTCTCCATAATCTCTTTTACAGTAATAGTGCCTTTTGTGTTTACTGCTTCTAGAATACTATCTAGTTTTTCTTGCTTTAGCATCCTTATCACCTCGATTTCTACTATTATTATCTTACCATAAAACACTCAATCAATCAAATAGAAAAAGAACAAAATAAAACAAAAACAAAAATATCATAGTTTATTTAAACAAACCATGATATTTTGAATGATTGGTCAAATTAGTCTAAACCGTAGTTGTAATCCTCGTCTTGCATGGCTTCAACTTCACCAAGGAGGTAACCATTTCCGACTTGAGAGAAGAAGTCGTGGTTAGAAGTTCCTGTTGAAATACCGTTCATAACGATAGGATTGACATCATCAGCCGAATCTGGGAAGAGTGGATCTTGTCCTAGGTTCATAAGGGCCTTATTGGCATTGTAACGAAGGAAGGTTTTGACTTCCTCAGTCCAACCAACACCGTCATAGAGACTTTCTGTATAGCCCTCTTCGTTTTCGTAGAGAGTGTAGAGCAGGTCGTACATCCATTCTTTGAGTTTTTCTTGCTCTTCTTCAGGCAATTCGTTGAAACCAAGTTGGAATTTGTAACCAATGTAGGTTCCGTGAACAGACTCATCACGGATGATCAGTTTAATGATTTCCGCAACGTTGGCTAGTTTGTTGTTACCGAGATAGTAAAGTGGTGTAAAGAAACCAGAGTAGAAGAGGAAGGTTTCAAGGAAAACGCTGGCAACCTTCTTTTCAAGAGGTGTACCATTGAGGTAGATTTCGTTGATAATTTCAGCTTTTCTTTGTAGGTAGGGGTTGGTGTTGGTCCATTCAAAGATTTCTTCAATTTCAGCCTTGGTATTCAAGGTTGAAAAGATAGAAGAGTAAGATTTTGCGTGGACAGATTCCATAAACTGGATGTTGTTGAAAACAGCTTCTTCATGCGGTGTACGGATGTCTGAGCGAAGCGCCTGAACTCCTGTTTCAGATTGCATGGTATCCAAAAGGGTCAAACCACCAAAGACTTTTCCTACCAAGTCTTTTTCTTTGTTTGACAGTTTTCTCCAGTCGTCAAGGTCATTTGACAAGGGGATACGAGTGTCGAGCCAGAATTGCTCCGTCAGCTTTTCCCAAGTTGATTTGTCGATGACATCTTCGATGGCATTCCAGTTAATGGCTTTGTAGTAAGTTTCCATTTGAAATCTCTTTCTGTGTTTAATATTGCGAGCTCACAATTATTTCTATTTTATCATAATTCTAGAGGAGTATCGCACAAAAAGTCGGAAGCCCGACTTTTTGTTATTTCATAGTATAGATGCTTATTCCAGTCTAACACGGTGATTGAATCACTAATCTGAGAAAATGTAGTTTCCTCAAGCAAAAATTAAATCACACAGCTTTCACATTGGTTAGCACCAACTTCCCCACCGTCGTCTGTAAAGGTACGGACGTAGTAGATAGACTTGATACCCTTGTTAAAGGCATAGTTACGAAGGATAGATAGGTCACGTGTCGTTTGTTTGTTTTCTTTCTTCCATTCGTAAAGACCTTTTGGAATGTCGCTACGCATGAAGAGGGTGAGTGAAAGCCCTTGATCCACGTGTTCAGTTGCGGCAGCGTAAACATCAATCACCTTACGCATATCCATGTCATAAGCAGAAGTGTAGTAAGGAATGGTATCTGTAGACAAGCCTGCAGCTGGATAGTAGATTTTACCGATTTTCTTCTCTTGACGTTCTTCGATACGTTGTGTAATCGGGTGGATAGAAGCAGAAACATCGTTGATGTAGCTGATAGAACCATTTGGAGCAACAGCAAGGCGGTTTTGGTGATAAAGTCCATCTGCTTGAACCTTTTCGCGAAGTTCAGCCCAGTCAGCAGCACTTGGGATAAAGACGTCTTTGAAGAGTTCTTTAACACGGTCTGATTTTGGAACAAATTCGCCTGTCACGTACTTGTCGAAGTAGCTTCCGTTAGCATAGTCTGATTTTTCAAAGTTGTGGAAGGTGATACCACGTTCACGCGCTATGTTATTAGATTCTACCAAGGTCCAGTAGTTCATAAGCATAAAGTAGATGCTTGTAAATTCAATTGACTCAGGTGATCCGTACTCAATCAGTTGTTGGGCAAGGTAACTATGAAGCCCCATGGCACCAAGACCAAAGGTGTGGGCCAAGCTATTTCCGTGGTCGATAGTAGGAACAGCTACGATGTGTGAACTATCTGTAACGAAAGTAAGGGCACGAACCATAGCGCGAATAGAACGACCAAAGTCAGGTGAAGTCATCATGTTGACCACGTTTGTTGATCCAAGGTTACATGAAACGTCCGTTCCCATTTGAAGGAATTCTTGAGCATCGTTGATCAAGCTTGGTTCTTGAACTTGAAGAATCTCAGAACACAAGTTACTCATGATAATCTTACCATCTACTGGGTTCGCACGGTTAGCCGTATCAATGTTGACTACATAAGGGTAGCCAGATTCTTGTTGCAATTTAGAGATTTCAGTTTCCAAATCACGCGCCTTGATTTTTGTCTTGCGGATGTTTGGATTTGCGACCAATTCATCATATTTTTCAGTGATGTCGATGTAGTTGAATGGCACACCGTACTCTAGCTCTACAGAGTATGGGCTGAAGAGGTACATTTCTTCATTTTTGCGAGCCAATTCGTAGAATTTATCGGGTACCACAACACCAAGTGAAAGGGTCTTCACACGAACTTTTTCATCGGCATTTTCTTTCTTAGTGGAAAGGAAAGCGATGATGTCTGGGTGAAAGACGTTGAGGTAGACAACACCAGCACCTTGACGTTGCCCCAATTGGTTTGAGTAAGAGAAACTGTCCTCGAAGAGTTTCATAACTGGAACGACACCAGAAGCGGCACCTTCATAACCTTTGATAGGTGCGCCCGCTTCACGAAGGTTGCTGAGGGTGATTCCCACACCACCACCAATACGTGAAAGTTGAAGAGCTGAGTTGATGGAACGTCCGATAGAGTTCATATCATCCGTCACTTGGATCAAGAAGCAAGATACCAATTCCCCACGACGAGCACGTCCGGCATTGAGGAAAGAAGGAGTAGCAGGTTGGTAGCGTTGGTGGATGATTTCATTGGCAATATCAATCGCAACAGCTTCATCCCCGTCTGCAAAATAAAGCGCATTAAAGAAGACACGGTCTTCCATACTTTCAAGGTAATATTCACCATCGTTAGTCTTCAAGGCGTACTGGTTGTAAAATTTATAGGCAGCCATGAATGACTTGAATTGGAAGTTTTGGTCTTTGATAAATTGAGACAATTCTTCCAAGAATTCTGGACGGTATTTCTTGATAAATGCTGTTTCAATGTAGTTGTGTTCAATGAGGTAGTTGATTTTATCAGTGATTGAATCAAAAACCATAGTGTTTGGAACTACATTTTCTTTAAAGAAAGCATCCAAGGCTTCTTTATCTTTATGAAGCATGATTTGTCCATTAACAGGACGGTTAATTTCGTTATTGAGACGGAAGTAGGTCACGTCCTCAAGATGTTTTAATCCCATAAAATTTCCCTTATCTAATTACAAAAGAAAGGCCTCTAAGTTAGCCCTAGAAGCAATCTCTTCTGGATGATGTACTAAGATTATGCTAATTGTTTCAGTTTTCCTGGTTGGAAGCCTGAAAAGACTTCAGTTGGTGTTTGGATAACAGGAGCTGCGCTGAAACCGAGCTCTTTAACTTGATCGACGTACTCAGGTTGCTCGTCAAGATTGATCTCACGATAAGCCACGTTGTTGCTATCCAAGAAACGTTTGGTCATTTTACATTGTACACAATTATTTTTAGAATAAACCGTTACCATTTTCGTAACTCCTCATAAAATTTGATTACTTTCTTAGTATATCAGAAAAAAAAACTTTGTCAAACTTTTTAAACTAAATCTTGTGCCTAAAAGTTACAGTTTTAAAAACCAAATACAAGATATAGTGGTTTTTGAAACATAAGCTTTGACTTTCATTGAACTATCAAAGTTTATTAAAACAAAAAAACTATATCCTGTATGTTGATAATTTATATAGAAGATTTTCAGCAAGTTATCTGAAAGGAAATTGAAGAAAGTCCATAAAATACTTGAAAAATTATCTTGAAGGTGATATAATACACTATTGTAAGGGTTATCACTTATAACTCAAATAGAAAACACTTAAAGGAGAGTCAAACTATGGCTTCTAAAGATTTCCACGTAGTGGCAGAAACAGGTATCCACGCACGTCCAGCAACATTGTTGGTTCAAACAGCTAGCAAATTTGCTTCAGATATCACTCTTGAGTACAAAGGTAAATCAGTAAACCTTAAATCTATCATGGGTGTTATGAGTCTTGGTGTTGGCCAAGGTGCTGACGTTACAATTTCAGCTGAAGGTGCAGATGCTGACGACGCAATCGCTGCAATCACTGAAACTATGGAAAAAGAAGGATTGGCATAAGGAAATGACAGAAATGCTTAAAGGAATCGCAGCGTCAGATGGTGTTGCAGTTGCTAAAGCATATCTACTCGTTCAACCGGATTTGTCATTCGAGACTGTTACAGTCGAAGATACAAACGCAGAAGAAGCTCGCCTTGATGCCGCTTTACAAGCATCACAAGACGAGCTTTCTGTTATCCGTGAGAAAGCAGTAGGTACGCTAGGGGAAGAAGCTGCTCAAGTTTTTGACGCTCACTTAATGGTGCTTGCTGATCCTGAAATGATCAGCCAAATTAAAGAAACTATCCGTGCGAAGAAAGTGAATGCAGAAGCAGGTCTGAAAGAAGTGACAGACATGTTTATCACTATCTTTGAAGGCATGGAAGACAACCCATACATGCAAGAACGTGCAGCGGATATCCGCGACGTGACAAAACGTGTATTGGCAAATCTCCTTGGTAAAAAATTGCCAAACCCAGCTTCTATCAATGAAGAAGTGATCGTGATTGCGCATGACTTGACTCCTTCAGATACAGCTCAATTGGACAAAAACTTTGTAAAAGCTTTTGTAACCAACATTGGTGGACGTACAAGCCACTCAGCTATCATGGCGCGTACACTTGAAATCGCGGCAGTATTAGGTACAAACAACATCACTGAAATTGTTAAAGACGGTGACATTCTTGCCGTTAACGGTATCACAGGTGAGGTTATTATCAACCCGACTGATGAGCAAGCAGCTGAATTCAAGGCTGCTGGTGAAGCTTATGCGAAGCAAAAAGCTGAATGGGCACTTTTGAAAGATGCTCAAACAGTGACTGCTGATGGTAAACACTTTGAATTGGCTGCTAATATCGGTACTCCAAAAGACGTTGAAGGTGTCAATGCCAACGGTGCCGAAGCTGTTGGTCTTTACCGTACAGAGTTCTTGTACATGGATTCTCAAGACTTCCCAACAGAAGACGAGCAGTATGAAGCATACAAAGCTGTACTTGAAGGAATGAATGGTAAACCTGTTGTCGTTCGTACAATGGATATCGGTGGAGATAAGGAACTTCCTTACTTCGATATGCCTCACGAAATGAACCCATTCCTTGGATTCCGTGCCCTTCGTATCTCTATCTCTGAGACTGGAGATGCTATGTTCCGCACACAAATCCGTGCCCTTCTTCGTGCGTCTGTACACGGTCAATTGCGTATCATGTTCCCAATGGTTGCACTCTTGAAAGAATTCCGTGCAGCGAAAGCAGTCTTTGACGAAGAAAAAGCAAACCTTCTTGCTGAAGGTGTTGCAGTTGCGGATAATATCCAAGTTGGTATTATGATCGAGATTCCTGCAGCGGCTATGCTTGCAGACCAATTTGCAAAAGAAGTTGACTTCTTCTCAATTGGTACAAACGACTTGATCCAATACACAATGGCAGCAGACCGTATGAACGAACAAGTTTCATACCTTTACCAACCATACAACCCATCAATCCTTCGTTTGATCAACAACGTTATTAAAGCAGCTCACGCTGAAGGTAAATGGGCTGGTATGTGTGGTGAGATGGCTGGTGACCAAAAGGCTGTTCCACTTCTTGTCGGAATGGGCTTGGATGAGTTCTCTATGTCAGCAACATCTGTCCTTCGTACACGTAGCCTGATGAAAAAACTCGACACAGCTAAGATGGAAGAGTACGCAAACCGTGCCCTTGCAGAATGCTCAACAATGGAAGAAGTTCTTGAACTTCAAAAAGAATACGTTGACTTTGATTAATTGAAAGGTCCTTGCAACTCAGTTGCAGGGATTTTTTGCTTTAAAAATTTGGTGATTGATTTTCAATATAGGATTCTTAAATCAGACTGTTCAGATAGAAGGTAGTGTAGAAAACAAAAAATTGTTAACTGGTTCATAAAATTCTTGACAAGTTGAAAATTTAGGAGTAAACTATTAACCAGTTAACTTTTAGAGAGGAGTTTCTGCAATTTAGAAATGAATTGCAACTAGAAATATCAAAAAGAAAGAGAGTTTCGATGAAAATTAATAAAAAATATCTAGCTGGTTCTGCGGCAGCCTTGATTTTAAGTGTTTGTTCTTATGAGTTGGGATTGTATCAAGCTAGAATAGTCAAGGAAAATAATCGTGTGTCTTACGTTGATGGTAAACAAGCGACGCAAAAAACGGAGAATCTAACTCCTGATGAGGTTAGTAAAAAAGAAGGCATCAATGCCGAACAAATCGTCATCAAGATAACAGACCAAGGCTATGTCACTTCACATGGCGACCACTATCATTATTACAATGGCAAGGTTCCTTATGACGCTATCATCAGTGAAGAGTTGCTCATGAAGGATCCAAACTACCAGCTCAAGGACGAGGATATTATCAGTGAAATCAAGGGTGGTTATGTTATCAAGGTGGACGGAAAATACTATGTTTACCTTAAGGATGCAGCCCACGCAGATAATGTCCGTACGAAAGAAGAAATTAATCGACAAAAACAAGAGCATAGTCAGCATCGTGAAGGAGGAACCTCAGCAAACGATGGTGCGGTAGCCTTGGCACGTTCACAAGGACGCTACACCACAGATGATGGCTACATCTTTAATGCTTCTGATATCATTGAAGATACTGGTGATGCTTATATCGTTCCTCACGGCGACCATTACCATTATATTCCTAAGAGTGAGTTATCAGCCAGCGAATTGGCTGCTGCAGAAGCCTTCCTATCTGGTCGGGGCAATCTGTCAAGTTCAAGAACCTATCGCCGACAAAATAGTGATAGTAGCCCAAGAACTAACTGGGTTCCTTCTGTAAGCAATCAGGGAACTACAAATACTAACACAAGTAACAACAGCAATACTGACAGTCAAGGAAGTCAAAGTGATGACATTGATAGTCTTTTGAAACAGCTCTACAAACTGCCTTTGAGCCAACGACACGTAGAATCTGATGGTCTTGTTTTCGACCCAGCACAAATCACAAGTCGAACAGCCAGAGGTGTAGCTGTCCCTCATGGTAACCATTACCACTTTATCCCTTATGAACAAATGTCTGAATTGGAAGAACGAATCGCTCGTATTATTCCTCTTCGTTACAGTTCGAACCATTGGGTGCCAGATTCAAGACCAGAAGAACCAAGTCCACAACCGACTCCGGAACCCAGTCCGAGTCCACAACCTGCACCAAATCCTCAACTAGCTCCAAGCAATCCAATAGATGAGAAATTGGTCAAACAGGCGATTCGAAAAGTAGCCGATGGATATGTCTTTGAGGAGAATGGAACCTCACGTTATATTCCTGCTAAGGAACTTTCAGCAGAAACTGGTGCAGCCATTGATAGCAAACTAGCCAAGCAAGAAAGTTTGTCTCATAAGCTAGGAGCTAGGAAAACCAACCTCCCGTCTGGTGATCGAGAATTTTACAATAAGGCTTATGATTTACTAGCAAGAATTCATCAAGATTTGATTTCTAATAAAGGGCGCCAAACTGATTTTAACACTTTGGATAAACTGTTGGAACGTTTAAATGATGAAAGAAGTGATAAGGTTAAGTTGGTTGATGACATCCTTGCATTTTTAGCACCGATTCGTCATCCAGAACGTTTAGGAAAAGCGAATGCGCAAATAGCTTACACAGATAATGAGATTCAAGTAGCCAAGTTGGCAGGCAAGTATACAACAGAAGATGGCTATATCTTTGATCCTCGTGATATCACCAGTGATGAGGGGGAAGCCTATGTAACTCCACATATGACCCACAGTCATTGGATTAAGAAAGATAGTTTGTCTGAAGCCGAAAGAGCGGCAGCCCAGGCTTATGCTAAAGAGAAAGGTTTGACCTCTCCATCAACAGATCATCAGGGTTCAGGAAATACGGAGGCCAAAGGAGCAGAAGCTATCTACAATCGCGTGAAAGCGGCTAAGAAGGTGCCCCTTGATCGTATGCCTTACAATCTCCAACATACCGTGGAAGTTAAAAACGGTAGTTTAATCATTCCTCATTATGACCATTACCATAACATCAAATTTGAGTGGTTTGACGAAGGTCTTTATGAGGCACCTAAGGGGTATACTCTAGAGGATCTCTTTGCGACTGTGAAGTACTATGTTGAACATCCAAACGAACGTCCGCATTCAGATAGTGGATGGGGGAATGCAAGTGACCATGTTCAAAGAAACCAAAATGGTCAAGCTGGTAACAATCAATCGGAAAAACCATCAGTTGAAAAACCATCAGTTGAAAAACCTCGGACAGAAAAACCTGAGGGAGAAAAACCTCGCGAAGAGAAACCTCAGAGTGAGAAACCAGAGTCTCCTAAACCGACTGAGGAGCCAGAAGAAGAATCACCAGAGGAGCCAGAAGAAACTCAGGTTGAGACTGAAAAGGTTGAAGCGAAGTTGAGAGAGACTGAAGATTTACTTGCAAAAATTCAAGACCCCATTATCAAGTCCAATGCCAAAGAAACTCTCACGGGATTAAAGAATAACTTGCTATTTGGCGCCCAGGACAACAATACCATTATGGCAGAAGCTGAAAAACTATTGGCTTTGTTAAGGGAGAGTAAGTAGTCGTAGCAGTGTTTTTTAACTCCTAAAAACAGGATAGGAGAACTGGAAAACGAAAAATGAGAACAGAATGTGAGTTCTAGTTCTCATTTTTTTCATGAAAATGTGCAAAATATCTTGACAGATAGTGTAAATAAAGATAAACTATTTACTAGTTAATTAAATGGTTAAATACTAGTTAAGGAGTAATGATGAAAAAAAGAACGATCCTATTATTGATGGCCAGTTTATTGGCTCTTGTCTTAGGAGCATGTAGTCAAAAAGAAAAACAAGAAGCAAAAGGGATGAAGATTGTCACAAGTTTTTACCCAGTCTATGCCATGGTTAAAGAGGTATCTGGTGACTTGAATGATGTTCGAATGATTCAGTCAAGCAGTGGTATTCACTCATATGAACCGTCAGCAAATGATATTGCTGCTATCTATGATGCGGATGTCTTTGTCTACCACTCGCATACATTGGAATCTTGGGCGGGAAGTCTGGATCCCAACTTAAAAAAATCAAAAGTAAAAGTTTTAGAAGCATCTGAAGGAATGACCTTGGAGCGTGTTCCAGGTTTGGAAGATGTAGAAGCTGGTGACGGTATTGATGAAAAAACACTTTACGACCCGCACACTTGGTTAGATCCTGAAAAAGCAGGCGAAGAAGCGCAGATTATTGCGGATAAACTTTCGGAGCTTGATAGTGCCAATAAGGAAGCCTATCAAAAGAATGCCAAAAACTTTATCGCTAAAGCTCAAGGATTGACTAAGAAATACCAGCCTATTTTTGAAAAAGCAAGTCAAAAGACCTTTGTTACGCAACACACAGCCTTTTCTTACCTGGCTAAACGCTTTGGATTGAAACAACTTGGTATAGCAGGGATTTCCCCTGAACAAGAGCCGAGTCCCAGACAGTTGACAGAAATCCAAGAGTTCGTCAAAACCTATAATGTCAAGACCATTTTTACTGAGAGCAATGCTTCTTCTAAAGTTGCTGAAACCCTGGTCAAATCAACAGGAGTTAGTCTGAAAACACTGAATCCTTTGGAAGCAGACCCCGAAAATGACAAAACTTACTTAGAAAATCTAGAAGAAAATATGAAAGTTCTTGCAGAAGAATTAAAATGAGGAGATTATGAAAATTAAGAAAAAGTATCTTGCAGCGGGATCGGCTTTAGTCTTTTCCCTAAGTCTGTGCATCTATGCACTGAACCAACACCAAGTAGAAGGAAACAAAGATAATAACCGAGTGTCTTATGTCGATGGGAAACAAGACTCTCAAAAAACAGAGACTCAGACACCAGATCAAGTTAGCAAAAAAGAAGATATTCAGGCAGAACAAATTGTCGTGAAAATTACCGACCAAGGTTATGTGACATCACACGGTGATCATTTCCATTATTACAATGGTAAAGTTCCTTTTGATGCGATTTTCAGTGAAGAACTGTTGATGAAAGATGCCAATTATCAACTCAAAGACGCTGATATTGTCAATGAAATCAAAGGTGGCTACATTATCAAGGTTGATGGTAAGTATTATGTTTACCTTAAGGATGCGGCACATGCAGATAATGTTCGTACGAAGGACGAAATTGAACGCCAAAAACAAGGTCATACACACGATGCACCAACTTCTAACAGTGCAGTGACACTTGCACGATCACAAGGACGTTATACTACCGATGATGGATACATCTTTAATCCATCTGATATTATAGAGGATACTGGTGATGCTTATATCGTTCCTCATGGTGGACATTACCACTACATTCCCAAAAGTTCCTTGTCTGCTAGCGAATTGGCTGCTGCTCAAGCCTATCTCTCTGGAACTAGAAAACAACCGAGTGTGACTGACTATCGTCCAAGTCAAAATGGAACTAGTCAAACCACTAATCCTAGTCAACAAACTGAAACACCAAGCAATACAGAAGAGAGCCTTCAGAATCTATTAAAACAGCTCTATGCACTTCCAAGTAATCAACGTTATGCGGAATCGGATGGCTTAATTTTTGACCCTGCTAAGATTTCAAGTAGAACACCAAGTGGCGTAGCGATTCCTCATGGAAATCACTATCATTTCATCCCATATACAAAGCTTTCTGCCTTGGAAGAAAAGATTGCGCGAATGATTCCTTTATCTAGCGACAGTGGGAAACCAACACCTTTGGAAAATCCAAGCAAACCAGCAGAGCATCCAGCTCAATCGGATCATCATCATGACCAAGACGGTGACCATGGAAGTCAGGATACCAACCATGAAGATCATGACCATGATAGAGAGGAGCATGACCACCATCACGGTGAAGAACATGATCATGGTTTTGCAGCTGACCGTGTCATCAGTGAGGATGAGCAAGGGTTTGTAGTTTCTCATGGAGATCACGCTCATTATTTCTTTAAGAAAGACTTGACTGCAGCTCAAATCAAAACTGCCCAAGATCACTTGAAAGAAAATCATCAGTCTGAGCCGGTTCAACCACTTGCAAAGACTGTGGAAAGTTTCTCAAGAGATGCTAGTGATGAAGAAAAAATCAAGTATATCTCACAGACCTATGGAGTTCCGCTCGAAGCGATTCGTATTTCAAATGGATTCTTTGTCTTTGGAAATCCGGATCAAGCCTATGATCCAACCCATATCCATCCCTATGCTGTTCGAAAAGAACATGTTCGTATTCCTCTCCAAACTGGGAATCCAGAACTGGATTTCCTAAATGAACTTTATACGACTGCCCTACGTGATGGGGTGTCTCCTTATAGTTTACAGGTAGAAAGTGGTAGTTTTGTGATTCCTCACGGAGACCACAATCACTACATCAAGGTTCAAACTAAGGGCTATGAAGTAGCTTTGAAAAACAAGATTCCAGCCCTACAATCGACCTATCAACCTGGAGCATTTGATGAACAAACTGTTCTATCTAAAGTGGATCAACTTTTAGCAGATAGCAGAAGTCTCTACAAAGACCAGCCAATCATGCAGAGACGTGTTGAACTTGCTTTGGGGCAGTTCACCGAAAATATGAAAAAACTGGCAACAAACTCAACTGCTGGATATCTAGCAGCCTTGGATCTCTTTGATAAGCAATATATCCATGTGGATCAAAGTGTGGCACCAGTTGAAACTTCACCTTTAGATAAGAAGTACCAAGCCCTTGTAGATAAGATCAATACACTGGATACGGACACTTATGGCTTGTCTAAGAAAGATCTTTTGGTACATTTGCAGGAAGCAAAACTAGCACAAGATGAGACAGAGTTGGCTGCCATTGAAGCGAAACTTCAGGCCTTGCAAGATTTCCGTGATCGGACAGGGGTTACAACAGTAGAGTACATCAAGTATTTCTATGAACATGTATCTGATGGTCGTTTGAGAGAAGAACTTCGGAACCGTGTTGCCAAGTTGACATGGGAACTTTACCAGTCACAATCTTTCCTCAAAGCAACCGACTTGAACAAGCTATTCCCAACTATTTACCAAACTAAGCTAGAAGTAGAAGAAGCTCTCAAAGAAGAACCCGTTTCTACAAAAGCTGGTAAGACTATTCTAGATACGGAAAAAGTAGATAGTCAAACCGCTAAGACAGCCATCTATGAATTCCTAAAAGAACTCTACGGTGATTTTATGCCAGAAGAGCGGGTTAGCCATGTTAAGAAGGAAGAAGTGGATGCTCTCCTAACTAAAGTTGCCCAACTCCTAGCACGTGTTAAAGAGGATGGTGTCAAACAATCCCTAGCTGAAGAAGCTGCTAATATCAAAGCGGCTACTGAAAAGGAAAATGCAGACCTTGACGAAGCTAAAACACAACTTGAGGATCTTTTAAATCGTATTGCAGCGACTATCCAACGAGAGGAAAAAGAAGCAGAAAAAGATCCACAAACTGTGATCATCTACCAAAAACTCTATAATGTCTTGCTCTCTCTTCACAAGTACTTAGAGGATAACAAAGGATCCGATGCTGACTTTGAACGTGTTGATGCCCTATTTGATCAACTTGCAGCCAAAAGCAGTGATAAAGAAGGTCTCCTCACTCTAGCTAAAGAGATTATTAGATTGAACCAGGAACTCCGTTCAAAAGCAAGTGAAACTGATAGCCAATCTAAGTCTGAGAAAGACAGTGAAACAGTTGCTTCTCAACCAACAGAAAAGCAAGCGCAAAGTGAATCTGAGCTAAGTGCTCAATAAAATGAATAAAAAGAAAGGCGAAGTAGCTGAGCTACCTCGTCTTTTTTAGTCTTTATAAGCTACAATACCAATGATGGTATCCACCGCACGCTCCATAGTCTGAAGGCTGACGTATTCAAAACGTCCATGCATGTTTTCACCACCGGCAAAGATATTTGGAGTTGGAATTCCCATAAAGGAAATCTTAGAGCCATCTGTTCCACCACGAATTGGTTCGATAATAGTTGTGATACCTAAATCTTCCATAACAGCTTTAGCAATGGTAACGGGAGTCATGTCTTTCTCGATGACTTCTTTCATATTGTAATACTGGTCAGTGAGAGTGAGTGTAACGCGGTCATTCCCAAGTTCTTGATTCATCTTGTCAGCGATAGACTGCATAGTTGCTTTACGTGCTTCAAAGGCATCCTTTTCAAAATCACGAATGATATAGCTTGCACATGCCTCCTCGACACTACCTGATACATCCATAAGATGATAGAAACCTTGGTAACCATCTGTCAGTTCAGGTCGGTCATTCTCTGGAAGTTGATTATGAAAATCAATTGCTAGCTGAAGAGCATTGACCATTTGACCTTTAGCAGTACCAGGGTGGACATTGCGGCCTTGGAAATGGAGTTCAGCAGCAGCTGCTGAGAAAGTCTCGTACTGAAGCTCCCCTAGTGGGCCACCATCAACAGTATAGGCAAAGTCAACGTCAAAATCTTCTGCATCAAACTTGTCAGCACCGACACCGATTTCTTCATCTGGTCCAAAACCAACACGAATCTCACAGTGTTTGATTTCGGGATGATCAGTCAGATATTCAATAGCAGTCATAATTTCAGCAATCCCTGACTTGTCATCAGCACCCAGCAAGGTCGTGCCATCTGTTGTGATAAGCGTTTGGCCTGGATATTTCTCAAGACTCTTGAAGTCAGCTGGATCGAGTTTAAAACCAGAATCACCTAAGTCGATAGATCCACCATCGTAATTTTCGATGACTTGCGGATTAACACCCTCAGCATTAAAGTCAGCTGTATCCATGTGGGAGATGAACCCGATTTTGCGTGTCAAGCTAGGATCATTAGCTGGTAAGGTACCAATGGCGAAACCATTTGGGAGGTAGTAAACATTTTGCAGACCGACACGTTTCATTTCAGGAATAAGAACATTGGTCGCAAAATCTACCTGGCTTTGCGTACTTGGAGTAGTAGTAGAGTGTTCATCAGAACGCGTATTGACCTTAACGTAGGTCAAGAAACGATCTAAAAGGTTGGGATAAGTCATAAAAACTCCTTTAATATCATTTTTTTCATTGTATCATAGAATGGAGAGAAAGACAAAGAGAAGTAAATAAAAATAAAATGAATGAAAGCGTTTATTTATGATATATTTCATGGTAGAATGGTAATTGAAAAAAATATCACAAGGACATATCGATGAAAAAAGCAATTTTAATGATGACATTCGGTTCGCCAGAAGAGATTACCTTTGAGAGTGTGGCGGATTTTTTTACCAACATTCGTCGTGGAGTTAGACCCAAGGATCACGAGATTCAGACTCTTTATGACAATTATGTTCGTATAGGTGGTACGCCCCTGCAGAGGATTACACGTGAGGAGGTCAATTTAGTCAAGGAACGTTTAGGAGAAGAGTATGGCATCTACTTTGCCAACAAATTTTCTCGGCCCTTTATCCCTGATGTGATCAAGCAGATGGAGGCTGATGGTGTTGAAGAATGTATTTGTTTGATTTTAGAACCCCATTATTCCTTCTACTCGGTTATGGGGTATGAAAAGTTTCTGGAGAGCCAGCAGATTCGGTTTTTAGTCATTAAGGATTGGTATAAGCAACAGTCTTTGCTGAACTTTTGGACAGATGAGATTAGCAAAATTTTACGAAACGATGTGGGAGAAGAGTCCTTTAAGGTGATCTTTTCAGCCCATAGTGTTCCAATTTTTGCCTTAGACTTTGGAGATCCTTATATCGATCAGATTTTTGATAATAGCAAGTTGATAGCAGAGCAACTCAGTCTAACCGCAGATCAGTATACCAATACTTGGCAGAGCGAAAGTGATATAGGGATTCCTTGGATCAAGCCAGATGTACTCGAGTATTTGAGAGAACAGAAACAACATCCAGAGCATTATATTTTTGTACCAATTAGCTTTATCAGTGAGCATATTGAAGTTCTTTTTGATAACGATGTAGAATGTTATGAATTATGTCAAGAATTAGGTGTCACCTACCATCGACCAGCTATGCCAAACACAGACTCTCGTTTAATTGATGCTTTAGTTGATACTGTAAGGGCCAACGAACAAAAAGAATTTAAGGAATTTCTCCCAGAAGAAGAAACCTTTGACGAATTAGCGCCTTCAGCAACCACCAAGGATATTATGGAAGAAACAGATGACCTTCAGATGCCAGAATTTGTGAAAAAACTGATTGAGAAAAAAGGTCGTGAAAATGTGAAGATGCCTTACTTGATTAAGAAAATGCTAGAAAAGGCTGGTAAGTTGCCGAAAGACTAAAGAAAAAAGGATTTAGCATGAAGCTAGATCCTTTAATTGTCTTATTTTTTCTCAAGAAGAGCTTTGATTTCTTGAAGAACTTCAAGTTCAGTTGGAGCAGCGGGTGTATCCTCAGCTGGCTCTTCTTTCTTAGTAAGGTTCTGAGCTTTTTCAACAGCTTTGATAACGAAGAAAAGAACAGTACCAATCACTAAGAAGTTGATAACAGCACTCAAGAAGCTACCATATCCAACGCCATTCCATGAAAGTTCAGCGATGCGTTCAACGTTCGCCGCTTTCAAAGCTGGGTTCAAGATAAGTGGAGTGATGATATCATTTACAAGTGAAGTAACAATAGCACCAAAAGCAGAGGCGATGATCACACCGACAGCGAGATCAACGACATTGCCACGAAGCAAAAATTCTTTAAGATCTTTTAACATTTTCATAATTTCCTTTCAAAAACTAATCTTAATTGTACCTGAAATACCTAAATATTACAACCTTAATACTTACTGATACCTATTTCATTTATAAAAAACGTATACTTTACTAAAAATATAGTTAAGAATGATAATCAAAACCTGCGCAATTAGCGTTTCGATGGCATTAACCTGATCTAGTTGATTGTTGACAAATTGCCCGATAATATCGGGAAAAGATGTAACAAAGATATAAGTTAAAAGGATGTCAAGACCAAGTGTTGAAAGACGAGCTAAGAAAAACTTAGCAAGACGAGTCGGCCAATTCTTTCTTTTTTGTTTAAAAACAAATGTATCGTTAGTGATAAAGGCAAAAAGAATCCCGATAATATTAGCGAGGACAGTTGCGAGGATTTCCTGGTGGCTGATATGGTAAATAACCAAACGTGATAAAATAGAAACAAGAGTAGTAGCACCACCAAAAAATAGGTAGGAGAGAATCTCGTTATCAAAGAAATCTTTTATTAGTTTTTTCATGATTTTAGTATAGCATAAAGTCATATATTGTGCTATACTGGTAAGGTTGATAATCTCAACCCTTGGTGCTTAGCTTCTTTCATCAAGCATATTTTACGCGGGAAACCGCCAAAGGAGAAAACATGAAAAAATTAACTGTTCGTGATATGGCAGATATTGCTATCGTTGCTGCTATCTATGTGGTTTTGACCATTACCCCACCGTTGAATGCCATTAGCTACGGTGCTTACCAGTTCCGTATTTCTGAGATGATGAATTTCTTGGCCTTCTACAACCCTAAATACATCATCGGTGTGACGATTGGTTGTATGATTGCTAATTTCTTTAGCTTTGGTCTAATAGATGTCTTTGTCGGCGGGGGATCTACCCTAGTTTTCCTTAGTCTAGGTGTATGGCTATTTAGCAAGTACAAGAAAGACTATCTGTTCAATGGTTTGATTCGAAAAGATCATTTCTTCTTTTCAATCCTGTTCTCCATTTCAATGATTACCATTGCAGCGGAACTCTATATTGTCGCAGAAGCTCCATTCTTCTTGACATGGTTTTCTACTGGAATTGGAGAGTTTGCATCACTTATCGTTGGTGCAATCTTAATCGGAAAACTAGGACAGCGAATCGACCTTACAAAATAAGAAGTTTATAAGCTAGATTCTTGCTAGATCTAGCTTTTTTCATTTCAGAAAATTAAAAGAGAGCGCTTGACAAGAGCATAGAACTATAGTATACTTTTTAGGTAAGCTGATTTAGCTCAGTTGGCAGAGCGCATCCATGGTAAGGATGAGGTCGCCGGTTCAATCCCGGCAATTAGCATGAAATAGACAGGAAAACTCTTGATATTCGAGAGTTTTTTATATTTCCCCCGCATTAGCCTTGACAAAGTCAGCAAAGCATAGTAGAATAAAACCTGCGATGAGTCGATAGGTAGTCTTCGGACTACTATTGAGCATAAGGAGGTCATAACGCAGGAGCGGACCTTGATGAGTTGTGTGAACCTGCTCATCACATGAAGATGCCTCTTAGTCCCTAGTCAATGACTAGGGATTTTTAATTTTCAGAAATTAGACCCAAAAATACTTTTCAATTTTTAGAAAAAGTAGTATAATACATCTATTATAGAAATTTTTAGAAAATTCCGAAAGAGGTTATTTATGGGATATACAGTTGCTGTAGTCGGCGCGACAGGTGCTGTCGGAGCTCAGATGATAAAAATGTTGGAAGAATCTACACTTCCAATCGATAAAATTCGTTACCTTGCTTCTGCACGTTCAGCAGGCAAGACTTTGAAATTTAAAGACCAAGATATTACGATTGAAGAAACGACTGAGACCGCTTTTGAGGGTGTTGATATTGCACTCTTCTCAGCAGGTGGTTCGACATCAGCTAAGTATGCACCATACGCAGTTCAAGCTGGAGCGGTAGTAGTAGATAATACATCTTATTTCCGTCAAAATCCAGATGTTCCTTTGGTTGTTCCAGAGGTCAATGCTCACGCACTTGATGCCCACAACGGAATCATTGCCTGCCCGAACTGTTCAACAATCCAAATGATGGTGGCTCTTGAGCCTGTCCGTCAAAAATGGGGCTTGGATCGTATCATCGTTTCAACTTACCAAGCAGTTTCTGGTGCTGGTATGGGAGCGATTCTTGAAACACAACGTGAACTTCGTGAAGTCTTAAATGATGGTGTGAATCCTCGTGATTTGCATGCGGAAATCTTGCCTTCAGGTGGTGACAAGAAACACTATCCTATCGCCTTTAACGCTCTTCCACAAATCGATGTCTTCACTGACAATGATTACACTTACGAAGAGATGAAGATGACCAAGGAAACTAAGAAAATCATGGAAGATGATAGCATCGCAGTTTCTGCAACCTGTGTGCGTATTCCAGTCTTGTCAGCTCACTCTGAGTCTGTTTATATCGAAACAAAAGAAGTGGCTCCAATCGAAGAAGTGAAAGCAGCTATCGCAGCATTCCCAGGTGCTGTTCTTGAAGATGATGTAGCGCATCAAATCTATCCTCAAGCTATCAACGCTGTTGGCTCGCGTGATACCTTTGTTGGTCGTATCCGTAAAGACTTGGATGCTGAAAAAGGAATCCATATGTGGGTTGTTTCAGATAACCTTCTTAAAGGTGCTGCCTGGAACTCAGTTCAGATTGCAGAAACTCTTCACGAACGTGGATTGGTTCGTCCAACAGCTGAATTGAAGTTTGAATTAAAATAGTCATATCGTTTAGGAGTTCAGATGAACTCCTTCTTTGAGATAGAGAGGTGTTTTCATGTCTTATCAAGATTTAAAAGAGTGTAAAATCATCACGGCCTTCATTACCCCTTTCCATGAGGATGGTTCCATCAACTTTGATGCTATTCCAGCCTTGATTGAGCATCTGTTGGCGCATCATACAGATGGCATTCTTCTTGCAGGGACGACTGCTGAGAGTCCGACTCTGACCCACGATGAAGAGTTGGAACTCTTTGCGGCTGTTCAAAAGGTTGTCAATGGACGTGTTCCTTTGATTGCGGGTGTAGGTACCAATGACACACGTGACTCGATTGAGTTTGTCAAAGAAGTAGCAGAATTTGGTGGTTTCGCAGCTGGCCTTGCTATCGTCCCTTACTACAATAAACCTTCTCAAGAAGGGATGTATCAGCACTTTAAGGCTATTGCAGATGCATCAGATTTGCCTATTATCATTTATAACATTCCAGGCCGTGTGGTTGTCGAATTGACCCCTGAGACCATGCTTCGTTTGGCTGACCATCCTAATATCATCGGTGTTAAAGAATGTACCAGTTTGGCAAATATGGCTTACTTGATTGAGCATAAGCCAGAAGAATTTTTGATTTATACAGGTGAAGATGGGGATGCTTTCCATGCCATGAATCTTGGTGCAGATGGGGTTATTTCTGTTGCCTCTCATACAAATGGGGATGAGATGCACGAGATGTTTACTGCCATTGCAGAAAGCGATATGAAGAAGGCTGCAGCTATTCAGCGTAAATTCATTCCTAAGGTCAATGCGCTCTTCTCTTATCCAAGTCCTGCTCCTGTTAAAGCGGTACTTAACTACATGGGATTTGATGCTGGACCAACTCGTTTGCCATTAGTCCCAGCGCCAGAAGAAGACGCAAAACGTATTATCAAGGTAGTTGTAGATGGCGACTACGAAGCGACTAAAGCAACTGTGACTGGTGTCTTACGTCCAGATTACTAATAAAGACAATAAAATCCATGACCGAATGAACGATCATGGATTTTTCTTATTTTCCTAAACAGAATTGGCTAAAGAGTTGGGTGATGAGCTCATCAGGTGCGGCATCTCCAGTGATTTCTCCGAGAATTTCCCAAGTACGGGTCAAGTCAACTTGAAGCAAATCAACTGGCATACCCAGTTCAAGACCTTCGTTAACAGCTTGCAGACTTTCAACAGCCTTCTCAATCAAGGAAATGTGACGGGCGTTTGACAAGTAAGTGGCATCTTGCTCGACCAAACCAGCATTTTCAAAGAAGAGGTTGTTGATTCTCTCTTCAATCTTATCGATATTTTGGTTTTTAAGAACGGAAATGCGGATGACATCTTCAGGGAGTTCCGAAGTTTCAATCGCTTCAGGCAGGTCTGTTTTGTTAAGCAGAATAATGCGATTAGTATCCTGGCTGATTTCTAAAAGTTGTCTGTCTTGTGTTGTTAGTGGTTCACTAGCATTTAGTACTAGTAGTACCAAGTCAGCTTCCTTGAGGGCTTTTCTCGAACGCTCGACACCGATTTGTTCCACGATGTCATCTGTTTCCCGGATACCAGCTGTATCAATCAATTTGAGAGGAACACCATTGATGTTGACGTATTCTTCGATAACATCTCGTGTCGTACCGGCGATGTCAGTTACGATAGCCTTGTCTTCACGAAGGAGATTGTTGAGAAGACTGGATTTCCCAACATTGGGACGACCGATGATAGCAGTTGAAATTCCCTCACGAAGGATTTTACCACGACGAGCTGTCCTAAGGAGATTGGTTAGCAATTGCTCAAACTCCATAGTTTTCTCACGGACGACTGCAGTAGTGGCTTCCTCAACATCGTCATACTCAGGATAGTCGATATTGACCTCAACTTGGGCAAGTGTATTGAGGATTTCTTGACGAGTATTATTGATAAGATCAGAAAGAGAACCGTCCAATTGTTTGACTGCGATATTCATAGCTTTGTCAGTCTTGGCACGGATGATGTCCATCACCGCCTCAGCCTGTGTTAAGTCCACACGACCGTTTAGAAAGGCACGCTTGGTAAATTCACCAGGTTCGGCCAACCGAGCTCCTTCACGAATAGCTAGTTGGAGAATCTCATTGGTCACCGCAATCCCACCGTGAGTGTTAATCTCGATAATATCCTCACGAGTGAAGGTCTTTGGAGACTTCATAACTCCAACCATAACTTCGTCCATGACCTTCCCTGTCTGCGGGTCAATAATGTGACCGTAGTTGAGGGTATGGCTTGCAACCTTGCTCAAGTCTTTTCCTTTAAAAATCTTTTGCGCAATGGCAAAACTATCTGTTCCGCTCAAGCGGACAATACCAATGGCCCCTTCTCCAAGAGGAGTAGAGATAGCAGCAATGGTATCAAATTCACGTGTAATCATACTATTTCCTTTTGTATTTCTTTTCTTAGGATAGGTATCCAAGCATCTCTTCAAATTGTAACAAAATTAGACTATTTCTTCAATGGATGCTACTTGGAGATTGAAAAAGCCTAAGCAATACTGCTTAAGCTGGTTTATTTGGTGCGCATTTCTCCTTGTGGGAAGTAAGTCCCTTCTGGCATGTCGTTGATGATGACATGAACGGCTGATTGAGGGGCTCCAGTGTTACGGACAACAGCTTCCGTTACTTCCTTAGCAAGAGCTTTCTTTTGCTCGAGCGTGCGACCTTCAAATAAATCGATGCGTACAAATGGCATAATAGCTTCCTCCACTAGTTTTTGATTTCTTCTATTTTACCACATTTTGCCGTTTAAAGCTTCAGAAAATTATGATATACTAGAATGTAGCAAAAATTTAGAAATGGACGTGAAATAGAAGCATGGCACAGTTGTATTATCGTTATGGGACCATGAACTCTGGTAAGACGATTGAGATTCTCAAGGTGGCCTATAACTACGAGGAGCAAGGAAAGGGAGTTGTGATTATGACTTCGGCTCTGGATACGCGTGACGGTGTTGGCTATGTGTCGAGTCGAATCGGCATGAAACGCCCAGCCATTGCGATTGAGGAAACGACAGATATCTTTGGCTATATCCGAGACTTACCTGAAAAACCTTACTGTGTGTTGGTCGATGAGGCCCAGTTTCTCAAGCGTCACCATGTTTACGACCTAGCTCGTGTTGTGGACGAGCTAGACATACCTGTCATGGCTTTTGGTTTGAAGAATGACTTTCGCAATGAATTGTTCGAAGGTTCCAAATACCTCTTGCTCTTAGCAGACAAGATTGACGAAATCAAGACCATCTGTCAGTACTGTAAGAAAAAGGCGACTATGGTGTTGCGAACTCAAGATGGTGTGCCAGTCTATGATGGCGAACAAATTCAGATCGGTGGAAATGAAACCTATATCTCAGTCTGCCGAAAACATTATTTTGCCCCTGAAATCAATAAGGAGAATAAAGAAAAATGAACATCTATGATCAACTACAAGCTGTAGAAGACCGTTATGAAGAATTAGGAGAATTGCTCAGTGACCCTGAAGTGGTATCTGATACCAAACGCTTCATGGAATTGTCCAAAGAAGAAGCTGGGACACGTGATACAGTAACGGCCTACCGTGAGTACAAACAAGTCCTTCAAAACATCGTTGATGCTGAAGAGATGATTAAGGAATCTGGCGGAGATGCAGACTTGGAAGAAATGGCCAAGCAAGAGCTCAAGGATGCCAAGGCTGAAAAAGAAGAATACGAAGAAAAACTGAAAATCTTGCTTCTTCCAAAGGATCCAAATGATGACAAGAACATCATCCTTGAAATCCGTGGGGCAGCTGGTGGAGACGAAGCAGCACTTTTCGCCGGAGACCTTCTAACTATGTACCAAAAGTATGCGGAAGCTCAAGGGTGGCGCTTTGAAGTCATGGAAGCTTCTATGAACGGTGTTGGTGGTTTCAAAGAAGTGGTTGCCATGGTTTCTGGTCAGTCAGTTTATTCTAAACTCAAGTATGAGTCTGGTGCTCACCGTGTGCAACGTGTCCCTGTGACAGAAAGCCAAGGCCGTGTCCATACATCAACTGCGACAGTCCTTGTCATGCCTGAAGTTGAAGAAGTTGAATACGATATTGATCCAAAAGACCTTCGTGTTGACATCTACCACGCATCGGGTGCTGGTGGACAGAACGTCAATAAGGTTGCGACTGCTGTTCGTATCGTTCACTTGCCAACCAATATCAAGGTTGAGATGCAGGAAGAACGTACTCAGCAGAAAAACCGTGAGAAGGCCATGAAAATCATCCGTGCGCGTGTTGCTGACCATTTTGCTCAGATTGCTCAAGATGAACAAGACGCTGAGCGTAAGTCTACTATTGGTACTGGTGACCGTTCAGAACGTATCCGTACTTACAATTTCCCACAAAACCGTGTCACAGACCACCGTATTGGCTTGACCCTCCAAAAACTGGATACGATTTTGTCTGGTAAATTGGATGAAGTTGTAGATGCCTTGGTGCTCTATGACCAAACGCAAAAATTAGAAGAATTGAACAAATAATGAAACTAGCTCAAATTATTAAAGATTTTGAGGATAAGTTACTAGCACAAGGAGAGGAAGTTGAAAGCCTCTCTTTTGTCTATCGTAGCCTAAAAAATCTCTCTTTTACAGACTTCGTCTTTGCCCTTCAGCAAGAGGTAACCAAAGAGGAAGAATTATTTGTAGAAGAAATTTACCAGCAGTTAGCAGCTTACAAACCAGCTCAGTATATCATTGGTCACGCAGATTTCTTTGGAATGCAGTTAAAAGTAGATGAGCGAGTCTTGATTCCCCGACCAGAGACAGAGGAGTTGGTTGAGCTCATCCTCACAGAAAATCCAGAGGAACAAATCAGGGTATTGGATATTGGTACAGGAAGTGGTGCCATCGCCCTTGCTTTAGCAAAGAATCGTCCAGACTGGTCAGTGACAGCAGTTGATATTTCACAGGATGCACTAGATTTGGCAACTGAAAACGCTAAAATTCAGAATCTCCAGATATTTTTTAAAAAATCCGATTGTTTTACAGAAATTTCTGAAAAATATGATATAATTGTATCCAATCCACCCTATATCTCTCGTGAAGATGAGTCAGAGGTCGGTTTGAATGTTTTGCATTCGGAGCCTCACCTAGCTCTCTTTGCAGATGAGGATGGTCTAGCTATTTACCGCAGAATCGCGGAAGGTGCAAAAGACTATCTCAAAGATGGTGGTAAGATTTACCTTGAAATTGGATACAAGCAAGGTCAAAGTGTTCCTGCGCTTTTTAGGAAACATCTTCCTGAAAAACGAGTACGAACACTCAAGGACCAATTTGGTCAAGATAGGATGGTTGTAGCTGATGATGGACAGGATTAGGCAAGTGTTGGAAAAGGGCGGAGCAGTCGTCTTACCTACTGAGACAGTTTATGGTCTCTTTGCCAAAGCTCTAGACGAAAAAGCAGTCGACCATGTTTACCAGCTCAAACGTCGTCCTAGAGACAAGGCGCTTAATCTCAATGTTGCCTCTCTAGAGGACATCTTGTACTTTTCAAAGAATCAACCAGCTTATCTACAAAAACTTGTAGAGACCTTTTTACCAGGTCCCTTGACCATTATACTCGAAGCCAATGATAGAGTGCCCTATTGGGTCAATTCTGGTCTTGCAACTGTTGGGTTTCGGATGCCGAATCACCCCATTACGCTGGATTTGATTCGAGAGACAGGTCCCTTGATTGGGCCATCTGCCAATATTTCGGGTCAGGCAAGTGGAGTAACCTTTCAGCAAATCCTTGAAGATTTTGATCAAGAGGTTCTGGGTCTGGAAGATGATGCTTTTCTAACTGGACAGGATTCGACCATTTTGGATCTGTCTGGAGACAAGGTGAAAATCTTACGCCAAGGGGCGATCAAGCGTGAAGATATTCTTGCTCGGTTGCCAGAGATTTCTTTTGAGGAGAAATGAGATGCTAAGAGATTTGCAAGAAACAGATGTGAAAGCTATATGTGAGATCAACCAAGAGGCTTTGGGCTATTCTTTTAGTCCAGAGAAAACAGCTAGTCAACTAGCTAAATTATCTCAGGATTCTCATCATTTCCTACTTGGCTATGAGGATGAGGTAAGCCATGTCCTACTTGGATATGTTCATGCTGAAGTTTATGAATCCCTCTATTCCAAAGCAGGATTTAATATCTTAGCCTTGGCAGTTTCACCTCAAGTACAAGGGCAAGGTATCGGTAAAAGCTTACTGCAAGGGTTGGAAGAAGAGGCAAAAAGACGCGGTTATGGGTTTATCCGCTTAAACTCTGCTGATCATCGTCTGGGAGCTCATGCATTTTATGAAAAAGTTGGTTATACTTGTGATAAAGTGCAAAAACGGTTTATTCGCATCTTTTAGTTTATCTTGTAAAAACAAACTGAAGGATCAGTCACACTATAAAGGAGAAGACCTATGATTTTTGACAAAGATGATTTTAAAGCATACGATGCTGATCTCTGGAATGCTATTGCCAAAGAAGAAGAACGCCAACAAAACAACATTGAGTTGATTGCTTCGGAAAACGTTGTTTCCAAGGCTGTAATGGCTGCTCAAGGGTCTATCTTGACGAATAAATACGCCGAAGGCTACCCAGGACGCCGTTACTATGGTGGGACTGATGTAGTAGACGTGGTAGAAACTCTAGCTATTGAACGTGCAAAAGAAATTTTCGGTGCTAAATTCGCCAATGTTCAACCTCACTCAGGAAGCCAAGCCAACTGTGCGGCTTACATGGCCTTGATCGAGCCAGGTGATACGGTTATGGGGATGGATTTGGCAGCAGGTGGACACTTGACCCACGGAGCTTCTGTCAGCTTCTCTGGTCAAACCTACAACTTTATTTCTTATAGTGTGGATCCTGAAACGGAACTCTTGGACTTTGATGCTATCTTGAAACAAGCCCAAGAAGTAAAACCAAAATTGATCGTAGCTGGTGCTTCAGCCTATTCTCAAATTATCGACTTCTCAAAATTCCGTGAAATTGCAGATGCTGTTGGTGCTAAGCTCATGGTCGATATGGCCCATATCGCTGGTTTGGTTGCGGCTGGTCTTCACCCAAGTCCAGTGCCATACGCTCATATCACGACAACAACGACCCACAAAACCCTTCGTGGACCACGTGGTGGCTTGATTTTGACCAATGATGAGGACCTAGCTAAGAAAATCAATTCTGCTATTTTCCCAGGTATTCAAGGTGGTCCTTTGGAGCATGTTGTCGCTGCTAAAGCTGTTTCCTTCAAAGAAGTTTTGGATCCAGCCTTCAAGGAATATGCTGCTAATGTCATCAAAAACAGCAAGGCTATGGTTGAAGTCTTCTTGCAAGACCCTGATTTCCGTATCATTTCTGGAGGGACTGAAAATCACCTCTTCCTAGTGGATGTGACTAAGGTTGTAGAGAACGGAAAAGTTGCTCAAAACTTGCTGGACGAAGTCAATATTACCCTAAATAAAAACTCAATTCCATATGAAACCTTGTCACCATTTAAGACAAGTGGTATTCGTATCGGATCTGCAGCCATTACTGCACGTGGATTTGGTGAAGAAGAGAGCTGTAAAGTGGCTGAACTCATCATTAAAACCCTTAAAAATGCAGAAAATGAAGCTGTCTTAGAAGAAGTGAGAAGTGAAGTCAAAGCGTTGACAGATGCCTTCCCACTATATGAGGACTAATACTTTTATGGACATTTATATTAAGAAAGCTATTATCCATCAGTTCAGCCCAGATGATACCGAGCTGTTCTTAGCGGATAAGTTTCTCAATATCACTCCAAAAATCGAAGAATACCTGCGCAAAAAAATCGAACGTGTGTATTCAGATGAAGCTAAGACTGGGATTTTCGAGGAAGAAAATCCCTTCTTCAATCACATCGCAGACGATTTGTTGGAGACTTCAGTAACACTGGCTAATCTTTGGAAAGAGGAATTCAGTATTTCTGAAAACCTCAAGACCAATGACTTGGTTTTTGTTGAGTTTTCTAAAGAAGGTGTAGAGCATTTTGCTTTCTTACGAATTGCCCTGCGGGAAACCTTGACCCACCTTGGGGGAGAAGTTGATAATCCAATCAAGCTAACTCAGAATAACCTGCCTGGATTTGGAACGGGAGCTGACGAGGCCTTGGTGGTCAATCTTCAAAGTCGCAAGTACCATCTCATCGAAAAACGTATCAAGTATAATGGGACTTTCTTGAATTATTTTTCAGACAATCTCCTTGCCGTAGCCCCTAAGATTTCTCCTAAGAAATCCATCAAGGAATTGGAAAAAACGGCCCAGAGAATTGCTGAGTCCTTTAACACAGATGATTTTCAATTTCAATCCAAGGTCAAATCAGCGATTTTTAACAATCTTGAAGAAAGCAATGAATTGTCACCTGAAAAATTGGCTAATGACCTTTTTGATAACAATCTAACAGCTCGTCTAAGTTTTATCGACCAAGTCAAGGAAGCTGTACCAGAACCAGTCCAGTTTGATGAAATTGATGCCAGTCGTCAGCTCAAGAAATTTGAAAACCAAAAACTTTCCTTGTCAAATGGAATTGAGCTCATCGTTCCTAATAACGTCTATCAAGACGCGGAGTCGGTTGAGTTTATCCAAAATGACAATGGAACCTACTCTATCTTAATCAAAAATATCGAGGATATTCAAAGTAAATAATGTTTAAATTTATAAGAAGAATGCTAGTGCTAGCAGTCCTTCTTTTTGCTGGATACAAAGCCTATCATATTCGTCAGGATGTAAAGCAAGTCATGACCTATCAACCTATGGTTCGGGAAATCCTTAGTGAAAGAGATACTCTAGCCAATGAAGAGTTGGTGCTCGCCATGATTTATACCGAAACGAAGGGTAAAGAGCGGGATGTTATGCAGTCTAGTGAGTCTGCTAGTGGCGCTACCAATACCATCAATGACGATGCCTCTAGTATTCGCCAAGGGATACAGACACTAACAGATAACCTCTATTTGGCACAGAGCAAAGGAGTAGATGTCTGGACCGCCGTTCAAGCCTATAATTTTGGCCCTGCCTATATCGACTTTATCGCTCAGAATGGCAAGGAAAATACTCTGGCACTAGCCAAGCGTTACTCCCGAGAAACGGTCGCTCCTATCCTTGGCAATACTACTGGGAAGACCTACACCTATATCAATCCTATTTCTATCTTTCACGGAGCCGAACTCTATGAAAATGGTGGAAATTATTACTACTCAAGACAGGTTCGCTTTAATCTCTATATCATGAAATTTTTTAATTTCTTTTAAACATCTGGTTTGACCAGGTGTTTTTCACTATAAGCTTTCTTTAAGATTGTTTTATTACCCTAGAAAGGTAAAGGAGGGAATATCCCATGAGAAAGAAATTCTTTCTAACAAGTGCTGCAGTATTGTGGGCCGCAACAGCTATGACGAGTGTCCACGCAGCAACCGATGTTCAAAAAGTAATCGATGAAACCTATGTACAACCTGAATATGTCCTAGGTTCTTCTCTATCTGAAGACCAGAAAAATCAAACTCTTAGCAAACTTGGCTATGATGCATCAAAAGACACCAAAGATATCAAAACTATGACACCTGATATCTATTCGAAAATTATGAATGTGGCTAATGATGCTAGTTTACAGCTCTATTCATCAGCCAAGATTCAAAAGCTGGGGGATAAGTCGCCTCTAGAAGTCAAGATTGAAACGCCTGAAAATATCACCAAGGTGACGCAGGATATGTACCGTAATGCAGCAGTAACGCTGGGAGTGGAGCATGCAAAAATCACAGTTGCAGCTCCTATTCCAGTTACAGGAGAGAGCGCCCTAGCAGGGATTTACTACTCGTTAGAGGCCAATGGCGCTAAAGTACCGCAAGCCAATAAAGACTTGGCCCAAGAGGAGCTAAAAGCCTTATCCGATATTAATGCTGAAAACAAGGACAAATCAGGCTATGATGCCAATAAACTCAATGTTGCTTTGACAGATATTAAGGCAGGAATTGCAAAGGCAAAAGAAGCCAAAGGCAATCTGACAGAAGAAGATGTCCGCAAAATTGTAGAAGACACGCTAAAAAACTACAAACTCGATCAGGTTATAACAGGAAACCAGGTCAATATCATCATCAATTTTGCGCTTAACCTCTCAAAGAGTGATATTTTGAACAATGCTGATTTCACTAAAACCCTAAATGACCTCAAGGAAAGTATTGTATCCCAAGCTGGAGATAGCTTTAAAAATATCAACCTCAACTTTGATGCCAATAAAGCGCTAGAAGACGGGGGGAACTTCTTGAGTTCCCTTTGGCAAGCCATTGTCAACTTCTTCAAGAGTTTTGGTGCTTAGGTGATTTCATGATATAATAGATGGTAACAGAAATGTTGCCGTCTTTTTTTGTCGGCCACTAGAAAGTGAAAAATATGTTAAAGAAAAATGATATTGTAGAAGTTGAAATTGTCGATTTGACCCATGAAGGTGCTGGAGTTGCTAGGGTAGATGGTTTGGTTTTCTTTGTAGAAAATGCTCTACCAACTGAGAAAATCCTCATGCGAGTCCTTAAGGTCAATAAAAAGATTGGCTATGGAAAAGTTGAAGAATGCCTTGCACATTCTCCGCATCGTAACCAAGACCTTGATCTAGCTTATCTGCGATCAGGTATCGCTGATCTGGGGCATCTTGCTTATCCAGAGCAGCTCAAGTTTAAAACCAAGCAAGTCAAAGACAGTCTCTACAAGATTGCTGGCATTAGAGATGTAGAGGTTGCTGAAACGCTTGGTATGGAAAATCCAGTCAAGTATCGAAATAAGGCACAGGTGCCCGTTCGTCGAGTGAATGGTGTCTTGGAAACTGGTTTTTTCCGTAAGAATTCGCATGACCTTATGCCTCTTGAAGATTTCTTTATCCAAGATCCTGTCATTGACCAAGTCGTAGTAGCTCTTCGAGATCTGCTCCGTCGTTTTGATTTAAAACCTTACGATGAAAAGGAGCAGTCTGGCTTGATTCGAAATCTTGTGGTGCGTCGTGGTCACTATTCAGGACAAATCATGGTCATTTTAGTAACAACTCGTCCGAAAGTTTTTCGAGTAGAGCAGTTGATTGAACAACTCATCAAGCAGTTTCCAGAGATTGTGTCTGTCATGCAAAATATCAACGACCAGAGCACCAATGCGATTTTTGGCAAGAAGTGGAAGACTCTTTATGGTCAAGACTATATTACGGACCAGATGTTGGGAAATGACTTCCAAATCGCTGGCCCAGCCTTTTACCAGGTCAATACTGAAATGGCAGAGAAGCTTTATCAGACAGCTATTGATTTTGCAGGATTAAAAGCAGATGATGTGGTGATCGATGCCTACTCAGGGATTGGAACGATTGGATTGTCCGTTGCGAAGCATGTCAAAGAAGTCTACGGTGTTGAAGTGATTCCAGAAGCAGTGGAGAATAGCCAGAAGAATGCTACCTTGAATAATATTACTAATGCACACTATGTCTGTGACACAGCTGAAAATGCCATGAAGAGCTGGCTCAAGGAAGGTATTCAACCAACCGCTATATTGGTTGATCCTCCACGCAAGGGATTGACCGAAAGCTTTATCAAAGCAAGCAGCCAAACAGGAGCAGACCGCATTGCCTATATCTCTTGCAATGTTGCCACCATGGCTCGCGATATCAAACTCTACCAAGAATTGGGATATGAATTGAAGAAAGTACAGCCGGTGGATCTGTTTCCACAGACGCATCACGTTGAGGCAGTATCACTGCTTGTACGAGCTGATTAAACATGGGTGTAGCTAGTGAAAGTCCTACAGTAAGGAGTTTAAACATGAAATTCCATGAATTTGGTGATAAGAATTTGCCTCCTATTTTACTGATACATGGTGGTGGAAGTTCTTGGTGGAATTATCTTCGTCAAGCACGAATCTTGTCAAAAGAATACCGTATTATTCTACCCAATTTGAATGGCCACGGCGAGGAATATCAACTTGATTATGTTTCTACTGAAGATTCTGCTTTGGAGATTCTAGGTTATATCAAAGCAAACTGTGGTGGGAAATTGTTTGCAATCGGTGGTGTTTCACTTGGTGGTCAAATTGCCATGGAGCTTTTGTCTTTAGACAGTGAAATTGCTGAGAAGGCCATCATAGATGGAAGCCTCTGTATTCCTCAACTAAGGTTAGCTAAAATCAGCATCTTTCTAGTGTCTCTATTTGGTAAACTGATGTTCAATAAATTCTCTTGCAAACTTCAGTTAAGCATGATGAACAAACTCTATCCTAAACTGGCTTATCCAGAGGAAATAAAAGCTTATTATTTGGAGGATTTGCCAAGGACGCCTATCAAAACATTGGTGACCATTTACAAAAACTATATGGGATGTTACAAGCTGAAAGATATGATTTCTGCTAGCAAGGCTCAGGTTCTGTATATCTATGGTGAAAAAGAATTGAACTGTGTGAAAGAATCAGCGAAATTATTTCATCAGCTACATTCAAATACAATTTTGTATGAAGCAAAGGGCTATAACCACGGCTATTTATCAGCTTACTTGCCTTATGAGTGGATTGATTTGGTGGTGCCATTTTTAAAGAGTGATTCATTAGAAATGTGTAACGAATCTGATATGCCATAAGGAGGAAACGGATGCTAGGAGCAATAGTTGGAGACATTGTAGGTTCTGTTTACGAATGGAACAATTTCAAAACGAAAGACCTTCCTTTATTTTGTGAGGATTGTTTTTTCACGGATGGTACGGTAAGTCCGAACCGCTGAATGTGTAAGCTTGTTAGTGAAACGTAGTTAATCCTTAAAATAAAGAAACTAAAACTCCATTATTTTTAGATGAAAACCTAAACTGTTTTTAAGGAGGTGAAATATTGATAGAAAGCAGACCTGAGTTTGAAAAAATCACATCCTTTGATGAGTTTAATAAATACTATTGGTATCGTGATGAACTTTCACAGATATGCAAGTCGTTAGGGCTTGAAAATAGAGGTACAAAACAGGAACTCAATGATATTATTGAGCAGTACTTTAAGGGGAATTTGATTAAAAAGTCATCAATAAAAAGCAAGAAGAAACAAGTAGAAGTCGCTACCTTAGATACGCCCTTACTTGAATGCGGATTCTCCTTTAATGCACACTTTAGAGAATATTTCTCAACTTTAACAGGTGTTTCCCCCTTTAAATTTACTGCTGATATGGCCACTGCTTGGAGAAAAGTAAAAAGAGAACATGATTTAAGTTTTACAATCCAAGATATGCTAAAAGTTTATTATGGAAATTCAGATTATGCCAAGTATGACCATTCGGTTTGTCAATGGAATCAATTTTTAAAGGATTTCTGTGCAGATGAAAATAGTCGCAACTACTCCAACAAGTTAAAAGTAGCTTCTATCCTTTGGAAAGAAGTTAGAAATTCAAGTAATGAAAAAATTTATTCAAAGAATCTTTTGACCGAATATGCTGATAAAATAGACGAGTATGACAAGTAGAAATGTCAGTATAAACTAATAGTTCACAAGAAGGAAGTTTATGGTATGTGTGTTTCTGATAAAGAGGAGCTAGATTCTAAGAAAATTGAATTTGATTTTATGGAAAAAGTTGCTTCTCTTGGAGTTCGTAAATTTTTAAAAGATAGACCTCAAGTATCTCCCTCTTTTGCATCTGGTATGATAGATGGATATTTTGATGACGAGGTTCCGGATTTATTTTAGAAACTTCTTGCAATTTACATTCTAAGCAACCTAGTTGGAGCCCTTCCATGGGCTGTTCCTTATGGAGAAGAGAAAGTAGCAGTAATGCAAAATCAAGCTAAGGAAATTTTAGAATGGTATCATTATATGAACCGAATAATCCCAAGTTGGTATATGAACAAGAATAATACTGATAATTCCAGAAACAGCAAATAAAAATAAGTTTGCTGTTTTTTCTTTATGAAAATAGAAGTAAGGTAAAGTGAAGAATATCTTTCAGATAAATATAAAGATACAGAATAAAACTAATCTTAAGTACAGCTGATAAAATGTTCTAAAAATGATATAATTATAAGAAAATATGATGGATAATTTAACGCTTAGATAGGCTAATGTTAGAGGAGCATTGAAGTCATTTATTTTAAATGTGTAAAAGATGGTTTAGTATTTTAAGGATAAGGGCTATTATGAAGATGGAAGTAGGGAAAACTTATCTTGTTAAAAAAGATATTTTTAGTTTTAAAAAGGGAGAACTTTGGTCATTAGTAGATATAGGGTATCAGCTTTATTTTGGTGAACATAATTTTGTTTTTATCAATGCGGAGAAGCGGAAGGAGTTCGCGGTTTTATGTGACAGCTCAGATGAAGATATGCAGATATATCATCAGTTGGAAGAATATTTCGAATCATACCAAAAATGAGAGAAGATTATTATCAAGAAAGGTGATAGAAAAAATATTTTCCAAAAGGCAAGCTGCTTTATAAATATTCGAAAACATTACAGGTTGGAAACGGAATTCTACAAAGCGCCTTACCTGAAATTCGTCTAAGCAATGATAGTGAAAAAATTTGCAGAAGAGTCAAGTGGTTCGTAGGAGGAGTGATGGAGAAATTAAAATTAAGTCTTTTACAAAAATGGGAACTGCCTGAGCAGTATAGCTTTGTGCATAGTTCAGCTCTACTTTCTGACGGTAGGGTGTTGATTCTGACAAGTGAAACAGATGATAGTGATAAATATTGTGTTCTTGTATTGTCTTCTTCAGATATCAAAAAAATAAAGATTTGTAATTGTTCTGAAGATAGAAGAAATTACCCTGTACTTTTCCGTTTTGAAGACGGTTTTGGAATCATAAAAAAAGGACAACAATGCGAATATTATACTGGTGATTTTTCCTCACCTGAACGATTATCCATAAAGAACGGTGATTCAGTTTTACAAAATATAGTGCCTAAAAAAGCTCAACAGAGATATTTTCAGGTTACATCGGACAGTTCGCTGATTCCGGTTTGCTTTGAAAATAACGTGTATTACGGAGATGCAAGATGTTTTGCTCTTTTGGAATTTGATATTACTAAAAAATATGCCGAATGGAAATCTTTTTCAAATATTGATAAAAAGGCATTCACACATCGTGATGACAGAAGAGATGAGACACCAAAAATAGACAGTCTGAAAATAGCTAACCGAGAAATCTATGCTTTTCTTTCGGGAGAAAGTACAACATCGGTAAATAAATGGGGCATGGATTACTATGCACTTGCCAAAATCTCTGCAGACGGAACAGTAGTTGAAAAGTTTTTAGAATCGGACAATTTGAAACAATCCAGTAAAAAAGGCGGTGTGAACGGAGTGTTCACCGATTCCGACTACGTAGTAATGACACCTCTTTTTAAGACAGATGAGTGGAAGGGAAAGCAAAAACTTTTTTCACTTACTGTAAGAAAATATTTTGATATCGGTCTTCCGAGAGGAATGAGCAAGCATAAGGTGCAAAATATCAGTGGAGATAGTTGCATTACTTCGCTTTATAACAGAGGGTTAAAAGAAGTTGCACTGTGCAAAATAGGATGACAATAGTAAGATTTACGATGTTTTTACTTCGCGATAATCCGTTTGCTTTTAGATTCGTATTTGCTGAGATAAAAACGAATGCAATCATGTAACTGAAAAGATAACATAACAATAAAAATTTGAGGAGGAATGAGGATGTTGTTGGATGATGAAAGATATGCAGAGGTTATTGCTTATGGTAGGGAAGCTGTAACCAAGATAGGCGAAAACAAGATCGAGGAGGGATTCGTTCTTGCAGAACAAGGTTGGAACTCTTTTCCAGAGTCGGGAGCAAAATGGAATCAGGGATACAACTATGCGAAAAGCTTTTTCAAGCATGCGATCGGAAATAGAGATATGGTGATAGCAAAATCTTGGTTGGACAGAATGATCGAAAACAATGATGAGCTGCACTTGTTTGATTCTGAGGTTGAACACATGAAGGCAAAGTATGAATTTGAACTTGGAAACTTAGACGAAGCATTTGAACTATGGAAGAATCTGCTCAAACAAAAAGGTGTAGGCAACCGATATTTTCAGTCTGACGATCCAAAGTATAAGGAATTCTATCAATCAAGAAAATAATTTTATTCAACAAAAGTAACTAAGAGAAATCAATCTTAGAGAGGATTGTGATATCTGTATAAGGAATTGTTATAAAAAGATGAATCAACATAAGGAAAAATAATTGCTGGAGGAACTATGAACCAAATTGAGAAGTATCGAATATTGAGTGCAGGAAAAGCATTCGGTCACCGTGCCAAAATTGCTTTGGTCTTGCTTGATAGCAGCACAGCTTATGAAGAATTAAAAGAAGAAGCCGCACAAAGCATGGTTGGTGGAAGTTATGACTGTGTAGGAGGAGACCCGGCTGTAATACTTGAAAGAATAGCAATAGAATTGATATGTCGTGACACCCGTAATACATGGTATTTACCTGATAATGTAAAATTTTGGGATAAGCGTTTCGGCAGTTTGTTTGAAAATAAGTTTTTTTGCTATGACGATGATATAGAAACATGGAGCAAGATACTTTACAAATATTTTGTAAAACTGCAGTGGATGCCGAAAAGAGAAGATTATACTTCAACAAGGAGCTATAATAATGTTTGGGGATATTTTGCAGAACTTTTAGCAGTTGTAAAAGAAAATAATCATCCTGAGTTTGATAAGTATTATGAAATTGCAGTTCAAAATGGAATGAATCCAGTGTTTTTGGAAAGAAAGTTACAAGAACTGTCTGAAATCAAACAACAATTTTCTGTAATTTAACAGGTAGTCACTCAGTTTAGAAAAAATGTGACAAAAAATGAATCAATTTATATTCGAAAGGAAAGAATTACAGATTTTATATCCTTTGAAGCCGTTGTATGTGCAGTGTAGTAGCTGCCGACGATATAATCTAGATAGCCAATCGTTTCATAAGCAGAAGAAGCCTAAAACAAGGCCTTAGAATAAAAGCCACAATTCTCTGGTTCTATAATTGCAAAAAATAATGTTGAATCAGCAAATATAAAAGATTTGCTGATTTTTAACTATCAAGGCAAGCGATTCATCTTTTTACTTAGATTCTATGACTTGTTTTTCGAATTGAGATTATTGAAGATTTTTAATATAATAAAGTAGAAATAACGAACATTTAGATGAAATTAGCATTTGAGGTTTAGAGTAAACATGAGTCTCTTATTTGAAGAATTTAAAACCATTTGTTTCCATTTAAACCAAATCGGAATCACACCGACGCTCATGGGGTCTTTGGGGTTTGAATACCGATCAAATGAAGAATGGGATCCGTCTGACATTGATATTCATGTTCCTGGCGATCCCAGGGGCTGGGAAGCTCCAGATGGTCTTAGGATTTATGATTGGGAGAAAATCATGCAAGTGATGAAAGACTTGGGATATAGCTTGATAGATATTCATGAGCACGAATTCCAAAAAGATGGAGTGAGTGTGGAATACGGAACAATCGATTCCTTATCTGATTTTGCAGGAATTTCCGAATCAGACCTAGAGCTTATTCAGCTTGGTGACATAACTTTTCGTGTTCCAAACCTAGAACAATATCTCAGCATTTATCAAGCCTCATCAAAAGATTCCTATCGAAACGATCAGAATAACAATAAAGATTTTAAGAAGATTGATTGGCTGAAAAATCATCTGAATGTTTAGTTTTCCTATAAAAGAGTTTCACATACCTTATGGAGGTGATTACAAATGATTTATCTTCGTCATTATAGAAAAAGTAAAGAAAATGTTTTGATAGAAAAAAATAAGCAAGATAGTATGGAAATCGGGTGTAAAATAGCCGAAAAAGGTACTTTACTTGGATGGCACGAATCGCATGCAAAAAGTTTAATTTGGTTTGCTTATCGAAAAAGTGAGAAAGTGATTCGGATTGTGGTTATGGACAATAATGAGAATCTGACTACCCATATAGACCTAGAAGATGACTTTCTTGATTCGGAGGTAACTTTTGTGAGCTTGACTGATGAACATAGAATAATTGTATCATTGACGGCGGGACAGGACGGTTCTCAAGATTATTGCCTAGAATTTCTTAAAGATAAGCTAAGAATAACACATAAATTTCCTAAGAATCTGACATATACTTTCAGTATTGATGAGGAAGATTCTTTGATGGTGAATTTTCTTACAGATGAGTTTTGCAAAATTTCCAATCAGGATTTTCAGATAAAGATTAGCCAAAGTTACTCTGTATTTGAAAATGATACCTTATCAAATGTATGGAGAATTAGTGATTCATTTGGTATTTTTTGTACAACGGAAGAACGATGGTATGTATTTAATTTAGATACACTAGAATTAGTTGACCAATTAATGATTGAAGATGACATAGATACCACCCATGGAGATGATTGTGGGATGGACACACTCTATCAGACTGAGAATGAATTGATTTTTAGATGTTATAAATACAAAAATAAAAATGTAGAAATTAATTGGATTCGTGTGGATAAAATTTATCTAAAAAAACTGATTGGGGATTCGCTAAAGGATAAAGAAAACCAAAACTACCAGTAAAGTTAGTTTCTTTATGGAAGAAATGCATTTTGAAAAATTAAGGTGGTAAATATGGTAAGAGACAATTATATTATAGGCCGCTTGTACCTCCCAATGGCTATGATTATTTTACTAGGGGTGATGATCTATTTCCACAGGCACAGTAGGCTTAAATATTTATATATTAGCACTATATTCTTGTATCTGATTGCAATAGTGACATATTTCTTTTTACAAAGCTGTCCTGTTGGAGCAGGCTATGAAAGTCCATGGATTACTGCGGTTAAATTCGTTTGGTTCATATCAATATTTGCAGCCTATATCCTTTCTATTGCCTCAATAGATGCTTTTGTTATAGAACATGCACGAAGACACTTATGGGCAAAGGTGATCATTGGAATAGTTGGGTTAGCTTTTATCGCAGGTTGTCTAATAGTTATATATTATTTTATACAACTTGTTAAAATCATCGGGATCTTCTAATATAATTTATGAGGTTATTATGAATAAGAGTTATGAAGCAATTAAATTTTTTTTAGCAAATCCGCAAAGCACAGATCAGCTTTGGGAAAGCAATGCACTTATTGAGATTGATTGGCGCGAGTATGATGAAGAGGTTGTAAAATATTTTAATCATGCGATAGGCAATAACATTTCTGTTCAGACGGAGAATAATGAAGAGCCATATGGTGATGATATCATTTTAAACTATAAAGATAAAAGTGTGAAGATCCCATATCATGAAAAGAAAGATAGGGATACAACGATAAAAGCGATAAACGAAACCATCAAAGATGACTTTTCGATTCGATTGTTCTCCGCGAGCATGGAAGATGATACTCACAGATTTTGTGTTTTATCACATGAACAATGGGAAATGCTCGAGAAGGAATTTGGGAAAATTGAATTAAACAGGTATTTTATCAAAGTTACACCTAAAATCAAAATGTTTGATTTGCAGTATGACGTAGTGGAGTATTTTCGGCTCAAAAAGATGAATCCCGATGTATCGTTTTTCACTCTTGTATCTTATCTTGAAATAGAAAAGAGAGAAAAAAACTTAACAGAGCAAAGACATAAGGAAGAAATGGAGCTAAAAATGTATTTGCAACAAAAGAAAGCAATAAACTCAGAAAAAGAAAAGTTTATTTCTGAATATGGTTTAAAGCTCTCTTAAATATTGCAGGAATACGCGATTAAAAAAATGTTGTGGCTATGGATATTTATAAGATACAGCGTCGATTTCATATAAAACCTTGCCAACAGTTATCGCTAAAAGATGTCAGTGGATATGGCATAGCTTTATCGTATTAGCTCAAAACTATTTTTCAGATGAAAACTACTGCAGCAGTAATTGAAAAAGTTAGGTTCGTAGTTTCTGACAGCGGTAAATAAGATTTGTCTAACATGGATGCTCTTAAAACAGAACTGTAAGTAGTGGAGTAATAATGATGATTGAATGGATAGAGAGAAAGAAGCGAAAACGCAATTGTAAGGTGCATTTTGGAAATAACAGTTTTCAAATCAAAGACTGTATCGTTGCTCCGGTTCACATGATTCCGAATGAGCTTTACGATAATGAAGAAATTGATTTTTATGTCGAAACAAAATACGATGTTTACCTGCTGCGCATGATAAATAACGAAGATAAATCTGGGGTTATCTGTCCAGCAAAACAGGATGGGATTATCTATATCATATGCAACTTACCAATTAACAAGAAAAATATAATTGAGCAACTTCAAAAAGCACTAAATAGCATAGAAGAATATGGATTTCCAAATTTAAAAAGTCCAAAATCCGAAATCACATTTCAAATAGAGTGAGATTAGGCAAGAAAACGAACGGAGCAGATTTTAATGAATGACAATAATGTAATTGATTTAAAGCGAAGCTTGATTGAGCTCATTGAGCACTTACATTCAGAAAATTTTATTCATCATACGATAGTAGATGATGTTAATGGTCAAAGCTTTGACAGCCTTGTAATTTCACTGAGGGATGCACTCAAAGTAGAATATCCAAACACAAGGCTAAAACGAATTATGAAAAGCATTCACTACGCAAATGGCTTCAGTGATCCTACCTTAAAAGAAAGTGCTTTTATACTTGATGAGATTGAGCAGTACCTTAGTCTCAATAAATATCTCAATCACGATAAGTCGGTAGCTTACTTTAATAAAAGGATTACTGCTGATAATTTTGATGTAAATCAGGAAAAACTCCTTTTAGTTATGATAGAGAGCATGATGGATTGTGCCAAATAATGGCAAAATTAAGAGGAAACATATATAAATTAGAGATAGAAAAACTTTCAAAAGTTGCTCCACTTGTTTCTGTTGATAGGCAAGTATAGGAATGGCGTGGTAATGCTGTCTCAGGAAACTAAAGGTTTGATGATAGAGGGCATCTGTGGGATTTTATTTATGCTAATAATTGCAGGTAGGGACTTATGAGGTGATGAAATGCTAGAAGAAATAAAAGCATATTGGTATAATCTAAAAACAGAATACGAAAATAGATATGGGGATACATTTCTAGGCGATTTTAATCAATCAAAAAAATATCTTGAACAAATGCAAAGCTATCTTCAATCAAAGCTGGAAGAATGCCCATCAAATGTTGACGTGGTGTGCACGCTTGCGTCTGTTATGCTGGAACTAAGAGAGGGCGAAGCGGAATATGTAGAGTTTCTTGAGAATTTTCTGGATAAGTTTGATAATGCTTTAGATGACAAGGACAAAGCAAGAATTTATACAAATATTGCATTTGCTGAGGACTATTCCAGAAAGTCGCTAGAGTATTTAACTCAGGCTGAGGAGTTGAAATCGCCATTTGCTGAGACATATACAGCTCTTGGACTTTATTATTTTTCAGAATATGAGTTTTATAGAAACCAAAAAAACATATCGATAAGCAATGAATATTTCAAGATGGCAAGAGACATAGATGAAAGCTATGAGTGTTCTCTTAACTATGCAGTTTCTCTATACGAGCTTAAGGAATACGAAAAGGCGAAGAATCTATTCTTAGATTTGCTTAGCCTTTATTCGGATAGGATGTGGCTCAAACTGTGCATCGCTTATTGCGAGGTACATCTTGGAAACAAAGAAGAGGCAATTTCATATTTAGAGCAGGTAAAACCTGGGCAAGATGATAATAATTATTTGAGCACGGATGATATTGCAGAGTATCAAATCTTTGACGCTTACTATGCGCTCGAAGAATATGATATATTTCTAAGCTATTGCGACGAAGAGGTGGATGATAGCTGTTATACAGCTGATTGGGCGCATTTGTTTTATGCTCTGTGGCTAAAGGGCAAGATGGAACGCTTTGTCAAGCTTGAAGATAAGAACCGTACCTACTTGGATGAGGCTATCAAAGAAGCTATGGCTGATGAAAACCACGATAGTGAAGAGGAAAAGCTGGGAACTATCGCTAGCTGGAAAGAAAACAAAGTAAAATTTGAGGAAATGCTATCTCGGATAAAAGAGCATGCCTCAAGACCAGCAATGGAGCTGAAACTATATCCTGAGTATTCCTGCTTTATGGTGAACTGCGTTAGGCATAGGTTTTGAAAGAATGGACGAGCTGGTATTATTAATGATTTCATGAAAAAGTTCAATGTTATTGCTAATATCTTTTTTGTATTAAGTTTAATTTTAATGTTATTAGTTATTTTGCAAAATTTGAATTTGATTCATATTATGCCAATAACTAGGCTTGAAGAATTGGAAAGATTTTTACATTATGGACTTATAGCAAACTGTATTGCATATATTTCTTTATTAATCTCTATAATTATGCGTGTCATAAATTTCAAAATTAATAAAACAAGAAATAAAAATAATTGTAAATCGGCAAACACAAATAAACGGTTAAGGATATTAAAACTACTCTTTAAGATTCTTCTAATTATTTTTACATTTATTATAGTTGGAATTTCGTTACTATTCACTTTCCTTGCATTAATTGAAATTCCTGATATTCCAGCATAGTAGGCAATGATATAATCGTAAGGTGTTTACATTTTGTGCATACGATAGTTGGTCAAAAAAGTGTTGACACGATACAATGAACTGTTGAGTGTGTAGGAAGACACGTAAAAATGAGAACCTTTTCTTTACATATGAATACTATCTCGGTAATAACCAAGAAGAATAGCTTGCAAATATTATTTTAAAATAGTATACTAGAATCATAATTATGAAAACGTTTGCGCTACAGATGAATGAAAGTAAATCAGGAGACAGATACAATGGAATTAACAGCCATTTACCATAGACCAGAGTCGGAGTATGCTTATCTCTATAAGGATATGACAATGCACATTCGTATCCGGACCAAGAAAGATGATATTGAAAGCATCAACTTGCATTATGGAGATCCTTTTATCTTTATAGAGGATCGTTATGAAGTAATCAAGGAGATGAGCAAAGTTACCTCCGATGCTTTGTTTGATTACTGGCAAGTGGAGGTTACAGTTGGCCATGCACGACTCCAGTATCTCTTTGAACTCAAGGATAAGCAAGGTCAGAGTACCTTGTTTGGCGATAAGGGATGTGTTGAAAACACGCTAGAAAATCTTCATTACGAAGGAAACGGCTTTAAAATTCCTTATATCCATGAGATTGATGCTTGCCATGTTCCTGACTGGGTAGCTGAAACGGTATGGTACCAGATTTTTCCTGAACGCTTTGCTAATGGCAATCCTGAGATTTCTCCAGAAGAGGCTCTAGCTTGGGATTCCTCTATCAAACCAAAGACTAGTGATTTCTTTGGTGGGGATTTACAAGGGATCATTGATCATCTGGATTACTTACAAGACTTAGGAATTACTGGGATTTATCTCTGTCCTATCTTTGGGTCTCCAAGTAATCACAAGTACAATACGACAGATTATTTTGAAATTGATCGTCATTTTGGAGATAAAAAGACTTTCCGTCAATTAGTGGAGCAAGCCCATGAGCGTGGCATGAAGATCATGCTGGATGCTGTTTTCAATCATATTGGAGACCAATCTCCTCAATGGCAAGATGTTCTCAAACACGGTGAAGATTCTATTTATAAAGACTGGTTCCATATTCAAAACTTTCCAGTCGTTAAAGAAAATATTGTTAATAAAAGAGAACTATCCTACCATACATTTGCCTTTGAGAGCTATATGCCCAAGCTCAATACGGCAAATCCTCAAGTAAGAGACTATTTGTTAAGTGTTGCAACCTATTGGATTGAAGAGTTTTATATCGATGCTTGGCGCTTGGATGTGGCTAATGAAGTAGACCACCAATTTTGGCGAGATTTTCGAAAGGCAGTTTTAGCTAAGAAGCCCGACCTTTATATTCTTGGAGAAGTCTGGCACACATCTCAGCCTTGGCTAAATGGCGATGAGTTTCACGCAGTTATGAACTATCCTCTATCTGATAGTATCAAGGATTATTTCTTGCGTGGGGTTAAGAAGACCAGTCAATTTATCGATGAGATCAATGGACAGTCCATGTATTATAGACAGCAGATTTCAGAGGTTATGTTTAATCTTTTGGATTCGCACGATACAGAGCGCATTTTGGCTACTGCCAAGGGAGATAGCCAACTTGTTAAGTCTGCCCTAGCCTGCCTCTTTTTACAAAGGGGAACACCGTGTTTCTACTATGGAACCGAGCTAGAATTAGACGGAGGGCCAGACCCAGATTGTCGTCGCGTTATGCCTTGGGAACGTGTTTCCGACAGCAATGACATGCTTAATTTCATGAAGAAATTGATTCAGCTTCGCAAGAGTGTTTCAGGCATTATCCAACATGGAACCTACAACCTGAAAGAAATCAAGCCGGACGTGCTAGCTCTCGAATGGAATTATGATGGACAAAAACTCCAAGCTATTTTTAACCAATCAACTGAAAATTATCTTGTAGATAGTGATGTTGTAGCGCTAGCCAGTCATTGCCAAGAATTGGAACAGCAACTGGTGATATTGCCCAAAGGATTTGTGATTCAATAAAAAATGTAATCAAAAAGACTGTAATGATGGGCAACCATTCGTTCCAGTCTTTTTTCTATTTATGTAGTATAATAAAGGAAATACCAGAGGTAAACCCTTAGAAAAAAGAGAACGATGAACCATCTAGTCCAATCTTTAAAAGAAAAGATCACTGACCAAATCTCTTTGGTTCGACAGGCTCCTAATGACGATGAAGAATTTTATCAAGTCCATTTAGATATTTTCTATAAGCCGACTAGTGAGATGCAGAGTTTAGAGAGTCTATATGGGACGAAGATCCTGATGAGAATATCTTTGACTATATTCGAAACTCTGAGGTCTTTGCCGATGCTAAAGACAAGGAATACCTCAAAGTAAAAATTTATTTAGATGAAACTTAGTAAGGAGAAATCATGTTTAATTTTTTTAAGCGAAAAAGAAACAAGCGGTTCAATCAGGAGTCGCATGACAAGGCTAAAGAAAATCAGGCTGTTTCTGAAAGGAAACTTGATTTAGAAAATGATGAAGCAAATGTGGATTCTGAACAAATCCTCCATTTTGATCATTTGAATTTTAAATTGGCCGTCATTCAGGTCTTAATGTATGATTTAGAAGTGCTTGAACCATCCTTTGATATTTATGATTTTGCTGATCAATACAGTGAAGAAGAGATTGATACTGAAAGCATGGAAGTTATAAGGCCTGCTCTTGAGTATTTTGAAGCATTATCTATTCCTAAGAAATATGCTGAAGAGGTCAAAGAAATTTATATGGATGGTGGAAATGAGATTTATATGAATATCATTCCACAATGGGATGGAGAGGATGAAACATTTGATTTGAATGAGCTCAGCTTATCCGAATTGCAACAATTTCCAAACTTAAAAGAAGCAACTATTTTAAGCAGCAATTTTGATAGCGTGAAAGAAATCTTCGATGCGGCTGGTATTGAAGTCGAGCTATTATAATTTTAGTTATCAAGACAGTTCATGTTAAGACAATAATTTGCTCTCGCTTTAAAAGGAGTATGAAAATCAATGGACGCTAACATACTTAGAGTTGTAAAAATAGATAAAGAAGCACTTTATGAATTTATCTATGAAAACTTTATAGCACAACAGGAAGAATTGTTAGACATATCCAAATCTGAAGTGATGAATGATTTTGCAATAGATTGGGAAAAAGGGGAGTTTCTATTTACTGCGCATAGACAGGAAAACATGGCTGGAGAGTTGATTTCCTTACCACAAGGGGTAAATACGAAAAGGTTACTGGAAAATTTGCCTGTTACAACTGATTCTGTACTTAAACCAAATCAAATCTATAAAGATTATTCATTTGAGGATTTGAGCAAATTTATTTGATGAGAGTATTTTATATCGCAGAGATTGCAGATGCTAGAGTGCAGTGAGTTACAGTTAATGAAAGAGGAGAAGCATGAAAAAATACCATAGAATATTAAAATTAGGATTATGTGTAGCTTTTGTTCTAACATTAGCAGGTTGCACTCAATCACAGAAAGATTCAGAGAAGAGTCCAGTCAAATCTGAGTTTACTCAATCTAGTTCAACTTACTCGAATTTAAATAGTCAAGCTAGTGTTGAAGAAGTGAAGAATTTATTATCCACTCATACTATCATTAGAAGGAAGCAAGTCAAAGAACTCAACTTATAAAAGTCCCTTTATCGTAGAGAATATTGATTAGATAGCAAGGAAGAGGAAAAAATGAAACTATTTAAAAAAATTTCCTGTCTATTTATTATTATAGTTGGCGCCTTTCTACTAAGTGCCTGTACCTCGCATAAAGAAGACAAAGAGCGACTGGTTCGATATCTCAATAACGCCTATGGAGAAAATACTTATGTGATGAAAGAAGATTCTAGGCATTCCTATTATTGGTTTGTGACATTGAAGGATTATCCGAATATTCCCTTTACTTGTAGTGTGTCCCATGATTGGCTAGCAATGGGATCACCTTTTATTCATTCTGATTTTGAAGAAGCATTCTGCACAAGAGCTCTTGCGGAATATAAGGAAAATCATAATCTAGGTGATGATGTCCTTTCCTATCTGCATCCCGTAAATTTTGTCTATTCTACAGAAGTAACAAATTTAGATCAGCTAAAAGAATCCTATGCCAAGATGTTGGAGTTTATCAACTATACTAGCTTGAAGTATCCTATTTTAGTAGAAACTGATTGTTTCGGGGTACGAATGGATATCAGTGGTATTCGATTAAAGAGCTCAAGGAGGAATCTTGATGGGTCAATCGATACCAGTATTTATCGACAAGTTTGCAATGCAGAAAATGGGAAATTAAACATAAGACCTTTTGAAGAAATTCGTCAAGAATTGGAACCCAAACTACGAACACACCTTGAGAATTCAAAGGGATTTGTATTTGTAGTAAACACGACCTCCTTTGTACTGGGAAGTGATACGCTTGATGATTGTTTAGATAAGGATGTTGAATTAGAATCAACCACAATAGGGGAACTCAAAAAGATTTACTTACAACCTGGAGAAGTCAGTGAAAGCTATATATTATCTAGAGTCTATAATGTTGGAAGTCTATCTTATTATACAAAATTTAAAATTCAGGTGAAAAACCTAAGCGATAAGGAATGTTCTCTTTTAGAGGGAACGTTGGTGAAAACTGTAGTCTCTGATCCGGCAAGTATCTATATTGGGGATGTCTATTTTGAATTTGATAAGAGAAAAGAATTAACTGCTGATTTATATGATATGCTTGGAATAAAAAAGCCCTCCACTAGCGAAGAGGAGAGCAAAGGAGTAGTTTATCAAAATATAAAAGTTTTGTTTAAGATGAAGACCTATTTCAAAGAGATAGACAGCGTTACATTAACCTATCAGGAGTAGGAATTTTTCTCACTCCCAGATTGTATTCTGAGCTCTTACGCCGTATCGATTGGGAGACTGATCATTATTGAAATTCGCCACAAATTGATAGCTGTTCCATAGTACATAGTCAGCAGTTTGCAGCCTCAGACTGAAGTAGGTATCATGCTTCACTTCTTTAGCATCAGCAGGTTTTAGTGAAAAGATATCTGTTAAGTTTTTCGTTTTAAAATCAGTGATTGTGAGTTTGGAGAGGTCTTGGCCGTTGATTTTAACTTTGGATAGTTGTGGGCTGTCTGCTGAGATTTCATAGTATGTGACGACGCAGTTCTCGAGTTTATCAGAGTCTTTCCACTTTGGTGTAATGCTCATTAGACCGTAAGATTGACCATCCCGAACAATTTCGAGCAGTTCTCCGTAGTAGAAGTGGTCATTGCGTTTGTTCACAATCTCGCTCTCAGGATTTTTTCCGGTAAAGCTGAACCCCTGATCCAGTAGTTCTGAAGCTCTTGTTTCTCCGACCACAACATTGGTCTTATCGATTTGAATTCCAATAGGTTGAGCAGGAAAGCCAGTAATGAAGATGCAAAAAGTAAAGATGAAAGCGGTCAAAAAGACAGCACCCACAACCGCATTGGATGATGAATAGCGGTGATGGTTTTTCCTTGGACGCTTTACTATAAATAACATTAAGTTGATAAGGTTTCTAAACAGCATACTTGCTACAACAATGGCAAATTGAGCCTTTAAACAAGTATAAAGAGCTGCTGAAAAATTATCCATTTTAACATACAGTGCCACTAGAGTGAGGATATTAGCCAGAACAAAATAGAAAATAAATAGGTTTACTTCCTTGAGAGCGTTCCTATTAGTGATATCTTCATATTCAATATGGTAACGTCCTTGAAAACCTTGCCCAAACTGATACATCCACTTAGGAACTTCTTCGCCGGCTCTAACGGCACTCGCCAGTTTAAAATAGAGATAAATCGTACAGACTAAGAACAGGTAAAAAATAAAATAAAAAGTCAAAGCAAATATAAAAAAGCCCATCTCCATTCTCCTTTTTAGGCTATAAAACATATTTTGGATACACCTACATTATAACACTTTATAAGGAAAACATCTGAAAATACTATTCATCAGATAAGAATCAGACCTTAGCGATAATAAGCTTTTATAAAATATAAATATTGTCATTCAACATAGAAATTTTGGAGGAAAAACAAATGGGAATGATTGCTAATTATAGATATATCAATGATCAGTACTTACATCAACTGAAGGCCTTTAATGGTGAAGGAGATGATCAATTTGAGGTAGTAGAAGAGGAAGAAGAACTTTTACTTGATATAGATAAAATGTGGGATGTTCTTCATTTTGTGCTTACAGGGGTTGGAAGTTCAAACCCTAGTCGGAATAATACTTTGAGCGTGGCTGTTTTGGGTGTGACGCCACTTGAAAATGTTGCGGAATATATTGCCTATACAGAAAAATCAAAAGTATCAGAGATTTGTTCGGCTTTAGAAAACTTTGATATGGAAGAAGCCATGGCGCATTTTAGTATGCAATCTTGTAAAAAGGCAGATCTTTATCCCGATATTTGGGATTATGATGACGAAGAGGAAGAGATTAAAGAAGAAATTTGCGATTATTTCCAAGCGATGAAAGAGTTTTACCAGAAGATTTTAGAGCTCAATGGGAATGTCATGGTTACTATTTCTTAGAAAGCTTTGCAAAGGTATCTCAAAGAATTAAGCAGCTTGAGGTTAAAAATGGATAAAGAAGATTTACAAAAAGCATATCTTGACTTGGAAAAAGAAAGCTTTCCTTCTGGTAAAAGAATCAAATTTGTAGCTAATTTGGGTAGTTCCCAAGAAATCGCATATCATTATGAACTGATTTGCAAAGATTGGAATGAAGGTAGAAACCTGCATTTAGAAGGTAGCTTCGATAAACATGGAAGAGATGGATTAGAGTTTCTATTTGAACAGTTGGATGAAGTTAAAGATGAAAAACAAAGTGTATTGACTGCGTATCTTATAGCGGAAATCCTTTCTAAATCAAAGCATCGAGATTTTTATTGGTCGCTTTGTGACCAACTGATTCCTATTCTCATTTCACTTTTAGATATAAAGAATACTATTCTTCGTCAAAAGGTGGTCATAGCTTTAGGTTGGGTAGGATCAGCAAAAGAAATTGAACTTTTGACGAGACAAATGCTTGATGATGAAGACGCCCTTTGTCGTGCATGGTCTGCGACGAGTCTCATGCAACTATCCTTTCATAGGGTAAAAGCAGAAATTATATCCAAAAAAGCAAAGGCCAGTTTTATTCAAGCCATTACTGAAGAAAAAGATCCTTATGCTTGTGGTTTGATGATAGAAGCAGCTCAACTATTATTTGGCAAGAGATGGATATCATCTTCTGCGGTGGAAAATGTGGAGCTTGAAAAAATAGCAAAGGCTCAAAAATCTGCTATTAGATTCCTAAAGAAGTTTTAAGGGATAACCATATAGAAGCATTGGAAAGCTTATTGATCGAATAAGTATTTATAGCTCTCAAATTGAGAAACAATACAGCTCTAAAACTACTTAAAAACAGATTCTCACTATCTGCCCTTGAAATATTTTAAATATGTGATTATTCAACATAGTTAGCCTGTAGTACACTGAAATTACAGGCTTTTGTCCTATAAGTGGTATAATAAAAGAAAAACGAGATATAAAGGGTTCCAAGATCCAATATTAATAGAGGATGGTAATAGATCCGTTTGTGGCTATCTATTCAGATGTCTTGACTGTAAAAAATATCATCTCTGGGTAGATGCGGATTAGGAAACTAGTGTAAGCTGGCCAAGAAAGATTCAAATTATAAGAGAGGATGATGGCATTGGAGAATTTGGAGATTTTTGAGATTGCATCTAAGTATTTTCTAGGACAAATGACTGGATTCAAAGACTTATTAGCTAGTAAGATCAATCAATTGGATAGTATCGATTGGGTTCATAATAAAGGAAGCGTAAAAACTTGCAAAGCTGATGAAACGGGTCGAAAGATGAGATGTAAGGTTGGTTTGGGATATGGTCTAAAAGTCGAATTATCACTTAATGAGGTTGAGCTGATTTGGGATGAGTTTCAGAAGTTTTTTAAAGAAAGCTATTTCGAAAGGATTGAAAGAAATAGAAACAATGAAGAATTAGGAAGATACGAATTTATTGCAAGGACTCCTAAAGGAGATGAAATTGAGTGCAGGATTTACCTAGCTAATGAATGGAATATTCCTCAGATTTCGATTTCAGGCTTTGTCTCTTCTCGCTATAAGAATTGCGATTTTAGCAAGTAATGGAAAAGATGGGTAGAAAAGGTGAGATATGAAGCACTTAGACCGGGACAATATGCAAAAAAGCCTTGAGGCCTTGTATGTTTTGGATGATTATTTAACAGATCCTTCAAAAGACTATTTGAGATTGATACGACGAAAGAAAGTAACGGACTTCACTAGCCGATACAGCATTGATAACGGTGCTGGGGATTCTTTGGATGTGATTTTTACAGAAGAAGTGGTCTTGATAAAGGGATTTGATCATGAAAATAGTCTCAATCAGTTTGCAGCTGACCAATGGAATCAGAACATTATCGACAGGATTTATGAAGGTATTGATGAAAAATGGCTGAATCTTTTAACTTTAAAAGAAAGAGAAGAAACAACATTTTGTATCTGGTATGATGGTACCATTCATCAAAATAACATTGAGAATAATAATGGCGGAACTTGGTTATTGGCCTACCTCTTTGATACGTTCGAACGATTTCAAGAATTTGTGACAGAATACTATTCTTTTGAATTTGATGATCAGTTACTGACAAAACTCTATACTGATGGTAGTCTGTCTGATAGAGAATTGGCAGAACTGACACATGAATATCGAGGTTAGAAAATAATGGAACTGACGTTAAAAAGCACCCCTGAAAAATACAAAAAAATGGTAGATGAACTTTTACCTCCCTTATTGGAATTATTACAGAAATTAACCTTGTTGGAAGAAGAAATCTATGAACGCAACAAGGAACTCGATGCTGAAAAAAGGCTACTCAAGATACCTTCACATCAGATCCATCCCGAGTGGAATGAACTGATGGACGAATACCATCAACGCTATCTAGCTCTCCTGGATGGCTGTGTAAGCGAGAAACTCTTATCAAAAGGGGCTAGGAACTCCTATGGCCATCCAAGTGAGTATTCGTATTTACGAGGCAAGAATTTTTCCGTTCAGTTTACCATGCAAAAAGAGGATAGGGCGACGGTCATACTATACTATGAGGAAGCTTTGGAAATGAAACATAAGTTTGTGCTTAGGTTGATAGATGGCAAATGGTTGATTGGTGAGAAATTCTATGGATTTGGCGGTGAAAAAAACATGGTATGTCGATATGCTCTGAACAAGATCCCTATGTTCCCTTCACCAATAATCACAAATTATCTAGACTGCAATTCCTTGAATTAGAAGATTTTTAATTCGTTCTCCAAGCTTTAGACGAGGTTTTAGTATGAAAGGCAATATGCGAAAGGATTACCTCTATCGGTATCTACTCTACAGATTTGAAAAGGAAGCTTGCAAGAATAGTGGTCTTGAAGGCATTAATCAAGAGACCAAAGAAAGAATCTGTCAGCAGGCGACAAAGACTACCAGACGGATTAGTGTATTTGTTGGTCTGGTCTACTTGATTCTGTTTTGTTTGATAATTATCTGGCTGAATGCGAATTGCTCCCAAAATCCATTTTTTCTATGGTATCAAGGCTATATAGAATCACTATTTCCATTAATCAATGGTGATTGGGGAAGTAGTTGGATTGAGAAAAAAGGGACGATTTTATGGATTTCTATCAAGGCCTTCCCTATATTTGTTCTTAATGGTGTACCCTTTCTTTTGCTTGTACTACTGATTGCAAATAGAATTTTAAAAAAGAAAATGAAGGCTGAATGTATCAACTAAGGAGAAAATAGAGATGGGCAGAATGATTGCAATCGGATCACTAGTTTTTCTTGGACTAGCATTTTTGGGGATTGGACTCGGAATGTATTTCTTCCTCAAAAGGCTGGTAGTGAATGGGAAATCCGTCTTAGACGAGCCAGTAAATGAGCAAACTCGTACAGATAAGATGGGGCTTGGCGAGCTTCTAGTTTACTTGTCGATAATTGCGATTGCTGGCGTTTTTGTAGTGCAAATAATGAGTAGGGGAGGAACTGGTAATGCTATCTTGGCAAGAATTGTGATCCTACCACCAGTTATGGCACTTTTTAATGCTAGAAAACGCACGGGAAAAGCGATGATCGCACTTGTGGTTTCTTTTATGATGGCTTTATTTCTTATGATAGCCTATGGTCAGATAGGGTTGCCACCAAAAGCACCAGAATTGACGATAGATGACAAGTCGATCACGCTAACACAAACAAGTGTGAGTGATCTTCTGAAAGAAGGTTTTGACATTTATATCAGGAGGGAGGATAGTTTTGGCAATGATTATGAAGCGAATATTTCTTCAGGGGAAATCAAGAAATACCAAGCTGATAAGAGTGTTTTTATAAAGAAAGGCTTCCGTCTAGATAGCAATGCTGTATCCCATTCTCCCTATCTTCTTGGAAAAGATGGCTTAGTCCTTGGAAGTATTGCCTTATACGGAGATGAAACAAAAGAAATTGCCTTAGAGGACTGTAAAATTATCCAATTTAAGCTAGATGAAGATCGTATCAAAGCAGCAAAATCAAAAGCTATCTCCTACAAGCTGGATGGTGTGGATTTACTAGCTAGGTTTGAGGAAGGGAATATGCGAACTACTTTTGGTGATAAATTATGGTCTGTCCCGCCTGCCCATCCTCTAGATTCGACCCAACTATGGTATGGTATCCAGTGGAAAAGTCGCAGTGATCACCTGTTTTGGAATGAATATTTTTCCTTAATTCGCTTGGATGAAAACTACTATATGATAGATTTTGAGCTAGTTGGAGAAGTAGCGCGTGATGATTGAAGGAAATGGTATTCTAATATAGTCTTCGGACGTTGTTCTATTTGCACTTTAATCAGGATTAGTATATAATTTACGATAGAAAAATTTACTGGCTAGGAGAAGGAAATGGAATTAAAAGATTTTACAGAAAAAGAACAGGAGATGATAAGGCAGGGATTGACAACATCTGAAATTAGCGATAAGGAAACCGCTGCGAAAATCCTTGCCCTAGTACCTCAGGAATGGATCAAACGCATCCCATTTTTTGTGAGAAACCACGCAACAACTCGGACAATAAAGCGTATTTCTATCGAACATCCAGAGCTCTACGCAGTTGCCAAGAGAAGTGGTGAGATTCCTGAGAAGGAAAGAGAAGAATTGCGCCAAATCATTACAGATATTTTCCAAGAAAAAATGAATAAGCATAAGATTAAATAATTTTGAGAGGAACTAAAAAATTAGTTCCTTTTGTAATCATTTTCAGTTGATTAAACTTTAACTTTTGGGTGGTAATTTAACTATTCGCGAACAAAATTTAAGAAAATTTTAAAAAAGTACTTTACAAGCTCTTGTAAACATGATATAGTTATAAGGCTTAGAAAATGAGATGATGTTTTCTAGCAAATATAAACCCGAGTAAAAAATGCCTACGGACAGGCAGGGTTGAATGCCGAAGCGTGGTTGAAAAGCCACATTATTGATAGGGTTAAAAGCCTACTTTTATAAGTTGATGTTAGGACGCTTGTCCTAATTCATAAATTTTAGTGTGGTGAAAGCACACGTCATCTTGTGAAACGATCAATAAAGTACGTAATATTTGCTACTAGAGAGTTAGGAAACATCGGGAACAGACATACTCAACAGAAACCAAAATAAAAACGTCAGAAGATTGCAGAGCAGGTGAAAACCTGCTCTTTTTTCATAAGTCAAGCTTTGGTCGCCTTCATTTTTTTAGGCGCTAAAAATATGGTAAAGGAGTATGTCTTGATAAAGTTAGATCAGAACCAGGCCCCTATTTATGAAGGTCTGATTAAGTTACGAAAGAAAAGGATTGTTCCCTTTGATGTACCAGGTCATAAACGCGGACGGGGAAATCCAGAACTTGTTGAATTGTTGGGAGAAAAATGTGTTGGCATTGATGTCAATTCTATGAAACCCTTGGATAATCTAGGCCATCCCATTTCGATTATTCGAGATGCAGAGGAGCTGGCTGCGGATGCTTTTGGAGCAGCGCATGCCTTTCTCATGATTGGTGGAACAACATCATCTGTTCAAACTATGATTCTTTCCACCTGCAAGGCTGGAGATAAGATTATTCTGCCGCGAAATGTTCACAAATCTGCTATCAATGCGCTGGTTCTATGTGGTGCCATTCCCATCTATATCGAGATGAGTGTAGATCCTAAAATTGGCATCGCTTTAGGTCTTGAAAATGACCGTGTTGCACAGGCCATCAAGGAACATCCGGATGCTAAAGCTATCCTAATCAACAATCCTACCTACTATGGGATTTGTTCAGACCTCAAGAGTTTAACGGAAATGGCTCATGAAGCTGGCATGCTGGTTTTAGTGGATGAAGCCCATGGAGCGCATTTGCATTTTACAGACAAATTGCCACTATCTGCTATGGACGCTGGCGCTGATATGGCGGCGGTCTCTATGCATAAGTCTGGTGGGAGTTTGACCCAGAGCTCCATCCTGCTTATCGGGGAGCATATGAATCCTGAATATGTTCGACAGATCATTAACCTGACCCAGTCTACATCTGCCTCTTACTTGTTGATGGCAAGCCTTGATATTTCACGTCGTAATCTAGCTCTTCGTGGTAAAGAGTCTTTTGAGAAGGTTATTGAACTATCCGAGTATGCTCGTCGTGAAATCAATGCTATCGGTGGTTACTATGCCTACTCAAAAGAGTTAATAGACGGTGTGTCGGTCTGTGATTTTGACGTGACCAAGCTGTCAGTCTACACTCAGGGTATTGGCTTAACAGGTATCGAAGTTTATGACCTCCTGCGAGACGAATATGATATTCAGATTGAGTTTGGGGATATTGGCAATATCTTGGCTTATATTTCCATCGGCGACCGCATCCAAGACATAGAGCGTCTGGTCGGTGCTTTAGCTGATATTAAGAGACTCTATTCAAGAGATGGAAAGGACTTGATTGCTGGAGAATATATCCAACCAGAGTTAGTGCTATCTCCTCAGGAAGCCTTCTATTCAGAGAGAAGAAGTTTAACCTTGGATGAGTCTGTTGGACAGGTCTGTGGGGAATTTGTCATGTGCTATCCTCCAGGGATTCCAATCCTAGCACCAGGTGAACGTATTACACGAGAAATTGTGGATTATATCCTATTTGCCAAAGAACGTGGTTGCTCCCTCCAAGGGACGGAAGATCCAGAAGTCAATCACATCAACGTTATTGATAGAAAGGAGAACTAGATGGATTTGTGGTTTTCTGAAGTTCATACTCCAGATGTGAAATTATCTTTGAGAACAGCTAAGCAACTCTACGCTGGAAAAAGTGAATGGCAGGATATAGAAGTATTAGATACTCCCGCTTTTGGGAAAATATTAATCTTAAATGGCCATGTCTTGTTTTCAGATGCAGATGATTTTGTCTACAATGAAATGACCGTCCACGTACCGATGGCTGTCCATCCCAATCCAAAGAAAGTCTTGGTTATAGGGGGGGGCGACGGCGGAGTTGCCCAAGTATTAACACTCTATCCTGAACTGGAGCAAATCGATATCGTGGAACCAGATGAAATGCTTGTTGAGGTTTGTCGTGAGTATTTCCCAGACTTTGCTGCAGGGCTAGATGACCCTCGTGTTACGATTTATTATCAAAATGGACTGAGATTTTTGAGAAACTGTGAGGATGATTACGATATCATTATCAACGATGCGACGGATCCATTTGGACATACGGAAGGGCTCTTTACCAAGGAATTTTATGGAAACAGTTACAGAGCTCTCAAAGAAGACGGTATCATGATTTATCAGCATGGTAGTCCTTTCTTTGACGAAGATGAGTCAGCTTGCCGAAGCATGCACCGTAAGGTCAATCAAGCCTTTCCAATCAGTCGGGTTTATCAGGCGCACATCCCAACCAGTCCAGCTGGCTATTGGCTATTTGGATTTGCATCGAAAAAATACCACCCTGTTAAAGATTTTGATAAGGAAGGCTGGAAAAAACGCCAGCTTTTCACAGAATACTACACTGCAAACTTACATGTGGGAGCCTTTATGTTGCCTAAGTATGTAGAAGACATTTTAGAAGAAGAGGAAGGGAAAAAATGAGTCGTTTATTAGTCATTGGATGTGGGGGCGTTGCCCAAGTTGCCATTTCAAAGATTTGTCAAGATAGCGAAACCTTTACAGAGATTATGATTGCTAGCCGTACAAAGTCAAAATGTGATGATTTGAAGGCTAAATTAGAAGGCAAAACAAGTACAAAGATTGAAACAGCTGCTCTTGATGCTGATAAGGTAGAAGAAGTGATTGCTTTGATTGAAAGCTACAAACCAGAAGCCGTTTTGAACGTAGCTCTGCCATACCAAGACTTAACTATCATGGATGCTTGTTTGGCGACAGGTGTCCACTATATAGATACTGCCAACTATGAGGCTGAGAATACAGAAGACCCTGAATGGCGCGCCATTTATGAAAAACGTTGCAAGGAACTAGGTTTTACAGCTTACTTTGACTACTCATGGCAGTGGGCTTATCAGGAGAAATTCAAAGAAGCAGGCTTGACAGCTCTTCTTGGTTCTGGTTTTGACCCAGGTGTGACCAGTGTCTTTTCAGCTTATGCTTTGAAACACTATTTTGATGAAATCCACTATATCGACATTTTAGACTGTAATGGTGGAGATCACGGTTATCCATTTGCGACGAATTTTAATCCAGAAATCAATCTCCGCGAGGTTTCTGCGCCAGGTTCTTACTGGGAAGATGGAAAATGGGTCGAAGTCGAAGCCATGTCTATCAAACGTGAGTATGATTTCCCTCAAGTTGGACAGAAAGACATGTATCTCCTTCACCATGAAGAAATTGAATCATTGGCGAAAAACATTCCAGGTGTTAAACGCATTCGTTTCTTTATGACCTTTGGGCAATCTTATCTAACGCACATGAAATGCTTGGAAAATGTCGGACTCCTTCGTACGGATACCATTAACTTTAACGGTCAAGAAATTGTGCCAATCCAATTTTTGAAAGCCTTGCTTCCAGATCCAGCCAGCCTTGGTCCACGCACAGTTGGTAAAACCAATATCGGTTGTATCTTTACAGGTATCAAAGACGGCGTTGAAAAGACTATCTATATCTACAATGTTTGCGACCATCAGGAATGTTATGCAGAAGTTGGTTCACAAGCAATTTCTTACACGACAGGCGTTCCAGCCATGATTGGGACCAAATTAGTGATGAATGGAACTTGGAAACAACCTGGAGTATATAACCTTGAAGAATTGGATCCAGATCCATTCATGGAAGCTTTGAATGAGTACGGATTGCCTTGGGTTGTGGTTGAAAATCCACAAATGGTGGACTAATGAAGCTAGAACAGGTACCAACACCAGCTTACGTCATTGACTTGGCAAAGTTAGAAGCCAACTGCCGCATTCTACAATATGTACAAGAAGAGGGCGGTTGCAAGGTTTTGCTTGCCCAGAAGGCTTATTCACTCTACAAAACCTATCCCTTGATCAGCCAGTATCTCTCTGGTACGACGGCTAGTGGTCTCTATGAAGCTAAGCTCGCTAGAGAAGAATTTCCGGGGGAAGTTCATGTCTTTGCGCCAGCTTTCAAGGATACGGACTTGGAGGAATTGCTGGAGATAACGGACCATATTGTTTTTAACTCTGAGAGACAGTTGCATAAACATGGTGCTCGTTGTCGTGAGGCTGGTATCAGTGTCGGTTTGCGCATCAATCCTCAATGTTCAACGCAGGGTGACCACGCGCTCTACGATCCTTGTGCACCTGGCTCCCGTTTTGGAGTTACCCTAGACAAGATACCGAGTGATTTGCTGGACTTGGTAGACGGCCTTCATTTTCATACTCTTTGTGAGCAAGGGGCAGATGATTTAGAGACAACTTTGAAAGCTGTAGAAGCGCAGTTTGGTCCTTATTTACATGAGGTTAAATGGCTCAATATGGGCGGTGGCCACCACATTACAAGAGAAGACTATGATATCGATTTGCTGATTTCTGAAATCAAGCGTATCCGAGAAACTTACGATCTTGAAGTCTACATCGAGCCGGGTGAAGCTATTGCGCTCAATGCGGGTTATCTAGCAACTGAAGTATTGGATATTGTAGAAAACGGTATGGAGATCTTGGTTTTAGATGCCTCCGCGACCTGCCATATGCCAGATGTACTTGAGATGCCCTATCGTCCACCTTTGAGAAATGGATTTGAGGCTCAGGAAAAAGCCCATACCTATAGACTTTCTTCCAATACTTGTCTAACAGGCGATGTGATTGGCGACTATAGTTTTGAAAATCCAGTTGAGATTGGAGACAGACTTTACTTTGAAGACATGGCTATTTACTCCTTTGTCAAAAATAATACTTTTAACGGTATTGGCTTGCCAAGTCTCTATCTTATGGACGAGCAGGGAGACTGCAGTTTAGTCAAAGCCTTCGGTTATCAAGACTTTAAAGGGAGATTATCATGATGGACAGTCCAAAAAAATTAGGCTATCGTATGCCAGCAGAGTACGAACCACATCATGGAACCCTCATGATCTGGCCGACTAGACCAGGTTCATGGCCCTCTCAAGGAAAAGCTGCCAAAAGAGCATTTAGCCAAATTATAAAGACCATAGCAGAAGGGGAAACTGTTTATCTTTTGGTGGACCAGGACCATCTATCTGAAGCCCAATCTTATCTTGGAGACAAGGTTGTTTATCTAGAAATTCCGACAAATGATGCCTGGGCACGTGATACGGGTCCGACTATTCTCGTCAATGATAAAAGAGAAAAGTTGGCCGTCGATTGGTCTTTCAATGCCTGGGGTGGTGCAGTCGATGGCCTCTACCAAGATTATGAAGATGATGACCAAGTAGCCAGTCGTTTTGCTGATTTCTTGGAAATGCCTGTCTATGATGCCAAACCTTTTGTACTGGAAGGCGGCGCGATACATAGTGATGGTCAAGGAACCATTCTTGTGACTGAAAGTTGTCTTCTAAGTCCTGGACGCAATCCCCACCTGTCTAAAGAGCAAATTGAAAACACCTTATTAGAGAGTCTTGGTGCCGAAAAAGTTATTTGGCTTCCTTACGGTATTTATCAGGACGAAACCAATGAACATGTTGACAATGTTGCTGCCTTTGTTGGTCCTGCGGAACTTGTCTTAGCTTGGACAGATGATCAAAACGATCCCCAGTATGCTATGTCTGTAGCTGATTTAGCTCTTTTAGAGAAGGAAACAGATGCAAAAGGGCGTCCCTTCACTATTCATAAATTGCCAATCCCAGCGCTTCATCAAGTTGTAACCGAAGAGGATTTGCCAGGCTACATCTATGAAGAAGGGGAAGAAGAGCGTTATGCAGGTGAACGTCTTGCAGCTTCCTATGTCAATTTTTATATTGCCAACAAATCTGTCTTGGTTCCCCAGTTTGAGGATGTAAACGACCAAGTGGCCCTAGATATCCTCAGCAACTGTTTCCCAGATCGTAAAGTTGTCGGAATACCAGCTAGAGATATTCTTTTAGGTGGTGGCAATATCCACTGTATCACCCAACAAATCCCTGAATAGGAGAAAAAGATGAGAAATGTAAGAGTTGCAGCAATCCAGATGCAATGTGCCAAGGATGTAGCAACAAATATCCAAACAGCGGAGCGTTTAGTACGTCAAGCTGCAGACAAAGGTGCACAAATCATCCTCTTACCAGAGTTGTTTGAACGTCCCTATTTCTGTCAGGAACGCCAGTATGACTACTACCAGTATGCCCAGTCGGTGATAGAAAATACAGCTATTCAACATTTTAAATCGATTGCTAAGGAACTAGAAGTTGTTCTGCCGATTAGTTTCTATGAAAAAGATGGCAATGTCTTGTATAACTCTATCGCCGTCATTGATGCTGATGGGGAAGTGCTGGGTGTTTATCGAAAGACCCACATACCAGATGACCATTATTATCAAGAAAAGTTTTACTTTACGCCTGGTAACACTGGTTTCAAGGTCTGGGATACTCGCTATGCTAAGATTGGTATCGGTATCTGTTGGGATCAATGGTTCCCCGAAACAGCGCGCTGTCTTGCATTGAATGGTGCTGAATTGCTCTTTTATCCAACAGCCATCGGTTCAGAGCCAATTCTGGATACAGACAGTTGTGGGCACTGGCAACGTACGATGCAAGGCCACGCAGCAGCGAATATTGTCCCAGTCATTGCAGCCAATCGTTATGGTTTGGAGGAAGTCACTCCTAGCGAGGAAAATGGTGGACAAAGTTCCAGTCTTGACTTCTACGGTTCCTCCTTTATGACGGATGAAACAGGAGCTATTTTAGAGAGAGCTGAAAGACAAGGTGAA